>CAILLA010000108.1 GCA_903834925.1 uncultured Schlesneria sp.
GTCACAACAACGATCGACCGAGGCGGAATCGGCATCCCGCTGTCGTTCTGAATCAGGATTGGTATATTAGGGGTTAATGCACTCATCAGGTGTTCTTCGTGCCTCGCAATGCCGCCAGTCTCTGCATTTCGTAGCGGTAGTATTGAAGTTTACCGTCTAATGATGCCCGTGCAACCTGTCTTCGTCGTTCGTCTGCTCTTGGAGTGATGTAACTATGTTCTGTCCCAGCACTCATGATCGTTGACGATCCCTGCGGACCGAGTTGATATGTAATCTGTTGAATCAGTCCATTCATGTCTTGCGGGATGATTCCGAAATACGTCCGGGTTTGCGATTGAACGAGTGTGTATTCCCTGGCAAGACTTTGAGCGTAGTAAAGGCACTGAGCATCCACTTCCGCTTGATTGTTCGTGTAGCTTTTGAAATTAACGTGAGCACCACGTGAGGAAGTCGTATCAGGGTAGTTCCCCTTAACCCACGGTTGGATATCTTCCTTGGCCTCGACTCGGCAGAAGTTCTGATTCGTTCCGTTTCCGATTTGGTACAGATACTCGTACCGGTAAGGCTGCCACGTGTTCGGGTCTCGAACTTGGATCGCGCAGCAGTATTGAAGAACAGCGGGGACATAAGTGTTTGTATTCTGCGATGGGTCGACATTTGGATCGGGGTCGTATGGAACAGGGGTTGGACCCTCGCCCGGTATGTCAACGGTTTCTCCGACGCTCGCCACTTTAACCATCTGCCGAGATGTCGTAATTATCGATCTTGTGGGATCAATTGGATCAAACGACAGCGAAAATGATGCTCGCTCGTCCATTCCAATATCGGATAGTTTGAATTGCTTATCGATTCGCGTTCCCGGTGGATAGTTTGGTCCGTATGTGGCCGAACTTTCAATTAAATCGCCTCGAAACGAACCTTGAATATACGCGGGTCTCGTGTGTTGCTGACCAAACGCGTCCGTCCAAACGTCCACAAGTTCGTCAGTAAGGATTATTTGCTCCATGCAGACGGGATACGGGATTCCCGGAATTGCCATTCCCCATCTGTATTGCGGGTTCTTTTTATTTCCGAAATTTACGCTTCGCTTCGAACCGCTCTCGTAAGCAAATTCGACACGCCACGACCGAAAAATGGATTGCTGAGCCAGTTCCTGATATGACACTCGCGTTCCATCCGCCAGCAGGAAGCGTGATATGCTAACGTCCGAAAAATATCCAAACGGTGTAAGTCCGTAGGACGGAGATAGTCCCGGTTTTGGAAGATACGACAACTGACCAAGAGGTTTCCATACGATATTTTGTGGATTTGATGTTCCCGTTGGACCGGGAAGAAACGCTACTAAATCTTTACCAACAGGACCAAGAGGTAACTGCACCTGAAACCGAAACGGAGCCGTCACGATCTTGATGTAGTCCGGCGTTTCTTGTGGGTCTACGCCCTGTCCCCAATCGTTGAACGGCAGTCCGTCAGGTAGATTTGATCCCTGCCCTTTGAACTGGATCGACCATCCGCCAGTCGACCGAATCGGAACGATAATACAGCCGAGATCCTTGCAAATCTTGTCGAGTTCTTCGGCAGGGTTGGCACTCACCCAATCAACTTCCGGCCTTGCATCGAGCGGCAACGCGGAGACGTCAAACACCGCGACGCCAAGGGCCTGAAAGCACATTATCGCAAGGTCTTGCGGGTTCATCTCATGGTTTGGGTCTACCCAGTTATTCGGCAACCTGAAGTTGTACTTTCCGGTAATCGATGCGAATTTCCACGCCCAACGTTCGTCGAGAATGCGGACGTTCATCACGTATCCGCCAGTACCCTCTTCAAACGAAATGTCGTCAATATGGCAATTCTTGAACGTGACAGCATTCGCTTGGTAGTAGAATGACAGATCGCCATTCGGCGCAGGAAGTCCGTATTCCGCCAACACGCGAATCGTGGCGACTGCCGGCTGAACGCCGGTGACGTCTGTGATCTCGGCTGATTCGTATTGCCCAATGCCGGGATACGAAACCTGAGCCAGATTCAGAGCGGTAATTGCGGGAAAGCCCGAGGACATCGGCAGACCTTACGTGATAACGATTGACGAGTTTCCGCCGTGGAAGAAATTGCAGGACGGAACGCCATTCATTGCGAGCGACATTATTCCAGAATTGACAGTTTTGGCTGTGTCCGTCACTGAGACAGACGGCGAATAGACGTTGATCGGGTTCGTGATTGTCTTGCCGCGTGGATCTCCATCCAGTGTGAGAGTTGCACTGCCATAGAGATTGACTGTTCCGACAGTCCCGGACGTGTTCATCGCGACCGTACCGGCATAGACGTTCAGCGTCGTCACTGTGACGGAATCCGTGAGCGTAAGCGTCCCGCCGCCGATGTCCTGAGTGATTGTCGTCGAGTTTGCCGAGACCGTCATCACGCCACCGTTTTTGACGATCGTACCGAGTGTTGAACCTGCCCCGCATGTGACGACAGCGTCTGTCTGAACACTGGCAATATATCCAGTTTTGATCGTCGGGAAGTTCGCCGTTTGGCCCTGGTAGAACGCTATCCCGACATCACCCTTAGACACGTCCAGTTCTGACGAGCCGTTACCGCCCGTGATCAGCACGACGGGAATGTACGTGTTTAGTCGCGCACCGGTCGACAGCACGCGAACCGTTGACGTATTTGAACCGAACGCCAGATTGCATTGCTGAAGCGTAGGACAGTTGATTGTCACGGTCCCACCAGCCAACGTCAGATTCGTCGTTCGGTATTCGTTGTAGGACGTCTGACCGTTGACGTTGATTTGTGGAAGTCCGATTTTCCCGCTATATCCAGGATTCACCAACATCGTGATTCCGGTCAACGACGAGTTGATGTTAAATAAACAGTTCGCACTTCCGTTGTCGAAAACCAGTGTGTCCGAGTTCGCTGGAGCGGAGCCACCTGACCAGTTTTGCCCGTTCGTGAAATCGTTCGGACCGGTCGCCGACGTCGTATGAGCGATTGAGAACGTCGCACCACCGCCAGTTGACACAGAGATCGTCAGCGGATTTCCTGCCGTGTCTCCGGTGATCGTCATTGACGTATACGGTCCGCCCGCTGGCAATGCCGTCGCCGTCGCTTCGGTGAACTCAACAATCGTTGAGGCGTTCCACGCTGCCGCAAGTGCCGACAGGATGATCGTTACGGTATCCGAACCACCTGCCGTGTAGGTCACAGACTTACTGTTGATCATCATCGTGTAGGTTTGGCTAATGACCGTCCCGGACAGCGAAACTGTCCAGAGATCATTGACTGAGTATGCACTTCCGAGCCAGCGTTTGGTTGTCATTTTTGTTCCTTAACCCTTAGCGTGCGGCCTTATATCTCCGAGCGGCAATGCGCTGCGGAATCGGTATGTCCACTGAACTCCGTATTCCGTCGGCGTTCCACGTTCCATTTTGGGGCTTGAATATGTCACAGTCGCCGATCCAGGTTCCCTCAGAAGGAAATCCGGGAAGATCATGTCTTCTTGTCGAATATTCGGATCGCGTGAACTCGCTGAACCAGACTGCGTTGCCTCAAACCAAGACGATGTCGAGATCGATTGCACAATAGGCAATCCGGCGACTGGGATTCGATACACGCATATCGGACCCCCGCCGATGTCGGAGAATGTCAGGTTCTCGTGGTAGCTCAGAAGATCGGTCGTCAATGACAGAAACGTGTCGCATTGAAGGCCGAACGTGTAATTCAGAAACGTCACGCCTTCGACGCCTGTGAGATTACTGTGCGACACAGGACTCGTGACAACAATCGTCTGTCCGCCGCTTCCGATGTTGTTGTTGGAATTCCCCATAATGAACGGAGAACCACCGGTCGAAAACGTCATCGCCGCATAGTTTCCTGGCTTCGCATATGCCGCTCGAACCGTCGCCAGCGTTGACAAACAATCGCCGGTAATCTGTGAGACAATCCGCCCCTTCATCGACCACGATTCACGCATGATGTGCGGTCGCTGCGTCTGCGAGAAAATCACCTCACGGCGTATATTTGCAAACGCGACCTCGTTGGCGTTGTGCGTGAATCCGTTGAAAGTGAATGCGGTTGACATTATTTGAACGTCTTATTGAGTGTTCTCAGTTTTTCTTTCACGTCGATGCGAATCTGCTGAACTTCCTGGTCGATGTAGTCCTTCATGTCCTGCACGTCGAACGCTTTTCGTATTGCCGTCACGATCTCTTTTCCAAGATCCTGATTCTTTTTCGACTGCTCGTCGATCAATTTCAGCAGTTGGGGTTCCTGCTGATTGAGATTGTTTTTCGCCGCATCTTTTGCAGCTTCTGAACCGGCCAAATCGGGGGACATCAGAATCCCATGCTCTTTACCTCGCTGCCGAGCTTGAGCCTGTGCATAGTCGTACACCTTCGTTCCCGGACCAGCAGACAGACCGACTTGGATTTCCCATTGCTCAAGCCTCTGCTTTTGGAGCATCTTTCCTTGTACGCCCTGAATCTTGTAGAGGTCTCCCTCTTTCATAGAACCGAGGTTTTCGTTTGCATGGTCGATTTTTTGCTTGTCCTGCTCGTAGTTTTGACGAGCGGCCGCATATTGTTCGCGTAATGATTGCAGGACGTCTGTCGCCGATTTGGCCTTTTCCTCGCCGAGACGCAACGCCTGCTCGTCAAGTCGAATGCCGGTCTCTTTCTGTGAATTCAGTTCCTGTTGACGAGCGGCTTCCGCTTCTTTCAGTTCTTGCATCTTGTGAGCA
>CAILLA010000109.1 GCA_903834925.1 uncultured Schlesneria sp.
CTCTTGGGTGTGTTATCACGGAGAGTTCTGTCTTCGTTCGGCTCCCCTCGCACACGGCGAGCGCCTTTCACATCGATACCGGCGAAGTCGTCTCGTGAAAGGGGTTGGCAAGTATTCGGAAGTGTTCCACGCCTCCCATTTGGTACGTCTTGGAATCCAGTCTGGTAGCGATGAATCCCCTATCACACGGTTTCCAGAAACCCGTTCGATATGCTTTCGTGCATCTCACTGACAGGATGCCTGCACCTTCTCTGATAGGTTGTCGATGGAGTGTTTTCGCACACGTCTTAACCTTCCGTCCGAGACCCTCTCGTAACCACGTCGTGGAACCTGTGTGACACCCAATGAAGCGTAAAGATACCTCCCGGAGACATACCGCGACCGTGGCGGAAGCTTGGCTGGACATCCTGCCGAAATGGTGCCATAGAGCGTTGCCAAGAAACCGTGGCATGGTAGGCTAGACCCGTTTCTTCACTCCCCTGTCATGTCTTCGTTTCTTACGGTCAAGGAAGCCGCGCAGCGCACCGGAAAATCATCAAGTTCAATCAGACGCGTGATTTATCCGATCATTGAAGACGATCACCATCCTGATCGGTCGCATATTCAGCCAAGCCCCGAGGATGTCTTGAAACTGCGGGTGAAAGGCGAGAACTTTGCGTGGCACATTTCCGAAGAGCTTCTCCAGCGTGCCGTTCCACTCGAAACGGCTTCCGAGAAAGAGGGGACTGCGACGTCACACCGCGATGGAACCGATGCAAATTCAGAATTGATCTCGATGCTTCGGCAGGAACTCACGATAAAAAACCAACAAATCACGCAGCAATCCGAAATGCTCAAGACTCAGATGGAGTTGATCTCCGGTCTCAGCGAGCGTCTCAGAGAGGGGAATGTCCTCATCGGATCGTTGCAGCAGCAACTCACGCTGCCAGAAACTTCGAAGCGGACGAAATCGTCCGTGGTCGATGCCGAAACAAGCAAGCAGACGGCTGGTCCGTCTTCTGCTAAGTCCACCGGCAAGACGCCGAAGGCGGCGAAACCGAAGCGTGGCTTCTTCGGTGCTTTTTTCCGCTAGAATTTTTTTTGGCCATAGACTTTTTCGACTCACCGATCCTTTGGGCCGTACGCTCGATGCGTTGAACGCCCCTCAGATCTCACCAGTTCGTTCTCCTCACGCATGACCTCCAAACCCATTCCTGATGGCGTGAAACCTGTGAATCGTTACAGATTGCCCGGCATCGACAGAGAGGGGATTGCCCAGCTTTCCCTGCTGGAGACGGCTCTCTGGCCATTGCAAGGCGGGCTGCTCCCATCATCAACGTTCGAAACCAAATACTCGTTCCAAGCGGCAGGGGAGCGGCGCGCAGCCACTGTCACCGTGTATGCCCCGCTCGGACTGAAATCGATTGACGAGTTCGTCCTGTACGGATTGCTTGGAATCAGCTTGTCCCGTCAAACGCAAGAGACGTCATTACTCGCCACACCGTACTGGATCATCAAGCGTCTGGGCATGGCGATCGGTGGATTCCAATACGACCAACTCCGTGCGTCGCTCGAACGACTCTCGGCGGTCGCGTACCAGAACACTGCGTTCTATAACCCCGTCACGCAGCAGCATGAACGTGTCACGGTTCAGTTCTTGTCGACGTTTCTCCCCACGTGCGGGAGGGGAGGACCCGTCGCTGCCGATCGAGCATGGAAAATCGATTGGTCGACGTCGTTCTTTAGAATGAGCCAGGCGACCGGAGGAACGCTCCTGTTCGATCTCGATGTCTATCGAAAACTAACCCCAGCCAGTCGTCGGCTGTTCCTCAAGCTCAAAGATCGCTTCTGGAGATCAAAACGGGTCTTCATGAACGTCGATGACCTCACGATCAATGGACTTGGATTCTCGCCGGATCGTCCGCTCAAGAAACGGAAATTCGATCTCACGAGTTGCCTGCGGGAACTTCTCTCGCTCGGCATTATTGAATTTGGCCCAGGCCAGCATGACGTCAAAGACCTCTTTATTCGCCGTGCCAAGGGCCTCTACGTCGTTGCGTTCAACGAAGGGGAGTATTTCCGCCAACCGACATCCGAACGCGTCACACGCCAAAAGAATGCGATTGCGGAGGATCCACTCTACGAACCGCTCCGCACGATCGGTGTCGATGAGGCAGCGATCCGCCGTCTCTTCAAGCAGCACGCGAGGGGACTCATCCAGCGATGGATTCGGATCACCGACACCGCGATGCACGAAAGGCCACGCGGCTTTCCGGGCTTCAAAGTCTCACCCCCTTCGTTTCTCATTGATGGCATTCAAAATGATCGGCTCGCACCCGACTGGATCTATGCTCACGACAAGGAGCGTGAACGCGAGGAGTTCGAGCGGAAGCGGGCAGCAGCGGCGTCCAATGAGGAATCGCTCAGAGCGATGTACACCACGGAGAAGGCGGCAGCACTCAGGGAGTATTTGCAGACACCGGAAGGACAGAAACATTACACCGCATTGTACGCCCAGTTCCTCGAATTCTATCGCCAAGTGGAACCGGATCGTCCGTATGAAGCCGCGACCTCAGCAGCCACCAGCAAAGTAGAGCGGGAACACTTCCAGTTTCCCGACTTCGGCGTCTGGCTTCTGGAACGGCGACAACACACCGCCTGAATCGCTACCGCTTATTGGTGATCGGCGGACCTTTTCAGACCCAAGAGTATTGGTGGTTGGCGGACCAACTATTGGTGGTTGACGGACCTTTTTTCCGACACCATCTCTTAAGAATGGCTTCTCTAAGCCAAAAACAGCGGCCCGTCCGCTCGCCGACAAAGCGTACTACAAAGCATGTAATGGATAAGCAAAGGTTTGCGAGCTCTGGCTCGCCGGTGTGTCACAGCGCTTTCGACGACGAAAGGGGACCGCCGGAGCGGTCCCGTCAGATTCCATGCGAGAGAAAAGCAACGGGAGTTGCGAACGCGGCTATTCATGGTTCGGTCGTTTAATTGTTCCCGGCGGGCGAGCGCCGATCGGTCGCCGAATCTGGCGATCGTGCGGCGAACCACAGGCGATCGGAGATCGACCGGAAAGATGGCTTGGGAAAGCCAGGAAGAGTTCCATGTCAGGAGGGAGACCATGTCGCGACCGCCGCCGCGACCCCCGCCGGAGGATGACACGCTGGCACTCGCTTCCTCGTTAACCTACGCGGCACCTCGGCGGGGGTCGCACCCAGCGAAGACGCTGGGCCGCGACATGGCTCCCGCACCATGCGACCTGCGTCGTCGCGACCGCAGAGCGGTTCTCTGCTGCAGGCAGGGAGCCAGCAGGCAATGCCTCCGCCTATCGGCGTCCGGTGCGTCCGTGCCTCGGGCACGGCTGACGCCGGATGAATTTCTACGCGGTAGCAACCGCAGGTAGCCTTTACCATGAAATCGATCAGAGATCACTCCTGGAATTCGAAAATCGGTTCGGAATGTCTTCTTGTCCCCCAAAGTCGTAGCAAGCGAGGAATTTACCGCTAGTGTTCGATTCCCCCAAGCCTCAGCTCAATGGTCAAATGGGGTGCCAGTGGTTCGGATCAGTATCCACGTGCCAATCTCTGGACCTCTTCATAATTAAGGAGGTCGAAAGGGGATTCCAGACATCCACCGCACAGATTTTGCGCATAGCCTTCTCGCGCGCATTTTTCGCAAATCCATTTCTTGCAGCAGCGAGTGATGATGATGTTTTGTGAGCCCTTGTAGACCGTCCGGCAGGAAACGCATGGCCACTCTTGGGCCGCAACGCGTTGATGACTGTCCCAAAGTTGCCTGCCGACCCATTTCAGTCCTTCAATACCAAGGTCAAACTGCCAATTTGCCATGCTTATCGCCATTCCGACGGGGTTTTAGGGTATTGAAGTTTTCCAGCCGACTTATTATCTGATCGTCGTCTTAGGTAGACATTTCTTCAGATAAACTACCCGTTTATCCCCGTGATTATCTCGTTCCCAATTCTCAGATTGCCATCGAACTTGGTGGACGAAAGGAAGCAGAATCAATGAAAGCGTGATTCACACGCCCCAGGAGATTCAACCCTTGAATAATTACTATTTCGCATTCCCTCCCATTGAGATCCAACCTTGCCACAGATACCCCTCGTATTTTTCATCGTCGTTGCGCGCAAACTGGCGATGCCTCCGCCGATATGCATAAATGTTTACTCGCACTTAATAATGGCGTCTGGGAGTTGTTGTTTCAAATAGGACATGAACGCAACGATCTGGGGACTTGGTTTGTACATTCCCGCAACATCGAGTAAACCAGCTTTTTGCATTCCGAGATGAGGGAGTTTGATCAACTCAACGCCCCTAAGTCGGGCGAGCAATTTAAGCCCTTGCAGAGTGATCCTTCCCGAAAGCCACTCTTCCAATCGCAGGATTTTTAGTGACGACAGTTTCGAAAGGTACATCAAGGTTTCATCGGTTAGATCGCGACAGTCGTTCAAACGCACTTCAACTAAATGTGGAAGCCGGTTGAGATCTTCGATGTGGCGGTCGCGCCAGTCCGGTCCCATGAGGAAAACTGACTTGGTCACATCCGAACATTCCGCGAAAACATCAGTCAGGTTCCCAGCATCAGTCAAATTCAGTTCGCCTTTTTTGGATAGATAAATTTTCGGAAACTTTTCCAGAAGTCGGTTAGTTATAGTTCTAAAACGAACTGCGTCATCGTCTTCCAATCGAGTTGGTGAATTGGCGTGATGCACGGCACTTTGCCCTGTGTCATTTTTTGAAGGAGAGGAACCCACTGGTTCGCCACAGTGGGGACAGGAGGGCGCATTCGTCGAGATCTTTCCGCCGCATTCGGGGCATGCTATCAAAGCCATTGTTTTATCCTTGATTCCAGGCAATCCAATTTGGAACACAATTCTTTCCAGTGAATGCTACATTTGCATCGTCCGAAATTCCAAACCTCATCTGCGTTCTCGCATTTTAAGCCGACGAAGTCCTTGCAATCTCTGGAACCGCTACGGGATCACGGTGTTTGGCAGTTGCCGTCTCAGTTTTGTTCTGACTTCGTTGGTCTCAACGTAGTTCATTCCGCGACCATCTCCACAGTAATCCGGAACGCGGAGGAATTCTAAACTGCGTAACTTCGCTAGCTGAAGCCATCCATGGCTCGTTGCTCGTCCCATATTGCACACCATATCTAAATTGCGAAGTCCAGACATTTTGCTGATTTCGAGCAGCGCTTCGTCGTCCAAAGTCACAGTGGATGCTTTAATGGACTTAAGTAATTGCATGCGGCGGAAGAGCCGTACATCAGAACGGCTGACGTCTTTTTGAGCGTAGACAATAAGTTCTTCAAGCCATCCTCCGGCGACATCTGCAAGGTCGTATAATGCGGAAAGATCGAATACCATGATGCTGGTTTCCGGGTAGTCGGGAGAACTGTTTGCAGGAGTTAAAGAAAAGCAGGGCTCATTCCCATATGTGCGGTTGATGCTTTCCAATGCGGCATCATGCGTTTCCCTGGTAATCGACACACCGGATGTTGGCCCATCAGTCTGCGGGATGCTGCGTATTGGCCCTCCGCATTTCGGACAGGCTTCGGCTTGATCGTAAACTGGGTGGTGTTGACAGTGTTGGCAAGTAGTCAAACCCATGAAAAGAACTCCCGGAAGTGGATGCAGTCGGAACTCTGGAAATCAAAAATGATCACTCGCATTAGGTGGCGAGTCAAATTGAGGGTCGAGCGACTCCGGGAAGCGGATGTTCGTTGTGTCGCAGGCGATCATCGATCGCACCGAGAGGGCTTCCCCATACATCCATCGGCGAATTAAAGAAAACGTCGGTCGGATAATGGGTCCCGAACACGTCGTGAGGTTGATTACCGAAAACATCCAGTTTGTTTGGGTCGCCGAAGGTACTCATTCTCGTGCTCCTTTTTTCAAGGACGAATTCGCAAACGAATGATCGAGATGCTGGAATTGATCCTAAATCGTAACCAGCGCGCCTTCAAGTTGCTCCGCTCCGATTCCATGATCGTCTCGTTTCCGGGGCAAACGGCGATTGAGGATTATGGAAGGCTCAACAGAGTTGGGCGCGGAACGGAATGCTGATGGCCGCACTGAGATTTTAGGAACGTGTCCCGCCCCGATCGCTTCTACAATCGCGTCGAGGTACGCTTGCATTGGGTCCGCGCTTGCGAGAAGACCGAAATTGACGTCTTCTTCGGCCTCGGCTCGAAAGCGATCGGCAAGGTTTGTGAGTGGTTTGGGAGCCATTTGGACGCCTCCTTCTTTGTGGTATTTTGGATTGGCTGTTCCCCGTTTCTAATGCCTTGACGCAACTCGAAAGATGCGCGTTACAGCCCGACTCCAAAAAACCATCAATTTCCGCGAATTGGTTGCATGAGGAAGTCGTGCGGAACATACTTCTTGCTTGGGTCTGCACACGCAATTGCACGCGATTGTTCGGCGACACGGGGAAGCGTTGTCTGACCAAAAGGCAAATTTCGTGTGAACGATGAGTTGAAATGTCAGCCAATCCACAAGCCGCCGCGTCGATACCTGAAGCCGACGTTGCGACGTTGTCCGACTCGGAACTGATTCAACTCATTTGCCAAGGGAGTAACCAAGCTCTATTGCACCTCATCGTTGACCGATGCGGTGGCGTCATTCGTAGCGTTGCCAAAGCATATCGGTACGACGGCGACCTGTTGCAAGAAATTTTCGTTCTTTTGCTTGGCGAGCGAGGGGATTGGGCAAAATTAAGTACATTTCAGGGGACTTCCGCGATCGAGGGGTGGCTGAGACGCGTCGCTCAGCGGATTTGTCTCACGCAATACCGAGAAAAAAAGAAACATCGTGAGCGGTTCACGCGTCTTCCTGATGAAGGGGATCAAATACCTGCGTCGACAAATTGGTCTTTGATGTGCGGCTTGGACCAGGAAGAGACGCGAACGCAGCTACTTCGATCAATTGATGAACTGGAAGATCGTGATCGCGCAATCATCTTACTTCACTGTCTTGGCGATCCGCAAAAAACATCCGGCGAGATGATGGCGCTGCTTCAGATTTCAGCCGGAGCATTCCGGACCGCAAAATTGCGAGCAATTGAACGACTTGGTGAGATTTTAAAAAAGGAGGGGAATGATCATGTTTGATCATCAAGAGATGCACCCCTCGAACGACAGAATCCTCGACTTCGCAGAAGGGCTTTTAGCGAATGCTCGGGATATCGAGTCCCACATCGACCATTGTGATGAATGTGCTGAAGCAGTCCTGATCGCTCGACGACTCCATTGCCTTGTTCAGCAAAACTTGATTCCACCGCTAAACGCAGACGAGCGTAAGCAGGAAAAAGATCGCTTGCGCCGATTGCTTCAACCAGAAATTCAAGGCGAGAGTGTGCGTCGAAATCCAAGGTCGCCGGATTCGGCGATTTGGGCTTCCTTGGGAGCAATTGGCGGCACATTGGGTCTCGGCGGCGGCATCACGGGGCCAAAGCCCATGCTAGCTGGAACGGAAGGACCAATCACGCACCCAGGCACAACTCCCCACAAGACGGAGGACGGCACTAAAAGTTCTGATGGCCACCATTCGGCGGGGCATGGAAATTCTGAGAATTCCGAACATTCGCCTGTAACAAATGCCGACGATCTTCCGTCATCCCATCAGAAGCGGTCGGAGAATAACCACGACGAAGTTTCTGAGCTTCTGGATCAGATGCAAGAGTTATTAGATCCCCCAGATTCCAAACATCCAATTGTGAATGAGCATGACGATATGTTATCCACACCAGGCCACGTCGAGCACCATGATGATTCGACGCACGATGATTTCACGGACCATGATGCGATGGATGCTGGTGGCGATCATGTTGCCGACGTTTCGACTTCGTTCGATGACGCAACTTATGGTGATACGCATCATGACCATGATGATGGAAGCGGGTTGTCAGATCACACACACGACGGGTTTGATAAGTGAAAGTTCCAACCGCCGTAACCGCCCCTCATTCGAGAATTGTGGAGAAAACGAATGGTAATTCCTGGAATTCAGGATTTTTATGATGGAATGAACCATCTTGTTGCTCATGAGATGGAGCAGGCGAATCAAGACATGCATCCATCGAACAATTCTGGCGATCATTCACATCACGATTCCCATCCGCAGACGAATACTGATGAAACTCACACGAACGTCAGTCGAGAACATGAAATGGGGGCGCACCATTCGACGAAGGACTATCCCGATGATCATCAGACGACGATTCAGTCTTTCATTTCTCCGATCGCGCATGGCGTCGCTTCGGCCGTCTTGAGCTGGGCAGCCGAGGGGGTCATGGACTGTGCGCTCTCAAAGGCCATGCTGGTGGATTCTGATTCTCATCATCAAGGGACCACGCCCCTGAGTGTGGGGACGCCTAGCGGAGATGGATTCACTCATCAGACAACTGGGTTCACCTGTGCTGTCGTGTCGCAGAAAATGATTCTGGATCAGTTTCATCTGACTGATCCCCAAACAGGCGAACCGCTCTCGGAAGCTCGGCTGGTCTATGATGCCACCGCCAACGGCTGGCTATCCGATCACGGGACGAGTATGGGCAATTTGAGCAAGTTGCTCGATCACTATGGCGTCTCCAGCCATGAAGGACACGACTGGCCACATCTGATCCATGACCTCGCCGAAGGCCATCAGGTCGTCATGGCGGTCAACGCAGACGGTCTGTGGAATGAACACAGTCCGTTTTCCGACTTGATGAATCTTTTTGGAAACTCGGCAAATCACGCAATTGTCGTCAAAGGTCTCAAAGTTAACGATCATGGAAAAGTCATGGTCATTGTCAACGACCCTGGTCAGGCTGACGGTGCTGGCGTTGAGTATCCGCTCGAACATTTCCAATCTGCGATCGACTCCACGCATATGCATTACGTTGCCACTGATCACACCCCATCGGATTGGTCTCCCGGACCTGCGATCCAGTCACTGCTAACCGAACATGGATTCAGCCAACAGCCCGACGACAATCCTCATCCATGTTTTGCCGAGACGATCTCGATGATGAGCGACCAGGATCGGGACACGTTTTTACGGGACCTTTGAATGAATCGTTACACGCTAAAAAGTCGTTTTCAATGAATCAATCGGAGAAAAGGTACCCACACTCGAACTAATTCGCCTGCTATCTGCCACGTGCAGTAACCAATCGAATTCCGAAAGGCTATACCGATGGCGCTAATAACATGCCCAGAACCACAATGTGCAAAGCCAGTCTCTTCCCTTGCCGAAGCCTGCCCTCACTGCGGCGCTCCAATCCGAGTTGCGGGGAATGGGCCGGTTGCTCAGTCTCTATCGCCTCGCCCTACGGGTTATCCAGTAGATCAAAAAGAACGGTTAATCGATGCCCCTTCTGTGCGAAGTGAGCCACCAGCGACAATTCCACTCCGCGTTAGATTACATGTTAGCCGCCTCGTTGCAATGGAGCCTACCGGCAACGACACTGTGGCGGTCGAAGTGGATGGAATGCTGATAGGGATACTGAAGGGTACGCTCGGTGAGACGAGTGACCCGGTATCTGTGGCTCTCGGCCGTCATATCATTAAGCTGACAGTGAATCGCAAAGAGCGAGGTCGCGGCAGAACAGTACTCGAACATCGCATGCAGTTGGATATCGTCAAACAGATCGAAAATGTTTTAGTAAGGGCGAGGATTGATCAATATGGCGGTCTCGAAGAGTTCTCGATCTCTCCGGAGCGAGCTGGGATGGTGCGAAGCCTTTGAGCCAGAGAATAATTGTAGAAGTTGCAATTCCATGGCGGTGCTGAAAGCACAACCCCCGTGGCGAAACTCGTCACTTGCACAGAGGTGCAACGGCTTCTCACTGGCTGCGACGCCCAGCAGTCCTCATCGGAATCGATTTACGAGCGGTTTCCCGTTGCCTTCATCGGCCGTCCCAGCGACTTCGATCAGAGCTTGGGCGACCTGACGCTACCAACGCTGATCGCCGACATCCAAGATCAAAACAACCATCGCTAGTCTTGAAATTGTCCTCAATGATTCTGAGAGAGAGGTTTGGAATGGCATTACTGACATGTCCAGAGTGTGACGGTAAGGTGTCTTCCTTTGCGGACAAGTGTCCGCATTGTGGTTATCCATTTCAAGAGGCAACAACTGGATCAACGGTTACTGAAACGCGCCAGTCAGAAATAACAGTCCCGCAAATGACTGCAGAGGAGTCTGTTAATCACCGTTTGAAAACCTTGAATGCGTTTGTTGACAATTGTGTGCTGAATTTTGACGATCTCTCCATTCCGAATATCCATCAAATTATCGACACATGCAGGAATGAGTTTGTTACGGGAGCAATCACCGGGCTACACATTTCTGGTCGTCAGTGGCAGGACAAAGACGTTGAAATTCTCGTTGACTCACTTCTTCCAGAACAAAGGGGCAAGCCATCGCGTCGCGAAAGGCAATACGCTGCCCAATTGCTTCCAGCTTTAATCACTCTGACCGTTTCGCAATGCCCAAAGATGGGTTATTTCGGGCTTTGCAACCTTTCAAGGTTGGATAGCCTGAACACAATCGATCTAAAAGACTTCGCACTTCAACCCACCGGTGAGATTTCGTCTGGTGAAGTTAGCACATGTGCCACGTTCGTTGAACTTTCGAATTTGCGTTCCATTGTTCTTCCTATTGCGGCTAACCGCAACAACCCCGCCACGTTCGAGTCCGCCAAACACTGGTTTCAGGAGAAGCATCCAAACGCGACGGTCCGTTAGGGCCGAAGTTGGCGCTGTAAGCGTCGGTAATCAATGGCTCATTTTGTAATCGGTTTTAGACAACTGGAATAACAATCATATGGCAATCATCACTTGTCCCGACTGCGGCCATCATCCTGTTTCTGATCGAGCACCGACTTGCCCGAAGTGCGGGTGTCCGATCGCGGCACCAATCATGGAAGCACAAGTTGTCGGAACGACACACGTGTCGAACCCTGTGTCGAGTGGGGACCATGCCATTGCGGTTTTGAAATCAATCGTCAAAGAGGCTCAAACCTCGTTTCTAACTCCTTCGCAGGCAAAGGGCGTTGCCATTCGAATTTCTGAGGAGAAGCGACGATGTTTCCCCGATCCTGAATCCTTCATTCGAGCATCCATCGCGTCTGGTTCATTAATCCTGGGTGATGAGGACGTTTCAGTAATATCACGGTTGAGCGACGAGCAAAAGGCCACAGTGAAGTCGTTTGTCGCACTGTCGTGTGCTCAACTGGATAACGCACTTGCAGCGCACCTGAAGGGCTTCAAGGATCTGGAGCTTCTTGATGTCTCGTACTGTAACGGGCTTTCAAGCGACGGGTTCGCAGATTGCAAGTTTCCGTCGACTGTCGCGTCCCTCGATCTTCTTGAAGTGTGTTATCTCAGGTCATGTCGTCGGCTTGACAGCCCTGGAATAAATATTGCGTTTCGGCAAGCACGAAACATTTCCGAAGTTTATCTCGACGGCAATGCGCAGCTTAACATCGGAGCTACGTTTTTTGTCAAACACTGTCCGTCGCTGCGCGTTCTCTCGGTGTCGAACTGTACGCTGGGTGACCCCGCAATGTTGAATACTGTTCGCGGTTACAATCCGCAGTTGAAGATTATCCTGTAACAGACATTAACAACATGAGCCGCCGCGAGTATATCGAGCATAAGATGATTGATTAAGGCGGAATCGACTTCTAAGTAAACAGGTTCTTACGCGTTCGAATAGCTCTTCAAGACGACTTGGAACTTGACAAATGGAAAACGCTGGCGCTTCATCTACTGCTGGAACGCAACTGAAACAACGGCTGATCGACGTTGCAAAGTCACACCTGTCGCTTTCACCCGATGGCGAGCAAAAAAACGAGCGACAAAGGCGTCTTGCTCCGTTGCTGGATGCTCTTTCATCCAACATGTTCCGTCTCGTTGTCATGGGTGAAGTCAAGAAGGGAAAAAGCAGCTTTATCAATGCGTTCCTGGGTGAGCAGGATCTTTTACCGCCTGCGACGAATGTCGCGACCTCGACTGTCTACAAGGTTGTCTACGGGCCAAAAGAGCGAATCACGGTATTTTTTCTATCCGACGACGATGATCCGGACAAGGCGCCGCCGCCAATCGAGATCGGTCGTCATCGGCTCCCAGAATTTGGGACCGAAGAGGGAAACCCAAGCAACGTGAGACAGGTGGAATTCATTTCCGTCGAATTGCCGAATCCGTTGCTGGCGGAGGGAGTCGTCATCGTCGATACGCCAGGCGTCGGCGGATTGTTCAAGAAGCATCGCGACATTACGTTTCGATATGCCCCCAATGCGGATGTCGTCTTCTTTATCCTCGATTCCGTCGAAGCCGTGATCAGCGCCGACGAAATTCAGTTTCTCAAGGAACTACGCAAGAACACGCAGCGAATCCTTTTTTTGCAAACGAAGACCGACCTCGCAGACATCGAGCAGGTTCTAGCATGGAAGAAACGGAATCTGGAAGTGATCTCAAAAGCGCTAGAAGTCGACGTCGATCGAATTCCATATTTTCTTGTGAGCGCGAAACAGAAGCAGCGAGCGGATCGGCTTCAAAACTCCGAGTGCCTCCAGGAAAGCGGATACATCGAGCTTTTGAAATACCTTCGTGAGAATCTGATTCCGGCTCGCGACGAAATCCTGACATGCCGGTGGTTACCGACTTTGGGGCCGGAACTTCTCGCTGCGGGGAAGCTTGTCGCCGATCGTTTGAATATTGCTCGAAGTGCTCACCCACTCAAACTTGCAGAATATGAATCGCAACTGAGCAGCGCCGAACGGGAGTACGATCGATGGCAAAGCGAGGTCTGGCCGGGACAGTATCGTACGTTCCTGGATGATGTGGCGAGATTAAAACGGGACTCAGACAAACAAATCCACGATCAGGTCTCACCGGATCATCCGGATTGCCGAGCCAGCGTCAGATTGCTCGAAGCCAATTCTCGAACGGCAGACGAAGCCAATGCGATGGCCGACCAATTGCTGGACGAGTGGGCCGAAAGGTGGAGAAGCAATACAAGCTCCATTCTGTACCATTTTCAAAAGAGTTATTTGGCGATTTCCGAAAACCTGATGGGGCGGATCGCCAGCGAGATGAAGACGATCGCGTTGCCAGAATTCGATGTCGAGGTCGCGGAACGGCGGGTCGAGAAAGAAGATCGACCGAGAGTCATCCAGGAGGCCGTGATGACGTCCAACATATTCAGCGGCATGGCAGCCGAAGCTGCGAAATACCTCGGGATTGGGGCAAGTGTGGCTGCGTACTTTGGAATCGTTTCCAACCCGGTGGGATGGGCCATTGGCGCAGCTGCTGGTGTTGGCTACGTGGCGACTCGTATTTGGGCCGCAAAACGCGGGTTCGATGTGGCTCGTGAACGGCAACGCGACGCTGCAATTGCCAGTTTCGAGCGCGCTCTGGTGAAGACGGGAAGCACAGCGGAACGGAGTGCGATCCGCGTTCTGCAGGAACTGGCGGGGGAACTCGACTCGGCGTCGAGAGCCAAAGCGGATGGATTTCGCCTTAGTACCAAATATGAATTCACTGCGCGTCGCGACGAAATCCTGAAGAGCAAAACCCGAACGGTTGAGGAAGCGAAAGCTGCTGAGAATCGATTGAAAGAGCAACTCGGTCGTTACCAGGAACTGCTGAAGCAATATCAGGAGATCAAGGTCCAGTTGGACCCGGAGGTCAAACCCGCATGACATCCTTGTTGGACCTCGACGCCCTGCACATTCAACTTCGGCAGTTCGCGGAAAAAACACCAGAGATTCTGAGGCGAGTGAAACTGACCGACGAACTCGCTGGGGAAGTCGAGCGATCGATGGCGATTGCCGATGCACCCTTCACATTGGCGGTTGTCGGACAGATGCGTGTCGGCAAGTCGACGCTGATCAACGCGCTCGTGGGTGCCGAACTGGCGATCCCCGGTGTCACGGAAACAACGGCTACGGTGAACTGGTTCCGGCATGGTACCCCGGAACAAGAGGGGAAATTCCGCGTCGTCTGGAACGATCTGGCGGGGACAAGCGATGAATTTGATCTTTCGAAGAAGAATGAATGGCTTGGCAATTCCGAGTTGGCCGCGAAGACTCGTTTCCTGGAGTTTTACAGTACGGCGGAATTCCTGAAGAGAGTCCACATCGTCGACACGCCGGGATCGCGATCCACGATCAGTTCGCACGAGGAAGCGGCGCGCGGCTTTTGGCTTTCGGAACGAAAGGCGGAGCGTGATTCGCTCTTTTATGGTGGAGTCGCCGACTGCATCGTCTATACTTTACCCCCCGTGCCGCATCAAAATGACAGCGACCTACTTGGGATGTTCACTTCCCAGCGACGACTGCTTCAATCCACGCCATACAATAGCGTCGGCGTCTTGCATAAATGGGAGACACTCGATCATTCGACTCCTTGGCAAGTCGCAGTGGATCACGCGCGACAGGCGTTTGGATTTCTGAAGTCGTATTTGTGCGACATCATTCCGGTGAGTGGTCCGCTCGCACAGGTCAGTCAGCGTTGTCCGGATGAGTTTTGGAACAAGTTATTGGCGTTTGTGAAGGACTCCAGCGGCGATACGCTGGGAGAATTGATGAGTAGCCCATCCTCCTTCGCTAGCCCAAAAAGGGCCTGTCCTCTAAGCCCCGAGGAACGATCGCAGCTTCGATCGACCGCCGGAATCGCGTGGCCTTGTTTCAGAGCGATTCTATTGATTGCCGCGTCGCGCTCGTTCGCCGATGGTGAGGAACTGCGAAAAACGGTCCGGGAAATCTCGGGAATCGACCGATTCATGTCTTTCCTCGAAGAGCGTTTTTTCAATCGATCTCGCCTGATCAGGGCGTCGAACGTTCTCAACCGGACACTTCGCGTGACGGAACTGGGACGAGGGCGCTTGCGGAATCGGCTGAAGGATCTGGCCAACGATCGGGAAATGGGGCGGCAGGCCCTTGCGGAGTTCGCATCATCGACAACGTTTCCCAAAGCCCGCGAGTTCATCAACAGCCACCTCGTTCAAACACAACACGAGAGTGATCGAGTGACTGAAGTGCTTCGTGATTTGGAACTGCAAGCCGGTTCCGTCCGAGACGGTTTCGAGCACTTTGAAAAGGATTGTCGGGCCGTCCAGTGCCTGGATGACCATCCAGATCAGTTTGAGGCGAATGAAGCCGTTGAGATCCTGACTTTACTTGGTGGATATGGCACAGGCCTTCTCGAACGGCTCGGCGTCAACGATGCGGAATGCCTATTGGATTCGCTCCACGACCGATTGGATCACTGGATCGTAGAAAAGCACAAAGCAACTCGCGAACGACGACAGGTTCTCGACCAGGTTGTTACGAGATTAGAAGAAGCTCTGAGGCAAGTGATTCGAGAACAGGACGCACGTTGAAACGATCGGAACGCAATGGCGACGGTGGCAATTGATTTTGGAACATTACGAACGAAACTTGCCGTTTACGACCGACGTAAGCGTCAGACAGTCGTGCGGGCCGATGTTCCGACCTTAGTCTACGTGCCACGTTCCGGATCGATCCTTGTTGGGGAACCTGCTCAAAAGGCAATTGCAGACGATCCAACCGGCATGATCGACGATCTCAAGAAACGGATGGGCGGGGATGTTTTTCTACGAAGCCGACGCGCGTGCAAGCCAGTTGAATTGATCTCGTTGCTATTCGGTGAGGCGCGAGGCATCGCACTTGAACAACAACACGCTCTCGATCCGCTGACTGACTGCATCCTGACAATCCCATTACATCTCGATCTTCGACATGGCGAGCTGTTGTGCGAAGCTGCTCGACAGGCTGGATTTACGAGTGTCAGCTTAATCTTTGAACCAGTTGCAGCAAGTCGTTCATGGGAACGAAATCAGCCTATTCCCGGGAACTTTCTGGTGGTCTGTGATATTGGCTACACCGCTCGTATTTCTGTATTGCGACGACCAGCGAATGATTGGCAGCCCGATCTGGAAATCCTTCCAACGCCAGTACTTTGTCGGCCAGATTCGTCATTGCCGTCACTTTTGTTCGACAGTCTTCGAAGTGTGTCGTCCGAAATATCAAGGAGTGGCATGGTCAATCCACCGTTGCTGGTCGTTGGCGGTGGCGCGATCGCAAAGGAAACTGCGGCAATATTGAAACAAGAAGGCTGGCCAGGTGAAGTCTTGCTGCCGAACGGCCCTGATGTTTCCATGGTACTTGGAGCGATCGACGTCACTGCTGCACCTCACGAGACAGCTGAAGCAACAACCTGTCCCGAACCAGAGTGTTCCTTTTTCCCGATTCCAAAGAACTTAATGGCTTGTCCGATCTGTGGATGTCCCATGAAAACATCACCAAAGACGGGAGGAGCGATACGAAGTTCAATCGCAGCCACTACACGTGCCCAGTTCAGCGGAACGCTGAAATGCCCGGAATGCATGACCGAGGCTCCACGAGGATCGGCTACTTGCAAGAAATGTGGTTTCCCGTTTAATCGACAAGGATCACGTCCCAGCGAACCTGTGATCCCCGTGTCGAATCCGATAGCCGAAATAATAAATTGTCCGGAGTGCGGGGACAAACTTCCCCAAAATGCTGTCACATGTCGGAACTGCGGCTTTCCACTTAAATCTCTGTAATAAGATCGCGACTTCCTCTCAAGGAGACTTTTCAAATGGCTCTCATCACTTGCCCGGCCTGCAGCCATCATCCAGTTTCTGACCAGGCTGATGCGTGTCCGAAGTGTGGACACCCGATTGCTGCCGCCATCTCGTCTGGCAAAAGTGCGAACATCCAAGCTGATATGGAAGAAGAATCTCGAAGTGCAAGTCCGACACCCAAAGCACCAGCTCCACAGTTAGACGTTCAACAAATCATTGCCGAATTACTAAAGCTATCGCAACCAAACAAGTATATTCGCTCCATATATTGCACGCTCTTAGGACACAGTCAGAGCGGGTACTGGACAGAGCTCGCAGCCCGTGGCGATGTCGATGCGAAGTTTCTTCTAGCCGTTACCGCCCAAGACGAAAACAGCACTGAAACCGATCGTCTGATGCCGCTAGCACTTCAAGGTCACACCCTTTCGATGTGGCAAGTTGGATACGAACTGGCCAAGGAGTATTCGCTTCCGTCCTACCCTCGGGGAATCGAAATGCTAAAGAAAGCGGCACAAAGCGGCAATAAGGCAGCCATGTGCGATTACGCAATGTGCTTGGACTGCGCCCCAGAGGACGAGCGCACTTACGACCGATTGAAGCAACAGAGAGATCAGATTTACGAATCACTGGCCCGCGAGGGATTCCCTCCTGCGATGGCACGCGTTGGTACGTTCATGGTGGAATTCCAACCATATGGTCTCCCTGAGCACAAAAAAGCTCGAATGATTCGGGATGGCATGCAGCTACTGATGAAGGCTGCCGAGGCAGGTAACATGCAGGCCGCCGACGAATTGGAGTCCCAATACAGAAGGGGCGGAAATGTTACGATGAGTGGCGTGGAGGCAAAGTTCTGGAAAGATCGCGCCCGCGAGTTGTCCGACCAAATTTGTAATTGCCCTGCGAATGCCTACGGAATCAAGAGCCTGTTGGACTCAGGTTGGATAACAGAAGGCGGTGCCACATTGATTTATTGACATGTTGAAAACGCTGGATGGCACCATTCCCACCTTAAGTCCAAAAATCCAATAGGCAAAAACGTGTTTATTCTGAGAAAGTTGGCGCATCGAGCAGGTTGATCCAGGTGCCACATCGGTCAGTTGAACGAACGGAGACTAGCAATGGAGCCCGACAAGAGGGACGTCGAAATCAATGGAAGCAAAAAATAGTCCTGTTTTTAAGGTAGATCAACAAACTTCGCTCATGAGTCTTACAAAACTCGAAGTTGTCGGAGGCGTTGATTGCCGAAATCTCCGAGCAAGCAATCGAAATTGCCCGCTTGGAATGAATTGCGAGTTTTGTTGACCAATCACAAATGTTGTGGCAAATCATGGAAACACTCCTGAGTCTCTGCGTCGGGGTCGGGCTTAGTGCCGCGTGTGGCTTTCGAGTGTTTGTGCCGCTGCTGCTGATGAGCATTGCAGCCAACTCGGGACATTTGGCTCTTGCAACTGGGTTTGAATGGATTGGGTCGTTTCCTGCACTACTTGCATTTGCCGTCGCCTCGGTCGTCGAAATCGCTGGATTTTTTGTGCCTTGGATAGATCACCTACTGGACGTGGCCGCTACTCCTGCGGCAATTGTTGCGGGGATTGTGGTCACCGCCTCAATCATTTCGGATGTCAGCCCGTTTCTTCGTTGGTCACTTGCAGTAATCGCAGGAGGAGGCGCTGCGGGAATCGTTCAAGCATCTACTGTTACCCTGCGAGGGGCTTCGCTCGTTAGCACCGGAGGATTCGGCAACCCATTGATTTCTGCAGCGGAGCTAGTCGGCTCGGTCCTGGCTTCGGTGATGGCAATCGTCGTCCCCGTTCTGGCGATTGTGACAATGATTGCCGCAGTATTGTTGATGATGGTCACAACATTACGATTTCGGGAAAAGTCGACAAGAATTGCCGCCGAACATTAATGGCTACGTTGCTAACTACACGAGCCGCCCAGCGCGCGCTGATTTGACGCACAGAAGCAGGAGAGATGTTATCCGCCGGCAGGTGTCGTGCGTGTGATCGCCGGATCGATCGTTTGTTCCCATTCTTCGTGGGTGATATTTTCCGGTTGTCGTCCACTTACCGCACCGCCATTCATGGCTTGAGTCCATCCAAGGCGCACGTCGAGCCCTCGCTGTAACAATTGCCACGCTGCTTCTTTTGCCCCTTCGTCACCCGCCTCGTCGGCATCGAACAGAAGGGCGACCTTACCGTCTGTGAGACGCCTTGCGAAACGTTCGACTTTCTCGATTTGTCCTTCGGTGATTTTGTTGGACATGATGCCGACTGCTGGGATTCCGATCCGATCGAGGCCGATCACGTCGTTGAAGCCTTCGACGACGATGATTCCGTAGCGAGCGATCAGTTCGCGATAGCCTGGCTCTTGCAAGCGGCTGGCTTGCTGGCCGAAGAGTTCCAAGCCGCGATGAAAGTCGACGGGGAAGCGATGCTTGGCGGGCTTTTTTTCTTTTGCTCGTGCTTCGGGAGGAAGCTGATTGAACGTGATTTCTTTCATTTCGAATTGGGGATCTCGGGCGACCCAGGCGAGAAGTTGGCCGTCTTCTGCGAGGATCGGATACAGCAGCTGGCCCCGGAGGGACCAGCCGCGTTTATCTCCGCCACCGTCTTGAGGCAGGACACCGACTCTCCATTTTTGCATCGATGCGAGAGAAAGAGAGGGATGGCGTCTCACGTACATGGCGGCGGCGGGTGGCATTGAGGCGACGTCGGTGACGAACTTTTCGTCGAGTGTCACCAGCTCGCGAGCCTTCTCGTTTTCATTTTCTGCGAGTGGGATATTGCGGAGCGGTTTCGCAGGAACTTCGGCGGGTGTCGCAGTGGAACGGGGAGCGGATTGCGATGGCGGAGGAGTGGTCGTTCCGGCGAGAACATCGCGGACTCGCTTGAACTCCGCTCCTTTCAGTTTCCCTCCTGGGGGGAGGTTGTTGGTCAGCCAGCCGTGCATCAATGTCAACAGATTTCCGCGTACCTGGCAGCCGTAGGCGTGGCAACAGAAAACTTTCTGCGGGTTGTTCGTATCAACGGAAATTTCTCTCTTGCCGAGATGATCCCCATGACATCCGAAAGGACAGTCAAGGCGAACTTGCCGACCCGTACTCGAGGCGTCGATCGAGACGTCGCACTTGCTGGCAGCCTCCGACAGCGTTATCTGCGATTGAAGGTCATCGACGCTCATGTAGCCAGGCTGATTCACGGGTAGTGGGGGAGTGGCAACGAATGCTACGCTGGGAAAAACTTCGTTGCAAATACCGTGGCACATCCCGTCACCATTTCTGCGCGCGACCGGTCGCTGCTCAAGTTGCTCAGCTGGACCCCTGCCACAACCGCCCTGTTGCTCAGGGCGAGCGTTGCGTTCGATGACGGTCCATTCCTCGACGAGCGGCGTCTGCGCGAACGATTGCAGACTCTGTTCAAGAGCGGTTTCATTCGCGTGTGGTCTTCCGCTCATCCGGGAGGCGGACTCCAGAACTATTACAAACTCACCCCTGCCGGGTTTCAGGCGATCCACGGACCGGACTTGCCGTTGCCGCCACGTACATTTTTCGCGGAAATCTCGCCTTCGCTGTTCCAGCACACGATGCGACTGGCGAATGTCATCGTCGAGACCGTCCACGCCTGTCATGCCGGACGGATCACCATCGACCGCTTCTATCGTGAGAATGAACTCACCTTCACGTCAGGATCGGAACAGGTGCAGCCCGATTCCTTCGTCCGTTTTGTCCACGGTGGTCGGCCTTTTCACGTCGCGTTTGAACTCGATCAGAGCACCGAGTCGCTCGACACGAATGCCGCGAACAGCATCCGCACCAAACTGCGGGTCTACCAGTCGTACCAGGACACATTGCTCGACGGATGGCTGTCCAGCGGCAAGACGTGGGAACGACCCCGTTTCCGCGTCGCGTTTCTCACACGCACGATCGAGCGGGCATACCACATCCTGTCGCTCGCAAACCGCATCGCGATCAACAAGAACCGCCGCCTTGTTTACGCCGCGACACACGACAGCTACGTCGGTGATGCCGATCCGATCCGCACTCCACTCTTTCTGGATCATCATGGCGGCTGGCAGGCTCTGGTGGACCTGCATCCGACGGCTGGCTTCGTTCGGTCGCCGGTTCGAATCCCGCAAGACGTGGAGCAGGTGTTCCCATTCTGCTAGGGTGGCGAACGCCAGGTACGATCGCCGGGTCGGTACGGCCATTCACCCGAGCCCCTCCACTGATGAAGTCGAGGAACGGCACCCGAGTGATGCGAGACACGGCGCACCGCCTCGCGAGATCCACGCACATCGGACGAGGCGGTTTTGCGTGCGTCAAAACCCTCGGCCACTGGCCTTGGAGATCCGCTACTCCACGAATACGTGAGATCGCACGGTTCCTTCTGTCAGAGCAATTCTGCTTTCGCAGGCGTATTTTCTTTCGCCCGATTCTCAGGCATTCTCGGCTCGGTCTGAGATTCATTCACACGACAGGAGAATGCCATGCCGAACGTCCAATGTTTCTGGGATCTCGAACGGTTCGAGATCATTCGCTCATCAGGGAGCGTCACCGGCGGAGACCGCAACCGTCACCGCACAACCCACAGAATCAGATCAGAAGAAAGGAGAATACCATGAAAGATCTCGCGGAAATGCTGAAGTGTGGTTGCCACTTCTGCAAAAAACTACTGACGCCCGAAACAGCCAAGTGCGGAACGGTTTCCTACCGACTGGTCGGCTCGGACGTGTGGTCGGAGCCTCACGCAATTGTCTGCTGCGACGAGTGTTTCAAGCGAGAAAAAGAAAGGGTGAAGCCATGAAATACCGCCTCGCCTGTATCTACTGTGATCGCGAAGACTTCGATGGTGTTTCCAAACTTCCGAACGATTGGACATTTGTTGAGCGGCATCAAACACACCGTCAGTCCACAAGGCCGTACGATGATCCGTCAAAAGCGCCGCCGGAATTTGTGGTCTTCAATTGGTTCACGCATCTCGGGATCTGCCCAAAATGTCAGTAGCTTCAGACCGCCCCCAGCAATCACGCTGGGGGATTTTCAGATTCCATGCCACGCGGGCTTCACGCTGGTAGACTCGTTGTGTGCGACTGTTGCTCTCAGTGCCGGCCACAAATGATCGCGGCCCGAAATTCATGGAGAAGGCACTGGCCGCGATCCATCAAGCCCTTCCGGTCGGAGAGATCGTCGATTTCGAGTACGGCGATCACGAGGGTCGTATCGGACTGTTTCTCAGTTTCCCGTCCAGTCTGGAACAAATCGTCACGTCACCGGTTGTCTCCAATTATCCGCAATGCGTGCTGACATCCGTCGCTGACCCAACACTGCCGCAAGATTGGCGAACGTGGACAGCGGCAGTTGAACTCACCCCAGATCTTTATCCCATTCTGCGGCATGCCCAGTTTGAGGATCTGGCGAACCGATCGTTCGCCGATCCCATCGACGGGCTGTTGCGATCCGCGACCGCCGCCGAGACCTTTCGCTGTTCGATCAAACTTTCGATTGGCCGCACGTCGCATCGGCGGACGCACCGGTTTATCAAGGCTCTCCGTCATCTCAACGGATCGTTCCTGAGCACCCACCATCGACTCGCACACTGGTATGCGACTCACACCACCGCTCATCGCACGTGGCCCCTTGCATGGTTTCTGGGAACGCTTCTGGGAGGTCATGGAGAGTTGTCGCGACACCATGTTCTGGAAACATCCACGAGTCGTTTGCACGAGCGGGAGGAAGATCTTCAGGCAGCGAGTGACAAGCTTTCAGGCCATCTCTTCGACTGCATGATTACCCTGAGTGTTTCCGGCCCTGCGGCCGTTCGCGACTTGGCAGTGGAGCGGCTCCACGTCATGGCCGGTGCCTTCGGAGCCTTTTCACGATCGCGTCTGGCGACATTTCATTCGCATTTCATTCCAGAGGGTCGCGATACCCGATCGTCCAATCAAAAATGTTTACTCTCCCACGAAGAGTTGGCGACGCTCTTTCATCCGCCGACACTTTCCGTCCAGGCAGAGCGGATGCAGATGACGGAGTTCACCGAACTGGAACCGCCAGCACGCTTAGATGCAGGAAATTCCCCTCATTCCATCCCGCTCGGTCGCGTGCGATTCCGAGGCGATACACGGCTTGTCGGCATCGACCAGGAAGCCAGGAGACGCCACCTTTATATCGTCGGGGCGACCGGAACCGGCAAATCGACGTTGCTGACGAATCTCATCCATGCGGACATGCAGGCAGGGAGGGGACTCACGGTATTCGACGTTCACGGCGATTTGGCGGACGCCGTCATCAACCTGGTGCCAACGCAACGAACCAACGATGTCATTGTGTTCGACGCCGCCAGTGACCATGTCGTTCCCTTCAATCCGCTCGCGTGTTCTGATCCCAAGCGAATCGACCTGGTCGCATCGGGTGTCGTTTCGGCCTTTCGAAAACTCTTCGATTCCTGGGGACCGAGGTTGGAAAACCTTCTCCGATACGCCGTGTTCGCAACCGTCGAACAGAACGGCACACTTCTCGAACTAATGGGACTCCTCACCGACGAAGTCATCAGGGAGCGAATGGTCGCCAAAATTCGGGACGATGTCGTCCGCTCGTTCTGGATCAATGAGTTCGCAGGCTGGAATAATCAGTACCGCACTGAAGCAGTCTCGTCCGTTACGAACAAGATCATGCCCTTTCTCACAAACCGGCACTTGCGAGCGATCACGACAGGAAAATCGAAGGCATCACTCGATTTCCGCGAAGTGATGGATCGACAACAGATCCTCGTCATCAATATCAGTCGCGGTCGCCTCGGCCAGGACAATGCCACGCTACTCGGCAGTCTGTTGCTCACCAGTTTGGAACAAGCCGCCCTGTCACGTGCTGACATCCCGGAAGAAGAGCGATCCGATCACGCACTGTACTTAGATGAATTCCAAACGCTGACGACACCATCCACCGCGATCATGCTTTCAGAATCAAGAAAATACCGGCTGTCGCTGACCTTGAGTCATCAGCTCACACACCAACTCGACGAAGACACCTGGCATTCCGTCGTCGGCAATTGCGGCACGCTCGTTTCGTTCCGCGTCGGCACCGAAGACGCCCTTCGACTCGCCCCAGCGTTCAGCAAATTCCCCGGTCAGTTGAGGCCAGAGGATCTGACAAACCTCCCGAAATACACCGCATACGCCCGTCTGCTGATCGACGGTTCGCCCAGCAATCCGTTTTCCATCAGCACGCTCCCCCCGCCAGTGGTAGAAGGCGACCGCGGTCAAATTGTGCGCCGCACGTCACAACGACGGATGGCCAGCGCGGTGCTTTCGACTCATCATTCGGGCGATGCTGGTGTGCCCAGAAACTCGTTGAGTCTTTGAGCGATCAGTTCGCGACGTTTGATGAGGAATGCCTTGTAGCTTTCTGTCTGCAGAAGTTCAGAAGACGATGGAATGCACTGCGATTCAATCGTCGTGATGCCGATCTTTTCGATCAGCTTCGGGAAGTACACAGATGGGGGCTGATCGCTGATCGCCCGGTTTGTTTTGCCACCAATGAATGCAAGATTCGCGATATCATCGGCCTCGCGAGACGTATAGCTGCTCTTCAGAACTGCCTTGGGGAAGACATGATGAAACTGAAGACGATGCTGTGAACCCGAGTGATCAAGCGCGATTAAGAGATTGGAGCGCCAGTCCTTTGCTCCGGCATTTCGAAACGCCAGGAACATGGTCTTGAAGAGAGAACTGCGTTGATTCCGGCCTTCCAGTTCTTGCGGTACGATATCAAGCCGTCCAACCTGCTGTCGTAGACGTTCGATCAACTCATTTGCACCCGCATCCTGCTTCAGAATCGCCAAATCCTGATCGAGAATTGTCTCGCTCGAACCGCGAGAGTACCGGCCTTTGGCGTTGGCAACCAAAACCCAGTACCGAAGTCTTTCTGATTCCTTTGGACTGAGTTGGTAATCTCGCTTGTGGCCAAGGAAGGCCAGTGTTACGAGCATAAACGGCGATGACAGGAGTGTCGGGCTGTCGATTCCCGCGTTGTTCTTCAGGAAATTTATGGCGAATTCGATTCCTTCGCAGCTTTCCTTCCAAGCCATTTGCAGGGACTCAAGTTTCAGGCTACCGACGGTGAGAAACCGAGATTGGCCGGTCGCAAACGCCACCAAGCTTTTAAGAAATAGGCCAAGATCAAGATCAAAGCCAGCCTTTACAGATTGATTCTGGAAGGCTTGAAAGACCTTGAGTGAGTTACGCCATTTCGCAGTGATTTGAGCGAGCGCCAAGTCGGAACTGCGAAGCTTCGCGCCCAATGAGTTCACCCGCACGAAGATCTCAGTAACCTCGTCGTACGAAAGCTTCCGTTCCAAGACATCCATGCGATAAATGTATTTGCGGATGCCTCGTAATTTTGCCAATCGTTGACTGTATTTTTTGAATCGTGGATCGTTTACCTTTTCAATCCCGGCACGCTCGAGAAAGGGCGCGTCCTCGTCCGTCTTGAAAACATCGGTGACCTTTACCCACTGAGGCAATTGCTCCATCTTCTTGGTGGCAATGACAAACGTCATCTTGTCGAATCGCCGCTGCAATTCGTCTTCAGACGAGTCGGCTTCGTCGCTAGTCAGATCATCATCGTCATGTTCTTCGTTGACTTCGGTCACAACCGCCAATTCCTCAGGATGTTCAAGATTGAAAAGAACATCAATCGGGCGCTGCCGACCACGCACGGAGACCGGTTCACCGCGAATTACTGCCGAAAGCGATGTCAGACGTTGTTGACCGTCCAGAAGTAACCGAGTGCTCTGATAGGGATTCTGCTGCTGTGAAACGGCAAACTGCTGCAACGGCACAGATTCATCAGTTTCCCATAACAGAATGGCGCCCGAAGGATAGCCGCGATACAGCGAGTCCAAAAGATCGCGTACGCGAGTTGATCTCCAGACGTAGCGGCGTTGCATTTCCGGGAGTCGTAACTCCCCGCGTTCAATCATGCCGACAAGTTCTTCAACCGATGCTTCAGCCTTGGCCATGTGAAAGCTCCAGAATCTCAAATTTAGAATTCGTCTACAGTTTCCAATTCCATGAACGAGGCAGGCGTAAGTAGACTACCGTTGCGAAGGATAGAAATGCTATACGGCAAACTTTCTGGAGCCTCTAATGGCGCGGTGTCGTCACTCCGACTTTCCGTGGTCGAGGTGTCGCCGAGCAGACTGTCCGTGGTCGAGCGCGATGCGCGCAATGCCTTAAGGAAAACCTCCTTATCCAAATCGCGTGTCCCTTCTGTTTCAGGGTCTTCGGCAAAAAGTTTGGATTGAATGCGCGAACCTTCGGTCTCGATGCGGAATCGGGTTGCGACAATATTCGCTTTGACTGATATTGTATTGCCGAGTTCGTCCACAACTTCGACTCGTCTGACTTGTTGCCGCCATGATGCGAAATCAGCGTTTGTGAATGAGATCGAACCTTGCTGGCGACCTTTGGCTTCGGCCAGCGAGGGATTATGGACGCCATCAGAACACAGGTAATCGGGAGTATCGCCCTTCGCGACGCGTAGTACGCGGACTCTACCGTAAAGTGATGGAGCGGTTTGCCCAATCACGTGTTCCATGTGGGCAAAATGTTTGATACCAAAGTGGGTGTCGAGGAACCAACGGCAGAATGCCTTTCCGACCGTCATACTTTCTGCAATTCGAGCCTCTTTGTGTGATCCGAGTCCACCTTCAACGAATTCTAGCGGCAGGCCGCTTGTTACAAATCCCTTGTAAAAAGAGAAAAATGGGTTTGGGCGAGGCGGCAATTGACCGCGTGTATCGAGAAACATGTGGTGACATAGTCGCGTCAACGAGACTTCGAGTGTGTCGACGGGAGTCTGAGCGGCGTTCCCATTTATAGTTGTAGTCAAACTGCTCGGAATTGAACCGGGTGGAAAAGCGTTGAGACCGAGCAGGACAGTTTTGTTCACGTCTCTTCCTTTGAAGTTCGGTCAGTACGGTTTGCCATACACTCAAATGTCGGCGTCAATATTGCTTTTGTTGGAAACAGCGGCATTTATTTGCTCCCAAAAGAGATACACCGACAGGATCAGCCGATCAAATATGTCCGTGTGAAACAGGTTGGTTTTGTCGAAATTGGTTGTGCACTCGATCAGAAACGGATTCCCAGTAGTCGTTGTGCATCGTCACGCGCGTCGAATTTGGAACGGATGAACGGGACGTTTTCACCGACAAGATCGCTCGGTGGTGGTGTCGTGGTCGTGACGATGTATTGGAACGACGGCTCGCGGTCGCCGAACAGCGACTCCAGATGGCGGGCAAAACGGAGTTGGCTGTGAAAAATGGCGGCTTCCATGTCGGCTTCACGGGGGCTGTCATGCATTAGGAAGCGAGGATGGTGACCGAGGCCGCAGATGCTGGCGATTAGGCAAGCGATGTCAAACCCAAGTACGGTTGATGAGGTACTCAAGGCGGCACCAGTTGCCCCGGCCGTTTCGTCTGGGCGAGGGAGAATTCCTTTGGCGTTGATCTCAATGTGGCCGCCGACTTGATTGCCGAGAATCGCTTTTAACGTCGTATCGAAGTGGGCCGAGAGAGTGTGAAGTTTCGTTTGAAGTTGCTGACGAGCCGCTGCTTGATCCGCGAGTGAGTCTTCAATTTGCTGCTCCTTTTGCGTGATCCGTGGCGTTAGCTCTGCGAAAGAGTTCCAAGCTTGTTGGTAACGGGCAGCTCGCTCTGCCAAGCTGCGGTGGTGGCCGATCCGTTCCCATAGTTGGCGTTGTTGGGAGTGAAGTGTCACGCGTCGATATTGCAGTGATTGAGTCGAAGCAAGCTTCTGCGCTTCGAGCATTGGCAGAGCCAATTCCTTAATGTCGATTTGTTCTCGAAGTGTGGCGATGTTCGCTTCCATTTCGGTGATGCGGGATTGACGATAGGGATCGGGGATCGTTGGCTGGACGATTTCTCCTGTTCCTGGACAGCCGTCGCCGATGGCCTCCGTCTTGTCCATATAGAGGCGGCACCACGGACGCTGAGGAGTTTGGTCGAGATAGTCGTCCTTGCCAGTCTCAATTCGCTTTTGATCGAGTGCGAGTGACTCGACCACGAGTTGATTTCGCATCGCCTGAAGCTCGCCGTTTGCGCTGGCGAACGCATCACTTGACGCTTGAAATTCTTGTTCGGCATTGGCAATACCATCTGTATCGCGCAGTTCCTCTTCGAGACGAGCAAGCGATTCTAGCAATTCCTTTGACTTGGTGCGGATCTGGTCCGCGAGCATTGGTCCGTCCGGAATGCTGTCAGTCACGTCCGCGAGTTGCCGTAACTCTGTCTGTTCGCGGCTGAGAAATGCCTCAAGCCGTGTACGGTCGCTTTCCAGCGCATTGAGCTCTTTGTACAGATCGGAATGACGGCGTCGAAGTTGAAGTTCTTCATGGTCCAGTAAGTCCATGATGGCACGAATCAGCAAACTGGCATCTTCACGAGGGAGTCGGGGGCTTGATTCGGCTTCTGGCTCGCGCCACTCGTGATGTCGAGCGAAACGGCATTCTTGATCTCGAGCCAGCCAACCCAATATGTCAAGCCAGCGAGGGCTTCGGCGCGAATTGTTCAATGTGATGTGAGAGATTGGCTGTACGAATGTCGCCTCAATAGCATCAGTGAAATCAGACAACCGTTTGCGTGTACCGGAATGACGAATGGCGGAAAAATCATCTGACTGGAGCGCCCACGACGCAGTATGCGAGTCGACACCAATTGGACGAGCCACGATCCAGGTCTGGCCCTTCAAGACGAATTGCGCCAAGACGTAGGCACCAGGAAGGTGCTGTACGATTCTTTCGCGAACTGTTCGAGTACAGAAGGCTGATTCGCCAAGGCAATATCGAATCAATCGCAATAAAAGAGTCTTGCCAACACTATGGCCGACCGGACTGGTTTCGCTGGCTGGCCGTTCGGCGGTGCAAATGATGTTGAGCCCGCGACGGAAGGAGATTTCGCGAATTGTTTCCGATTCCGGCGACAGTCCCGCCACAACCTGCAATCGGCGAATCCATAAGTCGGGTTCGGACCGATCAAGCGAGGGAATAATGGGCGTTGGCGGATCAGGAAACAAACTCAAGTTCGGCATGAGATTCCACCTGGGCAAACTGTGCTTGGACGTGCGCCTCTCCGATTTGCATAACCATAAGTACGGTCTCTTCCGCTTTCTGGCGATCTTCCAAACGAAACCGACTCATTGGAGCTGCGTGCAGACCAAGCGAAATGAGTTGCCGGGTTCCGGTGTCGTTATCCTGAATGAACCCACTGGCTTTCATGCGTCCGAGAAACAGGTCGAGTCCATTTACAACTGTTGGCCATCCAGCCTGCATGGGCTGCTGATGCACGATGGCAGTGCGAAGGTCGTCGTTGAACATCAAGATCAGTCCGACTTCCAACGCTGCGCGTTCCACGGGCCGTCCCCATTGATGCAGCAGTAATTGCATGAAGGCACTCGAACGAGCCTCTTGAATCTCGATGACCGTTGCATGCCGTGTTTGTCGCGAATCGGGATGTGCCACGCGCGGGTCGGCGGGCGGCGGATCCAGTCGAGTTTTGTATGGATGACCGGTGCGGGTGGCTTCGGCCATGGAATCGTAGATTTCGAGGATCGCATCCTTAGTGCGATAGGTGCCATGCTTTTCGATATCCTTGCGGCGGACGATAGGGAAGGTGTCGAGGATGTAGGCGGTGTCGTCTTGGTTGATGCCGTAGAGGTGGAAGAAGGCGGCGTCGAGTTCCGCGCGGAGCAGGAAACGACGCGCGTCGTCCCAGCGGAACGGCGGCCCGGCGTAGCCGCAGTCCCGCGCGAACGGCTCCAAGTCCCACGCCGTGTAGGTTAGCTCCAGCACGTGCTGCAGGAGGAATTGCTGATGCGTGATTGCCGATTGCAGTGGGCCGGTCCACGGGCATGGGTGCGTGTACGTGTCCGGCGGCAAGACGGGGAGCTGGTTCAGATAACCGTACGTGAGATGCGTGCCACCAATCTTCTGACGCGCGAAGTAGTCCAGAACCAACGCGCACAAATTCGCGTAAAACGCAGCGGTCTGCGGCGGCGGACACGCAGGCATTGCGAGGGGCGTTGTATGACCAACCCCAACTCTTGGAAGGATCGCTGCAACGACAGTTCGCATTTTCTCGACGCCAGTGATGTCGCGCCATCCAAGAAACCATTGATACTGCCAAGCGTCAGGCACACGTTTATCGACCTCAGCTTCTTCGACCCAGTATTCGGGCCGCGGCAGATTATTTGGTCTCGCGTGTTGTTCTTCATCGAACTGCGGTAGGAATCCCTTGTTGGATTGTGCTTGCGTCTGCCCTTCGTAAGTCCCGAAGCGATGATCAAAGTGCCAAAGCATTTTTCCTTCATAGAGCGGCAGCATCCTTGCGAGGCCACGCAGGAAGTGATTTCCATCGAGTTGCCAACCAGCCGTTTGCAATTGCTCGAACGTCACAAACAAACTGGAATCGTTTGCCATGTCCAACATCCTCAAGAACTGCACGCTCCACGGGCTTCCGTCAGTCTTGGCATCACAGGCCAAAACCGGGACACGACGGTAGACACGTTTGCTGATTTCTGCGTCCCTCCCCGATCGGAACGTCGGACAAGTTCGTGTATTTGGATTCAGTAGCGCGAAGTCATCCGCCGCAAGCGTGAACCGACGCTCCGAATCCGCCAATTCCTCAACGCGACGCGCATAAAAAACGAGTGTGACTCGGTCTGCAGTGCCGAGTGTGAGCAACACAAAACGCACCGCGTTGTGAACCCCGGGAAACAGTTTTTCCTCGTTCTCAAAGTGAAACATACACGCAAGCGACTTCGTATCCACGATGTCGCGGAAGAAAAACTTCGTCGTCTCGTCGGTGGCGATGCCCGATGGGACGATGCACCCGACGCGACCGCTGGTGCAAATAAGCGTGCGGTTCAGTTCCGCAAAGAGGCTATAGGTGTTGACGTCGCCTCGGCCACAAAGCGGGAACAACCCGCGACGCCTCCCGGTCGTGTCGTCGATTCCACTGGAATCGCGGATCAGTTTGCTTTCGCCTTCCGCCTTGCGACGGTCGTCGAGAAATGCGGAATGCAACGAAGGGTCAGTGTTGCGCAACTCTTCTATCCGTTTTCGCCGGTTGGCTGCGTTGGATGCGTTAGCGATGTCTGGGCGACGCTCTGCGAACCACTCCTGCTCCTGCAATTTGATGCGCTCCCACGGCGGATTGCCGAGCACAACATCGAAGCCACCGCTCCAGCCGGCCTGCTCGTTCTCCGGTGTCTCGTCCTTGCCCGGCAGACGAAACACATCGGGAAAGAAGAGGTGCCAGTGGAAAAAATTGTATTGATCGCGAAGGCGTTTAACCTCGACGCGGACGTGGGGCAAGAGGCCGGTGGCGGCCTCGTTCTCGACTTTGCGAAAGTCACGCTCGGTTGGGCACATCTTGCCCAACTCGCAGTCGTCCTTCTTCCAGACGAACGCGGCGCACCACGTATCGGCCAGCAACCGCGTCGATTCGTATTCGCTGCTGCTGACGAGCCGAGCGTACTGCTGCTGCATCGCAGCCACGTCGTCCAGCGTTCCATCGGGAGCCGTGTTCAATAGGGCGAAGTCCGCAGCAATGTTGCCGAGCCTAAAGAACGGCTCGAATAAGTAGTTCTGACCTTTATTGTAATCGTCCCGTTCTTTCTTGTTCTGCTTCTTGAGTTGCGTGACGCGAGGTTTCACGTCACCTTCTATGGCGGTGAAGGCGTCGTCGGGAATGCCCTTCGCCAAGAGCTCGGGCGTTGTGCCGAGCAGACTGTTGCCGCACTGAATGTGATGATCCAAAAACGACAGCGGCTTGCCTGGCTCCATTGCCTCCATCCAGAGTGCGACCTTGCACAACTCGACGGACATCGGGTTGATGTCCACGCCGTAAATACAGTGGCCGATCACATCGCGCAGCGCGTGTCGCATCACCTGCGGCGACGGCTCATCGTCTCCCGAGCGAGCGAGAGCAAGACTTCGAGCGATGCGCTGAGCTGCCGCGATCAGAAAATGCCCGCTGCCGCAAGCTGGATCGCAGACCTTGAGTGCCAGAATTGCCGCCTCGGCGGACTTGAATCCGAGCTTTGCAAAGTAACGAATTCGCTCGTCGAGCACGGGATCAAGTGCGCTGTCCAAAAGGCAGTCCACCAAGCTCGACGGCGTGTAATAACTGCCCGTCGTCTTTCGCTCGTTGCCAGCGGCTTGCTTGAAGCGGAATAGCGGCGTCGGCTGCGCTTCGACGATGGGATGCAATTCGAGCAGGCTCTCGTACACCGAGCCGAATTCCTCGGTGGCCAACGCTCCGAAGTTGACCGGCATCCGCTGGCCGCTCTTGGGATGGTTGAAGTTGCACAGCCTATCGAGTGCGCCGAAGAGAGCGGCGTTGCTCAAGCGACAGCCGGGGAGCGAGCCAAGGCTCTCCGGATGAAAGAGCTGCCCCACCAACGCGGTCATGCTGATCTTCGCAGCGGTGTCGGGACGCTCAAAGAGCCGAAAGGTGGACTGTAGCGAGAGCCATGCATCGTGACTTCGCTCGATCTTCAACCCGCGCGTCAACGCCAACCGTCGCAGACGCTGCACGCTGTAGTGCTGGAAATAGATGTTGATGTGATTTCTCGGTGTCCCTTTGGGAAACACCAGCCCGCGCTCCTCCGTCACCATCAAAAACAGCAACCGATAAACGAGCCGCAGGATGTGCTTGAAGAAGTCCTCCGGCGCGAGCTGCTTCGTTTCGATCTGCTGCCGCAGAGCATCGTTGTGGGGATCGGAGATGAATCCCGTGCCGAGAAGCTCCAGCGCCTCGGTGACGGCGGCTCGCAAGCCATCGCGGATGCGCGTGCCTTGCTCGATGGTGTCCTGGTGATAACGCTCCAGCCAGCACGACGACGCAGTCTCGGCGGATTGCGGCAGACGCGATGCGTGCACCAACCGGTACAGCATCGCGAAATCGGCAAACAAACCGTCGGCGAAGATGCGATCGAGATCGAACTCAAGATAGGAGAGCTTGATCAGCCGGGAGCTGTCGCGCAGCAGCCGCAACACTCGGCCATTCGTCGCCAAGCCGAAGAGCTGATCGGTGAGGTTCAGGTACTCCTGTACCATTGCGTGAGCCGACATTCGCAGAGCCGACTTTTCCGGCTTGCGGTCCAGTCCGGCCGGCTCACGGCAACCGATGACGTGGACGGGAGTCTGGCCTCGGTTGGTGACGCGATGTGAGAGCGGATAGTTCTTCCCGTTCAACTCCGTGCCTCGCGGCTGATACTCAAGCTGATAGCCCAATAAGCCCAGTAATGGGACGATCCAGTTGTTGCGCGTCTCCGTTGTTGCGGGTGACTCGGCTTTCAGGGATGCCAGCTTGCGCTGAAAGATCCGCCAGTAATCTTGAGCATCGGCCCAAGCGCGAACGATCTCGTCCTTGACCTTGACGGAAGACTCCAAGCCAAAGTCCGCGGGTTGTTGGCCGACGGCGTTATCCAGTCGCTCAAAAATGTCCGGCGAGAGAATGCCTCCCTCGATGCGGATGCTGGGATAATTCATGGAGTGCGTTATTTCTGGGCCAAACGGTATTTTTGAAGTCGGCTGTTGGGCTTTTCGGGGATGGTTTGTTCGATCAGACCGGCAGTGAGAAGGTCGGCGAGTGCTTGCTTTGCGGCACCCGAAATCGACTTGTGTCCTAGCGCATCAGAAATCTCGGACCGCGCCAAAGGTTTCGAGCTGATCGCAACCATGATTCGATACTGAATCGACTTGCTGTCCCACACCGGCTTCCACGCCGGCCGCGATCGCCATTCATCTGCTGACTCTGGCTTCCACTCTGGCCTCGACTCTGGCTTCGATCCGTCGGCTGCAAGGGCGACTTGGGGAGCTTCGGGCTGAACTGGCAACCGGACCATGAAGTAGCTATGGTCTTCGTCAAATTCAAATTCGGCCAACGGCGAGCCGTTTTCTTTCATCGCGCGAATGATCTTGGGGATGCCGGTTGAGCGGCCCTCGGTGAATTCCAGTTCCTTGAGAAATTCACCGATTCGACGGTTGCGATAGCGGCGCGAGATGGCTTTGCCGGCACGGAGATCTTTCAAACGGACCGAACGGTCCGGGCCGGGATAGCTGACTACGATCAACTCATCCCGGGAGATACGGACTTCGACCGGCTCACGCACGTCGTAGCCACGATGATAGATCGCGTTGACGACAGCCTCTTCGATCGCGGGGTACGGGAAGTTCTCGACTCGCGTGGCTTCGGCTCGGTCGTGATGCTTGATGACGGTCTCGCTGATGTAATTGCGGCGAATGTAGTCGAGTGACTCGCGGAGTATTCTCGGCAACGGACCGCGAAATTCTTTCTCGGTGAACTTGTCGCCCCCCGCACCGTCCGGAAACCAGACGACGTCAATCTGTGTGGCAGGAAAGAACCGATGTGGCTCTGGATTGAAAAAAAGCAGCCCGACATTGAGCGGGAATGCCAATTCCTTCGACCCGCCGACGACATTCATCTGTCGACCGAGTTCGACCAGCGGCATTTTGCGGGCATGGGGGGCAAGGTCGCTGCCAACTTCCTTCAGGAAGTCACGCATCAATTCGCAGGAGAGATCTTCCACATTCGCTCGCTGGTTAAGCCGATCGTCGAACGGGACAGTGGCGGCGAGCGACAGCAGTTCGGTTTCATCCGCTCCCTTGGCTCGAACGGTGCTCGACCCCTTGCGGATGAAGTAGCCGTACTCCTTGTTGTCCTTTCCCAAGCCGAGCTTGGCCTTGTACGGCCGCGTCTGTCCGCCAGGTGCCGAAATCACGAGCACGGTTTGGCCAGCGACTACGTAGGGGGCGACGATCGGGTGATAGGACGGTTGGAGCGCGCTGTGTCCGAGATTCAGGATCTCTTTTTGTATCGCATCCAACTGATTTGGCTGCAACCCGACCGGCGGCAAAACGGGCTGACCATGTTTCTCGGCAACTCCCACGACGACGTAGCCACCGCCCAGATTGTGGAAGTCGTTAGCAAAAGCGCAGAGAGTGTGGAGCGTGTCGAGCGGATTCCAGCCCTGCTTGAATTCCAGACGCTCCCATTCCACAGCCTTGCCGTGCAGAAGATCGTCGATGTTGATGGGTAGCGGCATGACGCGAAAATCCTCAGTGCTGTCCGGCATCCGGCAACAGAACATACACGCCAAGCAGGTCCATCGGGAGAACCGGATAAACGACCTGGAAATGTTTACCGTCCATCAATTCACTAAATCGCTCGTGAGCTTCGACGAGGTGCTTCGACTGTTCTTCGGCGACAGTCGCAAATTCGTCTTTGAGGGCCGCCAGGATATTCAATTCGTTTTCGAGAAAGCTGGCTTGAGCTTGGATCGACAAATCGGAAGTTGCTCGTGCTTCGGCCAGCAATTTCTTGGCTTCGGCATGATTGAGGAATTCCTTTTGCTGGGGCGTGCCACGCCAGCCCCAAAGCACCATTTCCTCAGCCACTATTTGATGCTGACCTTTCTGTTGTTCGATCACATTACGACAACGGAACAGCAGAAGGGCTGTTTTGATTTGCGCCTGCCGAGTTCGAATGATTGCCACTCTCGCCGCTCGCTTATCCACTCGAGCCAATGTGTTTCCCATCACTAACTGGCAGAGCTGTTCTACAAAGCGATTATTTCGGCCCAAATAGTGGTAACCTGGCGGCGTTGGAGATTGAAAACTGACCTTGATCGGATCGCCTCCGGGTAACAAATCACGCAACTGGGGCGGCATGTTGCCCGTCACAATCCGATAGCCCTTTGCCTCTTTGATGACCTGGACGCCCAACAAGTTGTTGAGCGCTGCCGTAACGAACTCTTCGACCGCGTGAGGATCGCCAATGGCTTCGTCCACCTCGCGCAAGTCGGTTTCGATTTCCTGAGCCTTGATTGCGTTCTGGGCAAAAATACTTCGGGATGCCTTTTCTCGTTCGGCGGCTTCGTCCACCTTACGAGTGACGTTGGCTTTGGACTGTGCAGCTTCGTCGAAGTCTCCAAAGTCGAACGTTATTTGTCGTGCGTTTCGATGTTTGGCAATCTGACGGTTGGGATTGAGAAGCAATGCTTGAGTGATGGTGTCAATGATGCTTTGTGAATCTTCCGGGAATGGGACGTTGATACCCGTTGATTTCTTGATCTCCCGTACTTTGCGAAGAAGTACGTCAAGCACAATGCCGTCAATCGGATTGTCAGCTCCGTACAGAAGGCAGGCTTTGACTTCGGGAGCGACCTGTCCGAATCGGTCCACGCGACCCTCACGCTGTTCCAGCCGATTCGGGTTCCAAGGAAGATCGTAGTGCAACACACCAGTAAATTGATTCTGAAGGTTGATCCCTTCACTCAAGCAATCAGTCGCGATCAGCACGCGCAACGGAGATCTTCCCATTTCTTCTATGTGCTGCTTGCGAAGATCGTCAGGGAGTTCGCTCGTAATCACTTGCAGGTCGAGTTTGGGAAATCTTTTCCTCAGCGAGGTGGCGAGCTTTTCTCCGACATAGTTCGCGGTGGCGATGTAGCGACAGAAGACGACGGGATTGAATCCTTTCGATAGCCAGTCCGAAAGGATTTCTTCGGTGGCGGCGAGCTTCCGATCGTCCTTGAGATTTGCCAGTTTCCCCAATTGCTCGGCGAAGCTGCGAAGCTGTTCCTTCTGGTATCGAGACCACTCATTTCGCTCGACAACTGGCGTCGGGGTGTTGTCACCTTCGTATCCAAATTCCGTGTCGCGAACCGGGTTGTCGTCCGCGTCGCCCGCCCCGATTGGCAAGTCGGCCATTTCATTACCGACCGTCGAGGCCAAACCATCCTGCCGAGTGTTGAGCATCTCAATGCCAGCAGCAGGACTCGACATGACGCCCCGCAACAAGGCCAAAGCTGCCCAATACTGAACCCGCTTATGACCGCCCTCAGTAGGATCGAGAGCGACCAACTTCCGAGCAAAATCGAGTATTTCTCCGAAAAAATGACCGTAGCCTTTGGAAATGTCATATGGCCACTCGAAGGCGTCCCGCTTCGGGAAGGGCGTGTCTTCACCCATCCATTTTTCGACATCTCCACGTTTTCGCTGCACGAAAAAACGGGCAAGTTCACGGCGCTGTGACTGGGTGGACTCTGGAAGGTCGAGCGTCTCGAAGTCTTGCCGCAACATTCCGAGCAGCGAATGGAATTCTTCCGGCTTGCCGCTGTGTGGGGTCGCAGTGAGGAGAATAAGTTGCTGGTGCGTCTTCCCGGCGATACGGCTAATCAAGTGATAGCGCTGCTGTTGACTGGCGGATGCACCCGCTGGTCGAGCACAAGTATGGGCCTCGTCAACAATCACCAACTCTGGGCATTGCTCAATGAAGACATCACGTCGCGTATCTGACTTGATGAAGTCGATGCTGATCACTTGATAGGGATAATAATCGTACACGCTGGTATCGCCTTGAATCTGGCGATCCAACCGGGCCTGCGTATTGGAGCGGATGATCACCGCTTCCAAATCGAGCTTGTCTCGAATTTCCGCTTGCCATTGCTCGCACAAGTGAGGCAGACACACGACTGCAAAACGCTTGATCTTTCGTCGCTCAAGAAGTTCTTTGACGATCAAGAGTGCCTCGATTGTTTTGCCGACACCTACGTCATCGGCGATCAACAAGCGAATCGACTCTTGCCGCAGCGCCATGATGAGTGGCACCATCTGGTATGAGCGAGGACGAAAGGACAGCTTCGCCAGCGATCGGAACGGACCAGCGCCATTACGGAAGGCCAGCCGAGCCGAGTCATACAAAAGTCGAGCCGTACTGATATCGCCAATATCTTCTTTTGTGGGGTCAGGAAAACTCGCGTCAACTGGTTCATCGGTCTCCACGCCGAGTGGCCGATAAATACCTGCGATCTCGTCGTCCGAACCACCCAGCGGCTTGACGAGCAAAAGGTCGGGGTCGTCAGACGGAAGCACGATCCAGTCGCGTCCCCGCAGCGCAACGAGCTTTCCGGGTTGAAGAGAAACGGTCATCGCACCTTCCTGAAAATGTCTGGTCTGGCCGCGATTTTCTCGGCGAGATTGTCCTTGTAATAGTAAACCCAGACCTGATCACCTTGGGCGATGATGGCTTGTCGTTTCATTTCGTCGTCGGCTTTCACAACCGGTTCGTCGTGTGGCGTGCCGTCGCAGAATACCCAAATACGAGACTCGTAGTAGAAGTCCGGTTGGACGAACAAACCATCGACTCGCTTCTGAGCCGCATCTGGCAATCTCAACCCACATTTGTAGAGATAATCTACAAATGTTCTTTCCGTCGATGACGTCGGGTCGATGCCACGCAAGATCGCCTGATAGTGGTCGTCGTAACTCTTGAAACTGGAGTTGGACTGAATCTCGACGTCGCAAATCAGCAGTTTCTGCAACGCATCTTGAATCAAATGCCGGTCAATCAGCTTGTGATCGCGCTGGTTGTAGTAGCTCAGCAAGTCGTCGTAGGACGCTGGGCCCTTGTATTCGGTCACATCAAACCGGCAAAGTGCGATCGCTTGCTCAACGACCTTGCGGAAGACCATGTTATCTTCCACAAACTGGGACAGAATACCGAGGCTACCTTCGGCGGCTTCGTAGAGCAGAATGTTCGGGGATTCCGGATCGCCGACGGTCACTACCCCGATTTCATTGGGTTCCACTTGAAAGACACTCTCGATGGCACGCTTTAGCGCGTGCTGGAGCGTCACGACACCGTTTGCTTCGAGGCCGAGTGGCTGAATCGGCTCGATGTAAAGCGCGTCGGCGAGGTTCGAAGTCCAGAGTTTCACCAGACGGAATTCCTCTTTGATGTGGCTGTCCTGGCCGGGTATCGAACTTCGCCAGTCGCCCGATACCATCCCAATCGGGAAGCCCGCTGATCGTTGCGAGCGCCATTGCGAATTGACGTGGACGAGTCTGGCAGCAGGAATGTACCGAAGATTGAGCAATTCGTTCTCGCTGGTGCGAGCAACTGCTTTGCGAACTCGATCGATGTGTCCTCCATCGATTGAGAAGTAGGTACTGATTTCATAACCGCGTGAGACTCGCTCTTCCTCTTCGCAGGATATCCGATCAATCTCTTCCGCCCTGGATTCTGCCATCTCCATGAGATCGTGAAGATGCTCTTTGTTTGCGTTGTCGCCCAAACTGACCCCGGAAAACGGGCAAATCTCCAAGTCCTTTTGATCTCCTGTCAGGAAGTAGCCGCTTTTTTTACTGACCTTTGCTTCGGTCAGGGATGACTCGGCATCCTGAACAACGAGTTGGCAGACTCGATACTTGCGGCCGTTGTGGTAGATGATGTTTTGTGGTCCGAACTCGCGAAGCGCAATGGACCGCGGCCGTGAGATGAATTCTCCCGACGAATCGGTTGTCGGCAGAAATACACGCAATGGCAGGCGAGTAAAGTTGTAACCGGGGAGAAAGCCTTCCGATGCAAAATAGCGATAGGGATAAAACTCCGACAATTCTGTCGAACGCCCCGTCAAATCGTTTCGCAGCAAATCCAGTTGGCGGGTGGCTTGGTCTTGATTGCGTTTGTGTTTGCGATACTCATCGCTGCCAAGACTCATTGTGCCGCTCTCAATTTTCTGTGTTGCCCGAGTCAGGATCGTCCTTGCGGAACGGTATAGCCGTCGCCATCGCTCAAGTGACTTGTCGAGATGGTCCGCAACGTGCGACAGATTCTGCTCGATCCATTGGTCGGAATACCAAGATCCCGATTTCGATTCGAGATCGCCAACGAAATCACGAATGACACGTTTGAACGTCGCTTTCAATTCGTCAAATGTCGTGTGGGGGATTTCCAAACCAGAACGGGCCTCTGACGAGAGTGCCAACTTATTGTTGTCATCGACAACAAGACGCATGATCGACGGCTTGCCGATTCCCATATCGTCCAAACCGGGTAAGCCAATTTCGGAAATGACGAGCGCATTGAGGTGTGACGTCAGCAATTCGCGATTGCAAAGGTCGAGCCGCGGTGCCATCACCGCGCCAGCGACAAGTGCTTCTTGCTCTTTGAAGTAATGTCGATCGTGTGGCGCGTAGCTTGAACAGTAAGTGAAGACCAGGGCTGCTTGTCCACTTCGGCCAGCTCGCCCTGATCGTTGCGCGTAGTTTGCGGGATTCGGCGGGGCATTCCGCATGTGAACGACACTCAAATTGCTAATGTCGATTCCCAGTTCCATCGTGGGCGAACAGAAAAGCGCGCTGATTTCACCCGCGCGGAACTCGTCCTCACGCTGAATCCGGACCTCTGTTCCCAGTTGACCCGTATGGTCCTCACCTCGCATCCGCTTCATCTTGGCGAAGTCACGCTGATATAGGGTGCGGAAGAATTTGTTGGGTTTAGGGGCCTGATCTTTGTAAGAACGCTGCTTGATGACATCGGCTTTAACGGATTCGCTGTCGCCGACACGCCAAATGATCTTCTCAAGCCGCAGACGGTAAATCGGTACGTCTTCGTTCTTTTCGTTTTTTGCCTGCTGTGACTTGAGATAGTCCGCCTCTTCCAGGAGAGCCATCAATTTCATGATGAAATCGCGGTAGTGATCTCCTCGCAAATCAATTTTCAACTCGCGTTGTCGAACATATTGCTTGATGAATTTGCCGAGGCCGCTGGCCGGCCCCATACTCTTTGATGAGATCCTTGTGGACTTTTGCAACGTGTCGTAACGAATGAAGAACGGTTCCCTGAGTTCTTCATTGCGATCGAGGGTCCAGGGAGAACGAAGCATTTCGCGGAATTGCTTTTCGTTTTCCTTGATCTTTGATTGCGTGAGGTAGTTTTCGCTGTGAATGGCATATTCGAGTCGGAAGAAATCCAGAATTGTGCCAATGAATTCTTTACGGTCGGCGTGGTTCATAACGCCGAGGAGCGGTGTTTTGGCCCAGAACTCGTCTGCTTGAGAGATCTCATCCAAATCCGAATACTCGACTGCCAGCAAGCCACATTGCTCCAGATTTGGCAGGATAATCCGCCAGCTTCGTCGCAGATCTGCAATCGCCCGATAGGTCAAGAAGTCTTGAAGACAATGCTCGTATTTTCGTCGAATTGGAGCGAGCGTCGTGTCCTCATTGCGATTCGCGAAATCGAGGAATGGCAATCCAAGTGCGTTGCGGACGGCCTCTCCGATCGTCGCGTAGGTCAGCGTGCCAGCCGGTGCGGATGAAAGAGCCTTGTGAATTCCAGCACGCAGTCGAACGACCTGGACGAAATCGTTGAAGTGGCCTGCTTGGAGCGCAGCGTCCTGTCGATTGTCGGTGAAACTGAGTAGTTTTTGGTCCTTTTGCTCGAAGCCCGCATCGTTGAGTTGGTTCAGAATCGAAAACGCCGTAATCGTCGTCGACGTACTGCGGCCTTCGCTTCCAAGTTTCGTGAGTTTCGTACCTTCGTTCGTCTTGGTGTCGTAAAATACACCGCCAGTGGGATCAAACAGCAATGGGGCTTTCATGAACCAGCCCCACCACTTCATCGGCATCGTGTCTGAACAGTTGCCGAACTCATCGAAATAAACCTTGATCGGGAAAAAAGCTTTCTTTTTTGAGTCCGCGACCGGTCCTTGCTTGGTCATTCGCCACCAAGATTCAGGAAGCAGTTCGCAGTCTTCTGACATATCCCAGACACCATCGCCGACGATCAGGTAGCCGTTGCTCGTTTCCGTCTCGTCATCGTCGTCGACTGTGCTTTCGCGAAATTCGCGCGGCTCAAAATGATTTTTTACACGCGATACACAAATGAAAGCGTGGCCACTCGCGCGACTAAACACGATCGGGAAGATCGGCTTTTTGGCTTCTTCGTCCTGTTTGAAAACGCCGGGTTCCAAGGTGATAAAGCGATGCTCATCTTGATCGAGAGTTGTATAGACGGAACCGGTTTGCGAGATGAATTGATGTAGCTTGAATGGGAGCAGAGTGTAACGCTGGCCCATGTCCTGAAGTCGCTTGTTTGCAGCACTGATCCATTGCAAAAGCGATTCGAGAAAACTGCGGCAAATCTCCATCGGCTGGTTGGATGCGGACGACAAGTCGGCGACGATGTCCGTGATCCGTCGTGGCTTGCCACGGACGAGAATTGACTCACGGACTTCGAGGGCAACGCAATTTTCCAACCAGACAGCGACAGGATGTGACATGAGTTTTGTTACGTCGTCATCAGCGTTGACTCCGGCCGCAACGGCAGCGTTCAGTTCGGCTGTGAATGGAATCTCGCCGCTAAAAGCGATCGAGCGAGCAAGTGTTTCGGGGACGACTTGCTCAGAAGTGAACGGCTTTCCAAAAAGCTTTGTTGCGACCTTCGCAACCTCGATACGTTGCTCTGCGAGCGTGCCCACTGACACCATAGTGGCGGAAGTTCCGATGCACGTAACCGGTCGCAAACAGCGGGCGCGAATGCGCCTTATGAGAAGAGCGACATCCGCCCCTTGCCGACCGCGATAGGTGTGAAGTTCATCGAAAACGAGAAATCGCAAATTCTGAAAGATGCCATCCCGAATCGACCTCTCGCGGACTCTCGTCAGCAGCAATTCCAGCATCATATAGTTTGTCAAGAGAATCTGCGGAGGCTTCTCTCGCATCTTTTCACGGGCCTCGTCCTTCTCCTGTCCGGTGTACTGACCGAACGAGATCGGAAAGTCATTGCCCGTGGAGTTTTCGTAGTTTTCCTTGTATCGCGTGAACTCGTCGAATTGCGAATTGATCAGCGCGTTCATCGGATAAACGACGACCGCAGTCACTCCTTGCTCTTCGGGATGGGACAGCAAGTGATGAAAAATCGAACCGATATAGGTCAGGGACTTACCGGAACCGGTTCCCGACGTGACGATAAAATCCTTGCCGGCAGTGCCCAGCTTGATGGCTTCGACCTGATGTCTGTAAAGGGAATACCCTTTGAAAATGTCCCGAATCGCCGAATGCAGAACTCCTTGATCCGTGAGCTCATCCAAACTGCTGAATTTCTGAAACGATGGGTTGAACTGAAGCAGTGGCTCTGGCCATAGCTTGCCTTGACTCAATTCAACTTCGACAACTTCGCGGATTTTCGGATCGGCAATCCGAAGAAAGCTTCGGATGTACGTCTCATAGTCTGAGACGATTTCGGCATGGGTCTGGAAGACATTCATGGCGATGTATCCCGTTCAACACGGATGGACCTAAGTCTTCGCGTGATGACGGTTCAAATTTGAATGGCCGAACAGCCTCCATGATCGAAAACGCCTGAATTCCTTGGACAGGCAAGAGATGAACTTATACGAGAAATCCGTGAGAATCGCACGCCGTCAATGAAAGGCTGCGAGCGAACAGCCAGGCAACCAAGAGGAACTCGCCCAAATGTCATTGCCCAAGTGTTGTTTTTGCCTCTACAGACGTTAAAATCCGCAAGGTCGACCTATACCCCCAAATTCAACCGATCAAGCATGGATGCGGATCTATGAGATATGAGGTCTCGCCACATGTCGTCCATGCCAGAGCTGGAACCGTCATCCCCATCCTTGAAGTCCGGGCTTACCGGGGGCGCAGCAGTTGGGCGAGGTGTAGATTACCAGACATTGTATGCCGTTCATGTGGCATTGCGACTAATCGTCCGGTTGCTGAGGGAGTCGCCGCTGCAACGGCCGATCTTGGTCATTGAACCGCGACTTCTCTCCGACGAACAGGTTACACGTTGGGATCTCCAGTTTTCCCCTGACGCGATTGCAGTCGAAGCCAAGGCCAACGTGGCGAAGAAGGACCTCATCGAGTTGCTCAGGCGCGCCAGGAAGAGCGTGGAACTAAATCAAGGCCAGCGATTCGAACTGGTTTATGATGAGTGCTCCGTTGCGTTTCTTCGGGGCCTGAAGGACTTGGTCCGATTGGCGGAGGAAGGCGATGGCGACGAACAGAAGTTTGTGAAACTGTGTCGACTTGAATCTTCTAGCGATATCAAAGAGGTGTTGGCGATTCTTGGAGACGCCGCCTTTCAAGTTGGTCAGCGGCTTACATTGCGGCACCTTCCGACGCATCTACTTCACGAAACTATTGAACTTCATCTCAGATTTGTCGCGTCTCCTGCAAGCACGATTCGTCTAAAGGAAGGGCTCTACACCCGTTTTGTCGTGGCGATGCAAAAACGACAGACTTTCTTCATTCCACAGTTGATGGATAGCCTGAAGTCAGAAGGCGTGGACTTCAATGACTCAATGACACTCGTTCCCAAAAACATTCATCCGTCTTTGCACATTTCGTTGCACCTGCTTCAGCAATGCAATCGTGCAATCCCGCTCGTCGTGCTTGCATTAGTCTGTTCGGAATCGGAATCCGCTCTTCGGATGATTCTTGAAGAGTCGCTTGCAGTCACGGCGGACAATGCTGGTCTGTGGCATTGCAATCCGCTTCCGGTCCTGATCGACCACCCAAATTCGGCTGAACTTCTTGGCGATTGCCTTCGGGCGACACTTCAGTTCATTAGCCAAAACAAATCGAATGCTGTGGGTTTCGCTCAAGTTGAAAACGCGATTTCGCTGACGCGAAAATGTGAAATCGTGAATCCGACGGCAGCGACGATGACTTTTGGTACGCTCGACAAATTATTGAAGCGCAGGGGACGAAAACGCGATGTTCTGGATTTGTCGCGAATAACCGTAGAATCCGCCCGACGTGTTTCGATTCCTACTGAAGACGTGCGGAAGGCTGAAATCAAAGCGTTAGTCTGCGGTTACACTTGGGTATTCCAACGAATTGGGGAATTTGCCGACGCTGAATTGTATGCGGCACAAAGCCAACGGTTGGGTGCCGATATCGGATGGCAAAGAAATACGGCGTTTTGCAAGAAATGTATCGGGCGCCTCCGCCGCGTTCAGGCCGAACAGGAACAGAATTTAAGAAGAAGAACCAAGCTTCTGAGTGAGAGTAAAGATTTGCTTCTGGAAGCAATCGATGCATTTTCGATCGACACTGAGCATGGTCCGTCACATCCGGAAGTCGGCGATTGTTTTAGCCTTCTTGCGAGAACTCACCTGATGACGAACCGTGTGCAAGACGCGGATCATTGTTTAGCACGAGCGAGGGAATTGATCACGGCTGATCCTGGATTCCAATCGTCCAAGGATTACATGGATCTGTTGATTCTCGAAGGAGAAATCCATTCGATCCGATTTCAATATCAGGCTGCTGACGAAAAGTTCGCCGAGGCAATCAGATGCCACGATCCAGACGACGCCGAAAAATCCGAGATTGCAGCACGGGTTCATCTGGCACGTGGCAAGAACCTCCTGAGCTGGAAAAATGATAAGAATCTTGCATTGAATGAAGTGCAACGGGCCGCTGAGATATGGGAAGACTCGAATGAGCATTTTTTTAGAGGCCTTGCGGAATGGACCATGATCGAAATCAAGGATGAAATTCCCAAACGCGATCGGAATAAGCTCAAGGATCTTTCGCCGTCTGTTCGCGTCGAAGTAATCCGACTCAGGCAACGTTTCGTAACTCCATCTTCGTCGAGAACTCTGGCACAACGTGCAGAGCTCGGCGACGATGCATGGAAGAGACTGATTGTAGATGCGACGAAGAACGTCGCGATTCGAAATAGACGCTGGTGAATTGAAATGACTGAATGGAGAAGTGCTGCAGCCCGTCGAATCATGGCGTTTGCGGACAGGAAGACAGTTCCTTCCGCTGTCGTGGAAATTGCACGTCGTCTAACCGAAGGCCAAAAGCTGCCGCCGACCGATCTTGAGGCCATTTTCCCGCGTGTAGACATTCTTGAATGTCACGCCGATCCAGATATGCTGACAGCCGGTGAACTGCGTCAAGCGGAGGGTGGATTTGAAATCGCGTACAATCAATCGGAATCTGAGAATCGTCAGCGGTTTACAATCGCACATGAAATTGCCCATGCGGTGATGGAGCGGACTGGGCCTCATTGTCCCCGTCGCGGACGGGAGTTGGAACGGATCTGTGATTTGATTGCCGGGCAAATTCTGGTGCCAGAAGAAGCACTCGCGGCGACCGTCAAATCCCCGCTAAATCTCACTGAGATTAGCCGCCTTGCCCGCCTTTTCAAAAGTTCACTGACAATGACTGCGATCCGTTGTGCTCAACAATATCGTGTTGCATGTGCCCAAGTTGAGCATGATGAAATCGTTTGGTTCGCGGGAACCAACAACTTCGGTCTACGGAGGCCGGCCGGACAGTTGAAGAAGCTGTTGGCGATTGCAGAACACGCCAACGATGGACGCACCACATGCACATTTGATTTGGATGCGGAACCTTCAAGTGAGTTAAATGTTGAATGGCGGGCAACAGGCAACGAGCGAAAACTGTTCGTGCTGACTCGGCATCTCAGCTTGAACCATGGGAGTAAGGTTTCCTGAGATGCAGCCCAAAGCAGAATCACCGCGGATCACTCTTTCCCAACGACAGGAGGAGGAAATCATCAAATGTACGGGACCTGCGATTGTCCGGCTGTATGGTCTGCTTTCGGACTTCGTGAAGTTCTTCGGTTCAGGAATCTTGGTGGAATTGGACGGCACAATATACGTCGTGACTGCTAAGCACGTCATTGAGAAGAAGTTGGAAACCGATCTTTCTGGAAACTCCCTCTATGAAGGAATGGGTCAGTCAACCGGTTCAAAGACATTGATTACCAAAGTCACAACTCCGATCTACAGCAACGCTCCTCCTCGAGACATCGCCGTTGCACGTTTGCCAATCGAAGACTTGAAGCAATCGGATGCTGTTCCAATCAACCTTCGATCCGTTCCCCAGTACACGCCGTTGCTCTTGAGCGAACTCCTCATTGCTCATGGATATCCTGATGCTCTAACCAAAACATTACGACTGTTGAATGGATCATTTTCGAGATCGTTCCCGCTGTTTGCATGTGAGGAACCTTGTGGATGCAAATGGTTTGATCCAAAAATCCATTTCGCCATTGGATTTCCAGCCAGGCACCTTGAACAACGCGGAATACTTGTGGAAGGGATGGATCCACAAGGAATGAGTGGATGTCCCGTATGGACGACCAACATCGTTTCACGCGGAAGCAATTGGTCGTCCAACGATATTCAGCTAATTGGGATGGCCATTGCGTGGGACATGGCTTCCCAAGTGTTGATCTGTGTTCGAATCGAGTATTTCTGGGTTTTGTTTTTCGATGTTCTACAGCGTGAATTCGCATATTTCCGTTGGATCGACCGCGGCATGCCGCCAAACGATGACCAAGCAGACTGGCATGCCGCAAAACGGCATGTTCGAGATCTGGAAAACAGCCTTTGGAAGCGCGGTTGATGGGAACTCTCAAACCAGAACTCTTCCATATTCGGACGATGAATCGGGTGAGTAGGATCGGAGTACGTCGGACGCACCACACTCGGTTGCAGTCGAGCTAAGCGCTCTTGAATGCGTCAATTTTCCGCAATAGACAAGAGCTGACCATGACATTGTTCGAAATCATCGCTGCTCTGTCAGCATCTTCGATGGTCGGTTTTACCTTCAACAATGAACGATCCCATCCATGATGCAATCCCGCCAAGCGAAACAGATACGAGTGGTCGGAATTGCCTAGGTTATTGTTGTGTCGTTCACACAGCGTAACCAGATTGTCACCTGTGGAATCTCCACCTTTAGAATGTGGTATCACATGGTCCATCGTCAGTTTGTCATTCGGATCGGCGTTGGCACCGCAGAGGACACACCGGTGGCCGTCGCGCAAGAGAACGAGAGCTCTTACCTGCTTCGTCGGACGTCTCCTCGCACGGCCGTCACCCAATCGTTCATCCCAAAAGAGTCCCATGGGTGACTTCACGCATGTGCAGGTCTTCAGTAAGGGCACAAGACATTGCTGAACAATTGCAGAGGGGGCGACCATCCAACCGCCAGATCTGACCCATTTTGCTAGATCCCGGGGATGATTGACTTCAAGACATGGATTCCCCAATAGCCTCAATACCTTAATGGCGTTTTCCTCGATGATTTGCGTTGGCTTTCTCTTTTCCCTGCGATGCTTTTCCCAACCGGTCCAAGCAGCGAATACTCGATAATAGACACGTCCGCCCGTGACCTCATCCAAGCAGTAGAGGTAGGCATTGTTCCCTGGTTCCTTCTCTGTCATTTCATTCTTTTCTGTCGTTGTACTCGATGAAAACTCGGTAACGAAGACGATTCGGACAGCTCGGCTTGTTGCGCTTGTCGAGGAACTCATGGCCATGACAAAAGATTAGACCTTCTCCGGTTGTCTCTCCTTTGGATACCAGTGGCGTCAGAATCTCTTGCTGTATGGCGAATCCCCCCTGTTTGCAGCGGTGCCATTTGCACCGCAGTTCCTTGTTGCCGTTCAGTTCGGTCATCACCCCGTTACGGACACCCAATGGCTCGATTCTGGTTTCAGTATGCTCGTATTCGATGCGGAATGACTTCACTTCAGGAAACGCTTCCTGAAATGAAACGTCAGGGAATAAAGATGTCACTGTGGTCTCCTTACACGAACACGATCTCATCGATTCCCCGCCCGCAGCGGCTTTCGATGTGGATCATTCGAACTTCGGCCCTAATCCCTCATGGACCAGAATTGTCTCCATCATTTCCGTTTTGCTGGGCTTCGTCGGCTGTACGGGGTCGGGCTTAGTGGCCGTGACCTCATCTTTCTGGTAGGGAAGAATCGTGCCGAGCTCTTTTGCAGTCATCTTCTGAAGCTCTGCTTTTCGGATTTGGCGTTGTTCTTGTTTGGTCAGTCTCTTCACGTTGTCTCCTTGCTGATGGGGGATGAATATTCTCATTTTCCATCGAGGTTTCGCAATTCAAATAAATATAATCTCCATCGATTCAGTGCAGCTGTTTTTAGGTGGCTGCGAGAACCTCCATTTGGACCAATTCTCGAAGCACCGCTCTCGTAGCGGAGACCGTGAACTGGATCGGTGAGCTTCTGGATATTACTGGCAATGAAGAAACACCGCGTGAGATCGGGAAGCTAGCCTTGTTCGACGCGCAGGAGATGTATTTCAACCGGGTTTGCGAGTCAGAGTTTCGCCAACGACACCAGCAAAAGGATGTTTGAACAACAGGTGTGAACCATGTGATCCGCGAGCTCCTTTGTGGCAGCAAATGACGGCGATGGGCCTTTCCCATGCGCAGATCCCACTTTGTTGCGGATACTGCCCGTGCCTGCGAGGACATTCTGGTAGAATGAGGGGAAAAGTCCATTGGCGCCGCAAATCGCGAGTAGATCTGAATGCCCAGCCTTGTCCTTGTCATAATGCCAACCTTTGATGGTGCAGATCGTTTTTAACACTGTTTCGACTGATGCACCGCATGAAGTAATTGCATCGTCAAACTCTCCTTTTCGAAGATGGACAAGTCCATCAATGAATTCGATATTGGCAGTGGCGAAACGTGGATCGGCCAGCAGTTGCATCGTGGGCTCGACAGCTTCGGCGTGAATGATCTTTTCACTCTTCATTATCACCTTCGGATATGCATCCACATGCGGGCGTGGACCGCCGAGACGATGAAGCACCCTCGCTCCCTTTGGCAGCGAAGGGTCAGGTAAAACGACGAAAGAAGTGAGTTCGTACCCTATGTTCTCCTCGTCGAATATCTCATTGATGGCGTCGACCGATCTTTGGCCGCCGAAGAAGGATTCAGTGCGAAACAGTATTTCGAGAGTGTCGAGGAATTCTTTATCCGAACACTCAGATACGTGGTCAAGTGCTGGCGAACCCGAACTCGTCCCGTATTCAGACCGACAAATCCTGCCGAATCTCCTCAAGAGTAAACCATGCAGTTCCGCCATTACAGTTGGAATGTCGATCTGCTCGCTGACGATATGGCTCGCCGTGAACATGATTCTGCTTCGTACATTGGGATGAAATTCATATTCGTAACTGTCTGGCCGTGGATTCCCACGGGTTGAGAAAACTTCCATCTCTGGATTCCTGAAGGTCTACTGCGGGCGAATTCTTCTCATTTTGACACACACGCGATCATCTGGTTCGACCTTTGATCCTACGCCACCAGAATCTGTTCTGTAAGCGTCCAGAGATTCCTTCCGCCTCTCGGCCTTCGTGTACCGTGCGACCCATGTACGGAGATGAGCAGACACCGCAGGCCGCAGGCACGCCAGACAGGCTGGAAACAGAACGTCCCGCAGACATCGTGGACGCGATCCGCGAAGACTACCGTACGCGGTTGCGGACGATACGAAGCTGCTGTCACAACCCTCGTCTTGAATGGCGAGGAACTGCTGAAAACGCGGAAATCGTCTGTGCTGGTTGCGGCTTTATCCTCGCAGATGACGGCCAGCTCATCGACTGGCACGACCCGAAACAGATTGCGTGGCAAAAAGATCTCGAAGCGACAATTGACGATCGTCAATAATCTGATGGAAGGAGCGCGGTAATCGCTCCGCCCTCATCGTCTTCGATAAACCAAAGGGCTTCGGCCTTGTAGGGATCTTCGAAGATCTGGAGGTAATCGAGGCCGTTCTTTTCCTTCGCCAACTGCTGGAGCTCTCTGAGGCATCGGAGGATGGCATCGCGGTACAACTCGATCGCCGTCGGTGTCGCCACAAACGGCTTCTCAGGGGATGGCTGAAACATGTAACAGGACTCGGGTGATTCGAAGGGAATCTCCTGAAGTTTGTGGATCGGGTTTTCCATAATGTGTTGAAGGAAAAAGATAAAAAGGGGGCCCGAAGGCCCCGTCACGGTGTCGTCGCAGACGTGATCGCTCGACGGACACTGGGGCAATGGTAGAGACCAGCTTGGCCTGGATCTTGCCGTTTTGCAAACTCCAAAACGAAGATAGCCTCCTGACACGCCGCCAACAGCTAATGAGCCACGGCGATCGATCAAATAAACGCGAGTCGAAGTTGATTCAATCTCCGGCGGCGCAGCTAAGGGAGTAAAGCCAGTGAAAGCATCTTGCGGGCCGCACGTCGCCGCCGCGGTCAACGGAGGAACCCAAAGGGGAAAATCCTTGACCGAACAAGGCGGCGAACGTGCAAGGATGGGATGCCTGAATGGGCGAGACGTCCGAAATCTCAACTGAGAGATGATCGCTTTTCAGCGGTCGCCGACGGTCATTGGCAAGAACCCCACAAAAAACTGTATGTGATGCGAACGGTGGCTCACTGTTTCGATGTGCTTCCAGACTTCTTTCGATTCTGGAATCAAAAATCGGACATTTGCCACCAGGGGGAGGGGGAGAAAATAGGAAAACAGGGCCGCTACCAAACGGCAACGGCCCTTCTACGTCAATAATCCGATGGAAGCAGAGCGGTAATCGCTCCTCCTTCATCGTCTTCGATAAACCAAAGGGCCTCCGTTTTATCGGGATCTTCGAAGACTTGAAGGTAGTCGAGTCCGTGCTTTTCAACCGCGAGGAGTTGAAGCTTCCAGTGGCACCAAAATATCGAATCGCCGTACAACTTGATTGCCGCCGGTGTCGCCAGAAACGGTTTCAACGGGGACGGCTGAAACATGTACCGAGAGTCCGGTGAATCGAACGGAATCTCCTGAAGTTTGAGAATTGGGTTTTCCATGATGGGTGGTGGGATGGAAATAAAAGGGTGGGCGGCAGCCCCGAAGGACCACCGCCCAAGATTGTCTTATTGTTTCTTTTCGACTTGAGGCAAAGCGAAGACAAACGCATTGCCGGGTCGGGTGCCAACCTGCACCTTTTCGCCTTTTTCCGCGTCGTCTTTCCAGATGGGGATCATCGTGGCGACGCGAATGGCCTTCTCGCCTTTCTTCACGTGGTAGCCACGTAAATTCCAGGCTTTCAAAGTGAGGACGTTGACATATGGCTCACACTTGTCCGCCCATTCGGGGAACCGTTTTGCGACGGCGTCTTGAACGATCTTGACGTTGTCGATGCTCGTGGAGTCCTTGTACGGAACTCCGATTTGAATTGCCGGTGATGGAGGAGTATTCTGGGTTTGCATAATGGAAATTGGAAAGAAATAGTCGAGGCTGTTCCTGCAAACGGGGCCGCTTCGCTATGAAGGGTCGCCTCGTTCCGAAGCAGGTTCCGAATTGTGAAAGATCAGCGACCTCAGGCCTGTAAGGTCGGCATGCCGGTTCGCAGTGGGAAGCCTCGCCGTCAAAAAGTAGAAAGCCAAAGCAACTTTTGACGGTTTAGAGGCGAGCGGTGCGATGGTTCGGCGACCTTATCAGGCTGATGGCCGCAGATCGCTCTCGGAATCACTGAGGCGTGTGCGAAAACCGCTCACGAACGTGTGGCCCTCGAATGCATCTTGCCGGTGACGAATTGGTTTCAATTCCTATGCAAACGTTGCAACGATAAGCATCGCCATGCAAGAATCGATTGCGGCACGACGTTGAACGACGTACATGGAGGAATACATTTTGACTCCGTTAATTAGTGCGATTTGCGATGACGGCGTGGTCGTGACGGCAGACGGTCACAGCAATCAAATAAGCGTGGCGGGGGATTCCGTCTACAACGATACTGAGCTAATAATAAACGACGATGTGTTGTCATTGGATTATTCCACCTGCGTCTGACTCTGGTGAAGATAGAACGACGCCGTTCTTCGGTTGGGCGTTGTGAAAACGAGGTGCGATCGCCAACGTTCGGCCCGTCGTAGGGATTCGCGGAACTGGAGATTTGCGGTGTTCGATCGTGGGGCGAGAGTGACTTCCCTCGCCCCACAGCGTGTGATTATTAAAGTCATGACCAGAGATCGGCGGTGCCACTCACGGGACGATTCCGCCATGCTGCATCACGAACACAAGCAAGTCGCTATCTGTCTCGAAGTCCAGGCAATCGTCGGCGTTCTCGACATTGCGGATCTGACACAACCGCTCATCGACGAAAAAATAAGTCTTGCCGACCTTCACAATCGGCAGCACACGCGGACCGACACAGCTCGTACGATAGCGACGCGACAATTCGATCCAATGTTTGACCTTGGGATCAAGTGACATAAAAAAGAGGGGAAAGAAATAAACAAGCCGCCGTATTCGCGGCTTGTGGTGTATTTTCGCGGCTGGAATTAAACCGCGTTTTCGAGAACGGATTCACACCGGTTCAAAAGAAAGGACCAGTGCCCGATTTGGGTGTCGATATCTTTCTTGTCTGCATAATCCTGCTGGCGTTCTTCGCGAAGGATCGCAATCCGATCTTCGCACGAACATTGGAAAGATCGGGCAAGCTTCAGAAGCTCCGGGGCCGCAGCGATGAGGCGGCCATTGGCGTTGTTATCGACAGCCCCATCAAAGCTGTCCATCGTCGCAATCCAGTGATTGCTGCGATCGCGAATCGTTCCGCTTGAGGGCTGATATTCCCAAGGTCCTTCGTTGTGTGCCGATGATTTTGTCGTGTTTTCCATGATGAAAAAGGGGAAAGAAAATTCAATTTAAGAACGTCAGCGAATGCATTGAAGATTTCAGTTTGCACGTCTAGGCCGGTGGGCATAGTCTGAGTTTGCATATTTGAATTTGGGAAGAATTCTGGTCGAGGCTGTTCCTGAGCGGAGCGGCTTCGCCATGCCGTCCGTTTGCCGAGATTTGAAAGAGCGGGTTGCCTCGCGAGGGCACGCTGGCAGGGCCGCAACGAAGACTCGCGGTCATAAAGTAGAGAGCCGCAGCAACTTTTGACCGCATAGAGGCGAGTTGTGGCAGCGATTGGCGTGACGAACGAGGGAACTGCTCGACGACTGGGAAACGGATCAGTGAAGCCGCCCGTCATAATCAGCAAACCTGTGTGATACCTTTTCCGATACCAAACCCCTGTAAAAATCCATGAATTGATACCAAATCCTGGACTCAGCCTCTGAGTTCTCAAAGAAAAAAGAAAGCCGCAACTCCTTATGAGATACGGCCTTCCGCGATTGCCCCCACTAGGGCTCGAACCTAGAACCTAATGATTAAGAGTCATTTGCTCTACCAATTGAGCTATAGGGGCTGACGGGCGGGGAATTCTACAGTCAGGGTCGACACTGATCAAGCATGGAAGAAATGATCGACACTGATCGAAGAAAAATTTTCGGGTTTCAAACCGGTGGCGTCGACGGTCTGTTGGCCATCGTCTAATCTGCGTCTCGCCCGATTCCGCCTTCTTCCTTCATCCTTCCGCCTTGATTTTCTTCTATGCCGCTGATTGAAACATCGTCGTCGCCTGTTGTTTTGCGACTGAATCGCGATCTGGTGCGGATGATCAAACGGGGGCATCCCTGGGTTTATGCGGATGCCTTGCGGGAAGTTCCGAATGCGCCGGCGGGCACTCCTGCTGTTTTGCTGGACAATCGTAAAGGTCAGCCCATCGCTCGGGGTTTTTATGATCCTGGTTGCCCTGTGGCTCTGCGGATTTGTGAGACTGAACCTGAGGTCAAGCTGGATGATCGCTGGGCTGAACGACGATTGCGGGCCGCCGTGACTTTGCGCCGATTATTTTCCGCCAGAGGCCAGACCACCGGATTTCGATTGTTTAACGGGGAAGGGGACGGATTGCCTGGTCTTGTAACTGACGTTTACGCTGACACGGCCGTGGTCAAACTGGATGGCGAAGGGCCGATTGGGTTCTGGAAGGTGGACGAGATCGCTCAGTGGATCGCGCGCGAATATCAATTAAATTGCATTTATGAACGACAGAAAGAACGCGGTGTGATGGGCCGGGCATTGTTCGGCTCGGAACCGGATCAGCCGGTGACGTTTATGGAACATGGTTTACCGTTCACGGCAGATGTCGTTCGTGGTCAAAAAACAGGCTTTTTTCTGGACCAACGAGACAACCGGCAGTTGATCCGCACCTGGGCACACGACGCGAGTGTGCTGAACGTCTTTTCGTATACGGGAGGGTTTTCGGTCGCAGCCGGGGCGGGCGGAGCAACGATGGTGACGTCGGTGGATATCGCTCCGGCAGCCATCGAAGCGGCCAATCACCATTGGCGGCTGAATGGTTTTCCGGAATCCCAACACACGGGTGTTGCAGCGGACGCGTTTGATTTTCTGGCTCAAGCAGCTAGCGAGCGACGTCGCTGGGACGTCGTTATTCTTGACCCACCGTCGTTTGCTCCTAATCGCGAATCGGTGCCAAAAGCGATGGCCGCGTATCAAAATGTGATCGAAGCCGGGTCGCGAGTCACCGCGCCGCATGGAATGCTGGCGGTTGCATCCTGTTCCAGCCATATTGATTTGCCGATGTTTCTGGAATGCTGCGAAGAGGGGATTTCTCGGGCGAGACGACGCGGGACCGTTGTCACGATTGCCGGTCAGCCGACGGATCATCCAACGCCGCTGGCGTTGCCGGAATTTCGGTACTTGAAGTTCGTCCTGCTGCGTCTGGATTGAAGGGAAAGCTTCATGCCAAACTGGATTCGACAGAATGACGACTCACTCGTTTGCCAGGTTGCCGACGAAGTGGAGACAAACACCGTCGGACATCAGATTGCTCTTCTGCTGAAAGCTGGTGATGTCGTTGCGTTGATTGGCGATCTGGGGGCCGGGAAAACTCGGTTTGTCAAAGCGGTGGCGCACGCGTGGGATGTTCCACAAGATGAGGTCAACAGTCCGACCTTTACACTGATTCAAGAGTATCTCGGTCGCGTACCGATTCGGCATTGTGATACTTATCGCCTACGGACGCCTGAAGAGTTCGCGGATCTGGGTCTGGATGAGTTATTTGCATCGGACGGGATCGCTCTAGTGGAATGGGCTGATCGGGTTGTGGAATTTCTTCCCCGCGATCGGTTGGAAATACGGATCACGATCGACAGTCCGACGGCGCGGACGATTGAGGTCATGGCAACGGGAAAACGGTCTCGTTGCATTCTTTCGCAGCTGGAGGATACAGGCCAGTTGTGTGACACGAGTCGGCAACCATAAAGCCACGGCCTTGTCGAAGACTCCAAAACCGTGGCACCCCAGGTTGAAACAATAATCCGCTCTGGGTGGCCTTGCAGACTTGCATTGCATTTCCACTTGTTTCCTGTAATATTATTTTGTTATCCATATTTATCTGATGCGGATAAACAGGAAAAGCCGATCTTCATCGTTGGGGATTTTCGCTCAACAGGCATGCCGTGATTCAGAAACACGAAATTGACGAACGCTATGTCTGGAACTGAAATGGAAGCGCAGCGTGCTGAAACTCTTCGAGCCTTGCGGCGAATTTGCCAGGGAACCGCCAGGCAATTCACTCCTCAACTTGAAGAACGGTCACGGTTGTCGACGGGACTGCCGGGATTGGATGCACTACTACCTGACCGAGGCATGGAACCAGGCTGGATCATCGAATGGCTGGCTCCGGTCGAGGGTTGCGGGGCTTGCGTACTTGCACTCCAGGGGGTGCGAGCGGCATTGCAGCGACAGCCGGTGTGGGCTGTGGTAGACGAAACGGGTGAGTTCCATCCACCTGCCGTGCAAGGTTGGGGAGTCTCCCTGGATGCGTTGCTATGGCTTCGGCCTTCGTCGGTTGCGGAGGCGGCATGGGCTGTTGAACAGTGTCTTCGTTGTCCGGCGATCGGTGTGACCTGGTTTCAAGCCGAACGGCTTCCTGACCGGGTCATACAACGCTGGAAGATTGCTGCGGAAACCGGTGGTGGTGTGGGAGTGTTGTTTCGGCCTGCAAAAGCGGCTCGACATACATCGTGGGCTGATGTGCGCTGGCTGGTCCAGCCGAAACCGGCAAGGACAACCGCTGGGCGGCGGATGCGAGTAGAACTTCTCTCCTGTCGTGGTGGATACCGCACGGGAGACTCGGTCGAACTGGAAATCTGCGATGCGACGGGTGATGTGCGTCTGGTGTCCGCTGTGGCCAATACAGCGTCTGCGTAGTGCGGGGTTGGGAGTAGTCATTTTTGCAGAAGGCCGACGAGGGCTTCAGGTGACCGTCTGTTCTCCTGAAGCCGCCCAATGGGGGATTCGTGCCGGAATGCCGCTCGGTGAAGCTCAGTCGCTCTTGCCTGTTTCCTCACACAAGACGTCCCATTCACCACGTCGGAATGGAGGTCAGCAGGAAAAACTTCCGGCATTGCCAGTACTGAAACGGGCTGATCCGTCTGCTGACCGAAGTCGATTACTGGAACTAGCCCTTCATTGCCAGATCTACAGCCCGCTTGTCGGGATGGAAGAGGCTCCGTCGCCGGAATCGCTGTGGCTCGATATCTCAGGCAGCGAAGTTCTGTTTGGCGGGGAACGGGGCTTGGCTGAGAAACTGCAGAGCGATTTCGCTCAGCAAGGAATCCAGGTGCGCGTGGCCATTGCCGACTCATGGGGTGCGGCGTGGGGAATCAGTCATTACGGTGAGGCGGACATCTCGCTGGTTCCACCCGGTCAGCAAACCAACAGGCTTTCCCCTCTGCCCATCGCCGCGCTGCGGATTCCCCAGTCGGTGAAGCAAACGCTGCAATCTCTGGATGTCATGACGATTGGCCAATTGTTGCGTATCCCGCGAGCCAGTCTGCCATCTCGATTTGGGAAAGAACTGGTCCGGCGGATTGATCAGGCACTGGGGTTGGCTCCGGAACTGCTGCAACCTGAACGGTTGGCCGAACCGGTGTTTGAGGAGTGGCTGTTTGAAGAACCGGTCTCTGATCGTCAATCGATCGATCATGCCTGCAAGATCTTGTTAGAACGACTCTTGACCCGGCTTGTGGCAAGTCGAGCCGGATTACGCGAACTCGCCTGTCACTGGCTCGGCACGGCAACGGAACCGACACTGTTGCGACTTTTACGGCCGACAACTGAGAAGCGGCATCTGACGGAACTGCTGCGTCTACAAAACGAGCGTCGCGTTTTCCTGTCAGGCGTTCAGGGCATACGAATGGAAGTTATCGAAGTCGGTTTGCCCCCTCTTCGACAAGCGACATTATTTGAAGACGATGCCGGTGATCAACATCCCCAGGCATTGGCCGAACTGGTCGACCGGTTGAGCATGCGGCTCGGCCGCCAAGCGGTGCTGCGTCCACGACTGGTCCCTGACCCCCAACCCGAGTTCGCATTTGAGTCTGTTCCCTGGCTCGATGCACCAGCATCAGCCAAGCAGGAAACCGTCGGCATTACCTCGCATCTTCGCTGTCGTCCCTTGCGGTTATTACGGTCTCCACAACCACTCGTCGTCCAGCAGTTTTCGACCGAAGGGTTACCAACCCTGGTACAACGATCGACCGTCATTCGTACCAGTGGTCCCGAGCGAATCGAAGTCGGCTGGTGGCGCGGTCTGGACGTGAAACGAGACTATTATCGCCTGAGTCTGGCGAACGGTGCGATCCTATGGGCCTTCGTTGACCGGGACACCGGAAATTGGTTTCTGCATGGCCTGTTCGTGTAGAAGAACAGAAATGTCTATCATCCCTTTTATCAAGTTGTATGATTGCGGCCAAAAAAATCCGCACATGAACACAACATGTGCCTCGTCAAAGCGAAAGATTCGGGTGCCACTGGATGACCGTCTTCGGTCACCCAGTGCTCTTCGATTGCTGCAAAAAAAGAAGACACTGCGTCTCCGAAGACTCCGATGCAGTGGCACTCAACCCGAACTTTAAGTTTTGACAACGCACGAGAATCGAGACACCATTTTCACGAAAAAGGTAAACGATCACACAATTCAACCAAGCCGCTCCGTTGCTGCGGCTTGATCCCGCCTAAGTGATTGAACAACATCCAATGGAGTGTCAAAAGTGACCATAGAAAGCCGATTGAAACCTGTGGGACAAGTTCTGTTCGGCGCGGGAATCGTACTGATCATCCTACGCGGGATCGAATTATTCACACGAATGCCTGGGCTCCCGGCATTCTGGTACGCCAACCAATCGATGTGGATTGCCATCGGATTAGGGATGACCGCAGCGGGCTGGCAGATTCTTTGGGGACAAACCGGTTCCCAGACCGCTCAATGGAAGCCGTCAGTTCCAGGTCAACGGTTTCGAACAGCCACTCTGTACGTCGGAGAAGGCTGCCACCTGTGTGACGAGGCTGCCGAAGTCCTGGCAGAATACCACAAGTGGATTCCCACCCCTGACGAGATTGATGTTCATTCTAACCCCGACTTAAACAAACGTTTTTGCACCTGCATCCCGGTCGTCATGTTCGATGGTAAAATTCGATTTCGAGGACGCGTGAACGAGACTCTATTACGACGATTAATCGAAGGTACTCCACCCATTCATGAGACGACGCCTACATAGACAGTTTCGGAAGTCGATCATTTACGAAACGCGTTAAGCGCAGGCCTTCCGGCAACGTTGGCCCGACGCGCAAGGGAGGAACAACAAAGCAAGACCCTCGCTTGCGCGTTTTGAAGTTGCGCGTCGGGCTCACGAATATTCCGGGAAAACCAACGTACCGCAAAATCATTTCATTTCGCGAACATGTCTGTAGGCTGCTTCCTGCATAAACTTTGAGGCGGCTGGCGTGTTGGTATGGCCTGCTGCAACGTCAGCGTGCATCGCCTTGGAAATCGACAAGGCGTTATAAGCTGCATAGACACTTGTCGGGGGACAGGTCGTATCGATGAAGCCAACGGTCACAACCGCTCCTTTGCATTTCGCACGCGAAGCGAAATTCACGCAATCGAAGTAACGAGCGGCTTCGAGTGCCACGGGATCGGGCTTCCCCTGGGCGTCGATGTGAACGATCTTGGGCCAGCCGTTGATGCGGTTGACCGCTATGCCCGTATGATCGCATCCAGCGGGAACGCCAGCACAGATAAACGTGACGCGAGCATCAAGTCCGGCCGCTGCAAGAGCCTGGAAGCCCCCTTGACTGCTGCCATAGACGATGACGGTCTTGCCGTCCCATTCTGGTTGCTCTGTCAGGAAGTCGATCGCACGAACCAGACGGAGAAACATCCCTTTGAAATAACACTGTTCGCGATCCTGTCGGCCCTCGCTGCGATAATCTTTTAATTCTCCCTGAGCGAGCGCCGTATAAAATTCATCGGGCTTGCCATTGGGAATCCCATGTGCGTTGATATCGAACGATAGCATTCCCCCTTCTTTATCAGACCAATGAGTGCTTCCGAGATTTGCACTACGGACACCAGCCCCATGTACAAAAAGAATCGCGGGGAGTGACTTCGGTTTCGCGTCTTGCGGTCGGCCAAAGTAGCCAGAAACTGGTTTGCCGAGACATGAGACCTGCACGTCGAATGCATCGACCCCTTTGGCTGGTGATTCGACCGGGGCCAGCAATGATTTGACCGGGACGTTTGCGAGTGCCTGCTTTTGTGCGGCCCAGAACTGATCGAAATCGTCGGGCACGGGCAGGCTGGGCTTCAGTTGAAGCGGATCATAGCCCGCCCCGGCCAACGCGGTGGTCTTTCCGATTGACGCTCGCAAAAGGAGGAAGCCAGGTTCATCAAGCTTACCAGTGATGGTTGCTTTCCCTTCTTTCAGAACCACCGTCTGCGGCGGCTGTGGTTGCCACCCATCCTTGGAAATCACACAGACAACCTTGCCTTCGACGCCCCCCTTTTCATCATCAAGGGCCTCGATGGTGAAGGTCGCAAGCTCGCCAACGCCATACACCGCGTCCGCTCGGTCGGCCGTGACCTTAAGAGTGATCACTTTCGCCGGAGCTGCTACTTCTTGAGCCAGCAACGGAGGCTGCGAGACAGCCATCAGGGCGATGAGAGCGAAGATTTGTGAGGAGTGTTTCAGGGACATTTTCACGACGAGGCCCTTTTGAGTTTGAGGAATTGAGCATTAAGAAATTCTGCTGGCGAATCTGCAACGAAAGATGTTACCGTGGACTTGTGTCTGAAACACTGCTGTGACGCATTGCGTGTTGAGTAAAGGTCGCAAGAGTTGTGCGTAGGTCTCCTGCGCACAACATGGCTGAATGCGAGTTCAGGAGATCTGCGCACAACATCATCGCTCAACGCACTTGGCCTCGATGTTTTGACCCGGTAGAGTAACCGGCATGAAACGACGCACATTTCTTCAATGGGGATTGGCTGCGAGCATGGCATCGCCCCTTCTGGCTGCGCTGAATCAGGAACAGATTGACGACGCAATCGGTGTATTGTCGAAATCGGTCGGCAGCGGTCAGATCTCCAGTGCCGTGTTGCACGTGACCCAGCGCAAGACGGCGGTGACTCGCTGTTTTGGCAAGGCCACTGAGAATTCGATGTTCCTGCTGGGATCGATTTCCAAGCCGATCTGTGTCACGGCGCTGATGACACTATTCGATCAGAACAAATTTCGACTCGACGATCCGCTACACAAATTCATTCCTCAGTTTGCTGGTGACGACCGTGAAAAGGTCACGATCCAACATCTGCTGACGCACACCTCGGGACTTCCCGATCAGTTACTCGAAAACAACGCGCTAAGAAAGAATCATGCGCAGTTGCCCGAATTTGTTGAACACACGATCCGAACGCCACTCGAATTCGTCCCCGGCTCGAAGTATCGGTATTCCAGCATGGGGATCATGCTCGCGCTCGAGGTGGCTCGACTGATCAGCGGTGTGGACATCCTTGAATTCGTCGATCGCACTGTATTTCAGCCATCAGGTATGAAACATTCCGCGCTCGGACTCGGGCGGTTCTCAAGCGACGACATGGTCCCGGTGCAGACGGAATTCGCGGCTCCCGAGGCGGGCGGCGGTGATCCCGCTGCGAAAGACTGGGACTGGAACAGTTTTTATTGGAGGAAACTCGGCGCACCCTGGGGTGGCGCCCATGCTTCTGCACCGGATGTAGCGAAATTCCTGGCCGAGTTTCTTGAAGAGCGAGGAAATGTCGTCAGGCCGCAGACAGCCCGTTTGATGGTGCGAAATCACAATCCCCGAGGTCTTACGGCGCGTGGATTGGGTCTCGATACCCGGATGTCCGCCGGGCCAAAAGGTTCTGAGACGTCGTTCGGCCACAGTGGATCGACAGGAACACTCGCCTGGGCAGACCCAATGAGTGAAACCATTTGCGTCGTCCTAACTTCCCTACCGGCAAGGGCCGCGAATCCGCATCCACGAGACCTGGCCGCTGCAGACGTGGCCGCTGCGGTTTCCTCAGCCTCATTGGATTGATTGTTATTGATTGTTCCGTATTGGATGATTGCCGTCGCGTTGACGCTGATTTCCGTCTTGCTGTCTCTACCGCGCTCAACGAAGCGGATCGACCGTACGAAGGAAGGGCCTAACGAGGCTTTGCCTCAGACCAAGTAGCCCTCTCGCTCCGCGAGAGGATAGCCGAATTGCAGCAGACATTGACTGGCACTTGAAAGCCCCTATGAAACATTTGGTAAGTGGCAATTCGGCTTTCTTCTCGGCGGAGCGAAAAGGCTACTTTGAAAGAATTCCTGAAACTCGCCTGAATGAGTCAAGTTTCAAACACGAAGAACGTAAGACTTGAGCATAGCCAATCGACGCCATTGGAAATTCGACGAATAACGCACCGTTATGAAACCAGAACTTCCTCAGGACCACATTTGACGTCTTCGTAGATTTCTGAAAGCGGAAGGATTGTTGTTAACGTTTGTAATTCCAACTCGGCATTCAGTCCCTTGAACACAGTCAGGAGCCAGGACCCATTTTCCTGTCGCGAAAAACGCTCGATCAACGCTTCGTCCTGCGACACCAGTACGTATTCCTCGAGCGAATCCAACTGACGATACAACTCAAACTTTTTGCCACGGTCGTAACTTTCCGTCGATTGAGACAGGACTTCAAAAATCACGCGTGGATTGACGATCGCATCTCGGTCTACAGTATCAACCTGAAATTCACCACAAATGACGGAGACATCGGGGTAGGTCGTCAGTCCATTCGCCTGGATGCGTATACGCTGATCACTGTTGAAAGGTCGACATGCTGAGCCTCGAAGTCGGCCACGTAGACTGCTGGAGATATTTACGCTGATCGTATTGTGTCTCGGCGAACCGCCCGCCATTGCAAAAATCTGACCGCGATAATATTCGCTCTTGCCATCAGCCACTCGTTCCATTGCAAGGTATTCTTCGAATGTGAATTGGAGTTTGGGAACAGCAGACATCTGGTACCTCATAGACATGGCATGTTCGAGTCATCAATCACATCATAACAACCTGAGTCATTTTACAGACAGAGTGACGGATTTTGCTCAGTTGCGACTTCAATGTTGTTCTGCGAGGCTCATTAAAAATTCTCCCTATTATTTATCCTGAAAATCGGTTGCTGAATGGCTCGTTATTTTAAATTCAAATCGGCTGAAGAGTTGGCGGCGGAGGCGGTGGCGTTAGGTGGCTGGTTGCCGATATCGTCCGACTTTTCCTCGTTGTTTGAGCCGATTTCGGTCGGATCACTTACCCTTGGTAATCGGTTTTGCATCCAGCCGATGGAAGGCTGTGACGGAACGTTAGAGGGTTCACCTGACGAACTGACGTTTCGCCGGTTTCGCCGGTTCGGAGCGGGTGGGGCCAAGTTGATCTGGGGCGAAGCGACGGCGATTGATGCTGACGCTCGGATGAACCCTCGACAGCTCTGGCTGCATGACGGATCGGCATCCGCAATCGAAACGATGCTTCGCGGATGTCGGGAAGCACATCGAGAAGTCTTTGGAAATGAAAACGGGCTGGCGGTCGGCCTGCAATTGACGCATTCAGGCAGGTATTGCTTCCGACGTCCGCAGATTGTGATGCATGATCCGCTCGTCGATCCGCTGACAATCGATAAATCGACCGGACGAATCGTCGACGATTCATTTCCCTTGCTGAATGACGACGACTTGAAGCGGATTGAGGATCAGTATGTCGTAGCTGCCAGGTTGGCGGCGAAAGTCGGTTGCGATTTTGTCGATATGAAACAGTGTCATCGATATCTGCTGTCGGAAATGCTCACAGCGACGACTCGACCGGGAGATTATGGTGGCAGTCTGGAAAATCGGACGAGGCTGGTTCGGAATATTCTCCAGCGAATTCGTTCAGAAGTTCCGTCGCTGGTGATTGCTTCACGGATGAATGTTTACGATGGGATTCCGTTTCGAGCTGGTGCGGATTCAGTCGGAAAGCCGATCCCACACCAGCTTCCCATACGGACAAGTTTTGGCGTTGACTCTCAGGATTATTTGCGAGTTGATCTGACGGAACCGTTACAGGTGGCGAAGTGGCTGGTGGAGTGGGGCGTTTCATTCATCAATGTCACGGCAGGGAATCCGTATGGAAATCCACATGTCCTGCGACCGGCGGAATTTCCTCCCGTTGACGGATACCACGCGCCAGAACACCCGTTATTGGGGGTTTTAAGGCATTTCGACGCGACGGCGGAAATTCAGCGTTCGATCCCCGATATTCCAGTTGTCGGCAGCGGATATAGTTGGTTGCAGGACTTTGCAATGCATGCTGCCGCTGGGAACCGAGTGGCCGGTCGTTGTTCGCTGGTCGGGCTTGGCCGCGCCACTTTGTCTCAGCCTGATTTCGTGAGGCAACTGATGGAACACGGGCAATTGAACCGCAAAACAACCTGCCGAACATTTTCTTACTGCACGAATTTAATGAGATTCAAAGATCACCCGCTGGGACAGACGCCAACGGGTTGTCCCCCCTTTGATAAAGAGGTCTATGGCCCGATCTGGAAAGAGGTTCTTGAGAAGCGAAACGGATCTTGAATTGAATTTAAAATGTGCTGAGATCACTAATCCGCTGAGTTCAGGTGCCACTGGATGACCGTCCTCGGTCACCCAGTGTGCTTGAAATGCCAGAATACGAAGAGAAGACACTGCGTCTCCGAAGACTCCGATGCAGTGGCACTTGAGCCCAACTCGTTAATCCGCTGAATTCGGGTGCGTTCCGGGAATTGGTGCCAGGGAAATTTGTCGGCAAATTGCGGGAATCCACCTTGCATCCTGGAACGGATCAACCTATTTTTGTGTGATCGCACGGAGGCGAAGGCCGTGAAAATGACCGGTGATATTTTGCAAAGGGCTGGACTTCATGATGAGGATTCAACTCAACCTACGGGTTCGTAGACGGATGTTTCGAGGGTTAACTCCGCTCGTTTTATTTTTCCTCTCGTTCTGTGGGGTTGCCGGAATGCCCCAAACCTTGCTTGCGGCTGAAATCACAACCAATCCCGAAAACGACCCACTTTGCGTAAAATCTGGCTCGCTGGTGATTTGTGGTGGTGGCGTCCTTCCGGGAAAATTGATTGATCGATTTGTGGAACTTGGCGGCGGTTCCCAAGCAAAAGTCGTGATCATCACGTCCGCCAGCGTGATCGCAGATACGGATGCTCAGTCACGTCTTTCCGGCTGGTACGATCGTCTTTGTGACAACGGCATCGCGAGTCTGGATATCCTGCATACTCGCTCGCGTGATCAGGCTGATGACCCCGAATTTTCGAAAGTCCTTGAGAATGCAACGGCGGTCTGGTTTATTGGTGGCAATCAGAACTGGCTTTCACAGAGCTACTTAGGGACGAAAACTGAAGAGCGTATGCATGGTGTGTTAGCTCGCGGCGGGGTCATTGGCGGGACATCTGCCGGTGCTGCGATCATGTCTCGACACATGATCGCCGATGGAAAAACAGAACCATTGCTTTCGACAGGCTTGGGGTTTTTACCCGGAACAATCGTTGATCAACACTTTCGCAAACGGAACCGACAAGAACGATTGATGCGTGCGATCCAGCTTCGGCCTGGGACAGTCGGAATCGGAATTGACGAGGGAACCGCTCTTGTCGTTCAAGGACGGTCGCTTGAAGTGATTGGTGAATCGGACGTCTGCCTTTATCTTTCGTCCTCGCCAAATCGACCTGCTCGGGTTGAGACATTGGCCGTTGGCAAACGTGCAGATCTTGTCACGTTGCGTCGGGCCGCAAGCGCCCGAGCCGAGACGATGACAGTGGCCAGCGGCTTAAAGACACCTGATGTTCAAAACGGGACGCTCGTGATTGCTGGTGGAGGTCCCACTCCGAAAGAAGTTGTAAATACTTTCCTGGAGGCTGCAGGAGGTAAGGATGCGCCAATCGTTGTCGTCTCCAACGGATTGGACGAAATTCGGCCCGAGCAAAAAGACGTGTGTGGTTGGCTAAGCGAAGCAGGAGCCAAAAACGTCAAAATGCTGCACGCGAAACCTGGCGAAAAATTATCCGATCCGGCGTTAATTGCGCTGCTGACAGAAGCACGTGGTGTCTGGTTCACGGGCGATCGTCAATGGCGGTTGGTAGACGCATACCTGGATACGAACGTCGTTGACCTCTTTCATGACGTTTTGCGACGTGGAGGAGTGATTGGCGTTTCTTCTGCCGGTGCAACAATACAAGGTGAATACCTTGTTCGCGGCGATCTCCTCGGAAATGGAGAAATGATGACCGAGGGATACGATCGGGGCTTTTGCTTTTTGCCGGGTGTCGCGAATGACCAAAATTCCACGCAGCGAGAGCGTCTGGCAGATCTGGCGAAAATGAAGAAGGCTCACCCCGACTTGATCGGATTGGGCGTTGACGAATCGACGGCGTTGATTGTCCGCGGCTCGACAATGCAGGTCTTAGGACAGCACCAGGTGACAGTCTTCGATCGTCAGTCAGATGCACCTGCCGAGACCCCTGAATTCGCAGTGTTAAAGTCGGGTGAACGCTACGACCTGCGTCAGCATCGTCGAATGGAAACGGAAGTTGCTGACGCAGCAAGTCCGACGAACTAATAAGAGTCGGTTGCGCAGTCGATGTTGCTTGGATCGGAACTCACAGCTTTTAATCTGTGATGTTGAGAGACTCTATGAACTAAGATTTTTCTCAAGGAATTGAGTAGCTTTTATCCAACTACCGAGTGAGTGTTGGTGCTCGCAGCAATCGAGCGAGTTCGTCATAGAGAGCGTCGAGCGTAGCTGGGACAGGTACGTTCTGGTCAATGTGGCTGGAAGCGTCGACGCTGCGGTCGATTAACGCCCCTAATAAGCCCATCGGATCTGGCATTTCTTTTAAACGATTCACGAACGGAATGATTTCTGGGATCGTTTGTTCTGAGTCGGGTAACGGAACGCTAAGCGATAAAAGAGCCGACCGAAAGAATTCGACTGTGAATCGGATCAACCATTGCCCATTGATTCTTTGGACCGGTGTTTCCGTGCTGATTTTACCAAGCCCCTCGAGCAGCGACTTGGAAAGTCCCAGGCCACTGAAGTTGGGTTGTGACAGCTTTGAATAGAGCAGCGTTCTTAACTCGCGCAGTTCGGGTTCAAGCAATTGTTTCGCTGTCGAAAGGCTTCCTTCGCTGAGTGCTGATGCGAACTTGGCATCCGCTTCAGATTGGACAAGATCCTGTTCCAGCAGCAATTGTTCGATGTCACTGGTATCCAACGCGGAAAATCGGACCAGTTGGCAGCGGGAGCGAATTGTGGGAAGCAACGCATCAAGGTTTGAAGCGATCAGCAACAGAATGGCTCGGTCTGGAGGTTCTTCCAGTGTTTTCAGAAACGAATTTGCACTCGCATCATTCATTGTGTCTGCATCGTCAACGATCGCGACTTTTCGCGAACCGGGAAGTGGTGCGAGCGACAAATCGTGGCATAGCCCCTCCTGGCCACGTCGTTCTTCAGATCCTACCAGCAACGAAATAGGAAGCTCTCGCTTTCCTTCGGGGCAGCCGACATACAGGAAATCGGGGTGCGATGCAGCGAGAAACGGCTTACAACCCGAACAATCACCACACGCTTCCAGGGGATCTTCTCCGGGACTTTGACACAGTAATGCCTGTGCCAGACGCCGGGCGAATTGCTGTTTGCCGATCCCTTCAGGGCCAAGAAACAGATATGCCTGCGATAACCGTTGCCGCCCTATTGTTCGGCGAAACATCTCTTGCTGTTCCGCGTGTCCACGTAATGAGGTCCAGATCGACATGAAAGGTTCCGTTCCGATTGAAAAGCGTCTACGGTGCGCATCCTATCGTTTTACGATTTGCGTTTGCCATCGACTTTGGAAAGAAGGGCGGCGGCGGGAAGCCTCCGGTACGGTGCTATTGCCTTCCTCCCGCAGATCTTGGTGAACAGGGCGACGTAAGCCCTCGGATCGGCACTGCCAGTTCATGCGCGTCGAACGACGGGTTTAGAAAAGGGAAATCGTTCGCGCCTCGGCTGGGTGAGCCGGAGTAGGCCCTCGGACTCTTCGTTCGCCAATTCGCAGTGAGAGTCCATAAAAGAATCCAGGGATTAACATCCCCGGCTCGCCTGGTCAACTCGCGATTGATTACCCTATTTTTGCTCCATCATCCGACGCGCGTGAACCGGCTGTGCCGGTCATTCGCATGACAACATTCTTGTTGCTAGAATGCAGTGCTTTCAGTTTTGACAACCAAGGGAATCGAGTTTCTGGCTATGACTGACCGTCGCAATCTATTTAACAAAGTTTGGGATCTACACACTGTACGTTCGTTGGCTGGCGGACAGACTCAGTTGTTTATTGGACTTCATTTGATTCATGAAGTCACCAGTCCCCAGGCGTTTTCGATTCTTCGGGACCGAGGGCTGACGGTGCAGTATCCCGAGCGGACGCTGGCGACCGTCGATCACATTATTCCGACCGATGTCCAGCTTCGCCCCTTCGCCGATGGTCTGGCGGAAGAAATGATGTCTGCCATCGAAAAGAATTGCCGCGATTTCGGCGTTCGCCTATTTAATCTCGACGATAAGCGACAGGGGGTTGTTCATATCGTCGGCCCAGAACAAGGACTGACCCAGCCGGGGATGACGATTGCCTGTGGAGATAGCCATACCAGTACACACGGCGCGTTCGGCTCGATCGCTTTCGGGATCGGGACGAGTCAAGTGGCAGATGTCCTGGCGACACAAACCCTGGCCCTCAGCCGTCCAAAGGTGCGCCGGATCGAAGTGACGGGAACCTTGCGTCCTGGCGTTTACGCTAAAGACGTGATCTTGCACATCATTCGTAAACTTGGCGTTCAAGGTGGCGTGGGCTATGCCTATGAATACGCGGGTGAAGTTTTCGATCGCATGTCAATGGAAGAGCGAATGACCGTCTGCAACATGAGTATCGAAGGGGGTGCCCGTTGCGGTTACATTAATCCCGACCAAACCACCGTCGATTACATTCGAGGTCGTCCGTTTGCTCCGCAAGGAGCCGACTTTGACCGTGCTGCCGCATGGTGGCTGAGTCTCGCCTCGCCAAAAGATGCTGAATTTGATGACTACGTGACCTTTGACGGAAGCGCGATCGAGCCGACTGTGACATGGGGTATCAATCCGGCTCAGTCGGTCGGAGTCAATGAATCGTTGCCAGCACTGGCAGAGTTTACAGCTGACGATCAAAAAGGAATTCGCGACGCTTTCGAATATATGGATCTGAAGGAACAACAGCCGATTCGTGGAGTGAAAATCAATGTCGCGTTTATTGGTTCGTGTACGAATGGCCGGATCTCGGATCTTCGTGAAGCGGCTGCGATTGCCAAGGGTCGGCACGTGGCAACAGGCGTAAAGGCGCTGGTCGTTCCAGGTTCACAGCAGGTTCGTGAGCAGGCGATTTCAGAAGGTTTAGACAAGATTTTCGAAGCCGCTGGTTTCCAATGGCGCGAAGCGGGCTGTTCAATGTGCCTGGCGATGAATCCCGATAAGCTTCAAGGGCGTGAAGTCTGTGCTTCGTCCAGCAACCGTAATTTTAAAGGTCGTCAGGGAAGCCCGACCGGTCGCACGTTGTTGATGAGTCCCGCGATGGTCGCAGCAGCGGCGATCGCAGGTTGCGTCAGCGATGTTCGAGATTTGATTTGACCAGATCGATCCAGAACACAAGTCAAAAATGCTTTTCTCAAGGAATTTCATGAACACGAACGGATTGGATCGACGCGAGTTTCATCAATTAAGTCTGGCAGCGCTGACTGGCGTGATCGCCGGGGTAACGGTCGGCTGCAATGATGCCAAACCTCCCGCAAAAACGGGTGATGTGACACCGGCAACACCTGCGGTAGCGCCAAAGGCTCCGGTTGTGACGCTTAGTGCCAATGCCGAAAACTACATTATGGACGAACCGCACACCTGTCGCGGCCTGAACTCGTGTAAGGGGCTTGGTCGAGACAAAGAAAACGCTTGTGCCGGGCAGGGAACGTGTGCCAGCATTGCCGATGCCAGTTGCGGCGGCCATAACGAGTGCAAAGGTCAAGGTGGATGCGGTGAGAACCCAGGCATGAATGAATGCAAGGGACAAGGTGGTTGCCACATCCCACTGATGGCCTCCGCCTGGGATACGGCTCGTAGCGCATTTGAAACCGCAATGAAGAAGAATGGAAAAGAGTTTGGAGCCCCGCCCCCAAAGAAGAAAAAGTAAGCAATTCGGTTGGACGAGGCTGGCTTGGTGAAGCGATACTTTGTCGGGCCGAAAAACTATGAAATTTGTTTCGAGATATCGAATACGGTTTTTGATTCAGCGGAGTCCCATTATGATGCTACTCTTGCGACGCCCCCTTCTCTGCTTGCTGATCGTTGTTGGTTTATTCAGTGTCGTTCCTGAAAATGCGTCAGCACAAGGAACGGCCCCGCCGACGACTTTGCCCTCGAACGTCGTGAGACAGTCGCGTCCTTATTACGTGGAAGGGGCGGTCGTCGTACTGTTGATGGCGGCGGCAGGGTTCGCCGTTTGTCGATCCAGTCGCCGGGTTTGATCCAGTCGAGTAATGAATGTTGTTCACAAGTCTTGCCGAGTCGTGGTGACGGGAATCGGCCTTTGCACCCCACTTGGGCCGGACCGAGAGTCCACCTGGCAGGGTTTGTTGTCGGGGCGCAGTGCGACCCGTTGGCTGTCGGCCCCGCATTGGACCGAAAGTTCGCGAATGGCGGGTGCGCCAGTCTGTTTGCCAGCAAGCCGCCCGTTTCGTCATAGTGAGCCACTTGTCGAGCTTGCGTTGACCACATCAAATGAAGCTTTGCTTGACGCTGGTCTCGATCGTCGGTGTCTTGAGAAAAAATGCGTCGGAGTTGTATTTGGGACAAGTAAAGGTGGATTTCACACCTTCTCACGATTGATGGTTGAGCAGCGAACCGACTCAGGGAACCCGAACCGGATCGCCTCCGACGGGAATTCCGCCGATTGGTTAGACGTGTTCCCCGGCCGAGCTGCAGCGGCAATCAGAAGCTTCGTCGGTGGCTACGGTCCAGTCCTGGTTCCGGTCGCCGCCTGTGCAACCGGACTGGCTGCATGCCTGCGCGGTGCTGAACTGATCCAAAACGGCGATTGTGATGTCGCTTTGGTCGGAAGTGCGGATGTTTCGCTCCAGCCTGCGCTTCTGGGGTCATTTCGTCGGTTGGGCGTCTTGTCCCGAGAGACTGATGATCCTTCGCAAGCCTGTCGGCCCTTTGACCGCGATCGCACCGGATTTGTGATTGGCGAAGGTGCTGCGTGCCTTGTGTTGGAGCGGCTGGATTCCGCTCGGGAACGTCACGCTCACGTTTATGCCGAGTGGCTGGGTGGAAAGATGTTGTCAGACCCGCACGGTTTGACGCAGCTTGACCCAACGGGAACATCATTACGGAAGCTTCTTTTTGACCTTGGAAAACTCACCTCGCAAAACCCTGACTACATCAATTTGCACGGAACTGGGACTGCCACAAACGACCCTGTCGAGTGCCAGGCGATTCAAGCTGTGTTTGGGACACAGGCTGATCAGTTTGACTGTTCAAGTCTCAAGGGAGGGATTGGCCATTTGCTCGGAGCTGCGGGAAGTGTCGAGTTAGCGGCGACAGCCCTTTCCATTCGAGATCAAATTGTTCCACCCACGGTGAATCTTGTTCATCCCGATTCAGATTGTTTGCTGAATCTTACTCCGGGGAAGCCAAAACGACTTTCCATCGAGCAGGCATGGAAACTGTCGATGGGTTTCGGTGGACACCTCGCCGGTGCCTGTCTGGGTCGACTCAGAGAATTCGTGTAGCTGTGTTTTCGCTCATCTGGTAAAACCAGATCGGGTCGGCTTGGAGTCATTTGGATTCCCCTTTGTCTTTTAAGGTTCAGGTAATCTTGCGAAAGTATGCCTCCTTAACGGTCGCCTGATTCAATTGAATTTTTGCCGAAATCGGTTCATTTCGTCATGGAAGACGTACTATGTTCCGCGGGTATATGCCAGCATTAACGGTAGCGGTATTCGGGATTGGAATCGGACTTGGGCTTTCGTGGAGCCGTGGTTGGATTCCGTTGACGCTCAGTCCGGCAAAGAGTGGTTCGCTAAGCATTGAAGAAACGCAACAAGAACCCCTCCCACCACCGAACCCCATTAAAACAGCCTCAACTCGCCATGCCAAAGTTGCAGTGACCCAAACGACAGCAGATGATCCTGCCGTCTTCGAGCAGCAGTCAGAGCCTGATACCGACAATTCCAATGCAGTTGCCGCGAATGCGACCAATGACATCAACCACTTGCGTGTCATTCCTGCAAGTCAAGTCACTGAGACTCACTCGTCCGAATCATGGGACCGGGATAACACGTCAGACAATCGACCGACAAATAATCGAACACGAGAACGATCGACGGCTCAGCTCAACGCTCCATCCGAATTTCCAAACCCGCGTGAGGAGACCCGACGCAGCCCGGTGAGGGTTGTCGCTCACCAGGACCCTGCGGAAGGATCCAACGATGCTCATGAAACATCGAAGACAAATTCGTTGACGCCACGAGAACAACTCACTGCCGCCGAAGAAAAAATTGCAGCGGGGGAAACCATGGCCGCGCATCGAATTCTGTCAAAACTCTATTGGAATCATAAGGAATTTCGCCCACAGATTCAGGAATTGATTGATGGTACGGCCAAAACGATTTTCTTCCAGTCGCAGCCGCACTTCGTTGAGCCTTATGTGATTCAAGCAGGCGAACGCATGGAAGTGATCGCAAAGAAATACCAGCTTTCGTGGGAATATCTCGCGAAATTAAATCGAACTGAACCGCGACGAATTCAAGTGGGGCAGAAACTGAAAGTCGTCAAAGGGCCATTCGCTGCCGTGGTCGAACTACGCGACTTCGCATTGACGATTCACCTCCATGGATACTACGTCAAACGCTATCCCGTCTGTATTGGAAAAGATGGTTCGTCTCCCGTCGGCAAGTTTACGGTTCTGAACAAGGTTGAGAATCCTCCTTATACGGGACCGGATGGAAAAGTCATCTCGGCTGATGATCCTTCAAATCCACTCGGTGAACGCTGGATCGATCTGGGTGACAGCTACGGGATTCACGGAACGATCGATCCCGATTCCATCGGAAAGGCAGAATCACGAGGGTGCATTCGCCTGGGTGATCGCGAAATCATCGAAGTCTACAACTTCCTCGTGAAGGGTTCCGAGGTTGCTATCCGCAAATGAGCCAAACGAATCATGCTGACGACATTGATTCACGGCCCAAGGCCCAGCAAGTCCAGCTTATTATCAATATCCACGGAAATTGAATGTGAAAGTTCACCGGAAAAACAAATTTTTCCACCTTCCCGGATTATGCAGGCAAATCTGTTAATGCCGCCTGTGCGGATTGTCCGATGTTTCTGATAGGCCTTCCTCTCTCTGCCTGCCCGGAATCGGGTCATGTGGTAACACTTCTGCCGCCGATACTGATCGTGCGAGTTTCGCGATGTAGACCATGATCAATGGTTATGCATCGAAGGATCTCTGCGCGACGCAGAGCACAATGTATCGGTAATGCCACGGACGGCAATATTGGCAAGGATGCATCCCATGCGGTGGAGGCGATCGATCCGATGGATCAATGCGTTGTTGATTTCCAGCGCCCTCGTTGGTTGTCGCACCGCTAAACCCGTTTCCTACGTCGGAGACGCACAGCTTAGCTATTACAAAGACCGAACGACTGCCATCGAATATCCGAATGTCGATCAGCCGACGTCGGAACAAGTGGTTGAGTCACAGCGGCCGCATACGGTTCGCGACCGGCATCAGGACGAAGTCTGGGAGATGACTTTGATGCAGGCCGTTCATCTGGCCGTGCAAAACAACAAACTGATCAGGACGCGTGGCAGCAACCTGACGCTCTTACAGAACCCTGGACAAAATCCTTCGGTTTACGATACGGCGATTCGTGAGTCAGGCTTTCTGTACGGTAATCGTGGCGTGGAAGCTGCACTCGCCGATTATGACGCGACATTTACGGCTGCGTTAACCGGCGGAAACAATTATACTGTTTCGAATTCCGTATCGCCGGTTAACACGACTAATACGGGGTTCGTTCTTAATCAGGGTACGACACAATTCACGTCGGCACTGGCAAAGACTTTCGCAACCGGTGGTTCGGTCACCTTAAATAACAATTGGAATTATCTTTCATCAAATCAGCCAAACTTGTTATTTAGGGACAGTTACACGAGTTTGGCTCAGGTTCAGTTTACCCAGCCGTTATGGGCGTATGGCGGCGTCGAATATAACCGCATTGCAGGTCCTGCGCGAGCCGGTCTCGGTGGTGTTACAGGTGTATCACAAGGTGTGGCAATTTCCAGAATCAACACCGACATTTCGATAGCGGATTTTGAGAACTCCGTTGTCACGATGGTGAAAGACGTTGAGGATCTATACTGGGAATTGTACCTGACCTACCGGCAACTCGCGGCTGACAACGCGACCAGAGAGAGTACACTGCGTACCTGGCGCGAAGTTAAGGCCAAGATGGATGTTGGTGCGACAGGCGGTAAAGCCAGTGATGAGGCGCAGGCCCGGGAAGCCTATTTCACGAGTCGAGCGAATGTCGAAAATGCATGGGGAGGTGTCCTTGCCGCCGAGAATGCGTTTCGAAAGCAGCTTGGATTGCCGGTCAACGATGGAAAGATCATTCGACCAGCTGACAATCCACTTGAGGGAGAATATGTCGCACAATGGGAATCCATTTTGATTGATGGGCTGACTCGAAGACTGGAACTTCGTAAACAAAAATGGCAAATCAAGAGTTTACAACTTCAGTGTAAAGCGGCAGAGAATGTCGTGAATCCACAGCTCAACCTTATTTCTGCATATCAGTTCAATGGATTTGGCAACAATTTACTTGGCCCTCAACAGCCTGATGGCCAGACGTCCTCCGGAAATTATACGAGTTCGTATGGCACGCTAGTTCGTGGCGACCAGACGGGTTGGAACGTCGGCCTGCAATTCGCCATGCCGCTTGGCTTCCGTGCCGCTCGGGCACAGTTGCATAACCTTGAACTCCAATTGGTCAAAGCTCGCGCGGCCCTCTCCGCTCAAGAGTTGGACATCAGCCACGAATTAGCGGAATCGATTCAGAAGATTGACCTGGCTTACATGACTTCTCGAACTTATCTCGATCAGAAAATCGCTTCTGAAAGACGAGTTCAAGCTGTGCAGGCCGAGTATGATGCCGGGGTCAGTGGTGCGACACTTGACCTGGTCCTTCGTGCTCAGGCAAGTAATGCCACCGCCGAAATTTCCTATTACACGTCGCTAATCAATTACAATAAAGCACTTACAGAACTGCACCAGCGTCGGGGTACACTTCTGGAAAACGACGGTATCCAACTCGCCGAAGGTGAGTGGAACGCCGCTGCTCAACAAGACGCGGTCCGACGTGCCTGGGCTCGCAGCTTTGCATTCCCGGCGAAACACTTAAAAACCGAACCGGAAGAACATTCATCGCCAGTACCGTATCCGAAAACGGATATCTATCCTGGCGTCAATCATGATTGGGGAAGTGATGGTAGTGAAATCATGGATTCGCTGCCGTCACCAACCCCGGCTGACGAAAAATCGATGCCGAGTAAAGATGATTCCGTCCCCGGCACAGACGTCGTTCGGTAGGTAAGCGAAATCAGAAAACGGATGGTCTTGCTTTGAAGTCAAGACCATCCGTTTTTCATGGGTTTCAAGGCAGACCGAATCGATCTGCCGTCAAATCCCGTGTGATCGCACTGTTACTTTCTGAACATCGAATCTTTCGCATCGCCACGTGACAGAAGGTAGGCCAGCAAGTCCAGCACTTCGTTCTCGTTCAGCGGCTTGAGTAAGTCCTTTGGCATCAATGAGACTGCGGAGAGCTGCTGGGATTCGATTTCGTCGTTCTTCAATGTGACCAGTTTTGTCGAGTCTTCAGGATCGATCAGCAAAGTAATCGAATCGGCGGTCGCCGACACAACACGACCCGAATATGTTTTCCCTTGCTTGGTTTCGACAAGTGTCGTCTTATACTGGTCCGACACAACTTTGCTTGGATCAATGATCGATTCCGTCAGGTCCTTAAACGTGAATCGCCCTGCTGCTTGCGTCAGGTCGTGTCCTGTTGAACCACCATCGCCGCCGAATCGATGGCAGACAACACACCGGGCTGCCTTATACATCTTTTCGCCGTTCTTAAAGTCACGGCCTTTCATTTGAGTTGTCGACATGGCGACCAGTTCATCGAGCGAATAGTCCCGGCCTGGACCGACTGGCTTCGGCAGTTCGGGGGCCTTATACGCTTTGCGAACCCCTGATGCTTCGAGCACAACTCGCTCATTTTCGGGCATCGATTCAAATGCCGCAGTCTCGATGTTTGTCAGGAACTTTTGATAGCTGGCACCACCCGCCCACGTATGAGCCTTTTCAAACCAAGAAAAGTAGGTCTTACGATCTTCCATCGACCAGGTCGGTGTTGTCGTCTGTACAGCGATAACGCCTTTCTGACGAGTCTCAGTTCGATATGACTGCTTGAGATTTCGCAGAACGAAGGCATAGTGATACTGTTGTAAATCGGGCTGGTTGGCCATCATGACTTCGATCGACTTACCAAATTGCTTATTGCGCGAAGCAACATCACCAAAGTCGGACTTCTGGATGACTCGTTCTTTCGCGAGCAACGGAACGATCTTATTAGCTGCACCTGGAGAGCCAACAAAAACCATTAGGGTTGCAATCTCGCGATTCAACGAATCAAACGGCGTTGGAAACACGGCATCCAATCTGGAACCAAGTTTCGCTTTCGCCGCAAGAACCTGTTCTGATTTTTCATCACTTGGGTGACTCAGTCGAATAAACGCCAGTTGCAAGCCGCGTAACATCCCAAGTTGTTGCGGCTGGCTTAACGAGAAGACATCTAAGTTGCCGAGCGCCTTAAGAATCGGTAGCAGCAACGGTGATTCGCCTTGGCGCGCCAGTCCAATGCAACCCGTAATGACGACATCAGCGTTTTTCGAGTTGAGGACGTTGTCTTGCCAGAGTTCCAATGGGAGCCGTTCCAGCGCCACACGGGCGGCATAGCGAATATGGCGATCCGCATGCCCCAGGTAAGGAAGCAGGAACGCCGCTGCTTGAGTCGGAGGCTCATTAATCGCTGAGTGGTATGTTTCAATTTTTCGGCGAAGCGCTCTTAATTCCGCATCTCGACTATCGCGCGGATCAACGGGGGCGGTTGATTCTCTTCCTACATAAGTCACACGGAACAACTCTGACTGCGTGCCACGTCCGCCGGTCGTAAAGTACAGCGATCCGTCGGTGTGAACGACAACGTCCGTCAAAGGCAACGGAGTTCGTGACAGGAATTCTTCTTTGGTCGCCTTGTAACTTGCGCCACTTGGTTCGATATGCACGGCATACATCGTTCCGAAGGTCCAGTCACAGATGAACAATGCCTTCTGATATTTTCCTGGGAACTTGGTTCCGTAACCAAACTCGACCCCCACTGGTGACCCTGGGCCGACATGTACGAGAGCTGGCAAGCTGTCAGGATAGTACTCAGGCCATTTACCGGTTCCGCTTCGCCAGCCAAATTCACTTCCACTGGTGGCATGCACGACTCGCGTAGGTCGATACCAGGGCGACCCCATGTCCCATTCCATGTCGGCATCGTACGCAAACATTTCTCCGTCAGCGTTGAAGGCAAAATCGTATTGATTGCGGTAGCCCGACGAAACAACTTCCCACGTTTTGCCTTCGGGATCGATCTTTGCAATCCAACCGCCCGGCGCGAGAATCCCAACGGCATGCCCACCGGCGTCCCATTGACGTGGGAGAAGCAAGTCCTCGTCCCAATTCGGAAGCAATCGACTGATGACTCCTTCAGGCAGCGTGGCTCGTAACTGTTCGGAACGAATACCACCCATCGTTTGGGGTGGGGAATTCAATTTGACTTCGAATGGAAGTTTTGTGTGATTTCCCGCGTCGACGAAAATCGATTTGCCATCCGGTGAAAGTCGTAACGCATGAGGACCATGTTCGCCCCCACCAGGAATGTCGCGAATCTTAACGACTTCGTCGTACTGGTCGTCTCCGTTGGTGTCCTTGCAGCGATACAAGCCCGTTGGAACGCTTCCGCCATTGATCATGATGTAGAGGCTATCAAACGCATAAAGCAGTCCTTGAGCACCCGACATCCGCTTCCCGTCGAACTGAATGTCCAACGGTTCAACCTTGGTCGGTTCCTGGCTGCCCAACGGCGACGGCGTCACCCGAAACAAACCCAACTTCCCTTGATCGCTGACGATCAATCGGCCTTTCGGATCGGTCGTTAAGTTGACCCACGAACCGAGTTCTTCTTTGGGAACCGTGAAGAGTCGTTCGACTTGAAATCCAGGAAGCAAGTTGAAAAGGTCTCGCGCCTCTTCAACGGCCAGATCCGCAAGCATTCCTTTGCCGCCTGGATGATCCTCCAACGCTGCGTAGGTGATTCGTGGTGCAACACCTTCATTTGAGTTCCGTTTATCCGCCACCTTCCATGATTCATTAGTCACGAGATAACGAACCTTGCCATCGTTGCCTGTGATCGCCAGCTTGGCTACGAATCCCGCTGGACCACCGGAGTTCACAACTTCAGCTTCAATCACATTTTCGCCATCCTTCAGGCGGGATTTGATATCCAGCTGCTCGGGTCGGTTGAAGTCGTCTCCGGAAGCGACCTTTTTTCCGTTGACATAAATCGTCATTGCGTTGTCACATGTGGCACGAAGCCATGCGGATTTTCCCGATCCCTGAAATGTCGTTTTGACAACATAGTTCTTGTCGTCGCTGGCACCCCAGATCCATTTTGGCGTTGGACCCTCTTTGAATAAAGATAGTGGTACAGCGGGAACCGACGGCTTATCGGAACCGGGTTGACCTGCTGCCGGAGCGATCTCAGGCAATTGTGTATAGTTCTTTCCGTCAGTTGTGTCGGCAGCGATGGAAAATGCTGAGACCGCAACAGCTGAAATCGCCGCCAGACAACACAAGCGAATAATTCGAAGGGACATCAACTTTGATTCCTTATTAAAATGGAGAAGACGAATTCAGTGCTGTTTCAATTTTCAAAACCAATACGCCACTACATGACAGTTTTCGGTCAGGCAGTGCTCTTTGATCGGGCAGAAGGAGAAGACACTGCGTCTCCGAAGACTCCGATGCAGTGGCACAGAATACTAACCGAGCCGTTTCGTGAAGTACCAGCGAGTTACGACGTTTTCACTGTCTCTAACAACCTTGAAATGATGTTCTCGACCGTTTGGCCCGCCGCCTCGGCTCGGTAATTGATCAGGATACGGTGCCTGAGCACGGGAGCCGCAAGGGCACGAATGTCATCCCAAGTCACATTATTACGACCCGACAACAATGCACGCGCCTTGCCGCCCAGAACCAGATATTGTGCAGCTCTCAAACCAGCTCCCCACGAAACCCAATCATTCACGAAATCGGGCGAGCCGGGTTGATTCGGACGCGAGGCCGCTGCGAGTCGAACAGCGAACCTTACGACGTCTTCTGCAACAGGAACCTGTCTCACGAGTGCATGAATCTGCTGGATATCCAGGCCGGTAAACAAGGCTTCAATTGACTCCGGTCTGGACGACGTTGTTCTTGCCACGACAGCGACTTCATCATCCTCAGGCAAGTAGTTAATGACCACATTAAACATGAACCGGTCAAGCTGAGCTTCAGGGAGCGGGTATGTCCCTTCCATCTCAATCGGATTCTGCGTCGCCAACACGAAAAACGGTTCTTCTAAAACGTAGCGAGTCCCCGCTGCCGTCACCTGATGTTCCTGCATGGCTTCGAGCAATGCGGCTTGAGTCTTCGGCGGCGTACGATTGATTTCGTCGGCCAGCAGGACATTCGTGAAAATCGGCCCCTTAACGAAGACGACCTGGCGGCGTCCTGATTCATCCTGCTCGAGGATTTCTGTCCCCGTAATGTCTGCTGGCATCAGATCTGGAGTGAACTGAATCCGCTGAAATTTCAGGTGGAAGACCTGAGCGATCGATTTGACGAGCAAAGTCTTCGCTAGCCCTGGTGCTCCCGTGATCAGGCAATGGCCACCGGCAAAGAGTGAAATCAAAAGCTGCTCAACCGCTTCCGACTGACCGACGATCGTTTTTGCCAACTCGGTTCGAATCCGCTGCCGGCCTGTTCGAACCAGTTCCAGGACTCGCATCTCATCATCATCGGCGGGGGATTGACTCGTCACGTTCACAAGGGACTCCGACTGCGGTTTGATATTGAAAATAGTGATCAGTGTGTCATCGCGTAGAAGATAATATTAATACCTAATGGATAGGCTTTCTTTTCGGAGAATTCCGTGAAGTACCAGGGATCTTCTCCTTCACGTTCCCAGCCATCGCCGAGATCCGTATTGTGACAAATCATCGCCATCATTCGACCTTTATCATCGAAAATACCGCGATAATGAGGCGTTTTCGCATCTTCACGTTCCCACGTTTTACCGGTTGACCGGCCATCAATAGCAACCCCGATGGCAGGGATCTGGGGTTTTTCCTTTAAGTCGTAAACACAGTGAAAGATCGGATGCTCGAGCGGAAGTTCAATCGGTTCCCGGTCTGGGAAAACCTGCTTGATCGTCTGGTAGAAGACTCGCCATTCTTCTTCGCCCCAGAAGTCGTCCACCATCAGAAACCCACCGTTCAGCAGGTATCTTCGCAACGCCGCGATCTCATCGGGGGCAAGATAAATGCCGCCCGGCTCGATCAGGTAAATAAACGGGTAGTGAAACAGATCGGGATCACTCAGTCGCATGATCCGTCCGTTCGGGTCGACTTTCAACGAAGTCAATTGCTGCAGGCGATAAGAAAAATTTAGATCGGCGTCAGGAAAATCGGTCAGCCATGATCCCGGCCGTCGTGTCGAGTCATACTCGATACGGACGAAGGTGAAGACATCGTCTTTGAAGGCGGGATCAACATCCCACAACGGGACACCGTTTCGGTTGTCTGGGACTGCTGTTTCCAGCCGCCCACCGAAGCGACGCTGTAAAGAACGATTTTGCCCATGCAACAGCCCGATCGTTCCAATGACGACCACGAGCATTGCCAAGATGCTGATCAGGGGAATGACACGTTTCATCGTCAGAACCCTACATTTCGTTTCCTGGGGATTTGTTCATTGTCAACAGGTTTGGACTTCAGTGTTTGCTCAGCGTCTGCAGGTTCAGAGCGTACAATCTTCAACAACAACTTTTGAGCTTCACGATATCTTGGTGCTGCTTCCAACGCGGCCAGAACATGTTTTTTCGCGTCAGGGAGACCGTTTGCGTCGAGCAGTTTTGCGAGACGGAAATGGGCTTCGGCGGGATCATCGGGGTCCATCAGTAGCCATGCTTGCAAGCCCTTAATCGCATCATGGACATCACCCAGTTTTTCACTCGTGGCAGCACGCGATTTTTGGGCTTGTGGCAATAAGGGATTGACTTCCAGCAATCGCTTCACGCTGATTGATGCCGCAGTCCAATCATGGACCGTCGTTTGTAACTCGATCAACCGTAGCAAGGCCGATTTGGCATCATCTGTTTGTGAAACGTATTTCTCAAGGACTTTTCGTTCTTCATTCGGTTCATTCAACTCGCGGTGGATTGCGGAAAGGAGCAGATAGGCGCTGTCGAGGCCAGTCTGCTCGGGATACAATTCAATCAGTTTCGCCAGCGACGTTTTGGCTTTCTCGAAATCCCGCTTCGAGATCAGCTGGTCCGCGAGCATGGTCAGCCCTTGAATACTCGACGGATGATCGTCAACCCAGCGTTCAAGCCGGTCAGGATCATCATCGTCTTTAATCGCGGAGAGATCGTATTGTTCCCAATCGAGATCCGGGGCCAGTCGCCGCGCCATCTCGATGGCATAATCGCGAAACTCCATATCAATCTGATTCAACGATGTCGTGTGCCGCTCGATGGCCACATCAACGGGAATTCCAGTAGCCAAATCGTCAAGAATCTTCTTGAGAGATTCGATGCCATACTTTTCGACCAGGTATTCGACAAGCAGCGAGGCTTGAAAATACGCAAACTGAAGATCTTCAGGCTTTTCGGGACGCAGAAACGAACCACTCATCTCACGAACAGAATTGATACCTCGATCGAGAATTCGCTTGCGATGCTTGGGACTCATTCTCTGGCCCCACGTCGTTGAAGCCTGACGTTCTTCGTATACGGAAATCCCTTCGCTGAGCCATCGAGGCATCCGGTTTTTGGTTTTCTCCAACGTCACGACATGACAGAATTCATGCCACAAGACCGACTGCCAATTCGAGGGCGTCTCCTTCTGCGAAGCTGGACTATTCGCTGTAATGACTTTTCCAAAACAGACCCCCAGAAATCCCTCCGCTCCCGGCAAGCCAAACGTTCTCACTGCGAAATCATTCGGGTCTGGGAAAATCTCGACTGTAATGTCGTCCTTCAATTCCAGACCGTATTTAGGGCACAGCGTCCGTTTGGCTCGCTGCAAAAGCTGCAGCACATCCGATCCGTAAATCGCCGCTTCTTTGGCCTCCATTCGCACACGGAAACCATCCCCTTCGAGCGTCGTAAACTTATCTAATTCATCACGAAGCTGCACCAGATTAAAGACATGGACGTCATAGGCGTCGTACTTCAACGCTGCTTCACTCAACTTCCAGCCTTCGTCTTCCTGTCCTAATCGCAACAAATCTTGAGCGAGTTGAACTCGCGCAGGCTGATAGGTTGAAGCAAATTGAAGAGCCGTTCGCTGATGGGCCGCCCCTTCTGCAAAGCGGTATTTTTGCGAGAGTTTTCGACCGATCAGGTGATCAACAGCGGGATTCTCGGTCCATGGCTTAAGTGCCCGGTTACGGTACTCAAGCTCATTGTCGGAGTTATTACCGAGATGAGCCAACACGGCGTAATAGGCCCAACACAAAGGACTTGCATTGTTGATTTCCAAAGCCTCATCAAGCAGCTTCTTTGCGTCACCATAATGCTCGGAATCAATGGCGTGATCGACTCGGTGAAGAAGTGCTGGAAGATGATGGGGATTCAGTCGTAACGCCTCAGACAAATGGTGCGCGGCTAACGGCGGCTGTGATCTCTCAAGTGCCCGGGAAAGTCCAAAGTGAATGTCCGGGTCTTGAGGATGTCCCTTTACGCCCTCTTCAAATGTCTCCGCAGCTAACGCAAAATCCTTCTTTGAGAGTGCCATCTCGCCGCTGGCCAGAATCGCCCCTCGATTTGCCGGACTCACTTTCAATGCGCGATCATAAAAGACTTCAAGAACCTGGCGAGCGTCAGCGCCCGTCGCCACAGCGACCCGACCAAGAGCCACCAGACTGTCAGCGTCACCGTTGTAGCGCCAGGCAGCCCGACCGACAACGTCGGCGATTTCCGCTTGCCAAACGCTGGCTTGCATCACGTTGCCGGACAATCGCGCGGGCTCAATTCCCGCCTGCCGCAGGCGAACGCTCCATGCATATCGAGTCAATCCAGCCGAAATCGTCTCGTAGGCATCCTTATAAAGTCCCGTATTCAATTCCGCTTCGGATTTAAAGAGGTAGAAATCTTCGCCGAAAGCACGTTCATCAATCGCCTTTCCGGCAACCTTGATGCACTCGGCATATTCCCCTTTGGTCAGAAGCTTGCGAGTCTCTTCAATGTCGGCAGCAAAAGAACTCGAAGCAAATCCAAGGACAACAACAAATGAAAGGAGAATTCGGGCCGGAACGACGCAAGGAAAATACTTCTGTGAGTCACAACTACCAGCGGCCAAACACATTCACGGATCTCCTGATGAACTCATCTGAGTATAGCGATCCGACGTTCTCGATCACAGCAAAGGGGTAATAATGCAAGCAGCGGTGGGATAAACCACCGCTGCTCGGAAATCAAATTTCCACATGGTGGCACGGGCTTACCGTCTTCGGTTAGCCCGTGATACCATGTCAGCCGATTAATATTCCTTGGCGTTAATCCACTTCATCATGCGGCGAAGTTGCTTGCCAGTCTCTTCGATCTGGTGTGATCGTTCGCGACGCTTGATGGCTTGGAAGGTCGGCTGATTGGCCTTGTTTTCCAGAATCCATTCACGTGCAAACTGACCGGTTTGAATTTCGTGCAGGATCTTCTTCATCTCGGCCTTGGTCTGGTCGGTGACGATTCGAGGTCCACGCGTGTAATCACCGAATTCAGCCGTGTTCGAAACACTGTATCGCATGTAGTTGAGACCACCCTGATAAAACAGGTCCACGATCAGTTTCAACTCGTGCATACATTCGAAATAGGCCATTTCTGGCTGATAACCAGCTTCAACCAGCGTCTCAAACGCCGCTTTGATCAGGGCGCTGACGCCGCCGCACAGCACAACCTGTTCGCCGAACAGGTCGGTTTCGGTTTCTTCCGCGATCGTCGTTTCGATTACACCACCGCGTGTACCACCGATCCCCTTGGCATAGGCCAGGGCCAGTTTACGGCTTGTTTCCGAAGCACCCGGTGTCAGCGCGATCAGGCTAGGAACCCCCCCGCCCTTTTCATATTCGCTTCGAACAAGGTGACCTGGGCCCTTCGGGGCAACCAATGCTGCGTCCGTACCCTCAGGTGGAATGACCTGTCCGAAATGCATGTTGAACCCGTGCGAGCACATCAGCAAGGCGCCTGGCTTCAGGTTCGGCTTGATCTCAGTGCGGTAGATATCACCTTGAACTTCGTCAGGGAGCAGAATGTTGACAAGGTCGCTTTGCTTGACCGCTTCAGCGATCGAAACGGGCTTGAATCCGTGGCTGACGGCCAGATCGTAATTCTTGCTTCCAGGTCGCTGACCAACCACAACCGTACAGCCGCTGTCTCGCAGGTTCTGGGCTTGTGCATGTCCTTGGCTTCCGTAGCCCAGAATTGCAATGGTCTTTCCCTTCAACAGGGACAAATCGGCATCGTCGTCGTAGTAAACCTTAGCAGCCATCGTTGCTTCTCTTCAGGAAAGTTAAGGGAATTTTCAGAACTGTTTTTACACAAATACAACCGGGTAAATTGTGCTTTTCAAATCGGTCGTTCAACCGTTGATTGCGGCTTCTTCATATGTCGGCGGGGGTTTGAGTGCGTCTTCAACAGACAGGGATTTCTCGCGTGAGAGTGCGATTCGTCCGGTGCGAACCATTTCGATGATTCCCAGCGGACGCATCAATTCGATGAATGCCGTCAATTTACTCTCGGAACCCGAGATTTCGATCATGACATGCTGTTCACCGACATCGACAATCTTGCCGCGAAAGATTCCGACAAGCTCGCGTACATCGGAAAGGCGGCCACCAGCTGTCGACACCTTGATCAACATCAGGTCGCGTTCGACCAGATCCTGATTCAAGTAATCAACGACTTTAACGACCGTCACGATCTTTTCGAGTTGTTTTCGAACCTGATCAACAACCTTGTCGTCGCCTGTCACGACAAACGTGATGCGTGAAAACTCGGGGCGTTCGGTTTCACCGACGGCCAGACTTTCGATATTGAATGCGCGCGACGCGAGCATTCCGGAGATGTGTGCCAACACACCCGGCTGGTTCATCACCATCGCGGACAATACGTGCTTCATCGAACAGCAGCTTTCCAAGAGGCATTGCAGAAAATCGAGAATGAGCCGACTCTGCATTGCCGAGGTTTTGACCTCTACCCACCACCTGCCAGTGGCATTCTTGCAATCACAAACCATACACACCGAGATAGAAATCATTTTCTCTCGATGCAATGGGCCGACCATCGTAAGCGCCGGTCGATGTGGAAACAAGTTCGACGGAATCCGGACACGCTACAAATCTGCAATCTGGCGGTCGAGAATGAGATTTTCGCGTCACGGTCGCGATCTGATGGCGCAAAACAACCCCTTCTCAAGGGTGGCTAATAGGATTTCGTACCAGGAACACTGGACAGTCATGATTCGGGCTTCGGTGACGAGGGCAAACACGCCACTTATCACGTCCATGATGATGCTTGGATTTATATCTGGGCGGTTAGTGGTTAACGGTGGGAAACAGACCATATGTTGGTAGGATGTTCGTTTCCGGTTGCAGAAGAATAGTATGATAACTTGCTTATTGCCATACAGTTACGGCGGATTTTGTCTGGCGACCGCATTGGGGGATGGGAAAAAAGAGTTTTCGTGAAATCAACACGGCCAGCGTCATAAGCGGTAAGGGACTCCGTTTCCTTCGTCCTGAAAAAACGCTGACGTAGCCAAGTGTATAACGCTTGACCTATATTGACGTTAGAAAATCTCTGTTGAAACATTTCGCCCCGAATTCCTAGTCTGGTTCTTGCTCGGGGGCCGTTTTCTCAAAAGCATTGGCAGTAAACCAGTTAATTGCCAGCCGTTTGTTCTCGAGTTTCAGTGGATGGCACAGGAGAATTCGCAATGACTTGCCCGAAAAAAACGGATTCTTGCCTGTTGTCCCCTCCATTAAATCGTCGACCGATGAGCGATCGACGATTGTTACCGTTCTGCTTATCGATCGCGGTTTGCCTGTTCGCGTTCGCAATGCCTTCCGATGCGCAGGCTCCCTTGCCGACGACGGAAGCGGACTTGAAGCAGAGTCGCGAGTTTTTTCTCAGCGGTTCAATTTCCAACCTGCGAATCGAGATTTCGGAAGCCGAACTGGAAAAACTGAAGGCCGAAAACCGGACGTATGTCCGTTGTACGATTCGTGAAAACGATGTTGCGACCTATGAGAATGTGGCGATCAAGCTCAAAGGTGCTGCCGGGAGCTTTCGTGAATTTGATGATCGCCCGGCATTGACCCTGAATGTTCAGAAATTTAAAAGGGGTAAGACATTTCACGGCCTTTCCAAATTCCATTTGAATAATTCCGTTCAGGACGAGACCTATTTGCAAGAGCATCTCTGTGGTGAGATCTTTCGATCGGCAGGCATTCCTGCAGCCTATGCCACGCATGCACGAGTCTGGCTGAATGGTCGTGATGTTGGCCTTTATGTCCTCAAAGAAGGTTTTGACAAGTCCTTCTTAAAACGATACTTCGAAGACTCTTCTGGAAATCTTTACGACGGGGGATTTCTACAGGACATTGATGCCGAACTTGAGAAAGACTCGGGAAGCGGTGTCGATGATCGCAGCGATCTGGCCGCACTTGTCAAAGCGTGTCGGACTGACGAACCGAACGAGCGCTGGGAACGAGTGAATGAGTTACTTGATGTTGAGCAGTTCATCACGTTCATGGCGCTGGAACTGATGACCTGTCATTGGGATGGGTACAGTACGAATTACAACAACTACCGGATCTACTTTGATCCCAAGGGACACAAGGTTCATTTTTTTCCGCACGGGATGGATCAGATGTTCGGGGACACGTCTGCATCGATTCTCGATTATCCTGGATCAATTGTCGCAGCGACCGTCATGCAAAACACCGAGTGGCGAAAACGGTATCGTCAACGAGTTGATGAATTATTGTCGCTGTTTTCGCCCGCTGACAAATTGCTGGATCAGGTCGATGTTGTCCATCGGCGATTACGCCCGGTGTTGGAATCGATGGACCCCCAACTCGCTGCCGAGCATCATGAGCGAGTACAAGATTTGAAACAGCGGTTGATTGCACGGGGTGAATCACTTCAGCAGCAACATGACCAGCCTGATCCTGGTCCCCTGGAATTTGATGAGTCTGGGAGTCAGACGATTTCCGACTGGCAGCAAATGATCGAGAGCGACAAAGCAATCCTGGAGGAGATCGAACTACCCGGCGAAAAGCGAGTCTATGCGATCATCTGCGGCAAGGAAGAAGATTGCATCGCTTCTTGGCGCCGTCGAGTGATGTTGTCAAAGGGAGATTATCGATTTACTGCGATGTTGCGAACGATCAATGTCGATCCGATTGAGGATCAGAAAGGAAGAGGAGCTGGCCTGCGCATCTCTGGTTCAGAACGGACGAACCATCTGGCAGGCTCATCCGTCTGGACATCTCTGGAATATGAGTTCACGGTCAATGAAGACATCAAGAATGTCGAGTTGATCATTGAACTTCGAGCATCTCACGGCCAAGCCTGGTTCCAACAGGACTCGCTACGGCTCATGCGAAAATGATTGACAACCGCGATGACGAGCGTCAAAACCGAGACCACCAACGAGATCACTCCCCAAATGTTCAAGAGCGTGAACACCTCGACATATCACTTGAAGAGTGACTAATGTAGACTAATCGAGGGTTCCACATTGTCAGCAATCGCTTTTCAAAGGAGATGCCCATGTCCCGACAGACTTCACGTCGCCGTTTCCTGGCTGATATTGGGCGGGGAACGTTGTTCGCAACGGTCGGAGCAGCACTCGCAACGGATCTGAATCTTATACCGAAGGGATTCGCAGAGGATCTCGATGACTCCCTCACTTTCGGCGAACTGGAACCACTTGTTTGCGTTTTACAGGAAACGCCAGTCCAGCGTCTGCAGTCTGTCCTCATCGAAAAACTCCGAAGCGGACTACCGCTGAAATCGCTCGTAGCTGCGGGCGCGCTCGCCAACGCCAGGACGTTCGGCGGCGAAGACTATATCGGGTTTCACACATTCATGGCGTTGGCTCCGGCGCTCAAAATGGCTCGTTTCATGCCGCCAGGTGCTGATGCACTGCCCGTCCTCAAAGTTCTTTATCGAAACAGCAATCGCATCCAGGAATTCGGCGGCCGAAGTTCCGAGGTGCTCCATCGTCTTCCTGCGGAATCCTCTGCGCCAAATTCCACATCCGACTCGCTTTCGTCCGCGATTCGCTCGAAAGAGACGACACACGCAGAACAGATGCTCGCAAAATTCGTTGCGACCGACCGTCGTTCGGCGCTGGATGCCCTGATCCCAGTCATTCATGACAATCACCCCGAGGTTCACCGAACGGTGCTGCCATTCCGTGCCTGGGAAATGCAGGAGATTGTGGGAACCGAGCACGCGCTCACGATGTTGCGTCAGTCGCTGCGGTACTGCATTCGAACCGAGCCAAAGGAACGCCCGGAAACAACGGCGCATGGACGGATGTTGGTCAAACTTCTGGATGAATTCAAGCTCAATGGGCAATCGCCGGGGACAAAGCCGGCCGACGATGCTTTTGTTGAGCACTTGAGTCACACATTTGCGACAGCGTCGCCGGAAGATGCAGGTCGAGCGGCAGCAGGCGCTTTGGCCGAAGGATTTGATCCCGCAGTGATTGGGGAAGCGATTTCCCTGGCAGCCAGTCTGCTAGTCTTGAGGGATGGAGGACGTCTGCCACAGTGGGAAGACCGCCTTAAGCCCGCGGGGTCGGTTCACGGAGATTCTGTGGGAGTCCACGCGAGCGACGCAGCGAATGCCTGGCGACACCTCGCGAGTGTCAGCTCCGGCACCAATGTATTCGCGTGTTTGATCATCGGAGCATGGCAAGTCGCCAGAGATCGAAATTACCCCGGCAACTTCCTGCCGGAGCCACTGCCACTTCAGTTCCATCTGGGACGTATCACAGCCAATGATGCGGACAGTCTTCTGGCCAAATTGGACGAGTCCATACAAAACAACTTGCAGGCTCACGCGTCGGCTGTTGTTCAGCGGTATGGTGAGATGTCCCTGCCGGCTGATCGACTGTTTGCCACGCTGGCCCGTTACGCCACTAGTGAAGACGGGGCATTGCACGCCGAAAAATACTTCCACACGGTCTGGGATGATTTCCATGCTACGCGCCCCTCAGCAAGGTGGCGGCATCTCGTTGCTCTTGCCCGCGTCACGGCGAGCGAATACGGAAAGCCTGCAGCAGGATACGCTGAAGCGAAAGAATTATTGGGTATCAAGAGTTAAGTTCATTGAAACCAGTAATTGCAATACCGCTAAAATGAACGACGCACTGTCGCCGTCGACACACTGAAAACGAATTGTCAGAAACTCCTCGAACAAAGGTGTCAGGCCAGGCTTCGCCGTGGTGATTGAACAGTTCACTGTCGAGACAAAATGAAATGGGTGGCCCGAGCCGTGGCTTCATGTCTGATGCATGTATAGCCCAATGCAGGAAGATTCACACCTTCGAACAGGCGCTCACCGGAGCCGAGTAAGACTGGCGAGATGGCGATGTGCATTTCGTCGATCAGGCGGAGATGAAGATACTGTTGGATGACGTTGACTCCGCCACCAACGCGAACATCTTTTCCTCCGGCCGCATCCCGGGCGCGTTCAAGAGCCACGGCAGCACCTTCGGTCACGAAGTGGAAAGTTGTTCCTCCTTCCATGATCAGCGGCGGACGGGCGTGGTTGGTCAGCACAAACACCGGGACATGATAGACAGGATTCTCGCCCCACCAACCCCGCCAGCTCTCATCTGGCCAGGGTCCGCGAACCGGTCCGAACATGTTCCTGCCAAGAATCCATGCCCCAATATTCTGAAAACCTCGAGCGGCAAATTCTTCATCAACGCCCGTTTCTCCGCCATCGTTACCGAACAACGACTTTTGAAACGTTCGAGTGGGGATGGCCCAGCCGTGAAGCGAAGTACCACCCACGCCGAGTGGGTTATTGATGTCCTGGTCCGGTCCAGCTCCGAAACCATCCAGCGATATGGTGAAACTCTCTACGCGAAGTTTGGACATAGAATCTCCCGAAGTTACAGGCGGCTCTGGTTTGCGAAGCCCAACTTTCAACGCCCGCGAATGGTACCTCGATTAGCGTAGCCCGTATTGGCCATGATATTCTCTTAGTGCGTGTTTTGGAAATGAGGCCTCTCTTACAAGGTTGGCTTTGGGCAGTGAATTGGACTTATCCTCTGGTGCTTGCAATGCTGCTGACGAAAACGTTGGATGCGATTGACCGGGATTTTCATCCAGCGATATGGTGAAACTCTCTACGCGAAGCTTTGACTTCCAGTGACCAAAGTTCGTCGCTAACAGTCGTCATCTCTGTCTCAGTAGAATTGGATCTGATTCGACTGATTTATTCCTTGTGATTAACGGGGCGATTCATGACAAACTCACGTCGCGATTTTCTGGAACAATCTGTAGGAAGCGTCGCAGCGACAGCCGCTTCGCTTTATGTTGCGGGGGCAAGTGCTCAGGAACAAACAAGTAAGGATACGAATCGTCTCGCCGTTGCGGTCATTGGTCCCGGTGGTATGGGAACGGCGCACACAAATCAGCTGGCCAAAAACTCATCGGTACACGTCGCATATATCTGTGACGTCGATGCCAATCGTGCGGCCAAGGCCGCCGAAACAATCACACAGCAAACAGGTGTCGCACCCAAAGTGGTCTCGGACTTACGCCGGGTGCTCGACGACAAAAATGTGAAGGCTGTCTGGATTGCGACACCTGATCACTGGCATGCACCGGCTGCAATACTTGCTGCGAATGCCGGGAAGCATGTCTACGTCGAAAAACCCTGTTCGCACAATCTGCGAGAAGGGCGATTAATGATCGAGGCGGCGAGAAAGAACAACGTCGTGATGCAAGTGGGGACTCAATGTCGCAGTACGCGTTTCATCGCCGAGGCCATCGATAAACTGAAAACGGGAATCATCGGTGAAATCCTTGCAGCAAAGGCGTGGAACAGCCAGATTCGCGGGACAATCGGTCGGCAACAGCCGTCCGAGCCACCAAAGAATCTCGACTACGATCTGTGGCTGGGCCCCGTGACCGAGCGGCCGTATCAGTCAAATTTCCTGCATGGGATCTGGCGCTGGTGGTATGACTTTGGATGTGGCGACATCGGAAATGATGGAGTCCATGACATCGACATCGCTCGCTGGGGTCTGGGAGTTGAAAAACATCCTTCCCGCATCGCCGCATTAGGAGGAAAAAGCTTTTTCGACGACGATCAACAGCATGCCGACACTCAGTATGTCGTCTATGAATATCCGGGGATGACAAAATCGGGAAAACCCAAGCAACTGATTTTTGAACAGCGAATCTGGTCACCCTACGTGCAGGAAGGATTCGAAAACGGGAACGCGTTCTACGGGACGACAGGGATGATGATTCTCGGAAAATCCGGTAAGTACCGTCTGACCGGTCCAAAGAACAAGTTGATTGAAGAGCAATCGGGCGACGGACCTGACCTGGCGGCTCATCATCTGAATTTTCTTGAGTGTATACGGACCGGAGCGCGACCGAACGCTGACATCGAAATCAATCATCTTTCGACAGCGTTGTGCCATCTCGGCAATATCGCCACGCGTACGGGGCGAGTCATCAATTTCGATCCGGAACATGAGACGATCCGTGACGATGTCACCGCTTCCAAACTGCTGACACGCGAGTACCGCGATCATTGGGCGAAGCCGATCGGGTAACATTCGTGGGTATTGGAGCGATGAGGTCAGCGACGGCGCAAAATGTTTTGGTTTGTCCGCGATTTGAAAAATCGCCGTTTGAATCGACGATTCTTCGGGATAGTCTCATTTCGAGCGGTCTCATAGAAAATGGAAGGACATGAATGCAAATTGACCGCGATATCGGTGTCGTTGGCCTCGGCCTGATGGGGACTGCGATTGCACACCGTCTGTTGGAACATGGCTACTGTGTTTCCGTCTGGAATCGATCACCGGAAAAGTACGAGCCGTTGCGAAGACTCGGCGCGTTGTGGAGCGACAATCCCTTTGACGAGTGTCGTCGTGTCATTATCAGCCTTTATTCCAGCGACGTCGTGGCCGAAGTCGTTGAGAGGATGTCGTCTGGCTTGCATACGGAACAGATCCTAGTTGATACGACGACCGGTGAACCGTCGGATGCCATAGACCTTTCGAGTCGGCTTGCTGAGCGAGGCATTCATTATCTTGATGCTCCGATCTCTGGTTCCAGCGAACAGACGCGACGGGGCGAGTCAACAGTGATGGTCGGCGGAGAAAAGTCGGATTTTGATTCCTGTGCGGATCTCTGGCCAATTCTGGGGTCCAGGGTCTTTCATGTTGGTGCGTGTGGGACTGCATCGAAGATGAAGCTGGTGACGAATCTTGTACTGGGTCTCAACCGCGCCGCACTCGCCGAAGGTCTTGTTTTCGCTCAAATAATCGGGGTCTCTGCTGAGGCGGCGCTGGAGGTTTTGAAGGGAAGCGTTGCCTATTCCAGAACGATGGATACAAAGGGTCGAAAGATGATCGATCAGGACTTTCATGCACAGGCCAGGCTTTCCCAACATTTAAAGGATGTCCATCTGATGCTGGATGCCGCTTTAAACGCGGGCCGCAACTTGCCTTTGACTCAAACACACGCCAAGCTGCTGGAAGCTGCCGAAGCCGCCGGTTTTGGTGAATTGGACAATAGTGCAATCATTAAAACCTATGACAGGTCTCATTGATGAGTGAATCGAGTGTGAGTTTGCCCGAGCTGACTCTTGGGCAGCGATTGACCGTTCTGGTCGCGGCCTTTCTCGGCTGGATGTTTGCCGGGTTACAGATTGCTTTGTTTGTATTGATTCATCGCTCTGCGATGACCAGCCTGCATCAATCGTCGGCACAATTGGCAAACGCCGCTTCAACAGCGATTTCAGAGCAAGTGATTACTCAATGGTTTGCCTGGTTTCAAGCCGCGTTCTTATTCGGGGCCGCAGCCGGCGGATGGGTCTTCGGAGTGCTGGGCGATCGATTGGGGAGGACTCGATCACTGGGACTGAGCATCTTGTGTTATTCTCTGGTGACCGGTTTGTGCTATTTTGCCAGGACGCCGGGTGAACTTCTTATTCTGCGATTTCTCGCCTGTTTTGGTATTGGGGGAACCTGGCCAAACACTGTCGCACTGGTCGCTGAAGCCTGGCCTGCGGCCTCACGTCCGCTTCTTGCAGGCGTATTGGGGACCGCAGCAAATGTCGGTCAGGTGGCGATGGGTGGCATCGGATTGAGTTTCGACGTCGTACCCGATTCCTGGCGATGGACGTTTCTGGTGGGTGCACTTCCTGCGGTCATCGGTTTGTGGTGTCTGATTGCTGTTCCGGAATCGGCCCGTTGGCAGGCGAGTCGAAGCAGGCGATTATCAGCTCAACAAGGTCCGGTTCGTGAACTCTTTCGACCACCACTTCGTTATCGAACGATGATTGGCATTCTGTTGGGAACAATTCCCGTGGTCGGTACGGCGGCCAATGCACAATGGATCGTTCCGTGGAGTGACCAGGTTCAGATGCAACAACGATCAGCGGACAAGACAGCAACTGCCGATGCGATTTTTCAACAACAAAACGCTCGCCCGAAGGCCGATCCCAAGTCGAAGGCTCGCACCATGATGTCTCGTTCAGGGGGGGCGGTTATTGGTAGTCTTCTCGGCGGAATTTTGGCAAGCTTTCTAGGGCGACGGACTACCTATTTCCTGATCAGCCTTCTTGCACTGTGTGCCAGCAGTTGGATCTTTGGCTGGCTGACTCCTTCAGATCCAAGGTTCCTGTGGGCGTCATTCGGATTCGGACTAGTTGGTGTGATCTATTTCGGTTGGCTACCGCTTTATCTACCAGAGCTCTTTCCGACACATGTGCGAGCATCCGGGACCGGCATTTCATTCAACTCCGGGCGCACTGTCGCGGCCCTCGTGGTGCTGGGAACCGGACTTCTGGTGAAGCAATTTGGTGGCGACTACGCCCGGATCGGGTTATGGACCGGCCTGATTTACGTTGTCGGGATGGTCGTCATCTTGTTTGCTCCGCGAACAGACGCCGATAGTTTGCGGGATTAAACGGAATGTCCAGGATGCAATACCGTCCGCTTGGAACAACGGGACTCTCTGTTTCGGCGATTGCGTTTGGAACCGGTCCGGTCTCGGGTCTGATGACGTCGATGTCGAATAACGCCCAGCAATCGGTCATTGCCAAAGCGGTCGAATTAGGGGTGAACTGGTTCGACACTGCTGCGACCTACGCAAATGGTCTTTCGGAATCGGGACTAGGCGCTGCATTAGCCAGCGTTCGGAATCGTGATCCGTTGTATGTGGCAACCAAAGTTCGAGTGCAATTGAAGGGAGAAACAGACCTTCGTCCGCTTGTCGTCGCATCCGTGGCACAGAGTCTTGAACGACTACAAATGTCACGCGTGACGCTGCTTCAGATTCATAATTCGATTACTCGCAACCGCAACGATCAACCAACATCGATTACGCCAGAGGATGTTCTCGGTCCTCAAGGACTTTTGGCAGGGATGGAGGATGTCCGCGAAGCAGGTCTGGTTGAACACTTCGGGTTAACCGGCATCGGTGATACCGATGCTTTAAATACGGTCATCTCGTCGGGCCGTTTTGCGACGATTCAGGCGCCGGTTCATCTTCTCAATTTGAGTGCATTGCGGTCCCAACCGGGAGTGGAGTGTGATCCTGAATATGGTGGTTTCTTGCAGACGGCATCCAAACAGGGAATGGGGATTTTTGCAATTCGGATATTCGCGGCAGGTGCGCTGATCGGGGCGACGCCATCACGCCACACACTTCAAACGCCATTTTTTCCATTGGCATTGTACCTCCGTGATCAGGCGCGAGCGAATGAGTTAGCAAAGAGGTTTGGTTCGATAGATGTACTACGTGAAATTGCATTACGTTATGTTGTGTCTCATCCACAAATCACGTCGGCAATTATCGGACTTGGTGAAACAAGTCATGTCGAAGATGCCGCTAGAATTGCAGACATGGAGTTGTTGACTGATACAGAATTGACGATGCTTGAAGAAATGGTCCATTCCGTTTGAGATTCATTTCGAGTCGCCATAAATCCGGAAGATGCTGTCGTTGAGAAGACTGTTCATCGATACGACGACGACAGACGTTCAATAAACTTTCTCTTGAGGAAACTGGTCATGCAATTCCAATCTCGTCGAAAGTTTTTGCAGGGAGGTTCTGCTGCTGCCGCGTCGTTCGTGTTGGCGTCACAATGGAGTCAACCAGCGCGCTCAGCAGAGGATAAACGTGTTCGCGTCGGAATCATTGGTGCGACGGGCAAAGGGGATTATGGACATGGAGTCGATGTCGCTTTCACCAAGCTTCCCAACGTAGAGATCGTTTCCCTGGCTGATGAACACGAGGGGGGACGAGAAGCTGCGAGAAAACGCAGCAATCCCAAGCGGACTTATTCCGACTATCGCGAAATGCTCGCCAAGGAAGAGCTTGATGTCGTTGCGATTTGCCCACGTTGGATCGATCAGCATCACGACATGATTCTCGCTGCAGCCCAGGCGGGTTGCCACATCTATATGGAAAAACCATTCTGTCCCTCACTCGCCGAATGCGACTCGGCGATCAAAGCATTGCAAGCAAAGAATCTGAAACTGGCGATCGCTCATATCAGCCAGTATTCCCCCGTGCTAGATGTCGTTCTGTCTTTAATCAAGAACGGCGAGATCGGCGATGTCTTAGAGCTGCGAGCCCGAGGAAAGGAAGATCAACGCGGCGGCGGTGAGGACTTGTGGGTGCTTGGCTCGCACGTGTTCGGCCTGATGCGGTCTCTGGCTGGCGGCAGTCCAACGTCGTGTTCGGCATTAGTAACGCATCAAGGTCACAAGGTCACGAAAGCGGATGTCGTCGCAGGGGCAGAAGGGATCGGACCGTTAGCAGGTGACAACATTCAAGCAACATACACTTTTTCCGATGGAGCATACGGGCACTTTGCGTCTCGGCACGGTATGGCAGGTAGTCCTTCCCGGTTTGCAATTCAGGTCTTTGGTTCCAAAGGAATCATTGAGATGGAAAGTGGCTACCTCGCAAAGGGTTACATTCTTCGTGATTCAAGCTGGTCCCCTGGCCGAACCAGTAAGACATGGGAGCCGATCACGTCTGCTGGAGTTGGCAAGCCAGAGACTCGTACCGATGGTTCGTACGAAGGTGGCCACATTGCGGCGATCAAGGATCTATTTGAGTGTATGAAACAGGATCGCGTTCCAAAGTGTTCGGCGGAAGATTCCCGCGCGATCGTCGAGATGATTGTCGCGATATTTGAATCACATCGCGTGGGTGGCCCTGTTGAATTCCCGATGAAGACTCGCGTCAACCCGTTGACTCTCTTGCAGTGATCATCGTTCCCAATCGCGTCCGTCGGCCACAGGTCCATTCGTCAAACTCACGAACAGTCGAATGGCGATCACCGGAGAGAGAAAGTTCATCAATGCAGCGGTCAATCACTTCGATTCCATTGCAAAACGCCCGAATGCACGCACTCGGTCATCAAGGAGGACGGCACTGCTCGTGCCAGTCTACGCAACAGTTTCAGGGCAGATTGAAAATCTGACGATCGTTTTGCATCTCGACTTCTATGCCTGGGCTGCCCCCAAAGCCCCCAAGTTCTACTCATCGGCGAATGGTCTCCGTCGCTAGTTTCGCTGTTCGCTGGCGCCGCACAAGGTTTCATTACAAAAATGGTATTTTTGTCGGGGATTTTTCTTGATCCGGTTGGAAATGAGTGGTGTTTAGTTTTTTAGTTGCTTGAACGTTACTGCTGGATTCAGGAAATCCAATGAAGGAAATCGCCGTCATTCTCTCATTATGTTTTCTGTCGTTCAACATTGCGGAGCTTTGCGTCAGCTCCCGTGATTTGTGTGATATGGTTCACGAAAACGCCGATGCCGAGCGACGCGCAGAGTTGAGCCACCAAAATTGGCAGGAATCAGCAAGTCGACAGATAGTTGTGGCAAAATCGTAACGTCGTTGTAAACGGGTCGACTTTCGGGCAGGAATGTTGCGAACACAACGCTGCATCGTCAGCGTCATCGCCGAAAATCCGATTCCAGACATTTCCGCGATTGTGTACGTGAAAGATCATCGCCAATAGCTGAAATTCCTTGTTCGTCAGCGGAATCTTGAGAGGTCAGCATCAGCAGCAGCATGTCCTTTACGGTTTGGCGTAATTCTTTCAGGACCGACGCGCCGTCGCGATCACCCTGCATCAGGTCCCGAATCGCGGCCTCGTATTCGAATTGCCGCCATAACTGCGATTGCCTTAAATTGCCAGTGTTGGATACAAGGCGGCATTCACATTGAAAAAATTTCAAATTACTTTCTGAAGGAAGCCTGATGCGTCGGAATCGCCTGCGTGAACTGTTGAATGCTGACCAACCGAGTCTCGGAACACATATCCATAGTTCGTGGCCCACGATCATTGAACTGGTTGGACATTCGGGAATGTTTGACTACGTCGAATTCGTGGGTGAGTATGCGCCCTACGATTTATACGCGCTCGAAAACATCGGCCGTGCTGTCGACTTGTTTGATCACATGACCGCCATGATGAAGATCGAGCAAGAGCCTCGTACGTATTTGACAATCCGCTCCATCGGCTCAGGAATCCAGAACGTCCTTTTTGCAGATCCTCGCACGAAGGAAGACGTTGAAGAATGCGTTCGGGCCGTACGTGCCGAGACACCGCATGCCAAGGGAAGGCACGGAGTTGGCATGAGGCGCGATGTCAGCTTTGTCATGGAACCGGGAACTCCAGCGTTTGTGCAGGCCCTTGATGATGCGGTGATTGCGTTGATGATCGAGAAGGATCAGGCCGTCCAGAATCTCGAAGAATTATTGTCCGTAAAAGGGGTGGACATGGTTCAGTTTGGGCCAGCCGATTATTCGATGAGTCTCGGTCTGGTCGGTCAGTTTAATCATCCCAAAGTGCGTGAGGCCGAGAAATACGTCATTGAGACGGCACTCAAAATGGGGATCGCGCCTCGGGCGGAAATCTCGCACCCAGACGAATGCGCACGTTACTTCGACATGGGGGTCAAACATTTCTGCATCGGCAATGACGTCAGTGTGCTGTTCAACTGGTTCAGAGATTGCGGGAGATCCATGAACCAGCTCTTAAAACGAGATCCACCGGCAAGTGGACCGGATGTCAAATCCGGGTACAAAGCTTAGCAGTCCGTCATTCGACGTACCGAACGCTGAAGTCATGGGGAGTCGATGCAGAGCAACCGGTTTTCCGCGTAACTGTGGGGCGGAAACGTCCACAAGTTTGCTAAAGCTTACTAGCAGACCAATTGTCGAAGCAGTTTTGCCCGTTGTCCATTTGCCAGTGACATGAGTACTCACGTACAATCATGAGGGTGTTACGGGCTGCGTGTGCCGTCGTTTTCATTTTTTATAAGTTTGACTTCAAGATTTTGTCGGTGGTCCCTTGCAACTCTTGCCTGCAGAAAACAAGACGATCAAAAAGCCCGAAAGCCCGGCGAATGAGGGACACGCATCGAGCCAATTGACAGTTCCAAAACCGGTTGCTGGTTCTGTGCATGCGTTTGGATTGATTCCAGAGGAATATCGTGAACTCTTCTCGATGTTTCGGTTTGTCAGGCCCTACTGGAAGGTGTTCCTGTTTACGGCAGTTCTGTTGGTCTTAAGTAGTGTCACGAGCCTGATCTTTGCACTCATGGTAGGCGACCTGCTCGACGCGGCGAACCTGCATCTTGAGGGTAAAGAACCAGTTCACTTAAGACAAAACATAACCTTTATCGCGACAGTGCTCGTTGGCTGTTCGGTGTTTCAGTGCGTTCTTACGCTGTCAACTGTGATTTGTTCCGGCTGGGTCGGATCACAATCAATGAGAGATGTTCGTTTTGAAATTCAAGCTCGACTTCTCGAATTGCCAATGGCCTATCACGATAACACTTTCGCCAGCGAACTACCTGGCCGCGTCGCAACCGACATTATCCTTCTTCGAGAGATTTTGATCGAGGCGATTCCAAACTTATTTCCGCAGATCTTGATTCTCTTTGGGAGTTTGACACTCGTTTGGGTGACATCTTTCAAACTGACGTTGGCACTGGTTTGCTCTGTTCCCCCACTCGTCATTTTAGTCATGCGAATGTCACAGACGTTTCGTAATTTGGCAGAGCGAGTACAAGACGAAAATGCGAACTGTAATCGGATTACCCGTGAGAACCTGCAGAATATTGCGACAATTAAAGCGTATGCGAATGAAACCTTGGAACAGCATAGCTACATGAAAGCGTTAAAATTGATGGAATCAGCCGTAATGGCGGCGCGCTACGCTCATGCCAGGTTTCTTTCGATTCAGACGGCAGCGATGCAATCGACTGTTTTGCTGGTTCTTTGGTACGGTACGTATTTATTAATGAATAAAGAACTGACCATCGGTGAATTAACGCGGTTCATGTTTTTGTCCTTGTTTATTCGAAATGCGATCATTGGTTTCGCGGATTTGTACGTGAAATTGCAACGAGCAGTCGGTGGAACAAAACAAATTCGAAGCGTGTTGGTCGAATCCAAAGAACCGTCGGGCGAATTTCGGCTTAAGGGACGAATACGCGGGGAGGTGGCTTTTGAACAAGTCTACTTTTATTATCCGTCGCGCCCTGACACAAGCGTATTACAAGACATCTCTTTCGCTGTTAATCCGGGTGAGCGTATTGCACTTGTCGGGCAAAGTGGCAGCGGTAAGTCAACTTTGATGTCCTTGCTGTTAAGGTTTTACGATCCGACTGAAGGTCGGATTTTGATCGATGGAAAAAATATCGTTGCATACAATATCCACGACCTAAGGCATCAGATGGCCATCGTACCCCAGGAAGTACTGTTATCCGCCGGTACCGTGGCTGAGAATATCGCTTACGGAAAGCCGGGCGCAAGCCAGCAGGAAATTGAGTACGCAGCCCGGCAGGCGAACGCTCATGAGTTCATCGAGTGTTTTCCTGATGGTTATCAGACTCTGGTCGGTGAAAGAGGGACTCAGCTCTCGGGAGGGCAGAGGCAGCGAATTGCAATTGCTCGAGCTCTTCTTCGTGATCCCGCAATCCTGATTCTCGACGAAGCCACCAGTTCGCTCGATTCAAAGAGTGAAGTGCTCGTGATGCAAGCGATGGACCGGCTTGTGACAGGGCGAACGTCGTTTGTAATCGCACACCGGCTGTCTACGGTGCGTGACGCCGATCGAATTCTGGTGATCCAGGCGGGCCGAATCGTCGAGTCTGGTAATCACGACCAGCTACTCACCAACCCGAATGGTGCTTACGCCAAATTGCTGGAGTTGCAAGGGATGATCCACGGAGAGCAACAGTAGACAACCCCATTTGCGCTCGGTACAACCGTTTCGCATTTGGGTGATGTCGGCAGTTAACATCATTTTTTTGATCATCGATTTAAAAGTAGATCTTCATGTACGAACTTACCGAAGCGCAAGCGGCACAGGTCGACAAGCGAGGTTTTGTCTATATCCCGGGATATTTGCGAGAAAGCGATTTGGAACTTCTGCGCGAAGGTTTCAGGCTCGCTTTGGAAAGGGATCCCAATAATGACTATTTCAGAATCATGCCAGGCGAAGTTCTGAGCAAGTTCCAGCCGATGGTTCAAGCCATTTCAGATTCCATTCGTGGTGCCGGAATCACGGTTGATGGAGTTTACGGCGGCGGTTTGTACTTTGCCAATTACGCAGCGAGACCCAATCCAGAATCGAAGAAGAAGGCGCGTGGGGTCGCGATTGGCTGGCACCAGGATCATGACAGCTACTACATGTGGCAAGACCATCATAATTATCTCAATGTCTATATTCCGATTGACAAGCCAGACCCCGATCGATCAAACCTGACAGTTGTCCCATTTGATAACCTGAAGGCTCGAGCCCCCGAGTTGTGCGAAAAATTGCTAGGGCGCGGGGCAGCCACCGGATGGACTTCGAATCATGGCGGGTTCATCTCTGATGATGAACGAGGTGGTGTAATTGGTCGGTTCGATTTTGACCTTGCCGAAATTGAAGAAACCCCTTCGCTCAAGGCTGGCGATCTTCTCCTCCTACGTGGGGATATTCTGCACCGTACGCAAGACACTTTAACTCAACGCGTTGCGGTCTCATTTCGACTGATGAACGGCCAAGCCACAATTTCGCGTAAAAAGCTCGCGACGGGCGGATTTGTAAAATCCAGACTGATGTACAACGGCCGAGGTGCCTACAAGGCCATTATTCGATATTTCCAAAGGAACCGGAAAAACACCGTCCCGATCGCCGAAATGGCTCATTACCTGGGGAATATCGGCCCCACGCCACCGTCCAAAGTTCGTCCACTGACATTCGTTGCACTGCTTGCCTGGGAAAAACTTCGAGCCTTCTTCTGACATTCCGTTTCGCCAGTTGAAGGCTTATTGACGACTTGCAGGCATTGAGGAATTTCACTTGCCAAGATGGCAAGTCGCAACTGTGCGATACGAATGTGGCCCGGCTGCTTGGGCGTTTGGTCGTTTATCAAAGTGCCCTAACGTTCGATAATCTTCTTCACTGCCGGTGGTACCCAGGTTCCATTAAGTACCGTACTGGTTGGGCCGTAGAGGCGCATTTGCAGGTTGAAAACCTCAGTTGGTGCAGGAATCCAGTTTGATTCGAGTTCTGGTCCAGGGGATGTGTTTTGAACGATGATTGTCAGCGAACCATCGAAATTGAACTGAAGCGGATCGCGGTCACCTAAGGCGAAGCGATTCAACTGGTTCGCCACTTGGAAACCGTTGGAATCGTACAGTGTCACAGACCAGAAGGCATTCACTGGCGGCAATTCTTCCTTGTCAAAGTGCAGTCGGTATTGGTTAGAACCATGCAAAACGTTCCCATCTGAGTCGACAGCGGTGGTGGGATAGACCGAGTCTTCGGGCAGGTTGGCACCGAGACCGCTGACGGCAACCACTGCTCGATTAACGTAATTGACTCCATAAGCGCCGATCGAGTGCAGGTGGATTTGCCAACCGTTGGGGGAGTTGTGTCGTGTGGCCCTCTTCGTGTGGTTTCCTTTCCACACTTCAACCAAGGCTTGCTCAAGCGATTTTTTTACAGCAGGAGAAAACTGTTCGAAGTCGAATCGTTTTCCTGGTTCTAACCCGATCCGACGAATCCTCTCGAGAACGGGCTGGTCGGCGAGATGCGGTGGGGTTGTTTGCAGAAGGCGAGAGGCGTAGCCAAGGAACTGGGGGGCTGTCATCGACGTTATCTGAAAGAGTGGCGGCGTTTTCATGTCAAGCGCAGGATCAAACGCGACCCGAAACCGCTGCATCGCAGTTTGGTACCGTGACAGTGGCGTAATCTGAAATCCATTTTGAATCTTGTGGACCGCCTCAAAATCTGTTGGCCCATTCGTTTGAGTTCGACCGATGACCCAAACGTACTGCGTCGGAGCCTCAATGCGGTGTACCCCAGCCGGAATCGTTCCCCGCCACCCTGGCGGGACCACGGCGAAGTGACCGCAAACGGTCCCCGTTGTACGTTTGCCGATGCTGGCAAACGTGTCTGTCCACATATCAAGCATTTGTAGAAGGTAATAGCGACCGTCTGTGTCCGGGACCGAAATCACCTGGGGTTGGTTCCTGAGGTCCAGCCAGACAACGGAAACTAATGTGTCCCAATTGGGCCGCACGACTCCGCGGAAATCCGCAGGGGGAAATGCTCGTGAATGTAAAAAACGGTTCATTGGAGTCCGGTTGATGAACTGACGGCGGGTCAAGTCCATCAAAACAAGCGGGCAAAAATACAAATATGCTTCAACCCCGATTTCGTAGGCATCGTCCTCGTTCAATGAGGTTTGCGATTGTGCGCTGGGATACTCCCATGGCCGGGGGGAAAGTGTCTTTGCAAGCCGTGCACGCGCCCGCACATAAAAACTCATCGAAATGTTCTCCTCGTTGTTTCTCTCGCACGGTACTCAAAGTTCCGCATGGTTACGGTTGACCTTTTTCGGCCAGAAATCGCGTTCACTACATTCAATCGTCAGCTGGCATAGTTTACGAAGCTCGAGACATGCGATGTAGCGTATTTTCCACTTTTTGTGGTCCCTATGCGACTTTTCGATCCGAATGGTTCCGTTAACGGATACCAGAAAAGTAAGATGTGACGTCTTGCGGCATCGGAGCCGTGGACAATACGCAGGATCAATAGTACAAACGCGAATAAATTTGTGGGAACCGTTGTAGAGTTACAATCCTTCATGGGCATCCGAGAATGTATGAGCTGAGTGAATCGCAAGCAGCGGAGGTGAGCCGGCGTGGTTTTGTCTACATACCGGGATACCTGGGAGAAACGGATTTGGAACTCCTTCGCCAAGGTTTTCAAGAAGCCTTGGAAAAGGACCCAAATAACGACTACTTCCGGATCATGCCAGGTACCGTACTCTCAAAATTTCAGCCGATGTTTCAAGCGATTTCCAGTTCCATTCGCTGTGCCGGGATCAAGGTTGACGGAGTCTACGGCGGCGGATTGTACTTCGCTAACTACGCGGCGCGACCCGATTCGAATCCGAAAGCAAAGGCTCGTGGTGTCGCTCTTGACTGGCACCAGGATCATGACAGTTACTACATGTGGCAGGATCACCACAATTATATCAACGTTTACATTCCCATCGAAAAACCCGATCCTGACCGATCAAATCTGACGGTCGTCCCTTTTGACAATCTCAGCCGCCAAGCCCCCGAATTGTGCGAAAAGATGTTAGCGCGCGGGGCAACTCGTGCTCGCAAGTCCTTTGGTAGATGGGTCATTTTGGATGATGAATGGGGAGGAAAGCTTGGTAAGCTTGGCTGTGACCCCGCTGAAATTGAAGAAACTCCGTCGCTGAGAGCAGGCGATCTGCTGTTAATGCGCGGTGACATTCTGCACCGCACTCAAGATACGTTGACTCGCAGGGTTGCGGTTTCGTTTCGAATGATGGACGGTCATGCCACCGTGTCGCGGAAAAACTTAGCACGTGGCGGGTTACCGAAAGCAGTTATGATGTACGTCAGCCGGGGAGCTTACAAAGCGTTTATTCGTTATTTTGCACGAAATCACAAGAATGAGGTTCCGATCGCCGAGTTGGCATTTTATATGGGAAACATCGGTCCAACGCCTCCTTCAAGTTGCGGTCGGTTAAAGTTTGTCGCCTTGTTGATGTGGGAAAAATTACGAGCGATTTTTTAACCCGCTTTTCGCAGTCGTCGGGCTGCTGGCCGCCACCCCCCCCCACCCAGCAGCCTTCTATTCTGGTTTCGAAACTGCTTCTTCTGTTGAATATCCCCATTCGACGAATAACCGATTCCATTCATTCACGATTCGTGAACGCAATTCCGGTGACAGGTCCGTCAGTTTGTTTCTCTTGTAATCAGCAATCGAAGCGAGATACCGACTTACTTCAGGCTCTGCGACCTCAAAGTCAGGGAGATCGAGTTCCTGATAAATTCTGCGCAATTCGCCGATTGGGTTTTGCGTCAGATCCTCGTATCCAATTTCGCAATAATGGCCTTTGGGGATGAGATTACGCTCTTCAAAAAATGCTGTATTCAGTTCTTTGTAGACCTCGAATGTATGATTCGTGAGAATTTCACCGCTGTTGTCCGTAACACTAAACACCGTTGCAAATTTTTTGAGCATTTGAAAATACGATTGAAACACCTCAAATGGGTTTCGATGAATGTAAATGAACTTCGCATCAGGGAAGACGTCCAGGATCATTCTGATCCGACCGGTATGCGCTGGTGATTTTAAAACGAGAGGACGATGATATTTGTAGGACAATTTCCGGACAAAAAACTGGAGAGCGTCTTTCCATCGGAAAGTCTCATCTTCGGTAGCGTTTCGGAACGTCAGAAATCGCTTATACTGTTTGGAAGAACGAGGAAATACTCCGTCTAATTGATAGGACATACCGGTCAGTAATAGCAAAGCGTATTCGTCTTCTTCCGGCAGCCGACTACCGGATGCCATGTTGTCGATGCCCCTGGTCTCGGGAGCGGCCGCATCAACCACTTTCGTAAAGAACCATTCCGCCGATAGAAACGTGTGCGGGTTCATCACCTGGATATAGTTGGGATACGCGAATCGCTCATCCTTTCCGAACAAGATGTGCAGGAGTGTGGTGCCACTTCGCCATCCGCCCAGAATAAAAATAGGCGGATTAATTTTTGCCTTTCGGATACCGGATCTGAACCGTAGAACCTCCCAGCAGTGAATTGCCGAATTCAATACGCTGGAAAAAGTGATCATCGAATAAACAAACCACTGGGACCGTGTTCGCGCAAAGCGGTTTTCCTTCAGCAATCGAATCCAGTCACCGAACAAGACTCCGTGAAAAAAGCCTCGACCATATACGACTATTTGCAGGGCGTCACGTAATTTCATCGCGAGAACACCTCCGTTATTAAACAAAACAATTGCCGAAAAAGAGCTCTCGAACGAAAAGCGTTTCTTGCCGCCACGAAAACCAAACCAAACCAAAGTCGTGTGACATCATTTGGAAGATTCCACGCTTTCCCGGGCTTCCATCGATTGACGCCACTCTGTGATGTATTGGCTCCACTCTGATTCCAAACTTGCCTGAAGTTCTGCCGGCAAGTCAGAAAGCTTATTTCTTTCGTAACCGGAAATCGAATCGAGGTAGTCCTTTAAGGCTGGTTCCACCACTCTGAAGTCAGGAAGATCGAGACCCTGATAAATATTTCGCATTTGACCAAGCGGGTCGTCGGTCAAGCTTTCATAGGTCAGTTCGAAAAGGTGGTTCTTGGGAATCAGGTCGCGTTCTTCGTAATAAGCCGTGTTGATCTCTTTGATCGCATCAATCACAAATGAAGTGAAGCCTCCATCTCCCGCAAGCGACTGTAGCGTGTGGTCCGCAGCCGATTTTGTAATCGCATTTCTGAATGACCGAAAGACATCAAAAGGGTTACGGTGAATATAGACGAATTTCGCATCCGGGAAGACCTCCAGGATCATTCGGACGCGGCCGGTATGTGCCGGCGATTTTAATACAATGGGTCGATTGTATTTATACGTCAACTTTTGCACAAAGAATTTCAAGGTCGCTTGCCAACGTGAGATTTCACGCGTCGAACAGCGACGGAACGTACGGAAACGTGCGTAGAACTTGCTGTTTTGGGGAAAGGGCGCGTCTAAGACGCATGAGAGCAGAGAAAGAGCCAGGATTGCATATTCGTCTTCCTCCGGCTGATTGCAACCAGTCTTCATATTATCGATGCCGCGGGTTTCAGCCAGACTGGGTGCCGTCAGTCGCGAAATCAGCTCTTCTGCAGTAAGAAAGGTATGGGGATTCATTGCCTGCGTATAATTCGGATAGGCAAAGCGGTCGTCTTTGGAAAACAGGTTATGGAGGTGCGTCGTTCCGCTTCGCCATACACCGAGTATGAATAGCGGCGGATGGCATTCCGTCTCTCTGATCAAAGAATCGTAACGATGCGATTCGTGTAAGTGCAAAACTGAGTTAAAAACGCTGTTCGCGGTGACACCTGCCGCACGTAACAAAGAGCGAGAGTCGAGCGATCCGTAGTTCCGTCGAAGGAGCCGAAGCCAATCGGAAAAGAGAACACCTTGTAGATAACCACCGTGAATATCGCCAAAGACTTTCGTCGCCGCAACACTCCAGTTGATCAATGTCAAGCGATGCATGAAAGCAACTAACGCTGATTTCGCTGCGATACCTTTGTGAAATAAACCCATTCGTTTTCAGCCGAACTCATAGTTGAGAGAACCATTCACATCGTCTGTTGTTTTGTAATTGACAAACAATGAAATCATCTATGTCACCCTTCGTTCAAACACAAATGATTTGATTCAGCAGCCTGCTCCCATTCTTTGATGTACTGACTCCACTCCCGCTCCAATTTCGATCGAATTTCGACTGAAACCATGGGAAGTGCGTTCTTTTTGTAGCTGGCGATCGAGTTAAGGTATGACCTTAATGCCGGTTCTGCTTCGCCAAATTTCGGGAGACCAAGACTCTCGTAAATCGCATTCAATTGCCCGAGAGTGTCCTCTGTAAGGCGCTCGTACGTCAACTCGATAAGATTACCCTTAGGGATTAAGTCGCGGTCTTCGTAATAGGCGTTGTTGAGCTCCTTGATGCTGTCGATGACAAACGGTGTATAGTCTGGATTGCTCTGGACCGATTGCGAGGTCAGTATGGGAGCAGTTATTTTTATCAAATTCGTGAAAGACTGAAACACCTCAAAAGGATTCCGATGAATATAGACAAATTTCGCATCGGGAAAGACGTCCAGGATCATACGGACGCGACCGGTGTGAGCGGGAGATTTCAGCACCATCGGCTTGTCATACTTGAATGTCAGTTTCTGAACGAAAAACTTGAGCGCCAGCTTCCATCGCTTAACTTCCGCTCTTGAAGCTCTACGAAACGTGCGGTATCGACTATAAAACTGAGTGTTGTGCGGAAACGGGGCGTCGAGATAGCAGGAATGCAATGAAAGCGCGAGGAGCGCGAATTCGTCCTCTTCAGGCAAATTACTTCCCATTTTGACATTATCAATCCCACGCGTCTGTGGAATGCTCGGCGCCATCAGTCGTGACATAAACCCTTCTGCAGTGAGAAAGGTATGTGGGTTCATCATTTGAATATAATTTGGGTAGGCAAACCGATCGTCTTGGGAAAAAAGATTATGGAGATGCGTCGTCCCACTGCGCCAAAGGCCGAGAATGAATACCGGCGGATGGCACTTGACCTCGCGAACCGACTCGTCGAAGCGAACGGACTCGTGCAAATGCAGTATTGAATTTAAGACGCTGCCTAGCGTGACGGAGGCCGTGCGTTTCCAGTAACGCAAACCCAATGAACCTGGATTTTTTAGAATCAGCCGAAGCCAGTCACCGAAGAGGATACCCTGCAAGTAGCCTCTGTGTTCGATGCTCAAAACGTTTGATATTTTTGCAAGCAAATTCATTATCGTGAAGCCCCGGCTACTGGCGATTTGCCATTTAATCGCTGCCATTCCGCAATTGCATGGCCCCACTCTGATTCGAGTCTGGCTCGAAGTTCCACAGGTAATTCGGATCGCTTGTTTTTTCTGTAGTCTGCGATCGATGCAAGATAGTCTTTCAAGTTGGGTTCAAAATTTTGAAAATCAGGAAGATCGAGCGCCTCGTAGACCCGTCGCATCTGTTCAATCGGATTGTCGATGAGGTTTTCGTAACTCAGTTCGCAGAGGTGGCCCTTGGGAATCAGGTCACGTTCTTCAAAGAAGGCATCGTTTAGTTCCTTGTAAATATTAACCGTATGGTCTTCCAGGGATTCGGTGCCAACAAATTCTTGCAGGTTTATCATTGACGAGAACTTGGCCACCATTTGCGTATAGGATGCATAAACCTCAAATGGGTCACGGCTGATATAAACGAATTTCGCATCGGGGAAAACGTCGAGAATCATGCGGATACGGCCGGTGTGACCCGGCGATTTCAATATCAGCGGACGACGATGTTTGATTGTTAATTTCTGAACAAAATACTGAATCGCCCTTTTCCATCGATTGACTTCCGCTGCCGAAGCGGAGCGGAAAGTCAGATACCGACGATAGCGAAGTCCCTCTTGCGGGAAGGGGCCCGATAACATGAACGAAAGTCGGGTCATTGCGATCAGTGCGTATTCATCTTCTTCCGGAATCTTGCTGCCATACTCCACATTGTCGAGAACTCGTGTTTTTGGAGCAACAGCATCCATCAAGCCACCAAAAAACCATTCCGAAGTGAGAAAAGTATGAGGGTTCATTACTTGAATATAATTCGGAAATGCGAAACGTTGATCAATTGCGAGCATGTTGAAAAGGTGTGTTGTACCACTTCTCATCACGCCGATCACGAATAGCGGAGGGCTGTATTTGGTTCGCGGAATCCAAAGTCCATAAAACAGCATCTCAAATAGATACCAGACGGAGTTCAAAACGCTTCCTACCGTAACGGAAGCAGCCCTGTCCCAATACCGTCGACCGATGTTGAATTTGTTTTCACGAAGCAAAAGAATCCAGTCACCAAGGCGAATGCCCGGTAAAAATCCCCGCCACAAAATATTCTGAACTCGGGAACGCAAGCCCATTTGCTGTCAGCCCTCCGCATCGCCACGGGATAATGATAAATCAGGTGAATCAAAAGGTTTGATTGAAAACAAAGCGAGCCCACGTTTTGTTCAAGAATACATTATCAGGATCATTATTTGTCGACAACAAACTTCTTCACTGGGGGAGGCGTCCACGTTCCGTCAAGTGCCAGGCGATCGGGGACGTACAAGCGTAGCGTAAGACTGAATTCACTCGCTGGCGCAGGGAGCCAGTTTGATTCGATCTGTGGCCCCGGTGAAGTATTTCCAATACTTATTGTAAGCGATCCATCCGCGTTGTACTGCATCGGGTCGCGATCCCCCAAAGCATATCGATTGATCGGATTCGCCGTCGGGAAACCATCGGTGTCATACAGGGTAAGAGACCAGAAAGCGCGCGCGGGTGGGATGTCGGCTTTCGAAAAATGGATTGTGTAGCGGTTGTTGCCGCTTAACTGGTTACCTTCGGAATCGAAGTTGGCCGTGGGGTAGATTGCATCTTCCGGCCGGTTGGCTCCAAGCCCGGTTACAGCAACGCCTGCACGACGCGTATAGTCAACACCGTAAGCCCCTATACTGTCCAGACAAGTCATCCAGCCATTTGCGGTTCTTTGCGGCTCAGCCGCTTTTGTGTGCTTTCCCTTCCAGAGATCTGCCAGAGCTCGATCTAAGGCCTGCTTTATTGGCGCGGATGCGACGTTCAAATCAAATGGTTTGCCGACTTCGAATCCAATTCGTTGAAGACGGGCAATGATTGGCTGGTCATCAAGGTGACTGGAGTGAATCTGCAAGAGCCGTGAAGCGTAAGCGAGAAATTCTGACGCAGACAATTTCATCAACTGAAACATTGGCGGGACGGCTGAGTTGAAGGTCGGATCGACTTCAGGTCGCATTCGTTGGACAGCCATTTGCCAGCGAGACAATGGCGTGATTAAGAACTTGTCTTGAAGCGTGTGTACTTCCGCAAAGTCCTTTGCACCATTTGTTTGCGTTCGCCCAATAATCCAGGCGTAGGTCGTTGGGGATTCGATCCGCTGAATTATTGGGGGGAGCGATCCTTTCCAGCCAGGGGGCACGACTGCGAAGTGTCCAACTCCGGTCCCCGTGGTTCGTTTGCCGATCCCGGCAAACGAGTCGGTCCACATGTCCAAAAGCTGTAGGAGATAATATCGGCCTTGTGTATCGGGCACCGAAAGAACCATTGGCTGCCGTTTAAGGTTCAGCCAGCCAATCGAAAACAGTGTGTCAAAATTTGGTCGAACAACGGCACGAAAGCTTGCATCCGGAAACGACCGTGCATGTTCATAACGATTCATGGGGTGTCGTCGGGTAAACTCGCGACGGGTCAAATCCATTAGAACGAGAGGGCAGAGGAAAAGAAACGCTTCAACACCGATTTCATAGGCCGCTTCTTCATTTGCAATTGCGACATGCGTATGGTTGGCAGCCCCTTCCCATGGGCGAGGTGCGAGCACCTTCTTGAGGCGTGCACGCGCTCGTGAAGAGAAACTCTTTATTCCCATTTCATTCGGTATCCATTGAAATTGCGTGAATCATTTACATCCACATTTTCGGCAAAAACACACAAACAAAACACTTCGGTTGTCAGAAGAAGAAACGCGAAAATCAAAAACGCAATTAATTCAGTATCCACACTGGACTGAGGCATTCAATCACTGCTAGAATCCTACGCGAAGTATTCATCGCGTGAGTCCAAACAACGAAGAATCTGCAGAGTTGATTACGTTTCTCGATCGATCTCATGCGAGCGTCAGACGATCGCGAAATGCGGAAAAAATTTCAAGTATCAGTAGATGAACAAATCCAACGACTACGCCAGTTAAGATTCCGAGGCGATAAAGAAATCGGAACATATTTTGCGTACTGACGTAGGGTGTCCAATATTCATAAAATGCATGAAGTCCTCAATTTTTGGCAGGTGCACTTACAGGGATTGCCTGATTTGGAGTTTCCGACGGATCGTTCACGCCCGCCATCGTCGAACGGGTTGGTTGGCCGTGTACAGGTTGGACTTGAGCCAGATCTGGCCGAGCAACTTCGACAATTCAGCGAAGAGACTGGATTTTCGCTGAGTGTTTCACTCCTGTCTGTTTGGTATACGTTATTACGCCGCTACAGTCGACAGACAGATTTTGCCATCGGTTTTCCCGCAATTGATAAATCGCAACCCGAAATCGATTCAATACCGACTGCGGACACGAAGACGTTTGTATTGAGAATTGATCCCGGTGAATCCGCGACGTTTCGAAGACTCGTCACTCATTGTGATCATGAATTGCGGTTAGCATTTGAGAATTCTGTTCCATTTGACAAGCTTGTCGATGTGCTCGTGCGGGAGCGTCATCCGGGGCGACATCCCCTTTTTCAAGTGGTTTTTGATTGGCGAGATGTATCCAAGACCGAGTCCATCAAGCCAATTTCTTCAGCTCGCGTTGCCGGCGAAAAAAACGCCAGCTTTGATCTGGCTCTGACAATTGAGCATAACGACGACAAACTGATTGCTAACCTTGGCTACAACAGTGAATTGTTCGATGCTGGAACCGCTCAGCGGATGTCGGCTCACTTCTGCAAGCTTTTGTCCGCTTGCGTAGCTCAGCCCGATACTTCGATTGATCAATTGCCGCTGATGTCTGACGACGAGCGGCGTATGGTTGTCCAGACATGGAACCAGACTCAAAGCGACTATCCTCAAGAGTGCATTTCCCGGCTGTTTGAGCAGCAGGCGGCAACCTGGCCCGATGCTATTGCGGCAATCAGCGGTCAAAGCCGATTGACTTATCAGGAACTCAATCGACGTTCCAACCGACTTGCACGCCATCTTCAGAAGAAGGGGATTGGCCATGATACGCCCGTAGGGATCAGTATTGATCGTTCGTTCGACATGCTTGTCGGACTGTTGGCAATCCTTAAGGTTGGCGGCGTTTATGTGCCACTCGACTCAAGCTACCCCGATGAACGGTTGTCGTTTCTTTTAAACGATACGGAAATAAAACTGATTCTGATTCATCGTCACAGCGAGGCTCGTTGGCGCTCCTTTGATGTTCCATTACTAAACCTGGACGATGCAACTTATGGATGGAGTGACGAGTCCGACGAAAACCTGATTGACGCACCTTCGCTCGACAGTCGAGCCTATATCATCTTTACGTCCGGTTCCACTGGGGTCCCTAAAGGGGTGGAAGTCCTCCATCGAGGAATTGTACGGTTGCTTTTTGGCGTTGATTATGTGCAACTCGACGAATCACAATCGATATTGCAACTGGCGACACTTTCATTTGACGCATCAACCTTTGAGATCTGGGGGGCGTTGCTTCATGGGGGGCGATGCGTGCTGGCTCCAGCAAAATTGCCGGAATTCCAAGAGCTACAGCGACTGATTCAGCGAGAGAATGTGCGGACCCTCTGGCTTACTTCAACACTTTTTAACGCGATTGTTGACGAGAAGCCCGAATTGCTGACCGGTATTGAACAGTTATTGGTCGGAGGCGAAGCGCTGTCCCTGCCACATATCCGCCGAGCACAGCAGGCTTTGGGCAAACGGACTCAAATCATCAACGGATACGGGCCGACGGAAACCACAACCTTCGCGTGTTGTTATCGTTTGCCAATTCCACTTGCCGAACCCATCCGGTCCATCCCAATTGGCAGGCCAATTGGAAACACCACTGCTTATGTGCTCGATCCCAATGGCGAGCCGGTACCGATTGGCGTTCCTGGCGAATTGTTACTTGGAGGCGGTGGGCTTGCTCGTGGGTATCTTAAGCGACTCGATTTGACTGCAGAGAAGTTCGTGCCTGACCGTTTCGGCGAATCAACTCACGGCAAGCTGTATCGTACGGGAGATCTCGTGCGTTGGCTCGCGGATGGCAATTTGGAATTCTTGGGACGAATCGATGGTCAGGTAAAGCTTCGCGGTTTCCGAATTGAGTTAGGGGAAATCGAAGCCGCACTGTTGCGACACTCATCGTTAAAGCAAGCTGCAGTTGTATTGCGGGAAGATCGCCCTGGAGACAAACGACTGGTGGCCTATTTCGTAGCGGATTCTTCCAAGACGCCTCCGACTTCGCTTGATTTGAGAAATATGTTATCTGGTCACTTGCCGGATTACATGATTCCGTCAGCGTTTATGATGCTTGAGGCAATTCCTCGAAATCAAAATGGGAAACTTGAACGGCGTGCGTTACCAGAGCCGATTTTTGAGAGTGCTGAAACCAATGACAATGTTGAAGCTCTATGGCTTCCGGAAGAACGATTGATCGCAAGCATCTGGTGTAAACTTCTTGGATTTGAGCAAATCGGCCTTCATGATAACTTTTTTGAGTTAGGCGGTCATTCACTTCTCGTACTTCGCATGATTGATGCGGTGAATAAGAATTCCGTCGGGCAACTCAAACCTGCAGATGTGTTTTTGAATCCGACCGTCAGTTCGCTGGCAAGTAGCCTGATTGGTTCGCAGCAAACACAGAACAACGCAGAAGTATTCCGTTATATAAAGCGGATTCGCGTTGGTCGATCAAAATGTACAATTATCAGCGTCGGTACGACATTAGAATCGCTCGTGAAGTGGCTACCAGATGACACTGCGATCTGGTGGTTGATGCAAGATGGGATCCATCTCTGGCCGCATCTTGACCTTTCCATTCCTCAGCAGGCAGCTGCGTTTGTGGCCGAATTAGAAAGTGCTAAAGTCGATGGTCAATTGATTGTCACTGGTTTTTCTTACGGCGGAGCGCTGGCGTTAGAAACGGCCCGGCAATTGACCGAAAAAGGCCGGCGTGACATCTGCCTGGTTCTCCTCGAGCCGACGTTATCGCGTATGCAGCAGCAGAGAATTACCAGTCGAATGCCACCAATTTCGTTTCCACTAACACAGGCCGGGATTACCTACCGCATCAAATATTTTACGTACCGATTTTTTTCCGTCATTCGGCAAAAGTCCCATTCTTGCCGCAGTTATTGGCTTCGGTTTCGGGGGCGCGAAATTCCGCTTGGAGATGAGCGATGGCATTATATGCGTCCATTTTTGCGTCGGCATATCCACTCGTATGCGCCGTCAGGTTCGGTACCGGTCGATCTTCACTTATTTGTCAGACCTGAGCATCGTGATTACTATCGTATTGGCTTACAGGATATCATCGGAGGAAAAATCGTCATTCATGATATGCCCAAAGTCGTCGTCCATGAGGCGATTATTGATTTCGAACACAGTCGCGAATGGACTGAAGTCATTCGGCAATTAGTTGACGGTGAAGTACCGAACCCAACACCCGCCGATAATTCCGCTGGCGACATTGGTCATGAATCGACAGTACGGGCCGTAAAACAACAGCCGAGTCCGTCATAACTCTGAGGTTGCAAGTCAATTGACGAATCGTCTTAGAAATCGCCTAGATTCTGACGGGGCTTTCCTCAGAAATCCTGTCTGGAATTGTTTTCTGCTCGCAGTCGTCAGGGTTTGGTAGAAGGATTTCAACCGTGAGAGTCGATTCCCGTCCAACGAATTAATTTGTTCCACCAAACAGAAAAAAGTCCATTTTGACGTGGCTGTTTGCGCGTCGACTGGACGATTGAAGTCTTTAATAATTGCGAGAGTCTCTGTTCGGGTTGTTCGACTCCCTGTTGAAGCAGGTTGAGAAAACTTGAGCCAAAGTCTTTTGCGTCATTCTCGTCAAAAAGGTCTGTCGCATATTGAAGCCTTCCATACAGCTTTTTTCCGTTATCCATAAAACGGAGCGCCAGGTCATAATGTTCCCCAACAGATTTCAGAGGAAACGGACTGAGGTCATTCCCCCAATCACTGACCGTGGATGCTTCTTCGATATTTAAATCAACGATTTCGTCATCTTGCTTAACCTTCAGATAATTGATCATGACTTGAGTCAGCGGTTCCAGCGGATCGCGATTTTCTGACCGAAAAAATCGGGCAAGCCGGCAATAGGGGTATTCCTGATTCGCCATGGCACCGCAAACCTGGGTCCATGTTCTCGCTAAGATCTCCGTAAACGTCGGGTCGCCAGCAAGATTCAAACGCAAGATCACCATATTCACGAAATGCCCGACGACCCCTTCGAATTCAATGCCGATGGAGCGGCCCGCTACAGGAAAACCGATCAGGAATTCTTCCTGGTTTGAATGGTGCGCTAGCATCAATTGATACGCAGTGACTACGAACGCAAATAACGTGATGCCTCGAGATTGTGCCAAGAGCGAGAGCTTTTCGTAAAGCTCTTTTTCCAACACAAAATTTGATTCGCCAAGGATCCAGTTACGTTTCTGCGGACGTGCAACTTCGGGTCGCAAGTTGAGTCTTGGGATAGAGCTTTTAAACTGGTCTTTCCAGTAAGCTTCCATCGCTTTTCCTTCGGGTCCGGAAAGAAGAGCGTTATATTTCCGAACATAATCCCAGAACTCGACGGACGGCGTGGGAAATACTGGTGGGGGAAGCTGATTCTTTGCAGCACGACACGTCTCACGAAACTCTTTTCGAATCATTGCTAAAGACCAGCCATCGCAGATCAGGTGATGGACAAGAATCAGCAACACGTGATCGTCAGCACTGCGCGTGAAAAGTTGAAATCGGATGAGTGGACCATTTTCCAGATCAAATGGCTCATTAAAATGACGGTGAACTTCGTCCATCATTTGTTGATCGGTCCAGCCCGAGGCGTCAATTTGCTGGAAGGGAGCATCCATTGCTCCGCGAATCACCAGACTTTTTTCTTCACTGATCTTGAAGACACTTCGCAGCATCGCGTGACGATTCACGATTTGCTGAAATGTTTCGCGATAGAAGTCCGGGTATGCCGTCGTTTTGATTCGAAGACACGACTGGAGATGATAGATCGATGACGTGGGATCAAGCGCCTGCATAAAGCAAAGTGCCTGTTGCGTTGGCGAGGCTTCAAAGCTTTGCTTTTCCTGCATCGCACGGTTACGAAGCATTTTCGCAAGAAGTTCACGCTTTTCAGCGAGCGACAGTTCACGCTTCGGATCATTGTTTTCAGACATAGCAGGTACTCACGCTCGTCGAAATTCGCGGCACAAAAGTGATGAGCAACCACCGTCAATTGCGATCGCGCCCACGTAACCGTCGGCAGGCTTAAGGCTTGTCAAAAAAGGAGAGACGTCATTTCGGATTTCATTGGAATGATTCGCAAAAGGCAGGACATCAACAAATTCAGGTCCACCCGAGAAACCAAGTCCAATCCGTTTCAAGCACGCTTCTTTACGGACCCAGAGTTCATAAAAGACATCAAGTCGATTCTTTTCGGGCGAGGATCTCATATGCTGGCGCTCGTTGGAAGTGAAAACAAGCGATGCAATCTCGTCAATATCGCGACCATCGCGCACGTACTCTACATCCACTCCCACCGGTTTCCCCTTTGAGACCGCGATCAGAGCCAAATCGCCAGAGTGCGACACGTTAAAATCAAACTGGCGCGCCTGTAATGGGGCGAGTACAAATGGTTTTCCGTAGTCGTTGTAACCAATCTGAATTGTTAAGGGGGGTTGATCGACATACTGTGAAAGTATCAGCCGCAAAGCGGCTCGCGTCACAATACTGCGGATTCGGTCTTCTTTCTGAACAAACGCGTTCGCACGAGTAATCTCGTCTGGCGTCAGGTATGTCATCAGTTCCGGAATGTCCTCAACATGCCGTTGAAGTGAAATACGCCAGAGGTGGATCTGGCCCTCGTTTGGGGAAACGCTACCGACGGTGGACGTCGGAAGCTGTTCGATTTCATCTCGGATCAAGCTAAGGAGTGTTGGCTGAGCCGAGTCGAGGAAGAAGTGTCCACCGGGAAGCAAATGAAGTCTGAAGTTCCCTGTAGTTTGTGACGACCATTCATGCAGGCGATACCAGGGAACAGTGGGATCTGTCATTCCACCAAATGCTGTTATCGGAAACTGGAATGGTGGTTCAGCCTGATAATCGTATGTCTCGAACATGCAGAAATCGGCTCGGAGACCTGGAGTGAGAAGTTGCATCAGTTCCTCATTTCCGAGGACTTCATCCCTGGTACCGCCATAAACTTGAAGCTCGCGTCGGAAGTCGCTTTCGGGAGCATCGCAGACATTTTGCCGATCATGAGGCAAATGTGGTGCTCGAACACTCGATACGAAAAGTTGACGCGGTTCCAAACCATACTTTTGACGCAATCGTCGAGCAGTCTCAAATGCAATAATGGCCCCGAGACTGTGGCCATAAAATGCGAAAGGCATGACAATTTCTTGAGCGATCGAATCGACCAGATCCTCAACCAACTGGCCAACGTTTCGGAGCGACGGCTCGCGAAATCGGGATTCATGACCGGGGTATTCAACCGGCCAGACCTCGATGATCGTTGGCAACAGTTCTTTCCATGATCGATAAAGCGTCGCTCCCCGTCCGGCGCAAGGAAAGCAAAATAGCTGCAACCGACCTTCGGAACGACAGGCCGGTGATGGAAACCAGGGATTACCGGACATAGTCACCTAATTACGAAAACGAAAAGAGGCGGTCACACGAGGATTCGTCCCGTCAATTCCCGGGTTCAAGTTTGGGCATGCTGGCAAGCATTGCGTCCAGTTCACTTTCCGAAATCTGGTCGAGTTGAGCCAACACTCGCTGTGCCTCCTGAGGATCAACCTCACCAGGCTCAATGGTTTTTACTTGCTGCGTTTCTGATTGAAGTTCGGCGTTTTCTTCGTCTGCCGATTCCGCTCCGGGTACTGGCAGAGTGTTATAAAGATATTCTCCAATCGCAGCGATCGTCGGATATTCCATTGTAAGCGACAGTGGCAACGGATAATCCAGAGTATTTTTCAGCCGATTTGTGAGGTGGATTGCGAGCAGCGAATCCATTCCCATACTCGTCAGGTTCTGGTCCAGCGGAACGGATCGCGATGGATCAAAGCCAAATCCCTCGCCGACAACTTTCCGCACGAGATCAAGCAGAACTGTTCGCCTTTGTTCCGAGGTCGCGGTTTGAAGTTTCTCTTTGACCTCCGCCTGCAATTTGTTGGCTTTATCCTGCGATTGCGTTTCTCGTTGAGGCATAAGTTTGGTAAGAAACGGGGGAACCGTCTGCCCAACCATCAATCGCCTTAACCTCATTTCGTCGATCGCGAGTACAGCCACTTGAGGTGCGGGTTGACCTAAGACCGACTCCAACGCGGCCAATCCGTGATAGGGTTCGATGACTTCAATCCCCATCGCAGACCACTCTTGTCGATGTCGGACATCGAGCGAGGCAGCCATTCCAACCGACCCCCACGGACCCCAGTTCACGCTTAAAGCATTCAATCCCATCGCTCGGCGGTAATGTGCAAGTGCATCAATAAACGTATTTCCTGCCGAATAACTTCCCTGGCCAGGGTTACCCATCAATGCCGCACTCGACGAAAACATCACGAAGAAGTCAAGGTGTTGATCCTTGGTCAACTCGTGCAGGTTCCATGCACCGCTCACTTTGGGAGCCATAACGCGTTCAAATCGACCCGAATCCTGCCGAAGAATTGCTCCATCGTCGAGGATACCTGCCGCATGGAAGATCCCGCGAAGTGGCTTTTCCGCCGATTTATTCGCGGCAAGCATTTCGGCGACGAGTTGCCGATCAGCAACGTCTACCCGTGAAGTAATCACTTCAGCACCAGCTTCGGTCAGCTTACGAATGCTTTCAACAGCAGTCGCCGATGGCGCGCTGCGACCCATCAGGATCAATCGCCGAGCTCCTTGCTCGACCATCCAACCGGCCATCAATAAGCCGAGCCCACCCAGACCACCTGTAATCAGGTAGGTTCCATCCATTTTCAAGTGAACGCTATCGAGCCCTGAGCTTGACGACTCTTTTTGCACAACACTTCCCGGTTGCGGCCAACGGACGAGTCTCGGAACCAAACGTTCTTCTTGCCGAAGTCCGATCTGATTCTCTGACAAATCCGTCGCCAAGAGTTCGCTGGCAAGATTGCGAATACATTCTTCCTGCGAACATTGCGGATCAAGGTCGATATTCCGGCAATGAAGGTCGGGAATTTCGGAGTTCAGAACTCGACCAAGGCCCCAAAGGGATGATGTCGAGATATCAATCAATTCCTCTGGGGTTTGCGTCGCCTGAGCACCTCGAGTGACGATTGAAAAGGTGCTGAATTCCTTGTTTTCTGATCTCGCAAGGGCCTGAACCAAGTGCATGACGGAAACCGAATTTCGGATTGCGATGGCTGGCATATCGGACGATTTGATGTCGTTCGTTGTGTCTGCCACCGCGAGAAAGACGACATTTGGCAGCGTACGCCCTTTGGAAATTGTCTCAATTAACTTTTCGAAATCGTCGGGGGCCGATGGGCGACAGGTAAATGAACCGTCAGGTAATGCCGCAAAAGTTTCGCCCTGTCGAACGATCGTGCAGCGCCCTCCGAGTTCTTGAAGCTGTCCTGTCAGGGCGCGACCCCAATTGGAACTATCGGCCCAAATCAGCCATTGACTCGTGGTCTTTGACGGTGCGGCAAGTTTGGGTTGTGCTTCCCATCCCGTTTCAAAGATCCACTGACTGACCTGTGACATCGAAAACTGCCGTTTAAGCTGATCGCTTGACCGGCGCTTTAAATGGATTCCCTTAATCTCAGCGACAACAACACCCTCCTCATCATAGAGCTGGAAGTCTCCAATGAGAGTATTGTTCGGATTGTCCATTTGAGGTCGGATGGACGCATGCGCAGCGAGTTTTTTGGTCCCTACTGGTCGAGCAGAATAAAGTTCAAACTTGACCGGTACATAGTAACCGCCTTTGGAATTAAGCGGCTCAATATCTCGAAAGGTCGCCGACAGCAGTTGTACGGCAGATTCGAGAATCGTTGGATGTAACAAATATTCCTTAACATTGGATTCGCTTTTGAGGTCTGCCCGAGGATGAACTGTCGCCAAGGCTTCGCCATCCCGGCGCGATATCGAACTCAAGACCTGGAACGCTGCTCCGTATTCAATCTCGCGATCGGCTAAGTTGTCATAGAACTGGGTCGAATCTAGCTCTTCGTGACATCGAGCTTTCCATTCGCTCCGCAGACCAGGGTCGATCATCGCTTGCGAAGCGATTTTCTTACCACGGCGGATTTTGCCTGATGCGTGTTCACGCCAAGTTCCTTCCGCGACCTTGTCGTCCTTGTCGCTTTCAAAATCTGCTGACCAGAATTGGAATGAATATTCGTTGATTCCCGATTGAATTAAGTGCGTCTGGCAAAGCCGTTTCCGTCGTTCAATGAGAGTCAAGGGATCAACCATGACTAGATCTTCGACGAAGTGGTCTCCGAGCCCGAACGCCACCTTTGCCGCTGCAAGTCCAACCTCAAGAAAAACTGATGTAGGAGCAACGATCTGGGAGAAGTAACGATGGTCTTTAAGGTAAGTCTGCCGTCGTGTATCGCTGATTGCCTCAAGGACGATCTGGCCCTTGGCAAAAGGCGAAGGCAATCGCTTACCGACCAATGGATGAAGCCCTTTGGGCATCGTATGCATACCTAATGATGAATCAATATTGACCCAGCATTCCTGTCGTTGAAACGGATAAGTTGGCAGTGCAAGCTTGTGGCGTTGAAACGGACGATCGAAGCCGGTCCAATCCAAATTAACCCCCGCGCAATAGATTGCACCGATACTCCGAACGACGCTGCGCCATGCGTTTTCGCCTGACGTAAACATCGACACTTGAATGCTGCCAGGTTTAGGGTCGTGCTTCGTAAACTGAGCCAGCTGCGCGGAAGCGTGCCCAATTTCGAGCAGCACTTGACCATCAGCGGCGCGAAGAGCGGCGACAGATTCTGTCCACTTCGTGGCGTTTCCAGCGGATTGCTGCCAGTAAATTGGATTACGGGCTTCTTCTTCCTTAACTTGCCGTCCCAACGAGGTCGAGATCAATGGAATTCCCGGGGAAGCGTAGGATTGGCTGATCTCACCGTTCCGGAATGTGGTCACTGTCGGATTGGCTGATTGACCCGTGGCGGTTTCCAACTTGGTGCCTCGTTCGACGGCCAGTCGCATTCCTTCTTCGACACCAAAGACACCGGCACAATAGCCTGCAATGATCTCACCCACACCGTGGCCGAGCGCAAGTGCTGGTGTGACTCCCCATGTGATCCAAAGTTCAAGATAAGCATACCCGAGAGCAAACAGCGCCGGTTGCGAGTATTTTGGTCGCTTCAGAAGCTCGGCTGACTGCTCTGCATCTTCAGTTTTGGGTTGCAAAAGTGCGACAAGCGATTGTCCCAGCAGGGACTGGGCAATGACGTCACATCGCTCAAGAGCCTGACGCACGGTTTGGGACTCATCATAGAGGCGGCAGGTCAGATCGGGGCGAACTTCTTCCTCGGTGAATAAGAACGCGACTTTTGGCGAGGTACTTGGCGCGACCCCTTGATAGACCAGGTCGGTCGGTGATCCTGTCGCCAGAAATTCCTGAAGTTGCTTTTCCAGGACCGAGCTCGACGGGGCGACGAACGCAATCCGATAAGGAAAGTGTGAACGGCCAGCGTTTGCAGTAAAGCAGACGTCGGCAAGAGATGCATCGGGGTTACCTGCGAGGTATTGCTGATAACGTTCAGCCAGATCCTTACGAGGTTCGTCTCCAAATGCCGATAGCGTCAAAACGTGCCAAGGTCGATCATTCGGATTAATTGTCCGTTCGACGGCAGGAGGTGCCTCGACAATCATGTGCGTGTTTGTACCGCTGTATCCAAAACAGCTGATGCCGGCTCGTCGATTTTTGTCCCATGCTGGCCAGGGCATCAATGATTTGGGGATACTAAATGGCAGATCATTCCAGGGTACGAGGTGGTTAGGGTCTCGCAAATGTAATTGAGGTGGGATCTTTTCGTGTTCAAAAGCTTTCAGGACCTTGATGACTCCAGCCATCCCTGCCGCAGGTTCCATGTGGCCAACGCTAGCCTTGACTGCCCCCAGAACCAAAGGCCGGTCGCCAGGCCTACCCGGACCAAAGACTTCGCCAAGTGCCTGTAATTCGATCGGGTCACCCAGCTTGGTGCCAGTACCATGCGCTTCCAGGTAACTGATTTGATTGGGATTGAGCCCAGCCTCTTTGAGAGCCGTCTTAATCACTTCGCGTTGGGCGTTTCCGTTTGGCGCGGTGATTCCGGCCGAGTGACCGTCCTGATTACAAGCTGTCCCTCGGATGACACCGAGGATACGATCGCCGTTCGCTTGAGCATCGCGGAGCGTCTTCAGGACAAGAACACCACATCCTTCGGCGCGTGCATATCCATCTGCCGATTCGTCAAACACCTTGCATTTGCCATCAGGAGCCAGCAATCGGCCCTTACACGTCGCAACCGTGGCGATCGGCGCAAGGATCAAATTGATCGCCCCGGTGAGGGCCATTGTACATTCACCCTTACGCAAGCTTTGGCAGGCCAGATGAATTGCCAAAACGCTCGATGAACATGCGGTGTCCATCGACAAGCATGGCCCATGTAATCCGAGGAAATATGAAATTCGTCCCGAGAGAATGCTCTGACTGACCCCCGTGGCGGAATGCGCCTGGCTTTCTTCGTCGTTATCATCATGAGCAGACATCAGCGTAAGAAATGCGTAATCCATCGTGGTTACGCCGATAAATACGCCGGTGTTGCTGCCAGCCAGTTTGTCTGGTGCGATTCCCGAATTCTCGAGTGCTTCCCAAACAACTTCCAGCATGATTCGTTGCTGCGGGTCCATACCGGCAGCTTCGCGCGGTGATACCCGAAAGAAAAGCGGATCAAAACCGCGAACGTTGTCGATCAGTCCAAGTCGTCGCACGTACATTTTGCCGTACGCTGCCGGGTCTGGATCGTAGAAATCATCGATATCCCAGCGATCTTTCGGAATATCCACTAGACAGTCGACACCTTCAGTAAGGTGCTTCCAGAAGGCTTCCGGATCATTGGCTCCATTCGGAAATCGGCAACCCATACCAACGACAGCAATAGGTTCATTCTGCTGTGAAGAAGCAGATGCTTCCAAACGGCTTTTTAATTCTTCAATCTTTAAAATGGCTGTCTTGAGCAGATCTTTTCGGCCCGGTTCTTCAGGTCGGCTAGTCATTTTGTCATTCTCGTTGTTTGGCTGAGGCGTGTCTTTTTTATGCAGGAGGGGATTGCGTGGGTATTATTCGCTGCAATTGGTCGAGTTTATGGGGTCGCAAATTCATCCTGCACTTTAGGGGAACGCGCGACTCGGAAATGATGTTTTAGAAACCCTGGCTCTCTGCGATGTTGTGAGTGTGAACAAAACACGTCACCGAGGGAGCCAAGGATGGCGAAGCGTAAAGGGTCATCGAAACGACCGCAAC
>CAILLA010000110.1 GCA_903834925.1 uncultured Schlesneria sp.
GTGCTGGAGAAAGCCCCGCACGAACTCAATACCAGTCACCGTTCTGGTTTTGCTCTTCTTTGTCCCCGAGGGGGTGTACTGGTAAGTCACGCTTTGTGACGTGCAGTCAACAATCCGGTTGTTGCTGATGGCCACGCGATAGACATAGGGCGCAAGGTATTTCAGGACCGCCTGGCCGTCGCTTACCGGCTTGACGTTGACCGCCCACCACCGATTCCAGACGGCCGGATCGACGTTCGACTCCTTCGGGGTGTCTGTGACGAGTTTCTCGGTGTTGCAGTTGAGTCTAATCGCGGCTCCGTAGGAGCTTGCGAGGCATTCGGTGACACAGTCTGCGCTGATTGTTCGGTGGGCAATGTGGCCATGAGTCGTTTCCCTTCGTCGAGGTAGAAATCGGAGCGTCCAATGACACTCCACTACTCAACAGGGAACTCATACACCTCTGGCAAACGCCAGCACTTTTTGTAAAATCCGCCACCGAATAAGCCCGCCGCGATAGCGGCTTACTTGAACGTTCGAGGTCAGCGGACGGTACTCCGTTCCGCTGGGCCGTGTTGTTCGGCATTTTTTGGAGCAGGTTGACTGACGAGGCGACCACGGAACTGTGATTCTCGCTTCCGCATGTCTGAGAAAATCGCGTGAACATCGTAATCGAACGCTGCAGCCAGTTGTTCCTTGATTTGGCGAACTTCGGCGACAATTGGATCATCCTTCATCTTCAGTCTCCTCAAGCAATTCCTCGGGCGTGCAGATCAAGGGGATGTCAAAGCCGCGATCATCACAAATGGTCTGAATTCGTTTTAGTATCTTTGCATTTGCAATGTGCCGACAATTCCACGTCAGCAGATAGTTTACCCCGTGGACCGCCGCGACAGCAATATGGGCAGCATCACGCACGGCTTTCGCGGGAAGAATCCCTGCATCCATGATTGCCAGGGCGAGGGATTCCGCATCAGAAGAAGTTTCGAGGATTTCCAACGAGTCGACAATTGCGAGTCGTTTGGCCACCTCAGATTTGTCACCCAGCGAGATTTCGTCGATCACGACTGGAGACACCACACATCGGAATTGATCTCGACGGAGTTGCCACCAGTCTCGCGTGACTTGCTGATGCGCGGAAATAAGGATGTCTCTCGCGGGAAGCGCGACAAGATAGCTAATAAATGTCGTTTCGAGGTAAACAAGTTCCATTCGGCCACCCTGGGAAAGCGATCAAGAAGGTTTGACCGTGATCAACTATTTGCATCAATCTATTGCCCTGGCAGCGCGTATGCGTTCCCCGCAATCTAATACCAAGCCGATCGTTCAAGGTCAGCGGATGGTACTCCATTCCGCTGGACCGGCTTGTTCGGCCTTAATTGTACGGATAGTCCTGACCCCTTTGACTTCACTTTTGGAATCCAAATGGCACTTTTGCAGATTTATATTCCTTGGCTTTCATCTTCTAAAGCTCTTTGGCGCTGAGTATCACGCCCCGTTTCCGCACTCCCCCCAGGCTCGCGGATGTCGCCGCTGAACACGCCAATCACTTCCGAGACACGGAACAATGCAACAAGAACCTCGCCGCGATCAGTGCGAGACAGGATGCCGTACGAACCGTAGTCGGTCTGATTCGAGGCGTTCTGGACGTACTTCAGCGTATCACCAAACACCGTAACGGTTCGTTTGTCACGCAACAGCACCGTGAAGCGGTTCCCGTCACCGGCCGAACTACTGGAGAACCGCATTTCCAAATGTTGATCGGAAGGAGTGTTGGTGAATGACACATAACAGGTTGAAGGCGGGGCAACTTTTTCCGAACACGGCGAAACCGGCGGAAGCAGGGCAATATTGCCCTCCCCCCTGTAGGGAGTGACCGATTCGGGGCGCTGCTCGTTGCAGAGCGCAGCGATCCTCGCCAGTGCGGCACGGAATACAGACTTCGGGACCGGGATATCCAACGATTCTTGGGGATCTGCTCCAAGCCGACGGATAAAGCAGTGGCTGTCTCGAAAGCTAATTCGGAGCTGATAGAGCCGACATAGTCCCAGCAAATCATCGACCAGCCCGACAACCCCACGGGGCGTTGGGTGGAATGCCATCTGGACACGATCAGCGAAAAGGGTGGAGTGGATCATATGAGGCTCCGAATCAGTGCCGAACTCGCGATTTGCGACCAGGCAGCCACAAGCTCTTCAAGCCCCGAACCGGGATCAAACTGCACAAGCCCTTGGCTGAGCGGAAACCAATCTGTTGCGGCCTTCTGAACAATCACGTCCGGCACTTGCAATACAAGTATAACAGGTCCGCCTTCGTCGGGAAACTCCCTCGCCTTGCCGTGGGCATACTCGTCGGGATCACCGAAAAGGAAAGGGCCGTGATCCAGATACATAGAGAACCCGTCTTCGGTCTCCTGTCCGCCTGGCTCACGGAAACGCGGGTCTGGCCCGCGAGCGAGAATTTGCTCTGCCCGCAGACGAGTCGTTCCGTGAAGCAAGATGATGGAGGTACACCATCAACACTCGATACACACTGGACACCCAATTCATGGACGAGTCATGCCGTCTCGGGATTTTCTGCCGCCGAACGTTTAAGGTAACGCGGGCGTCTTCGCCTCGCGTTGACCGAGTTGTTCGGCCATTTTATTGCCTTAGTTCGGGTTTTGGAAACGAAACCGTTCGTTCAACGTTGGCTGTAAGAGTTTAGTTCACCCTCGGTCAGACTGATGTTGCGGATGATTGGACTTTCGTTTAAATCGGCGTTCGTCCCTGCACGGAATGGATGCCGATGTCATTTGTGTTCTACCCA
>CAILLA010000111.1 GCA_903834925.1 uncultured Schlesneria sp.
CCTGAACAACTGGATCCACAGACCTCTTCGAGAATGCCATCCTTGGCCCCCTTTGAGCTAAGTCCATTAAATGAAAACACATCCGATCACAAAATGTACTCGCATTCAAAAGACGCGCAAAGTGCGTCTTGCACTCCAATTCACATTCAAAACCAATCTGACATTGCCCGTTTTTTCGCGATTTGTTAACAGGCGCGTTCCAAAGTTCCCGCCTGTACGTCTCTCTTCTCTCAACCTCCTTTCGCCGCAAACGGATTTCCCTAATGCGACTAATACTTCTATTGGTTTTGATGACCGTATCGCCAATTGTTTCTGTCGCGGCGGAGTTTTCGCTCGGCGACAAGGTTTACGTCAGATTGGATGCCGAAGCGAAGAACGCCGACGACGTCATAATCGATATCGAGTTGATTCGGGAACCGGCAATTGTTGAGGATCAACAAGGTGAGTTCATTTTGCTGGGACGCGGTTGGGTCCGTGCCTCGGATCTCATCAAGGCTTCCGACGCGCTCGGCTATTTCTCGGATCTCATTCGTCAATCACCTGAGAATTTATCTCTTCGGCGACGTCGCTCCATCGTCTTATCAGAAAATCGCCAACTTCAGGAAGCGCTTGAGGATTGTCACGAAGCGATCCGGCTTGAGCCTCAGGAGGCCCGGAACTACATCGCTCGCGGCTCGGTTTGGAGTCTGATGCATGAACTCGACAAAGCTATTAGCGATTTTGATCAGGCGATCCGTCTTGATCCTTTGAATCCAAACGGGTTCATCGGTCGTAGCGAGATCTGGGATAAAAAAGCAGAACCGCAACAGGCATTAAAAGACCTTGATGAAGCAATCCGTCTCGACTCGCACGACGTTTTCACGCTCCAACGTCGAAGCCTTATATTTATGAACTCAAAGGAAACGAAAAGGGGACTTTTGGATTGCAATATGGCCTTACGACTTGATGCGAAGAACGCCGAGTCTTACTCGTTGCGCGGATTCGCTTGGGCCATGAAGCAGGACTTTGTTCAAGCCGAAAAGGATCATGACCAATCCATCCGACTGAATCCTCAATCGTCAATCAGCTACGGTCGACGCGCATCCATGTGGTTAATGCAAAACAAATTCGATAAGGCAATAGCGGATGTGGACCGGTCTGTGGAACTTGATCCCCATTCGGCGCGAGCAGTAACCTTTCGCGCCAAGTCGCGGATTTGTCAAGGAGATGATGTCAAAGCGTTTCCCGATCTCTGCAAAGCAATACAGCTCAATCCACACTATTCGGAAGCCTATAACTGTCGCAGCGTAATCCACATGAAACGAGGTGAAGTGGATCTCGCGTTGGAAGATTCGTCTAAAGCGATCAACCTTGATCCCGCCAATTCATCGGCATTTCTGAATCGCGGCGTTTACCGCATGAAGAAAGGAGACATGGAACAGGCGCTGATTGATTTGAACGAATCGATACGCCTCGATCCCCAGATGCTGGACGCTTATGTCAATCGAGCGTTTGTAAGAGCATCGCAAAAAGACTTTGAAAAGGCGATGGTCGACTTGAACGCCGTCGTTGCAATCAATCCGCAACACTCGGATTCGTTCGGGACCCGCGGGATCGTTTATTTCGGAATGCACGACCTGGAAAATGCACTTAAAGACCTCAATGCAGCGATCAAGATTAACCGGAATAATCCAATCTATTATTTCAATCGTGCGACTGTCTGGGCTGATAAAGGAAACTCAGAAAAGGCGATTCAGGACAATACCGAAGCGATTCGGTTGAATCCCGCATATGCGGCGGCCTACCGAAGCCGCGGCTGTGAATGGTTTGATCAAGGGGAATTTGAACGGGCTAACTCTGACCTGGAAACCGCTATCAAACTCGATCCGAATGACGCACTGAATTTCAGATCAATCGCGTGGCTTCGTGCAAGCTGCCCCGATGACCGATACCGCAACGGCCAACAAGCCCTGGACTATGCCACAAAGGCGTGCGAATCCACAAAATGGAAAAACGGTTTTTACATCATGACGCTTGCTGCCGCATACGCAGAACTCGGCGATTTCGACAATGCGGTCATTTGGTGTGAAAAAGCGATCGAACTGGTTGATGATCCCAAGGAAAAAAAAGAAGGAAAAACTTATCTCAAGCTCTTTCAGGCCAAAAAACCATACCGAAAGATTGTCGCGAGCAAGCTGCCGGACGCACTCGTTGATGACCTTGATTTCACGAAACCGGTTGAGCCAACTGCTGCCGCTGAGCCTGCTGAAGTGAAACCAAATCCTGCATCAGGCAATTGGGACGATTCGACCGATGACGGCCTGCTTGTATCCACAGATCCGTGGGTCGGCAAACGAGTTTTCCTGAAGCCGAATGCCGAAATAAAACACGGGGACGAGACTGAAAGCGTCAAAAGGATTCCTTACTCGGCGGTCGTCGTCAAGGACGTCGAAGATCGTCTTTGGCTGGAATCCGGCTCGGTTCACAAAAGCGATGTGATGCTCGTCGATGAAGCGTTAGAGTTTTATGCCGAGCAAATCCGATCTGAACCGACGCTCGCTTCAGCCTGGTTTCTTCACGGCGAGGTCTGCCAGGAAAAAGGTGATTTCGACACCGCAGTCAGCGATTACAGCGAGGCAATCAGGTTGGACGCCAATGACGCTGCGGCCTATGCGGCTCGTGGTCGTGCCTGGCTCAAGAAACAGGACGTCGACAAAGCCCTGAGCGATTTCAACCAATCACTTCAGATTGACCCAAACAACCCAACGGTGCTTGGTGATCGCGGTGAGATCTTCAAAATGAAGGGGGACATTGTCGCAGCCCTCAAGGACTGTACCGAAGCTATTCAACTTGATCCGAAAAATGTGCGAGCACTCATCGGTCGGGGTGAGATCTTGTTGAAGCAAAACGAACTTGATCGAGCTATGGCTGATTTGGACAAAGCAATCAATCTGGCACCCGGTAACGTCGAAGCTTACTCTCTTCGAGGCCAGGTCTGGATCAAGAAAAAGGCCCCAAACAAGGCGATTAAAGATTTCAACGTCGCGATCATGCTTGATCCATCGAATTCGATGGCGTATTGCTTTCGCGGCCGCGCCTGGGGATTGACAAAAGCCGGCAACAACTTTGCATATGCCGTTGAAAATACGACCAAAGCGATTACGCTTAACCCGGATAATGCGCTGGCTTATGCCTTTCGCGGTGAAAACAAGATTAAGAACAAAGAATGGAGCCAGGGGGTCGACGACATTAACGAAGCGATCAATCTCGACCCTTCGATTCCAGACCTGTATCTGCATCGTGGCATTGTCTGGAAAGAACGAGGCGAACTGAAAGAAGCAATCGCTGACTTTGATCTGGCTATCAACGTCGATCCACGCAGTGCAGTAGCCTACCTCAATCGAGGGATCTGTTGGCACGAAGTGGGTGAATTTGAAAAAGCGATCACGGATCTTGAAACGAGTCTGCGTTTGGTCGACTCCGACGCCACAATCTCGAATCAAATTGCCTGGCTAAGAGCAACCTGCCCGGAGGATCGCTTCCGCAACGGCCAGCAAGCCATCGAATACGCGACGAAGGCGTGTGATTTAACGGGATTCGCAAACTGGTGGATGCTTGACACGCTGGCGGCCGCCTACGCGGAAGCGGGTGATTTCCCGAACGCCGTGAAATGGCAACAGCGATCCAAAGAACTTTGTACGGACCCAAAATCACGCGAAGCCACAGCCGTCAAGGAACGCCTGGATGGTTACAAGACCTTTAAACGCCCCTATCGGGAACCAGTGAAAAAACGGCTCGCGACACAACTGAAATGACTTTTCCAATGGGATCGATTCGTTCGTAAAGAGAGTCCAGGCGAGCCGAGCGGCGTAAGCCCTCCGGATTTTTCTTGGTTTTTCTAATCACTACTCTCTCATGACTACTCTCTGCCGCTTCGGCCCGCCACCCGGCTCGCCTCGTTATCCAGTTCTTGCGAGTTCAAGGCACTGCCGGTTCCTTTGCTGTCGGCGTTCTCGATTGCAGAGTCACATCGAAGCCCCTGGCACCAAGGCTGTGAATGCGAGCCGACGTCGTTGATTCCCTCTCATATTGCATCAGTCGATCTGCGGTCGATTGCAGGGGATCAGCAGGCCACGAATCAATGTAATCTGGTATCAGATCGGATGTCTCGGCGGGGAATTCGCCATGGTCGCGGAAATAGATCTGTGCCGCCAGAACCAGTTCCAATCCGACTCTGCGAGATCGATCTTGCCCGACCTCCTGGTCATACATTGAAAACATTTCCAGTGTCTGATTTGCTACAATCGACCTTTGAACGGCCCGTTCGATCAGGGCAGGTGGAAACGACTGAGAGGAAAGTTCTCCAGGCGGTCTGAAGAGGCCAACGATCGGCGGCTGAGCCATGGGTCTGCGTTCGGCCAGCGGCTTATCGACTTCGCGCAGGTGGTTCGTCAGGACATGAGTGAACGTCCGGCTGGCGACATCCGGTTCCCCCACAACCCATAAAAGCGCCTCCATTCCCGTCGAGGCATATGGCTCGAATTTCTCGTTCTTTTCAATGAGTCCTAACGGTATGCTCCAGCCCGTCCTGGATAACGCCTTCATTGTGAACAGGTAATCGATCTTCAATCCTGCCGACGGTGGTTCTGATTTCTGGTTCACAGCTCTGACCTGTTTCAGCACCGAACAGAGTTCCACGGCGCCGAGTCGCGAGTCTTCGGACCATCTGATCAGTCTTGCAGCTGCCACGCGATAATTCCACATACCGTGCAACTTTTGAGTGACGAATCCATGACGACCTAGCAGGTCACTGCTTCGCAAGATCGCCAGATAGTTTTCCGCTGCGTCGAGCAGACGGCCCTCCGATTCGAGCCACATCCCGTCACACTGCACCATCCCAACGAGTTCTTGGAAGCTTTGCAAAGCGGTCACCATATCATCGAAAGACGTTGCGAGTGGCGAAGCAAATAACGAATCGGAACAGTCGGTTCCGCGACGCCACACCTGCATCGCTTCACTGCGATCGATCAGCCACTGTTTCTGTGAATCAGTGGCGCCAGACCAGCCGCTCGCCATCACCGCCTCGTAGCCGTCCCATTCAAACTTGATTCCCCTGGCCTTGTAATCAGCATCAACGGCCTCTTTCAGACGAACTGCTTCACGGAAATAATCGAAGGCATTTTGACCAGGCTCGATCTCGATCCGGCAGAATTCCTCGACGTCGAACGGAATCGGAGCGGGGGGAATTTTGGACAAACACCACAAGCGAATGAGTAACGGCGAAATCACGACGAACGCGACGATCAGATTTCGCCAGAAATAGTACGAGCGAAGAAAAGACCATCGAACAGCTTGCGGACTCAACGAAGGCCCTGATTCCTCTGCCGACATGAAACACATTGCCTTATCATTTATGACGTGGAATGACAAAGACAATGTGTCGTTTCTCAAAACGAAAGTCAATTGGAAGGAAATGCAAAAAATCACACCGAACCTGACGCCGTGAAGGTTTTTTCGTCGCGAAAAACAAACTTCACGGAAATATAAGTTTGGCGTAGAAACTCGAAGTTCAAGCTCTCCACTGACCCTGCGTCAGTGGAAGCAACGACTGAGTAGCTACAACGCCGTCACCGCAATTTCATCCAAGCTCTCCACTGATCTTGTGTCAGTGGAAGCAGCGACTGGACAGCTATTGAACGAATCAACGGGGTCGTTCGCAAGGAAATTAAGCTTCAAAGTCGCTGCTTCCACCGATGCGGAATGGAGAGCATTTTCCATAACAGTGCCTTGCGATTAGGCGGCTTCCTCGACAAAACATCCTTCACCGTTTTGCCCGAACCCGCAAGGAGGTTTGCGTGTCATTCCGTGATTCGACGCAACACGCGAATGAGGTCCATTACCGGCGAAGGATTTTCAAATGGATGAAACATTTCAGCAGGCAGCCGATGCGATACGAACGGCCGATGCTCTTTTAATCGGAGCGGGTGCCGGGATGGGTGTTGATTCAGGGCTACCCGATTTTCGCGGACCGGAAGGGTTCTGGAAGGCATATCCCCCCTTTCGAGGAAAGTCATTCTCAGAGATTTCGACACCGCACTGGTTTCAAACTGACCCGGCACTGGCCTGGGGATTCTTCGGCCACCGATTGAAGTTGTATCGCGAGGCGAACCCGCATCGAGGTTTTGAGATCCTTCGAAAATGGAGCGAGCGACCCAGGTTGGGTGCGTTTGTCTTCACCACAAACGTTGACGGACAATTTCAAAAGGCCGGATTCCCTGAAGACCGGATTATCGAGTACCACGGCTCAATCCATCACCTGCAATGCAGTCAAGCGTGCGACCCATCCGTCTGGTCATCCGAAGGTGTCGAAATCACGGTCGACGAGGAAACGATTCGGGCGACATCCGAGTTCCCTCGTTGTCCAAACTGTGACGCCATCGCCCGGCCGAATATTCTGATGTTCGATGACTGGGAATTTCATCAGACGCGGCACAAGATTCAATACGCAGCCTACCAGAACTGGCTTCGTCGAGTTCAAAGAACTCGGGTCGTGGCGATTGAATTGGGAGCCGGACTGGCAATTCCTACTGTACGCAGCGAATGTGAGAACCGTGGAACAATCCTGATCAGAATCAATCCCCGCGAGGCCGATACGCCCACGCACGGCATATCAATTCCCCTGGGATCAATGGAAGCCCTTGAACGTATCGACTCACAGCTAACCGCCGATGAAACAATCGGTTCGACGTAGTGCTTTGTCATTGATCTGAGACTCTTGCCACTGCTTGACCGTCTTCGGTCAAGCAGTGCTCTCCTATCGTCAGAAAGAAAAAACCTTGCTACTCCAAAGATGGATTCATGGCTCACCCAGTGCAAGTGAATTTGGAAGCCAGACGAATCGGCGCTTCGCAATGCCCTGACTTGCTTTCCACTCTACGGCCGTCTCATCGTCAGTTTGGCAGCCTTGCTGGTGACAGTACCTGCCTGGTTCGTGAACACCGCACGGTACTGATTGCCGGAGTTGCCTAAAGCGGTCGTGAAGCTGTAGGTCGCCTTGGTTTCGCCAGCAATGTTGCTCCATGTTGAACCATTGTTGGTGCTCACCTGCCATTGCACGGTCGGTGTCGGTGAACCGTTCGCGGCCACCGTAAAACTGGCGATGGCCCCAGATTTCACCGTCGTGTTCAATGGTTGCTTGGTTACTGACGGAGGAGTCACGATGGCATAGACTTGGCCAGTGAAGTTGCCGTTCCCCTTCCCTAACAACACACTGACTGTACTGTGACTATAAAAAAGCGGTATGAGACTTACGTCTGGTGCATTGGAAAGGGGGCCGGGGGCATCAAGAGTATTTTCGAAACCGCAGTCGAGGTAGAGGTATTCGTATCCATTGTTTGTAACAACAATATCGGGCGTTCCATCTCCATTCAAATCGCCCGCCATCAATCCCACCACCTCAAGTGAGCTCCAAAGACTTCCGACCGCGAAGGACTGCGGAGGCTGGAACGTCCCGTTTCCGTTCCCCAACAACACGCTGAGGGTCGATGAGAAGTCAGAACTACCGGCAACGATCAGGTCAGGATTGCCGTCCCCGTCCACATCTCCAACCGTCACTAAACTCGTATATTTTCCCGAAGCAAATGATTTCGGCGCATGGAATGTGCCGTTTCCATTCCCCAATAACACACTGACGGTATTCGTGTAATTGTTTGTAAAGACAAGGTCAAGTGTGTTATCGCCATTCACATCTTTTAGACCTAGCGAACGTAGATACGAATCACTTGCAAATTCAAACGTCTGTTGGCCTTGAAACGTTCCGTCACCTTTCCCCAAAAACACGCGCACTTGATAGCCATTGTTAATGACGAGATCGAGTTTGCGATCGCCGTTGACATCTCCAAGCATCGTAGGAATGTCTACAGTCAGCATCACAGAAAATCCACTACTTTCCGAGTAAACTGGTGGCTGTGCCTGGAATGTGCCGTCACCGTTCCCAAGCAACACTCTCACGATAGCACTAAGGTCCAGAATAGCACGTGGAGTACTCGGGTCGATCGAATTGTCGATTACGTTGACGAAACGGTAGCTCCTGACGACAAGGTCAAGTTTTCCATCCCCATTCACGTCTCCGATCATCACAAAAGCAGGTTGGCCATCCGTGTCAACAACCCCTTGGCGTTTGAATGTGCCGTCGCCATTCCCTAAGAGCACACTCAGGTTGTCGTCAGAAATGTTTGCAACGATAATGTCAAGCTTGCCATCCCCACTTACGTCGCTCAGGATCAAAGACGTCGGATTACGCCCCACGGCAAATGTCTGTTTGTCCTGGAACGTGCCGTTCCCATTCCCCAACAACACGTCGACCGTTTGGCTTGAGTCGTTTGTGGCGACAAGGTCGAGCTTGCCATCGCCATTCACGTCGCCCATCTTCACAGTACTTTGACCATTTCCCAGGTCGGTGACAATCGCGCTCGCGAACCCAATTTCAAGGCGATTCCCGGCGAGATCACGGATAGTCCCGTTGTCGGCCAGATTCAGACCCAGCGTTCCATTACCCGTGATACCGCTGACTGTGACCGTATACACCGAACCGCGTCCCGTCACTTTCATCGTTGTCTTGCCGACGGTCCCCGAGGCAACCACCCGGAAGTCGGTGGCATCGACCCCTGTCACCGCCTCACTGAAAGTGACCGTGAAGCTGACGCTGTGTGCACTGCTAGTGGCATTCGCCGGGGACGTGCGATTAATGGAAAGTATCGATGGGAAAGTATGATCCAACGAATAAATTTGACTCGTGTAACTCCGGCAGCTTAGTAATACACTCACCGTAGAGTTGCTATAGTTGGGCACGACGAGGTCAGCACGACCGTCCCCGTTCACATCGCCCAGCGTCACCGAAATCGGCCTATAGCCCGTGGCGAATGTCTGTTGGGCTTGAAACGTGCTATCTCCATTTCCGTACAACACGCTCACGGAATCGTCATTGCGATTCGCGATGACAAGGTCAAGTATCCCGTCGCGGTTCAAATCGCCAAGCGTCACCGAAGCTGGAACCATTCCCGTGGCAAATGTCCGGCGCGATTGAAACGTGCCGTCTCCATTTCCCAACAACACGCTAATGGTACCGTTAACATCACTTGTGACAGCACGATCAGAGGTCCCGTCGGGATACAAATAGTCGGCATGATTCGCGACGACGATGTCTGATTTGCCGTCACCGTTCACATCTCCCAGTACCATTGAAATGGGACTTTGTTCCACGAGAAAGGAATTTGGCACCTTAAATGTGCCGTTCCCGTTCCCCAAAAATATACTTACGGCGCTGGTCTCCCGGTCTGCGACGGCGAGGTCGAGTTTTCCGTCCGCATTCAGGTCTTCCATTCTCATAGAAGAATTGGAAAAACCACCTGCGACGAAGGTCTGCTGGGCTTGAAATGTGCCATCTCCGTTCCCCAACAATACGCTCACCGTATTGCTTAATACGGAGTTCGCGACCGCGAGATCAAGTTGATGATCTCCATTCAAATCACCCACAGCGATTGACTGCGGATAATGTCCTACATTGAAGGTCTGCTGCGCCTGGAATGTACCATTTCCATTCCCCAATAATACGCTCACCGAATCGCTGTAATGGTTCGCAACAACGAGGTCGAGCTTATTGTCACCGTTGACATCGCCCAGCGTCACTGAAACCGGGTCGACGCCTGTGGCAAAGGACTGAAAGGGTTGAAACGTTCCGTCCCCGTTCCCTAAAGACACTCCCACCCTATTGTCATATTCATTCGCAGCAACGAGATCGAGCTTGCCATCTCCGTTCACATCACCTTCCGTCATCGAAAGCCTAAAATAGCTATAACTGACCACATCGAACGTGGCTTTATTCGCGAAGGATTTGCCGACGAAGTTGCGGACATCGAGGGAATTCCCCGCGAGATCATGGATGCGGCCGTTGTCGAGCAGTTGCACACCCAGCGTTCCGTCGCCCGTGACGCCGCTGACAGTCACCTTGTAGACGGATTTACTGACCACCGTCACCTCCGTCAACGTTGCACCGATCGTACCCGTTTTGACCAGCGAGAAGTCGGACAAATCGACCCCCGTCACAGGTTCACTGAACGTCACCGTGAAACTGACGCTGCTGCCGTTGGTCGTTGCGTTGCCAAGTGTCGTTCGATTGATTGATTGGACCGTGGGGGACACCTGATCGATTGTGTATGTCTGCCCCGTGAAGTTGCCGTTTCTCGCCCCTCGCCCCCCCAGCGGGACGTTTAACAAGCTCTTGATGGAATCGTTGTCGACGAGTTTAAGGCCCAGTGTCCCATTGCCGGTGATGCGGCTGACGGTCACCGTATAGACCGACGGACTGACCGCCGTCACTTGAGTCAGTGTCGCACCGACGGTCCCCGTTTTGACAAGCGAGAAGTCCGTCAAGTCCACCCCTGTCATCGGTTGACTGAACGTCACCGTGAAGGTCACGTTGCTCGCATTGGTCGTATCTCCGACCGGATTCGTGCGATTGATCGATTTTACCGTGGGAAGCGTATGGTCCAACGTGTAGGCTGGGCCACTAAAATTGCCGGTCACATTCCCCAACAAGACCCGCGCCACACTTCGGTCGCTGTTGAGATTGTTCGCGACGAAGAAGTCGACCTGACCATCGCCATTCACATCACCCAACAACAGCCCAACCGAACCAATCCCTGAAGCGAACGTTTTCGGCGATCGAAACGTGCCGTCGCCATTCCCCGACAAAACGCTCAACGTATCGTTGTATTGGTTCGCGAAGGCAAGATCGGGTTTTCCGTCCCCGTTCATATCTTTCAGAGTGAGGGAGTTCGGAAAAGCTGCGGTCGTATACGTCCGCAGCGATTGAAACGTGCCATCTCCGTTCCCCAACAAAACAGTGATCGTCCCGGTGTGTTGAACTTCGTCCGCGACGATCAGGTCGGGCTTCCCGTCCCCGTTCACATCCCCCAACGTCACTGAAAGCCCCGTGGCGATCGGCTGCTGTGCCTGGAACGTGCCGTCACCGTTCCCCAACAGAACACTCACCCGATATCTGCCGTTGATCGCGTCAGTGAGAAGATCGGGAATGCCATCCGAGTTCACATCTCCAATGATTTCCAAATACGGAAACTGGTCCGTGGTAATGGTCTGCTGGGCTTGAAACGTGCCGTCACCGTTCCCCAACAACACGCTCAGTGAATTGCTGATTCTGTTCGAAGTGGCAAGGTCAAGCTTTCCGTCGCCGTTCACGTCCCCGATTGCATCGAATTCGGAAATGTTCCCGTCGCAAAGGTTCGTTGCTCATGAAACGTACCGTCCCCATTTCCCATAAACACGCTCAGCGTACTGCTCAAAAGGTTGGCGACGACGAGATCGGGCTTGCCGTCCCCGTTCACATCCCCGATCACGACTGACGAGGGTTCTTCCCCCGTATCGTAGATCTTGGGTGTCTGAAACGTGCCGTTCCCAGTCCCCAAAAACACGCTCAACGTATGGGTTGGAGGATTTCTTATGGCGAAAGTGGGTTGCAAGGCATCAAGGTAAATTTCCGGTTCAAAGTTCACAACCGCCAGGTCAAGCTTTCCGTCCCCGTTCATATCACCGAGCGTCATCGATTGCGGATAGGCTCCTATGGAGAACGTGGATTGACCCGCGAAGCTGGCGGTGCCGGTGAGTCGGTTGCCTGCCACGTCTCGAATGCTGCCGTCGTCGACGAGATTCAATCCCAGCGCCCCGTCGCCTGTAATGCCGCTGACGGTCACCGTGTACACCGACGGACTCACCGCCGTCACCTGCGACAGCGATGCACTGACCGTTCCCGTTTTGACCAGCGCAAAGTCGGTCGGATCGACTCCCGTCACCGGTTCGCTGAACGTCGCCGTGAACGTGACTTTGTTTGCGTCGGTCGTCGCCGGACCAACCAAGTTAATCGAAGTGACCACGGGCGCACCCGATAACAACATCCGACATTCCAACGCCTCGATCACCTGGCGAGATCGATTCCGTTGAGGATTGTGGCGACGTGACCTGTGCTGAGACAGCGTCGTCAGCCAGTTCGGCAGACTTCGAATCCAGGATCGTTTGAGCATTAAGTCTTTCCTCAGCATGCCTTGCGCCGACGTCCAATGACGCGAAGTTTGTTCACAACCACCCGCCAAACTTCTACGGGATCAGTTGAGAATGACATTGGAAAAGCCAGCCACTATGTACAAGAACGATAAAAGGGGAGATGCCGGACAAAAACTTTTAAAAAAGAAGAATTTTTTGAAGGACCGGCACAGCCGGTTCACGCGCGTCGGATGACGGAACCAGAATAGGGAAATCATTTGCGCGTTGACCGAGGCGAGCCGGGCGGCGTAATCCAATGTCGTTCCCCGCGTTTTCCTTTATCGAAAGATACCGTTATCGAACCTCGAAGGCGAAGAAAGAGCGAAGAGTTTTTGCCACAGATTCACGCAGATAAATGCAAACGAGGTAAATAAAGCAAATGAGGTTTTCAACTGTGTTTCTTGGGATTTATTCGTCTTTATCTGTGTCGATCTGTGTGAATCTGTGGCTGAATTCTCTTGATTCCATTCGTTTCGAATTTCGCAATGAACGACCGTTGGACGACGTCCGGTTGTCGCTCAACTTCATACCAATGTCGCGATTCCCAGTGCCACCCCTCAAGAGCTGAATCGGATTTTGGCAATCAGAAAACGCCTGACGAGCCGCATTCTTGGCTTAGCTTTCCACTATGGCTTGCCCAAGTGGAAGCAAATTTTGAAACCAGACAACCGCCCTTTTCTCAGCGACTTTTTGCCTTGCTTTCCACCTTGGCTTGGCCAGGTGGAAGCGAATTTGGTCGCGCAACTTTCGAGCGTCATTCCGCCATATATGGCTCTACCGAGACAAACTCGGCTGGATGCCGTCCCGCAATCGACACGATCATTTCTGGTCGCCAAACGCGGCTTCCGTTCAAGCAAATTTGACGACTGTCATCCACTTCCAAATCTGCTATCACCTGGGCAAGCCAGGGTAGAAATCAAGAATGAAGACGATGGGAAGGGGGCGTTGTCTGGTTCCCAAATTTGCTCCCATCTGGTCGAGCCAGGGTGGAAAGCGTTTCTACCAACCTCTACGCGAATCCTGACATATTCGACATCCGAACCCTGCGGTCGGTCACTTAAGCGAGGTCAGGAGACCTCGCCCACAACAGTCGCCATAGGACGTTCGCGGCAACCTCGACCTTACTGCGATGGAACGCTCCCACGATCAAGACTCATTCATCGCACTCTAGCAAGTACCTGGCAACTCGAAAACCATAATGGTTCCAGTCTGCATCCCGCCTGTTATCTGCCCGTCTTGCAACGCGTACCTCAGACGCTGTGGCCATGTGTGATCCGCCACGTAATGCTCCAATCTCCGAATTATCCGATACATCACTTTTGGTTCTTTTCAGATTTGTGTCGTAGGCCACGACACAAATCTCACTCGCATTCCCCATGGGCCCCGATCCATTGTATGGCTCATGGCACCACTGGGATTTATTTCCAAGCATATCGAACAGGCCGAAGTCGTTCGGCTTCAGAAGTCCTACCTTCTTCGGCTCATCGTTATAGTTCTTGTTGAACCAGGCATACTTCTCCATCAGTTCTTTTGTTTGACCGAAGAATCGGGCGGTCCGAGCGTCAGCTCGCGCTGCGTATTCCCATTCGATTTCAGTCGGCAAACGATAGCCAGTACGACGGGCGTAATCTGGTTCGGCAGTCGCAACTGGATTAGGGCGCCAAATTCCGTTTTTTTCGTCCAGTTTTTCCCCCCAATCGACACGATAACACCATTGATCTTTAGAAATCCCTTCTTCCTGGCTCAGCCAATTACAGTACGCGGCCGCCTGGTGCCAACTGACACCGATAATTGGTAGCTCAGGATCATCGAATTCTGTCCCTTCAATAGACTCCCAGCCATATGAATCAAACACATTGGATTCCTTAAACTGCTGAACCGTGACTAACGTGGAAGCGATGGCGAATGGTTTATTGATTTTCCAGCAACGATAGGGCTCACCTGCCTCAGATTCGAACTCATCCTTTCGAGTTCCCATCCAGAATGTGACGGGAGCGGGGAACACGACCATTGTGTGCCTTTGGCGATTCAAATACCAAGTCCTTTCCGAATCACCCTTCCTTGTTCTCGCGTCTTCTTTTATTTTCTCCAACCGGATATTCTCGTTCTCGTTATCCGACAACATATCATTCCCCTCATCCAGCATATATTGTAATTCCCACTGCCGCAGCAGCCATTCAATACCTGCATGTAGCCCGGGATCAGTGCTTACCTGATAGAGCGACACCAGATCCATATCCCCTACCATCTTTGTCAGACGCACATTCGGAACCGCTTCCTTATTGTACTCACCGAGGCTCATCAACAACGCCCGACGAATACTGATATCCGGCTCTACAACAAACTGCTTTGATAGCATTTCAGGGACGACCCCAAGTGGCTCAAAGCGATGAATCAAGAAACTTCGAATACGGGGGTCGGGGCGGTGTTTTAGCAACTGCCAGGCATGTTTTGCTCGCCCCGTTTTCAATAGGACTACAGCTGCATTTGCCGCTTCTTTCGACTGCGCGTCCTTGGCTTTTTCCCTCGTTGCCTGGAAACGATCGAAGACAACATCATGACCGATGCTCGATCTAGCGCGGAGAATACGCTCGTGGAACCCACCGATGATTACATCCGCACACCGTACCAGTGCCATGCCTTTTGCCGCCTCTTTTTTCAGAATCGTGATTGGGTGTTCGCCACGCCTTTGAGAAACATTGTTCTGATTTTTCAGGATACAGCAATCTGCAGTTAACTTGACCAACCCTTGACTACCTACACCATCTTTCATTGACAGAAGGATTTCGACGATAACTTCTGTGTCTTCCATGTATTGCGCATTGAGTTGGGCTCGATTCGCGTGGACACCATCTTGAGCGATGTACGTTTTAATGGAATCGCTCAGTATGTCATCTTCTATTCGCGGGTCATTTGCCTCGATCAGGGTGACCGCGTCATCAATCGCATTTGACAATACGCGCGTCGCCTTACTCAGATGCATTTCATTATTGTTAACAAAAGTAGGATAAATGACGGCATATTGGGCGGCATCCGCCTTTTTAAGTAACTTGGCTAATTCGCTCGGTTTGTCTTTCAAATAATTAGTCAGAAAGCAAGCAGCCAAACGCCGCTTGTCGCTATTTGTCGCATCTACGAAAACGGTTATTAGTGGCTGTAGAATTGTTTTGCTGATTGGCTTAAACAACTCAATCCAGGTTTCCTTGTGCTGATCATCGACGTGAACAAGATCGTCAACAATTGCCACCGAGACTGTCGTGCCGTTGTCCTCTATCGTCTGTTCCCAATTCGAACTCTCACTGTTGAAATTCGCCAGCAATGCAGCCGCTCGCAGTCGTACATCTCTTTCCTCCGATGTTTTGACATTCGTCCAAAGGTCGCTCCCCACCGTCATGTCGTCGTGTACGGTGAATTTGTTTTCCAAAACATTTTTGGTCATGAGCACTTCGTCAGGCTCGGCATTGAGCAATTGATTAAAGAGGTCTTCCACAGTTTTGGACTGTTCGGGCACCAACGAAACGAGCGCTACAGTAACATTGAGCCGTTTCTCTAAATCAGTACGAAACAAACGTTTGTATTCGTCCAAAATACTCTGATATACCACCCATTTGTGATCGCCATTAATTTCCTCAAGGATGCCAGTAACTTCGGAAGTCTTGGCGGAATGAAGGTGTTTAACGATGGTCTCAGCAACCTGCCGATTGTTCTCAGCATTTTGCTCATCTTTCTTAGCATTGTTCTCATGATTATCTGCAATTTTCAGATATTGACCTCTCAAGCCGATAACAAGCGCACCGATCAGCAATAAACCGATTCCCGCCTGAATTCTCGCATAATACAAATTGGCCTTTTTCATCAACTTCTGCTGGAGCTTAGTCCACCTCCTCTTTGGGATTAGCCAGCGGATGCTCAGCCATTGCCAGTATGAAGGAAGCTGACGGTTTTCCTGTCGTGAATTCCAGATTGTGGCTCGGTCGGCCAGCATCAGTTCTGTCCGGCCTCGCCGGGTTTGTTTTTGCTCGTAAGTCAGCCAGTCGCGCAATGAGGGGACCAGATAGTCGTGAGTCAATTGATAATATTTCTGGCCGGGTACGATCTGTGTCGTGGCACCATCCGGCTTTTCATTCCCTTCGGGATCAGTGGGGGTAATCAGGCGGATTTCGTTGTCGAGAATCCGAATCAAATCGCCAAACTCCTTGTCGCGGTTTCCGTATTCCGCCGCTTCCTTCAGCTCGGCCGACGATCGCATATGCCCTTTGATCTCGGTATCCAATTCCGGCAATAGTGCTTTCAAGGCTCCTCGGGCTGCCATCTGGTGATGGCGGTGTTCTGGCGGAGCCGTCGCCGAACTGAAGGTCTCTTCGAGAAACGCTCGGCCAACCCCTTCCGCACCGCCGACGTCGATCAGACTGGCATTGGTCCAGGGTTTCCCTTTCATCATTTCTGCAAATAACGCCAGGCGGACCGAAATCACTTTTCCGTCACGGGCCAGTTCTGTGATTGCCCGATCCAGAAATTCTTTCTGTTCTTTACGGATCTCACGAGCCGATTCGGGTAATTTCCCGAAGGCTCGGCCAAACGCCGCCAACACCTTTTTCGCGTGGTCTGCGTAGAACAGATCGACTGCGGCGGAGTTCTTTCCCTCGATCAGCGGGATTTCCAACGCTCGCATAAACCGGGTCGCCGCCATCCAGAAGTCGTCCCGCACCATGACCAGGCACTGCACTCGACCGCCGTCACACTGACGCAGGGCCTGAACGAGTTCGCAATTTTCATCGTCGGTCCAGGTATGCAGCCATTGTTCGAACTGGTCGAGTACGATCACAATCTTCGTTTTCGACGGACGCCCTTTTCCAAACCGCAACGCCACCAATGTCTCTTTGAGCGAGATCTTGTCGGATAAGTCGGGACACCGTTTCCGCAGTCCATTCAGAAGACGGGCTTCCGTATCGTCTGTGGTTGCCTCGACATAGACGGGGATGACGTGAGCTGACAATCGGGGGAGCAAACCCGCTTTGACGAGCGATGACTTGCCGCAACCACTCGGTCCATAGATTAAGCCGACGGAAAACGTCTCGTCGGAATCGGTTTCTTCCAATCGTGTTTTCCAGAACCGCAGACTGTCGGGGAGTCCCTCTCGATCACGAGGGCCGGGGAGCAGTTCCAGGAAGAAATTGGCGTCGTGAGCATCAAACGAACGCAAGCCTTTCGGTACGATCTTGAGCACCTGGCCGCTTAAACTGACCGATAGAGACGATTTCGAATCGCTGAATGTCGCCAGTACCTGACGTGCTTGAATTGATGGAGAAAGACTGCCGTCAGCATTTGTCGAAGCGACAAACTGGTTCAGAAAATAACGTAAGTCGTCGGCCATCTCTTTCGAGACGGAATATCGTTCGGCAGTTCGCTTCGCCAAAGCTTTCAGACAGATTCGTTCCACTTCTTTGGGAATCGTTTCGTCGGTCTGTCGCGGCGGACTAGGTTCAACTTGAGTGATCTGCTGCAAGAGATCTTTTACCGTCTCTCCTCGAAACGGGCGTGCGCCGGTCAGCATTTCATAAAACACCACGCCAAGACTGAAAATATCGCTACGGCAGTCAACACGGTGCCCTTCGCCACGCGCCTGCTCGGGACTCATATGCGTCGGGGTTCCCGCAAATGACGCTCCATTCGCAGCGTCCTGTTCCTTCAGCGCCAATCCGAAGTCGACCAGGAAAGCGTGATCACTCATATCAAGCAGGATATTTGCTGGTTTCACGTCGCGATGGACCAGTCCTTGCCGATGAGCGAAATCCAATGCCTCAGCGATGGTGGCGACCAGTTCGACTGTTTTCTCAATCGGAAACCGAGACTCTTTGAGTCGCCGGGCGAGATTGCTTCCTTCAATAAACTTGGAAACGATGTAGCAGGGAAACTCAGGTGTGCTCCCGACATCATACACGGCGACGATGTTTGGGTGATCGAGATTCGCAACAGTCCGTGCTTCCGTTAGATAGGCATTCAGGTCCTCTGTGGACGAGATCAGTCCGGCGCGTGGAACTTTGACGGCAACCGACCGGGTCAGTTGATCGTCATAACCCAGATAGACAATTCCGAATCCCCCTTCTCCCAGGATCCGTTCAATGCGATACCTTCCGACGCGATCGGGGATCGGTAATACGGCAGTGGTCTTGGCAACGAGCATTTCAGCGTCTGCCGTATTGTCATTTTCTGTCTGCGGGGAATTATTACCGAAATCGTCGGCTTCAAATCGACCCGAAGACTGCGAGAGCGATTGCATCGACGTTTCGATCGTTCGGCTATGTTCCCCCTCGTCATTCATGATGAATTCGTGGATTTCAAACAGCCGCTTAAGCTGCTCGGCATTTTCGGGAAACCGGCAGATATATTCATCGGACTTGCACGACTCACCCTGCTCATCTCGCAATGTGATTTCCGCATAAATCAACTCCATCAGTTCATTCTGAGTGAGCCCTGGCGTGATACCAGCAATCAATGCTTCGACGAAAAGCGGCTTACCATCCTGCCACGACTGGACCTGTCGTTCTCGTAGAAATTCCATCCGGTACAAACTGTGATCACGTTCATTAGTCATCAAGGATTCCAGTGACTTATGTGGCCAACAATGGACTACCTGTGCGATACATCAATCTAGAAGATAAGCCAATTCAGTCGAATTACAGAGCGACCCACTGAAGATAGGAAGGCGAACATGGTTGCAAATCCTGGCCGGTTGCGACAGCATGATCTGATTGAAAGTTGAATAATGCCACAAACTGAGTAGTGGCAAAACTCAGTCTAAACGCGCTCGTTGTAATGAGAACCACGCGAGAAGAAAATGGAATCGAGCAAAGATTTCGCAGGATTCATCCGCCGAATTCGAAGCAAAGACGAAGCAGCTGCGTGCGAGTTGGTTCAACAATATGGCCAGGCGATTCGGATCGTCGCAAGCGTTCGCCTAAACGCTCGACTGCGCCGCGAACTTGATTCGACAGACGTCATGCAGTCTGCCCTCGGCAATTTCTTTGCTCGTGCGGCCGCCGGACAATTCGATCTTGAAACACCGGATGACTTGATAAATTTGCTGGCGAAGATGGTGCAAAACAAGATCACAGACAAGGAAAGAAGGCAGAACGCAAAGCGTCGAGGTGGCAAGCAATCGAATCCGCAAAATATCGACACAATGGACGTAGCAGGCGCAGACGAAACGCCATCAACGATCGTGTCAAATCTTGAGCTTTTGGAAAAAGGCCGCGAGCTACTTTCTCCGGAAGAATGCGAAATCGCCGACTTGCGACGCGACGGGCAGACTTGGGATGCTATTTCTGCGAAGACTGGCGAATCGGCGGATGCACTCAGTAAGCGTTATTCCCGATTGATTGAACGAGTTAAGGTCGAACTGGGACTGTAATCATCACCTGACATTTCCAGAAATTTTTTCTTTTTTTCGATTTTCTTGTCCGGCGACCCACTTTTCCGCGTTCTTGATCATGAATGCTGGTGCTTCAATCATATTTGTTTACCGTGGTTCGAAACCGACATCATGCGGCGATCCAGGCGACGCCGCGTCTGCCCACTGACGACGCCCATCCTGTATTGCTTTGTCTCTGACAAAGACGATCCAGCGACGCAAGTCGAACATGCGGCAGACAAATTGACTTTCTCGGAATCGTTAGAAGAGCTGCGCTCGGTCATATCCATCAAGAGAAACTCAATCTAGGGTTGCGTTTTTAAACGACCGCAATCAGAATTACACTCAGCCTTAAATCACCCATTTACACTGATCGAAGGAATTCTCCATGCGTCTCGCTACACGTGTATTTTTCGGGCTCTTCGCCGGGCTACTTTTCACCTTCAACCCTTCGATGAGTTACGCCGGAAATATTAGCGAAGCGGTTCCGGCACCCACTGCGGCGCAACAGTTCGCTACACTTTCGATCAATACGACTGATATATCCAGTCTGCCGTTTACAGGGGGCAACAAACATTTTACGATTACGTACGCGAGATCCAGCGGTGACTTTCCTACTTCTCTAGCTGCAGATATCCGAACAGAACCTTATATCTTCTATCACCTTACTGCTACCAACAACTCACTTTCCGATGAATTCCTTCAGCTTGCGATTGGAACCTATATCGGCCTGCAAGGGATGTGTGTTGAAATTCAAAACGACTTGACCGTAATCACATCTGGAATTGGTCCCATTAGTATTACACCGACTTATGACGGAGTTAATCCTTCCGCCGGGTTTCAACGGGACCTGCTGTCGACGAACGGTGGCCTGAGCTTTGACTCGGCTGGCGAATATGGACCGCTGGGTACGACCATTACGTCTGCGGGAACAACAATCTTCCCGACGTTCCTTCAGCGGAACAACAGTGCCCCAAATTATGACTATATGGAACTTCTCGTCGGTTTCAATTTGTCAGCTGGAACAACGGTAACACTGGACGGTAGGATAGAGATTAATGCAGTTCCTGAACCTTCGACACTGATGATGGCATCCATGGCAGTTTTCATGTTCGTCGGTTGCAAACTGCGATCACGCATTAAGCCACGGGTTTCGTGAGGGCGAAACCAGCTTTCCACGATGGCTTGTCCAGGTGGAAAGCAAGACGGGGCGTTGGGAAACGTCGCTTCGTCTGGTTGCCAAATTCGCTTCCACCTGGGCAAGCCAAGGTGGAAAGCAAGACGGGGCGTTGGGAAACGTCGCTTCGTCTGGTTGCCAAATTCGCTTCCACCTGGGCGAGCCATGGTGGAAAGCAAGACGGGGCGTTGGGAAACACCGCTTCGTCTGGTTGCCAAATTCGCTTCCACCTGGACAAGCCAAGGTGGAAAGCAAGATGGGGCGTTGGTA
>CAILLA010000112.1 GCA_903834925.1 uncultured Schlesneria sp.
CCTGAACAACTGGATCCACAGACCTCTTCGAGAATGCCATCCTTGGCCCCCTTTGAGCTAAGTCCATTAAATGAAAACACATCCGATCACAAAATGTACTCGCATTCAAAAGACGCGCAAAGTGCGTCTTGCACTCCAATTATGAAGTGAGACATTGATTTCCGATGCGGAATCATCGCAAAACGGGTATATAAAAGGAATGTCACAGAACGCACCTATCACTTCGTCAAGTTCTCCTCTGCCTGCTACAAGGCAGCAGATGGAGCATTGCGTCGACCACTTGGCGGAATTGGCCAGGACCGACATCGTGGCCGAAAAGTTCTTCGTAGAAGTCTTGAATGGTCTGCGTCAAAACGGTGGTGTTGAGCAGGTTCGACTTTGGCGACCAGCCCCCAATGGACAATGGGATATCGTACGTCAGTTGCCTGCCGATTTGACCATGACGACTGATCCCGCGCAGATTTCGTGGCTGACTGAAGTTGCAAAAACACTACAGATATCAACGCGTAAAATCGATCAGACTGAAAACGGACCTGACCGTCTCGCCGCGCGTACGCTCTGCCCGATCGTTCATGCATGTCAGTGCGTCGCGTTACTTGACGCCGTCCATCAAGCAGGCCCGAATGGAGGGCTGACCACCGACGTCGTCCCGTTTCTTCGAGCGATTTGTGAAATCACGGCCGACTATCTGTCACAGGCGGAATTACGACAGTTGCGGCAGGCTCAGTCGCAGTGGCAGCGGGGGGATCAGTTTTTCCAGAGCTTGATGCAATCGTCTGATTTGCCAGGCTTGGCCGCGACGATTGTTAATGATGGACGACTGTTTGCCGAATGCGACCGAGCGACTTTATTACGTCAAAACAACACGTCGATTGAAATGCTTGCCGTCACCGGCGTCGATCAGATTGAATCTCGTTCGAATACTGTTCGCTCAATTGAATCGCTTGCAAAACTCGTTTTAAGCGGAAACCAATCATTGTGGTTCAACGTCCTGGACCCGGCGGAGGCGGCAAATGCTCCTCAAACTTTGGCGTTTTCTGAACATGCTGGTTTGACCGGAGCCAAGGCGATCGGACTCATACCGTTACCGTCCACTCTGACAACCGCCGCACCAGTTTCAAATCGAGCGGTACTCGCGGTGGAGCAATTCCAGAACGTTCTCGATTTCCCTGCATGGAAATCGCGAGCCGAAGTTCTGGCTCGGCGTAGTGAGCCACTGTTGCTCGCCGCAATCGAACGAGATGGAATACCGTTCTTAAACACGATGCAGCGATTGCGTCGTTTGCCAGCGTGGTTACGACGACCGAGTTTTCGGCTTGCACTTTTGGGCGTGATCGCGGGCGCCGGAATTTTGACATTTGTGCCTGCGGAATTCACGGTGACTGGTCCTGCAGAGCTTGTCCCTGATCATCGTCGCGAAGTTTTTGCAAGCAGTACCGGGATCGTCGAACAATTGCTGGTTCAACACGGTGACGACGTCATCGAGGATCAGCCGTTGGTCGTGCTGCATGATCCGCAACTCGCGTTGGAACTCCCGAGAATCGTGGGCGAGCTTGACGTGGTTCGCGAACGATTAAAAGGGGTTCTTTCTGCTCGGCTGACTGGGGGATCATCGTCTGATGCCCCGAACCGGGCAAGGTTGCTGGCATCGGAAGAAGAAGAATTAAAGGAACGGCAACAATCGCTAAACCGGCAGAAAACGTTGATTGAACGCCAGAAGGCGGCATTGACGTTGCGAAGCCCGATTCGTGGAAAGGTGCTGACATGGGATGTCGCGACGTTACTTTCTGCTCGACCCGTAGAACGCGGCCAGGCCCTGCTGACGATCGGTGACACTCAGGGGCCTTGGGTGATTGAAATGCGGATTGCCGACAAGGATTTTGGACACGTCCGCGTTGCTCAGAAGCGACTGAAGCCAAATCTCGACGTTGATTTTCTGCTAGCCTCTGATCCGTCCCGTTCTTATCGAGGTACGATTCGCGACGTTGCGGCAACGACGAATCTGGACGAACAGATTGGTATCAGTGTGATGATCACGGTGATGATCGATTCGAGCCAGTTATCGAATCCGCATGCGGGAACGACAGCCATCACGCGGATTCATTGTGGTCGTCAGCCGATCGGTTATGTCTGGCTACACGATTTAATCGATGCTATTCGGACTCGACTTCTGTTTTAAGCCCGCGACCGGATTTCGGTGCGTTCCCTTCATCGGGACGATCCAGAGCCAGTTGCGCATCGCGCGCCAGGTCACTGTCTTCGTAGTCAGAAACCATCTTTTCCAATTGAGCTTTGAATTTCTTGTTCAATGGCTTGCCTGAATTCAAAGCTTTTACAATTCCATCGAGGGTCCTGCGTGCGGCAGTTCCCGATTTCACCGTCGATTCCTTAATCAGGGACTTCTTGAATTCCGCAAAGTCCGCAGGAAGATCTGCGGGGGCAAAGTGATCCGACAACCGTTGGCAAATCTCGTATGCTCGCCAATGCTGATCTTCTTCGTTTGCCTTCTTTGCGACGTCAAAATCCTCATTGGCAGCCGTTTTGACCATCTCTTGAAGTTTTTTCGCGGCTTCCTGGAGTTCCTTCTTAGCCGAGTTGAGCGATTTTCGCAGCAGTGCACCACTCGATTTATAGTTGCCTAACTCGACCGCCATCCAGGCATCTCTTAGTGCATCTGGGATATTCGCAGGATCGATTTTCCATTCGGCCCCTTTCAGAGCGACCTGGATTGTTTCATCAATTTTGTTCTCATCTCCCTGATCCATCGATCCGTCACTGGAGATGATTCGGACGAGAGTGACGTTGTTCAGACCGATCTCATTAACGTCGTATGCCTTTTCCAGGCTGCGATCAACGTCAGCGATCATCGGCCAGGTACACGAGACTTCGCGAGCATATTCGCGAAGATCTGAGGCCGCGTTTCCCGAATTCACAGCGATAAAAATGATCGGCTGGGTTTTATACTCGGCTGATTTCTCCATCAAAGCGTGCCACAAATCGCGACTACGAGGGGACGATTCTTCGAAAAACCATAAGAAAACGGCTTTTCCTTTGAGTTGCTGAACCGAAAGAGGCGGCGAATTTATCCAGGCCCCGGCATCGGTTGGAAGAGGAGGTGCGTCAGCCGCGAAAATCGCCCCCATCGTCACAATTGACGCAAACAGGGAAACGAACCAGAACCCCGAAAGAAAACGAAGATCGTACATGGCAGCCTCGCGGTCAGCATCCTATCGATTCGCAAAAAAGTGACATCAACAATCAGTATCAGCAAGCGTCGACTAGGAAACAAGGGAAAATCATATCAGAGAACCGCGTGTGTCTCTATCCCTTCAAGATCCGTGCCTAATGATCCATACGGCAAAATGTACTGAAATTCCGGACGGCTTTTTAAGAATTTTCAAGCTTCGGTATCCCGTAAGCGATCCGTTGCTTCTCAACGATTTCGTTGATTGATACGATTTCGTCGCCAAGTAATCCTTAGAATTCTCAAGGGTTTCCGGAAACTTCGCCGAACGGCGAAGGACAACAAAAACTGACCGGACGCGGGTATCGCGGACGAACAATAGGTCCCATTTACACGAGCAAGGAAATTTCGATATGGCGGCGACGAATCCTTTTGGTACTGAGTCGGTTCTTAAAACCAGCGGTGGAGAATTCAAATACTTTTCACTGCCGAAGCTCGCTGCAAAGGGCTATGGTCAGATCGATACGCTGCCATTCTCGATGCGAGTGCTACTGGAATCCTGCCTGCGAAACGTTGATGGCTTTATTGTCAACGAAGAACATGTCGCTCAGGTGGCCAATTGGGATGCGAGTAAGCCGCAGCAGGTCGAAGTGCCGTTTATGGTGGGCCGCGTCGTCTTGCAAGACTTCACGGGAGTTCCTGCCGTTGTCGATATGGCGGCTTTGCGCGATGCCATGATCCGCATGGGGGGCGATCCCAAAAAGATTAATCCGCTCGTTCAGTGTGACCTCGTGATCGATCATTCGGTCCAGGTTGACTTTTTCGGGACCGGCGAATCATTGCAAAAGAACGTCGACCTTGAGTTCGAACGTAATCTGGAACGATATCAATTGTTGCGATGGGCTCAGCAGGGTCTGAGTAACTTTCGCGTTGTTCCTCCTGCGACCGGTATCGTGCATCAGGTGAATCTGGAGTACCTGGCGAAAGTGGTGCTCACGAAAAATGGCGTTGCTTATCCAGACAGTCTGGTTGGGACCGACAGCCATACAACGATGATTAACGGCCTGGGTGTTGTCGGCTGGGGTGTCGGTGGGATCGAAGCCGAGGCCGTCATGCTCGGTCAGCCAATCTATATGCTAATGCCCGAAGTCGTCGGATTCAAACTGAGCGGTTCGCTCCCTGAAGGGACGACGGCTACGGATCTCGTATTGATCGTGACTCAGATGTTGCGAAAGCATGGTGTCGTAAACAAGTTCGTCGAATTCTACGGACCTGGTCTCGACGCGATGACGCTGCCAGACCGAGCGACATTGGCCAATATGGCTCCGGAATATGGAGCCACGATGGGTTTCTTCCCGGTCGACGACGAGACATTGCGGTTCCTTCGCCGTACCGGTCGAACCGATGCCGAGGTCGAACTTGTCGAGTCGTACTACAAGGCTCAGGGAATGTTCCGCACAGCGAAATCCCCCGAACCGCGATTCACTTCAAAGCTCGAACTTGATCTTTCGACCGTCGTTCCATCAATGGCAGGTCCAAAACGACCACAAGACCGAGTTCTGCTCAAGGACATGAAATCCGCTTGGGTCAAAGAACGCAGCACCAGTTTTGCACATCCGACTCCTGTTACGCCGGTGACGGTCAAAGGGATCGACGCCAAGATTGGCGATGGAGCGGTTGTGATCGCCGCGATCACCAGTTGCACCAATACGAGCAATCCTTCCGTGATGCTCGGAGCCGGTTTGCTCGCTCGTAATGCCGTTGCGAAGGGGCTGACCAGCAAGCCTTGGGTTAAGACCAGCCTCGCCCCAGGTAGCCGTGTCGTCACCGAATACCTTGCGAAATCATGCCTCGACAAATCGTTGAATCAATTAGGTTTCAATACGGTCGGATATGGATGTACGACTTGCATTGGAAACAGCGGTCCGTTGCCCGACAATGTTTCGCAAGCGGTCTCCGAAGGTGATCTCGTCGTTTCTGCCGTCCTTTCAGGAAATCGCAATTTCGAAGGCCGAATCAATCCCCAGGTGAAGGCAAATTACCTGGCCAGTCCACCGCTCGTCGTTGCCTATGCACTTGCCGGAACGACCGACATCGATTTGACGACCGAACCGCTCGGAAAAGACAAATCAGGAAACGATGTCTATCTCAAGGATATCTGGCCAAGCTCGAAAGAAATTGAAGAAACTGTTTCGTCGTCGATTACGCCAGAAATGTTTACGACCGAATACGGACATGCGGCACTCGGTCCCATCGAATGGCAAAAGATTACCGGTGCTACCGGCCCTCTGTATAAGTGGGACGAAAAGAGCACCTATGTGCAAGAACCTCCGTTCTTTATCGATATGCCAGTGACTCCGAAACCGATTCAAGGGATCAGCGGAGCGGTCTGTCTGCTGTCGGTTGGTGACTCGGTCACGACCGACCACATCAGCCCTGCCGGTTCGATCAAGGCTAGTTCTCCTGCTGGTGTCTTCCTGCAGGCCAACGGTGTCGCCCCGCTCGACTTCAACAGCTATGGTGCCCGTCGAGGTAACGATCGCGTGATGACGCGAGGAACATTCGCAAATATCCGGTTGCGAAATTTGCTCTGTCCCGGAACTGAAGGGGGAGTTTCGAAGTACTTCCCCACCGGCGAACAATTGTCTGTCTACGACACCGCGATGAAGTATAAAGCCGACGGAACACCGCTGGTTGTCCTCGCAGGATCGGAATACGGGACAGGTTCATCCCGTGACTGGGCCGCCAAGGGGACTTTCCTGCTGGGCATTAAAGTTGTCATTGCGACCAGCTTCGAGCGTATCCACCGTTCGAATCTCGTTGGCATGGGTGTGCTGCCACTTCAATTCCGAGCCGGAGAAAGCCGCGAATTCCTGGACCTTGACGGGACCGAAACGTTTGAGATTCAGCTGAACGACGACCTTAAACCGCTGCAAGCGGTCGAAGTGATGGCAACCAAGCCAGACGGTACGGCGATTCACTTCGTCGCAACTTGTCGCATCGATACGCCGGTCGAAGTCGAGTACTACCGCAATGGAGGCATCCTTCACAAAGTTCTCAGGGACCTCGTGAAGGGTTAATCGCCGTTTCGTTCACGGAATGCTCGTGTTTGTCGTATCATTGGGTGCCTGATCGCCGTACGGTTTTCACTTTGGGTATTCATGATGCCGATTCACCATTGAACACGGCTCGAAACGGGGGATTTTCACGATTTCCACCAGGGTTGGGTGATTGCGATTCGCAATGCGCTCAACGCTGGTCCGCATCCGCCTGAGGACGTTGAGCGATCTATCAAGAGGCTTGGGACATTTTTTCCACGATTCTCAAGGAACCGATCGATCCAAAAAACTGATGTCGAGGTTTGTGTGACGATATTCGAGAGTCGTTCTCAGCTTCTGTTCATGATTCCTTGATTCAGTAGACTTTCGCTACGGCGATGAACCGGCGAAGATGCTTGGCTCGCTCGGGCTTCGTTCGTTGAACGGGCTTTTGGTGCGAATAGGAACTGATCGAACTGAACGACGACGATTGTGCGTATCGCTGAGATTTTTCAATCCGTGCAGGGTGAGGGCGAATTTGCGGGAACACCTTCGGTGTTTGTGCGAACAACCGGATGTAATCTGCGCTGCTGGTTTTGCGACACGCCCTATGCATCGATACATCCGGAAGGTCCGCGTGAGGATTGGCAGGATGTTTTGCGCATGGTTCTTGAACTAGATTGCACACACGTTGTACTGACTGGCGGCGAGCCGATGTTACAACCGGAATTGGTCCCGCTTGCTCGTGCGTTACGTCAGGAACATCGGATTGTCACAGTTGAGACTGCCGGGACGGTGTTTCGTCCCGTCGAAGCCGACCTCATGTCGATCAGCCCCAAGCTGTCAAATTCCTCGCCCCATGAGGCAACTCGCTGGCTCGCCCGCCACGATCGTGATCGGGATCGACCTGAAGTGATGCGGCGATTGATGGAAGGCTCGTCGTATCAACTCAAGTTTGTTGTCGATCAACCGGAAGATCTCGATGAGATCGTCGACTATCTCAAACAATTTTCTGAAGTCGCCAATGACCGCGTATGGCTGATGCCGCAAGGAATCCGGCAGGAACAGTTGGTGGAAAAAGGGATCTGGCTAAACCCGGCAGCACAGCAGTTGGGCTTCCGATTCTGCCCGAGAAGACATATCGAATTATTCGGAAATGTTCGCGGAACATAAAACGCGAATCGCTGGCTTGCTTGTGACGTGCAGTTTATCCTTGATTGATTGCTTAATTAAGGATGCCGTAATGCCTCGACTGCTGGTTGTGGAAAGAGATGCCGCGCGCTGTGATTCGCTGCAAGTTATTTTGGCTCGAGCAGGTTACGATGTCTCGATTGTCGGACATCACGAATCGGTATTGCAAACAGGCACCGCGGATCTGTTGATCGTTGGTGACGAAGATCTGGATGTGATCGGCGAGTTACCTCAATCCGCTGTGGGGCAGGCTGTTCGAGTACTGGCGCTGATTAATCCTGGAAATTGTGCTGGAATTCTTCGTTGCCTTAAAGCCGGGGTCGCCGGGGTTTTCTCGCGTCAACGGACCAGTGAAGAAATCCTGACGAAAATCCGCTTGCTGCTCGATACTGCGGGGCCTGTTACCGTGGATGCGGTTTCACGTTCGAGAGATACGTCAGATCCACCGGCCCCTGCGGACACCTATCGGCAAGCCGATTTGATCGACGCGTTACAGGCGGCATGCGAAGATATTGGCCGATTGCAGGACCGTTATGAAAATGAACTCACGCATCGGCGAAAGGTCGAACAGGCATTAATGGAGTCGGAAGCTTTTTATCAATCTCTGGTCGAAACGTTGCCGCTGGCGATGCTTCGAAAGGATATCACCGGCCGGTTTACGTTCGCCAATCGGCTACTGTGTGAAGCGTTCAATCGGCCGCTGGAATCGATCATTGGACATAGCGATCATGACTTCTTTCCGCGCGAACTGGCCGAGAAATATCGGGCTGATGATCGGCATGTGCTCGAACATCGAAGTACGTTTGAAACGACTGAAGAATTTCAGACGCCGGCCGGTGATTTGCGGTACACGCATGTTGTCAAAAGTCCGGTCTATGATTCCGCCGGAAATCTGGTCGGTATCCAGGGGATCTTTTCCGATGTGACGGAAAAAGAGCGAGCCGAGCGAGAACTGGTCCAAACCAAAGCGAGATTGCAAGCGGTACTCGATGCTGCGACACAGGTCTCGATCATCTCAACGGACGTTGACGGGGTGATCAATCTCGTTAATACCGGGGCCGAGCGGATGCTTGGCTATTCAATCGAAGAAATGCTTGGCAATTCCCCTGCGATGTTTCATCTGCGATCCGAAGTCGAGGCCCGTGGGATTGAACTGTCTCGTGAATTCGGCTGCCCGATTCAAGGTTTTGATGTCTTTGTCACGTACGCTCGAAAGGGCGATCACGAAGAACGGGAATGGACGTATGTCCGTAAGGACGGTCAACATCTCCGCGTCGCATTGTCCGTGACGGCAAAGAGAGACCATGAAGGGTATGTGAACGGCTTCCTCGGAATTGCTGTCGATATCACGACACGTCATCAGGCGGAAATCGAGTTATTGAAAGCAAAGGAGGCCGCCGAGGCAGCCAATCGTGCGAAAAGCGACTTTCTCGCAAATATGAGTCATGAAATCCGTACGCCGCTTAACGCCATCATCGGCATGACCGAACTTGTTCGCGACACGCAGCTCGATGTGACGCAACGCGAATATCTTTCGATGGTTCAAGAGTCTGGCGAATCATTGCTGTCGGTCATCAATGATATCCTTGATTTTTCGAAGATCGAGGCAGGTAAACTCAGCCTCGAAAGGGTCAGCTTTGATCTTCGCGAATTGCTGGGCGATACCATGAAGTCGCTTGTGCTAAGGGCGCATCGCAAGCGGCTTGAACTGGCCTGCCATGTTACCCCCGCTGTCCCTGTATTAATCGAAGGTGATCCACATCGATTGCGACAGGTCGTCGTCAATCTTGTTGGTAACGCCATCAAGTTTACCGAACGGGGCGAAGTGGTACTTGACGTCGATGTCGAACAAATCAACGGTGACGAACTCACGCTGCACTTTCGAGTCACCGATACGGGGATTGGAATTTCGCCCGATCAACTGCATACGATTTTTGAAGCGTTCGAACAGGCGGATACCTCAACGACTCGTCGCTATGGCGGAACGGGTCTGGGTCTGGCCATTTCGTCGCGTCTTGTAGATTTGATGGGTGGACGCGTCTGGGTCGAAAGCGAAGTTGAACGAGGCAGCACTTTTCACTTTGTCGCCCGATTCTGGGGCTCATCATGCGATGCCGAGCCGAACGTTTCGAAGATCTACCCCCCGATGCTCCAAGGGTTACGAGTTCTTGTTGTCGATGACAATGCCACCAACCGTCGACTTCTGGTTGAGATTCTCAAGAATTGGATGATGCAACCGACCGCTGTCGCCAGCGTTGCTGAGGCAGTCAGAGAATTAGAGCAAATGGCCGACGCAGGGGATCCGTATGCGATGATTCTGACCGATGCCAGCATGCCTGATGTCGACGGGTTCGCCTTAGCCAGGAAAGTACAAGAAAACCGAATTCTGTGTCGTTCGATGATCATGATGCTCACGTCCGGTGATCGCCCCGGTGACGTTCGAAAGTGCAAGGAGTTCGGCATTGCGGCGTATCTGGTCAAGCCAATCAAACAATCTGAATTGTTGGATGCCATTCTGGTCGCCGTCGGCGGTCAATCGGCATTGACGGGTGTGCAAGACGTGCCGTCCATTTCGACAAGGAAAACCAATGTACCCAAGTCGATCTTGCTGGCCGAGGACAGCGTGATCAATCAAAAACTGGCCATTGGATTGCTCGAGAAATGGGGGCATCGCGTTACCGTTGCAAACGATGGGCGTGAAGCCGTCGATCTGTCGGAACGGGGAGAGTTTGACTTAATCCTCATGGATGTGCAGATGCCAGAACTGGACGGTCTTGATGCGACCAGACTGATTCGTCGTCGGGAAACGACGACAGGCGAACACCTGCCGATCGTGGCGATGACCGCGCATGCGATGAAGGGAGACCGTGAACTTTGTCTTGAAGCCGGAATGGACGACTATTTAATGAAACCGATCCGTGCCGAGCAATTGTTTCACGCGTTGGAGAACATCAATCGCTCAACAACGACAAATCCAATGAACAACAACGAGCCGACAGCCAGCGATCACGTGAATTGGGATTTGGCACATCGAGCCGTCAATCATGACGAAGAACTTCTTCATCAAGTGGTCGAAGCATTTTTGGAGGAAGGTCCACAACTGGTCGAAACAATGCGGAAGTCAATCGCGGCCGCAGAATGGAAACAATTTCAAAGGGCGGCACACACTTTAAAAAGTGGTTTACGAATGTTTGGTGTCGCGGGGCTTGCCGAAAATGTCGAGAGACTGGAACTGGCAGCAAAAGCGGGACCATTGACCGGGGACACGGTCGAAACAATTCAGACAGTGATTGAGCGTGCCGGGCGAGTTTTTTCCTCAATGACGCCGTATCTCGCCTCCAGCCGGAAATGAAGCGACTTGCTTTACGATGAGCCACGTCTGAGGACCCATTTCAAAAACGTCGAACACTGTCATTTCAGCGATTTCATCACCTTAAATCAGGGCGAATTTTGAAATCGGTAACTCAAGTAAGATCCGACTCATGCGGTTCTTTCGCGACCCAAAATCGAAATAGACTTGCGATTGGCGTCTCATGATGGCAGCATCTTATAAGGCCGTATGCAGGGTAGACTCGTTGCTGGTTGTATTCGTGATCATGTTTTTTGGTGAAAAGAGACCCAATGTGTTCTCGTTTTCAATCGAAAATCGAGAGGCCGTGCAAAAGTAAAGCTCGCCATATTGCAACAGATGGCATTTGAAAACAACGCTGTCGGCATCAAATGCCAAGGCGAGACGACGACAATTCACTGCGGATTTTGCATTATGCCTACAGTATTGATCGTGGATGATTCGTCGACGGATCGTCGATTTGCAGGTGGTTTACTCGGTAAAATCGAGGGACTGAACATTGAGTACGCTGTGGACGGCGGCGATGCGTTAATGAAGATGGAACTGCATGTTCCGGATCTTGTTGTCACCGATCTCGACATGCCTTCAATCAATGGCTTGGAGTTGGTTCAGGTAATTCGACAGGCATACCCGATCATTCCCGTCATTCTGATGACTGCACGAGGAAGCGAAGATTTTGCAGTGAAGGCGTTAAAGGCAGGTGCTTCGAGTTACGTTCCCAAACGACAATTAACGTTTCAACTCGCAGAAACCGTTAACCAGGTTTTACAGGCTGCTCATCGAGATCGGACTCACCTGCGGTTAAAACGTCGTTTGCAACGCCATGAAGTCGAATTCAGCATCGAAAACGATCAGGAATTAATTTCGTCGATGGTCCATTATCTGCAAGAAATGGCGACTGACATGGGATCGTGTAACGAATCCGAACGGGTGCGGATTGGTGTGGCACTTCAGGAAGCACTGACAAACGCCTGCTTTCACGGCAATTTGGAACTTTGCTCATCAATGCGTGAAACCGACCATCGAGCGTACTACGATTTGGCAATCCAACGGATTAACTCGTTGCCCTGGTCGAGTCGACGAATTCAAGTGATCGCTCGGTTCACCGCAAACGAAGCGGAATTTACCATCAGAGACGACGGGTTTGGGTTTGATCGGGACTGCCTGTTTGATCCGACAGATCCCGTGAATCTCGAACGACCCTGTGGACGCGGCTTACTGTTAATGCATACTTTCATGGACGACGTGCAGTACAACGCGGTCGGAAACGAGGTGAAGCTGACGAAACGAAGAAAATCCGCCGATGGAGTCGAAAACGTGATGACAGGTGTCGGATTCGCTGCAACGGAATCAGAATTCACAGGAATTGAGGGAAAATAAGATGAGTTTCTGTCAGATGATTCATACAGAAGCCGTCGATGACGTGATGCTGCTGAGATTGCGTCCGGGCGTTCGCGGCCTTGCTGATCAGAGCGTTTTGAATGAATTGGACGCCATTCGGAAATTGCGGCGCGAGATCGGTTGCCAAAAGCTGATCATCGACCTCACCGAGGCACCGTTTTTCGGCTCCAGCATGCTCGAGTTGATTCGCGTTTTATGGAATGATGTCTCGTCGAATGGAGGACGTCTTGTTCTGTCTAATCCATCCCAGGTTGTTCGCGAAGTCCTAGCCGTCGCGAAGTTTGACCGAGTCTGGCCAATTACTGACACGCGAGATAAAGCACTTTCACTATTGGGTTCTGCGTCGAATGTTGCCGCATGGCCAACGAATTTACAGGAAATAATTGCCAAGTACGATCACGGACCGACCCAGCTTCGCGATGCGATTTTGGGACTTTCGTCGATTCAGCTGCGAATTCCAGCACCGCCCGGGGCATGGAGTGTTTTACAGATTGTCTGTCATATCGCCGACTTCGAGCTGGTCTACGCCGATCGAATGAAACGCGTAGTGGCTGAGGATCGTCCGACCCTGTTTGGTGGCGATCCCGATGTTTTTGCCGCAAAACTTGCCTACGCACAGCGAAATCTGGAAGAAGAACTGGATGTGATCATGTCGGTCCGTCGCGAAGTGTCACGGTTCCTCAAAACATTAACCCCCGTAGATTTTGATCGAACCGGTGAACATTCCACAGACGGTCCGCTTTCCTTAACGCAGTTGTTAGGGCGAATTGCAGGGCACATCCCGCATCACGTTGGCTTTATCGAACGCAAGAAAAAAGTGCTTCTGGAACAACATTCGGGTTCAAATTGATTTGCCAGAGAGGGGCGATTCAATCCGGTTTGATGGTCATCGGGTTGAGTGTTTGACTACCGCTCCGTAGAATCGTGTCGAATTTGTAAAAGTTCCGGCAGTTTGAATGAAACTGGCGTAAGGAGCTTGAATGTGGAAAATAAACCCCAAAGATGTATTTGATCGGAGTTGCGAAGCGAGATGACGAATTATTTGTTTACCAGTGAATCGGTCAGCATGGGCCATCCTGACAAAGTGGCGGACCAAGTGTCCGATGGTGTGCTCGATGCGATCCTGGCTCAAGATCCTCGTTCACGAGTTGCCTGTGAAACGCTCTGCACAACGGATCTTGTTGTCTTGTCAGGTGAAATCACGACTCAGGCGAAACTAGACTACGTTCAAGTCGCCCGGGATGTCGTCAAAGACATCGGCTATATCAGTGATGACATCGGCTTTTCCTACGAATCTTGCAAGGTATTTGTTGCACTTCACAGCCAGAGCCCAGATATCGCGATGGGTGTCGACCGTGAAGGAGCCGGCGATCAAGGTCTGATGTTTGGTTACGCCTGCGACCAGACTCCAGAATTGATGCCATTGCCAATTGCTCTGTCTCACCGAATCATCAACCGGTTGACAGAAGCCCGCCAGAATAATGAAGTTGATTGGCTGAGACCTGACGCGAAAAGCCAGGTCACCGTTGAATATGATTCACACAACCAGCCAGTGGGAATTTCAGCGGTTGTTGTTTCGACACAACACCACCAGAAAGTCAGTCAGGACGACATCACTAATTTCGTGATTTCAGAAGTCGTGAAAAAGTCGGTTTCTCCAGAACTTCTCTCGAAAGAGACGAAATACCACATCAATCCCACAGGCAGGTTCGTTGTCGGTGGCCCTCATGGTGATACAGGTCTGACTGGCCGAAAAATCATCGTTGATACCTACGGCGGTTGGGGTCGTCACGGTGGTGGTGCGTTCAGTGGTAAGGATCCGACGAAAGTCGACCGATCGGCTGCTTATATGGCCCGCCACGTCGCCAAGAATATCGTTGCCGCCGGGTTGGCTCGCGAATGTGAAGTCCAATTGGCCTATGCGATCGGTGTTGCCGAACCTGTCAGTATTCGGGTTAATACAAACGGGACCAACAAAATTCCTGAAGAGAAGATCGTCGCCTTGGTTCGCGAGCATTTCAAGATGACGCCGTTGGCGATCATTGAATACCTAAAGTTGCGACGGCCAATTTATCGTAAAACCGCCAGCGGTGGACACTTCGGTCGAAATGATGCCGACTTCACATGGGAAGCCACCAACAAGGCCGCGGACCTGAAAAAGGCCGCCGGGCTTTAAATCTCAGTGCGGTCTGTCGTCTGGTCGATACAACCGATAAACCCGTCGAGTTTAAATCTCGACGGGTTTTTTCGTTGAAATCAAAACCCCTCATTGTCGATTTTCACGTGTTAGAAGCTTCCTGACCGGTATCCCCGGTTCGAAACGTTGACTTGCACAATGAATTCATCATCACTGATCAAAGTCGTTCGCCTCAGTCTGAAAAACGAGTGCTAGATTTGGGTCATTCACAAGATCGGTTGGCGATCTTGGCAAGTTGAAAACACCGTCTGGATTTACGGCAATTCATTGCCGTTGTTCCAAACTCGACGCTGAGAGGGGACTGCCATGGGGTTCTTGAAGCCATTTTTCAAGAACACGTATCGCGACGGCGAGTCGAAACTGGGTCGCAGCAGTTTTGAGAATCTTAGCGAAGATCAACTCGACGCCCACCTGAAAATCGCTCGATATGGCGACTTCATGTTGACCGATGCGGTTCGTCCTTCTTACGACTTACAAGTCGTTCCCAAAGCCGGGTATCGACACGATTTTTATCACGATAAAGAATCGGGGATTAAGATTCCCGTCATCATGGCGTCGGCAAGTCGCGAAATTCTGCTTGACGTTTTCCTGGATCTCTTGGATCCACTTGGACACGAGGTCGATGTCGTTCTTGAGACGAGTCATAATCGGCCTGGCAGTCACCAGGACTTATACCGCGAAGACATCGATTTACCGATTCTAAAGAGCAGCATTTTTGAATTCGAAGACATGCTGCTGGGCGATGGATGTACGGGATTAGCCGTTCTTAACCCGGACATTCCTCAGGAAATCCAGCTCGACGAACATAAACTTCTGATTATTTACGGTCAAGAACTAGCGGATTTCGAGGACATCCTCGACGACTATGGTCTGCCCCGAATGGAACAAATCAAATTCATTACCGAAGCAGAACATATTCATTCCTCGACTGAAGAGTTTGTTCGACAATTCGAAGAAATGAAATACCGTCTCGGCATTGAAGATCAATGAACCTTGTTGTTTTCACGATAGGGCGAAAGCCCGCACGATGGAAATAGAAATCGCTCAGCCTGGAGATAACATCCGTGCGCACTGCAATGATCTTAATGACGCTGACTTCGGCTGGTGCCGGATATCTCTATCTACAGGGCACACCACCTGTTGGAGATCTGCTTCGGGATGTCGTAACGACACAGCGTCTGAATGATATGAGTGGCCGTCCTGCACGGGCTGAAGCCCATGCTACGATTAATAACGCGACGACAAATCGTCTTGATCAAGGACCTGCCAAAACTTCCAAAGGCGATACCACCGGAACGTCGACTAAGAATCCTGCAAACCGAGTTCACCAGAATACCAAATCGATACTTGATGATTTTGCGAGCCTGCACGGCGGACATTCTGATGCACCATCCGAAGACGCTTTTCAACGATTAAAGCAGGCAACGCAATCGTTCGTACGTACAGCCTCAAATGGGTCAGAGATGTCGTCTCGTGAGGTTCAAGGTGATATCGACGCTGGTTTGCCACAGGCAAAACTGAGCGCACTACAGCCAATTGCCTTTGACCGGGATGATGATGTCGTGTCACAACTTGATCCCTCGGGTGATTCCATTTCATCACGTAAACACGACGTTCAAGTTGTTGCCAGTAATCTCGCGGCGACTGCGAAATCCAGCGAACGAGACATGATTAGGTCGGCAGAGAAAAAGGCGTTAAAACTTGAGCCAACATCAAACGTGAAAAGAACTTCCGCCGTTTCTTCGACTGACTCGGTCAAACCTGCAAGCGAATGGAAGGTGATCGGAAAAACGACCGAAGGACGCAAGATCCATTCCATGCATCTCGGTAACAATGGTGTCAGGACGCTGGTGATCGCCGGATTGGACGGTCAAGATCGAGTTGCCGTTCGCTGGCTGGAGGAAATGGCTCAGGAATTGGCCAGTCGGCCCGATTTAATTGAGAATAACGAAGTCACCTTCTTCCGGGCCGGTAATCCCGATGGACTGGTCCATCAGTGCAAGGGAAACGCTCGCGGAGTTCCCCTCAATCGCAATTTTCCCAGCCGAAGATATCGCCAGCCGTTTGGCCTGCCGCAGTTTGCCGTTCCGGCGAGTGAAGTCGAAACGCGAGTGATGCTCGACACGCTTTATTCGTTTCGTCCGCGTCGCGTGATCCATCTCTCATCGACATCGGGACGTTCGCAAGTCGTTTTCAATCGCATATCAAAGCCAGTTGCGACGGAACTTGAAAGATCCGCAAAAATAACGCTGTTTCCATTCGATTCCGAACAAAACCCAGGCTCAATCGAAGACTTCGCCGACGGAACACTTGAGGCTGCGGTGTTGTCCGTGAAAGTGAATCCAGGACGTAGCTGGCAACAAACTTGGACGGGACTTCAACCGCACATACTGGCCGCCGTCATCGGTCGACCAATCGATTCGGAACAGCCGAAACTCAATCTTCCGCAAGATCAAGATCAAACTCGAATTCCATCGACGTCTGTCGAACCAATCTCACGTAACCCTCGACGACGCGGGTATGAAGAACTGCCCGCCCCACCCGGATACTAAGTTTTAAGGACGGATAGCCTGATGGGCACGGATACGGCGACAGGAAATCTGTCATCGTTTTGGTAACGCAGTGATCTCAACCACCCGCGAACCCAGAAAAATCGTTGTCTACGAGTGTTGCCCGACAGACGCTAAGCGTTTCGTGCCTTCTACTGGCAATACGACCGGTTCTCGAACAGCCGGTCGTCGCGAGAGGTAAGCCATGAAGGCGAGATTGATGACGAAAAGACCGATGCTCACGAGTTGGGCGGTCGTTAAACTGGTCTTCAATTGACCGACTTCGTCGGCACGCAGCAGTTCCATACAGAATCGTGTTACCGGATAAATCATCAGTGCGACAGCCAAAACTTCGCCGTTACGACGTCGATGCCCGAAGTACCATGCCGTGATCCCTGCGATGATAAATCCGTCGATTGAGCTGTAGATTTGAGTTGGATGGAGCGACGGCGTACACGCGGCATTGATATCAACCAGCCCCTTTTCCACCATCGATCCAAACGTCGCGCTGTCACGAGGAAATCGAACGGCCCATGGCAGAGAACTCGCGGCACCGTAACAGCAGCCGTTCAGAAAGCAGCCGATCCGACCAAATCCGATGCCGACGAATACTGAGGGGACAATGATATCGGCCAGCGCCAGTGGTCGGATCTGACGTACGAAACAGAAGGCGAAATACCCCAATGCACCGCCGATCAGTCCACCGTATAAGACGATCCCTCCCTGGGAAAGATTGACAGCGGCCATCACCCATTCAGAACTGGGAACACCGGTAAAGACTCGGTCATAGTATTGAACAAGGTAATACAAGCGTGCTCCAACGATTCCGGGAATAAAGAGCCAGACTGCCAGATCCCAGATGACATCGTTCGGAAGTCCTTCATGCTCAGCACGGATCGTGGCCAACGAAACCGCAGCGCTGAAACCGATAAAAAGCATCAGTCCATAGCCGAAGACTGGCAATCCTTCTCGGAAATTCGGTGATCCGTGCTCACGCAAGTATGCCCCCAGGTAGGGAGCGCCGAACACAATCATTCCCGCAATGACCAGCCAATACACAGACGGTGACAACTCTTGCGAGATATTGAATTTCCAACCCGTCTCACGCCCACGCGAAATGAGATAAACAATGCCAAAAACCACCCAAACAAACAGCACCAGGCCGAAGCCGAAGCCGGGGACCTGACCAAACGGCCCCAAGTTCCACGGGCGATCCAGCGGGATTTGAAAAAGAACTTGGCGCATTTGTCGAATCCCTTATTCGTAATTCGTTAAGCCAGTCTTAAGACCCGGTTATCGATCAATCGCGTCGTACCGACGCGAGCAGCGACCAATGCCACCATCTCGGGAACGGCTTCGGTCAATTCGGATAACGTTCGAGCATCGACGATGACTCCGTAATCGACACTGATGCCTGTTGTCGCGGCCATTTGTTCACAGAGTTGTCGCTGAAGCTTCAGAATGTCTCGTTCTCCTGCCTCGACCTGGTTTGCCACGAGATTCAACGCCTTGGAAAGGCACAAGCCGCGTTGTCGTTCTTCTGGTGAGAGATAGGCATTGCGGCTGCTCATCGCCATTCCGTCGGGATCACGCAGCGTGGGACACGTCACGACTGCGGTTGGAATATTCAGTTCGGTCGTCATTGTACGAATCAGCAACTGTTGTTGATAATCCTTTTGACCGAAATAAGCCCGGTCAGCGAGGACGATCATGAACAGCTTGGTCACGACTGTGGCAACGCCACGAAAATGACCAGGTCTGATCGCCCCTTCAAGAATGTCCGATAATCCCTGGACTTCAACAAAAGTGCGATAGCCAACGGGGTACATTACGTCGACACTTGGGTAAAAGACGATGTCCGCGCCTGCATCACCACAGATTTTGAGATCAAGCTCCCGAGGTCGGGGATAGCGTTGAAAATCTTCGTTCGGACCAAACTGCGTTGGATTGACGAAGATACTGACAACGACGGTGTCACATTCGGATCTGGCTCGTTCAATCAGACTCACGTGACCAGCGTGAAGAGCTCCCATCGTTGGGACGAATCCAATCGATTTGCCAACTTTACGCGAATCAACGATCGATGCTCGAATTTCGGCCAAAGTCTCGGCCACAACGGGGGGCGGCGATGGCTGAATTCGTTGTGTCATCGGAAGGAATAACTCTTGTTCGACTTATCAAAATCCGCGTCGGTCAGTTTTCGGTTCAGTTTGAGGTCACTGTAGAAGTACTCTTCGACCAATGGCGGTTCTTTGTCATTTTTGCCGGGGAAACCCAACTGCTGGACGCCGATTGCCAGACCCGACTTATCATCAATCCACAGGCGAGTCGTGTGAAATTTGAAATCTTTATTGAGCTTTTCGTGAACTGATTCGTAGACCGTACAGATTTCACCGGTGGAAAGTTTCGAATCGGGCCGTTTCTGAGTTCTTGTTCCCGCCAACTTGGCTTCTGCTTCCCACTGTTTGATGACCGTGTTGAGCATTTCTTTCATGCCGATTGACGAGACTGGATGACGATTTTCGGCCATGGCGTCTGGTCCAGTTGGAGAAAGGGTGACGACGCCAACGAGCGCCTTGATTCCCGCTTCTCGAACCAGCAGGTTGTTGTTGTTCTGGCCTTTAACGTACAGAACTTCACGTCCTGCATTCGTGTCAATGAATTTCAAATAGACACTGAAGGGTTCGTCGCGGAACTTCAACTTCATCGATGTCTTGACCAGTTTCTTGCCGATCAATTCCCGCTTCGTGAAAACACATTCGTAATCCTGAATGTCCGAGAGCGGCTCTAAGGCTTTGTGAGCCATTTGCAGCGGAACGTAGAGAGGATGAGATTCGTCTGCCGCCGGTTGAATTTCAGGAGCAGCCTTGGGTGCAGTCGTCTTAACAGGCTCAACACGCGTTTGTGCGAGCGAGACTGACGCACCGAGCGTCAGGCAGAACAGACCTGTGACAAGTTGTGTCATCGACACAAAACAAAGATCCCGTCGGGCAACATTCCTTGGCATTCGAACGATCCTTCTCAATCATCCTGGCTTGCCCGCGTCGCACATCAGTGCGGTCAGGAAAACCATTCATTCTTGATCAAGACATTATCCGAATGTGAGCAAACGATCAAACCCAATCGCGGGTTGGCGACCATGCGTCACCGACGAGCCTGGTGTAGTACCGTTGCACATTATCAGCGGAATAGAGGTTGAGCCTTGGGGTCCCACAGTGTTGGCGTCTTCGACAAGGCCGTGGCCTTTTCGTCTCGACAACGTCTTCGAAGAACACGGCCTTACCGAAGACGGTAAAACCGTGGCACCCATTTTCGCGGCTTTTTTGTTCTAAAATCCCTTCATTCCCATCATCCAAACATCCAATCTTCAGGTAGTTCCGACGACTGGCTTCGGACCGATTGCACGTGTCCCTTTACCGTGGCGAGCTTTCAGATCGAAAAGCCCGAAGATTTCTGCTGCATTCATACTGAGAGAAACATTTGTATCGTCGCCGTCTCCCAGAATGGCGGCAAACAGTTCTCGCTTTTCCGTCAGGACTTTGTCGATGCGTTCCTCGATCGTGTCTTTCGAAATAAAACGAGTCACGATGACCTGACTCTTGCAGCCGATTCGGTGGGCACGATTGATTGCCTGATCTTCAATTGCCGGATTCCACCAGCGATCAAACAAGAACACATACCCGGCAAACTGCAGATTTAAGCCGACCGCCCCTGTACCGTAGCTCATCATCAAAATGTGAGCGTCCGGATCTTCCTTGAACCTGGCAAGGATCGGTTCTCGCTGTTTGTTGGGAATTCCACCGTGATAAATCAAGGCTCCATATTTTTCCATTGGCTTGTGCAGCCAGTCAATGACTTTGGTCCATTGACTGAAGAGGATTGCTTTGCCACCACTGGCCGCAATTTCTTCCATATCTGCTTCGAGTCGCTCGAGCTTTGCACTCTTGCCCGTCAGCGGGTCGAAATTGGTAATCTGCTTCAATCGCAGAACAAGCTCAAAAACATGCTGGACTGAAATCGAATCGCCAAGTTCGTTTAGCTGAATGACTCCTTCTTTTTCTGCCATCTCATAAGCAGACTTTTGAGCAGGGAGCAATTCGAGATACGCGTCGCGGTCGAGGCGTGGCGGCATATCTTTCATCACAAGGTTTTTTGTTCGCCGAAGAATGAACTGCTTGGCAAGCGACTGTAGCTGGCGCAAATCGGGGGTCGCGTTGGGAGGTACGACTTCCAGGAATTCGTACAGGGCACCCAGTTCTTCCGGACGGTTTTCGATCGGCGTACCAGTCAAAGCCCAACTCCGTCGACGGGGCAATGCGCGTGCCGTGACGGCAGTCCGTGAGGTTCGGTTTTTGATTCGTTGCGCTTCGTCCAACACGATCAAGTCAAACTTGGGAAATTCTCCTTCACCGAAGGCGGCAAAGTCCCGAACCAGTGATTCGTAATTGGCAATCAGTACGGGAACGCCGGGCATTGTCCACGTCAACTTGCGGCGTTCGCCGTCCCCTTCGACGACGACAAACGGCAATTCTTCCGCCCAGGTTCGAAATTCCCGTTGCCAGTTGGGAAGCAACGGTTTCGGGCAGACGAGTAACACTCGTCGTGCCTGTCCGCTGCGAACCAGCAACCGAATGGCGGTGATGGTTTGCATGGTTTTTCCAAGACCCATTTCATCGGCAAGCAACGCAGACGATTTGGAAAACAGCCAACCAATTCCTTCGTACTGGTACGGGAATGGTTCAAAGGGCATGATCAGTTCTTGGCCCGCAAGCCACGATTGAAGTGGCGGCTGAAGCAGGTAGAAAAGCCGGTCCTCGATCGAAAGTGCATCATCCGGCGGCTTGATGCGAGTCACCGGCTTCTTAGCGGGAAGTTCATCAAGGCCATCAACCAGGGACGCGACTGTAGGTGGCTCGTAATCCGGTAGGATTTCGATTGGAGGAGCGGCGGATTGGATGATCTCACCTGGGGCCTGTTTAGCCCCAGGTTTATCGCCATCTTTTTTGGCGATTAATGCCATCCCTTCGGGAAATTGAATTCCGTAAGTCGAAACCTTTTGCCTGGTCGGCTTCCACGACGGCATCAGGCTCGGACTTTTTGGCAGAGTTTGCGGTTCGATTTCAACTGCGGGCCAACGTTTCAATGCGACGTTCTGGCCCGATGAGTGAATGTCGACTCGCATCTTCATTGAAACCGCAGTCACCTCGACGTCGCTGATCAGTTCGTCGAGAGAGTCCTGCGCATTACTACCCAGTTCTCGTGCGTCAATCTCTTGCAGAGGTGTCCAATGGGGACCTTGCAAAGTTGATCCGGCAGAACGCAAACGGGCTTTAGAAGTATTCGTCTCGGCCATGTGACCACCTCGATCGCTCCGTCCTTGAACGACGGAACGACATAAGACTGAAATGAATCGACGAACACCGACGCATATTGACAGGAATGCGATGAATCGACCCAGGCCACGCCCGATTTCATCATCCCAATAAAGCAAATGTGCGCTGCATTAAATTACGCCGGCCGGGCCATGCTCAGTTGGATCGTTTCCTCCAACGCTTCACGAACCCGTTCAAAGGGCTCACGGAGGTCGGCGTCGGCGGGGACAAGTTTTGCAAACTTCTCGATTTCAGTTCGGTCTTCATCGTGCGAAGTGTGAAATACAACCGCTTCATTCCCTAATCTCATGGAATTCGGCAAGGTCTTGTCAGATTGCCCATTTTGCTCAGATAGCTGATTTTCCGTGTCGCCAGCTTTTTTTGCTTTTGGAGACTTCACGGTCGTAAGCAAACTGACAACTGGCGTGGACGTTGCAGCACGAAGATCGAGGAGATCCAAGGATTCGACGAGAACCAGGTGTGGTTTAACGCCAACCTTTTCGAGCAGTGTCCTTCCGATGAGTTCCCCTAAAACGTAAGGCCTTAACGTAGGGCCATACAGGATTTGCTGCGTCCTGTTGGGTTTCACGGGCGCAGTACATTGGAATTCAAGTGGTCGTCCGAATCGGTTGGTAATCAGCAGGCCGCCAACGTATCCCCGTTCCGCGTCCTCGACCGCTGTCAGGAAGCCCAACCGAAACTGGTCGTGATTCCCATTCGACATTCATTATTCCTTTAGTTTTTTTCAAAGTCGGTTGCCACACAAAATGAATCGTGGGGCAACCAGAAAACATCCCTGGTGTTATTCACTTTGATCGTCGGTTCGGCGGTCTGACTTGAATGTGACAATTCCCTCATCACATCGTTGGACGAAATGGCTTGCGGGGCCTGGGTAAGATATGGCGATCAGGCACTGTCGACACTTTTTGCAGTCATTGACATGTTTGCGGTACCAGGAGATGTAGAGTTCGAACGCCAGAACTTAAGCCAGCGCGGGGCGCGCTCATTGAGCAAAGCAATGATCAGCCACCATGATCCTGCGACTAACGCGAAAACGACAAGGACACCAACGATCGCAGAATGCAGCATTCTCGTTTGGAGATCTTCGACAGGCAGCAAGGCTGCGTCTTTCCGTTCCTGGACGACAGCCACCCATTTGGTATTTCCAACGGGGCTGAAAGCAGCCAGCCATTCGCCCCCATAAGTCACGGGATCAAACTGTTTAACCGGGTCGATATAGCGTCTGGTCCGGTCGATCTCGGCATCTGACGTAGCGGCCTGCTCCCCTTTTCTGCTTTGTCTCATCAATTGTTCAAGATCCTGGAGCACGTCCTTGTCAACGAAACCTTCCAGTTGCAACTTTTTAAAGTCGGCTTCGGTGATTTGTCCTAATTTTGAATCGTCCATCCAGCTATGCGCCAACAATTGCCAATGGTGTTCGCTGTCCAAATCTCTGCCATCGACAATCGCTAATTTTCTGTTCACGCCGTCGGCCTCTTTGCTTTGCCAGTTTCGCTGGTAATCTTTGATCAAACTTCCGAGTGTCAGTGTCCGGCACAGAACTCCGATGACGGCTTCGCCTTCTTTCGGATCGAAGATTGGAACCGACATTGCCACAACATACAGCTCACTATTTGTTGACTTAAACGGAATTGAAATATGGCAACTGCGGATCACGTGGTTATCGACGGGGACTTCTTCATTTTCAGGCCAATCAATCCCGCTGCCGTTAAAAAAATCCCGCCGCGCGAGATTTTCATCGGGTTTGGAGCTGGGCGGATTTCTCCATCGCTGTATTCCCGAGGCGTCGAGTAGAAACCAGCTGGCGTCCAGAACTCGACTTAATTCTTTCAGGCGTTCATCGTTTTCACGTTTGAGCCGATCGAGTCGCTGTTCAAGCGGAAATCGTTGTACTTTTGGCAAAGTCGCAAGCGCTGCAACTTCCTCGCGCAGTCGGATATCGTTTGCCAGGGTCTCCAATTCATGACGACGATCTTCGAGTTCGCGATTGATACTGTCTGCCAGCAGGTTTGCCGAAAGGACGTCACTTTCCAGCGCACGTCGGGTCAGATTTTCCTGCGTCGTTCTGACCGCGTCATTCATTGTTTCCATGGCCAATGGCACAATGCACAGTAATAACAGCAACGGCAGGATCAGCCCCATCAGAATCAATGGCCTTCTCGCTCGAAATCGTTCTCGACCCGTCAATTTGTCAAGCACCGCCTGGGCATTGGGAAATCGTTTAGAGGGATCGGCAGCCAGACATCGATCGACGATTTCGGCCAACTGCTGATCGACCCCCGAAACGTGGCGGTGTTTCGAAGGCTTTGGACTCGCGTGAACCAGATGGCGATAAATCGCCAATCGTTCTTCCAGTGAACTGGCACCACTCAACCTTCGCTCGTTTTCATCCGTGCGGAAAGGGGGGCTGCCTGTCAGCATATTGTAAATTAACGCCCCCAGTGCATACACGTCCCAGCGGGCATCAGGTACGGCCTTCAAATCGGCCTGTTCGGGTGCCATGTAAAACAATGTCCCGAGCGAATGACTTTGTTCATCCGCCAGACGCGATTGCCCGAAGTCGCAGAGCCGGGGCTCAAAATCCTGATCCAGCAGAATATTCGCCGGCTTCAGATCGCAATGCAGAATCCCGCTCCCATGGGCATGGACAAGCGCCTGACAAACTCGCGTCGCGATTCGAACAGCGTCCGACGTGGTCAACGGGCCAACGGCCAAACGGGCGGCCAATGATCCGTTTTCAAGATATTCCATCACATAGTATGGTGGATCGTGGTCCCAACCGACCGCAAGCAAACCGACAATGTTTCGCGACGTATAGAGGACGGCCAGCTTTTCGACTTCACGTCCCAGCAGCGACCAATCCACACCTCGCCGATGAGTATAGAATTTAATCGCCACGTGCTTTCCCGTGTTTTGCTCGCGTGCCAGCCAGACGGACCCGTATTTCCCTTCGCCTATCGGTTTAAGAATGCGGTAACCCGGCACAACCGAAGGTGCCTCGCCCGCCAGTTCGCTCAGATCGAGCGACTTCTGAACGGCATCAGCGTCCTGAATGAGCGTTTCACTCAGAACTTTGTTTTGCTCGTCAGTGGTCACGGAGAGTGAGCTCGACGGATCCACTTCGGCCCCCGGTAGACGGAATTCGTGTATGAACTTTTCACTTCTTAAATCATTCCAATACTTTTACGATACTCCTTTGCAGACTGCAAAGTCGACCAACCGCGATGCGGCGACAGCGTTTTTTCAACTTTTAAGGGACAAACGATTCAACACTTTTTCATTGCCACCGCCGCATTCGAGCTGCGTACATCATTTTTGAAGAAAAGCTCTGTCTTGGGACTGTGGTTCCTGATCGGACTGATCGGCTGTGACAAGACAAACCCTCGTGACGCCACAACCTCTGAACCGAAACATCACTCAAGCGATCAGCCTGCGGCTGAGAAGCAGCAGACAACACCGATCGTGGCAACGTCAAAAGCCGATTCACCCCCGCCGACAGTCCGCCCCGAACGAATTGTTCGGCCTGACGATCGACGTCCTCGCCACGATGATGCCCGTCTTGCCGATGCGGGGATTCACATTTTTGCATCCAAACGGCTGAAGCTTTATACCGATATTGAGCCGGAGGAGGCTCGCCCGCTGCCCGCCCTGGTCGATCAATTGTATGTGGAACTCGAAGCGTATCTTGGGCCGCTTCCCCCCGACATTGCCGGATCAGACTTTCAGATTTCCGGCTTTCTGATTCAGGATCTGGCACTATTCCGCGAACTTGGCCTGATACCCGAGGATTTCACAATTGAGCACGGTGCCCAACGACGAAACGAATTCTGGATGCGCGATCAGGAATTCAATTACTACCGGCGACATCTTCTGCTCCACGAAGCGACTCACTGTTTCATGAATTTCATGCCCGGTGTCGACGCCCCGCTTTGGTATCTGGAAGGAATGGCAGAATACTTTGGCGCTCATCAACTTCACGGCGAAATGCCGGCCACGTTTCGAGTAATGCCAACGTCGCCCCATGATTTCGCTGGATTTGGCCGGATCTCGATTATTCGAAAAGACGTTGCTGCAAACAAGACTTTGTCGATCCCTGCGATGATGGCCCTGACCGCGTCGGACTTCGTCGTCCCAGATCCGTATGGGTGGTCGTGGGCTCTGTGTGCCTTTCTCGACGGCACCCCTCGCTATCACGAGCGGTTTCAGAAATTGAGCGGCTTCACTCAGGGGACACAATTCGTTCGACTCTTCGCCGAATCATTCGACGAAGATCAACGAGATCTGGCAACGGAATGGCGTTTATTCCAGGGTAATCTCCAATACGGGTACGATATCGCTCGCGCCGCGATTGACTTCAAACCTGGTATACCCCTGAAGGATGAACAGACTAAGCAGGCTGTCATCGTCGAAGCATGTCGGGGATGGCAGTCCAGCTGCGTGCTGCTTGAAGAAGGACAGACGTACGAAGTCGCGGCTGCGGGGCGCTTTACACTGACAGACAGCAGTTCCACATCGAAACCGTGGGTCAGTGAACCACGTGGAATTTCGTTCCGTTATTTCGACGGACGTCCGATCGGCACACTGTTAGGTTGCTTGAGGACGGAATCTGGACCCGCTGGAGGGCTTGACGATTCGATGCTTCACGTGATCGAACTGGGGAGCGAATGCAAATTTAAAGCTCCCGTCACGGGAACACTCTACCTGAGACTGAACGACGCTTGGAATTCCCTGTACGACAATCAGGGCCAAGTGAACGTGGTGATCCGAAGAAGTCTTCAACCTTAAAAACGCACAAAATTACAACAGGCATTCGGAAAGTCTCTCACCTTTTCAACGTGAATCCAGTCTCAATCCAGTTTTCTTGGAATCGACGCCGTGATACGATTCACCTGTCACAATCCAATCAATTTTGGAAGAAAATCAATGATTGCTGGCAGAGGATTGTTTTATCAATCTTCTGAACAGTCACCGATGAATTGCAGTGTATCGTCAACGGTTAGGATTCAAGATGCTCTGGGAGCAACGAGTCCGATATGCGGCTTTGACCGATATCGGTTTTCGCCGTAAGAATAATCAGGATTCCTGTGCAGTCACTCTTTCCCAGACGAAAGAGGAATGGGACGCGGGGGGGCATTTGTTCGTCGTTGCTGACGGAATGGGAGGCCACGCCGTCGGCGAACTGGCGAGCAAGATCGCGACCGATACGATTCCACATATGTTCGTCAAGCTCCACGGAAGGCCACCGTCCGAAGCGTTAAAAATCGCGATCGAAGAAGCGAATGATGCGATCAACGAGCGAGGAACTCAGAACCGCGACTTCCAACGAATGGGGACCACCTGCTCGACACTGGTCCTCTGTTCGCGGGGCGCGGTGATCGGACATGTTGGAGACAGCCGTGTTTATCGAATTCGCAATTCGCAGATCGATCAACTGACGTGCGACCACAGCCTCGTCTGGGAAATGATTCAGTCCCGTAAAGTGAATCCACGCGATGCGGAACGACTTTGTCCACGAAACGTGATCACTCGATCGCTCGGCCCGGAACCGGTCGTCAACGTCGATATCGAAGGGCCACTCCCCGTCCTGCCAGGCGATATTTTCCTGCTCTGCTCAGATGGACTCTGTGGCCTGCTCAGCGACGCCGAAATCGGCATGATTGCCGGAACGGTCCCACCCGATGAAGCGTGCCGTTTACTTGTCAATCTCGCCAACCTGCGAGGCGGCCCGGATAACATTACGGTAATCATTGTTCAAACGGGCGATGTCCCTGAAGGGGCAGATGTTGTCTACGAACTTCCGCCACAGCCTTCTCGATTCGAGGGATTAAGTTGGGGCGGATTCGGGTTGATGTGCCTGTTCGCAGCCCTCTTTCTGGTCGGTCTCTATTTCTTCGAACTGGATAAAGAACGACGGCTGCAAGGAGGTGCGATTCTGGCCTTCGCAGCACTTTCAGGCATCGGCTATTGGACATGGCACCGCAGCCGCAACGTGCCAAAGCCAATCGAACACGATCCTCGATCGACCGTTGCCTGGCGTCCCTATCGCGTCGCACCGGCACGAATCACTGACGAATTCGTTGACCAGCTGACTCGGTTAGAGGCTGACCTGCAACGAGCCGCGATTGAAGATCATTGGCCAGTCAACTGGACAGAATACGAAGAGGTCTTTCGTAAAGCCCGTGATGCCGTGGAAAAACGTCTTTTCGGTCGGGCGCTGGTTGAATACGGAAAGCTGTTTGATTTGTTGATGGCGGCGATTCATCAACAAAGAAAGATACAACAAAAGGAACAGCAGCGTCCTAAAAAGGGAAGCGATTCATCAATCAACACGGCGAAAGAGCCTGAAACAAAAGGTTCGAAACCCAAGTCCAGCCCCGAAATCAAACTGCCACCTGGCCATCACTGATCTGCTGACAAAATCCCCTTAACTGAATTAATAAGTTCGCTTTCAGGAACGGTTGCTGTTGTCCCCTCCGCAAGCGATTTAATCTGCCAGACACCCTTCGCAAATTCGTCAGAGCCGGCAATCAACGCGATTCGGAATCCCTTCCGGTCAGCGTATTGCAATTGCTTACCCAGTTTCTTCGCATCAGGAAAAACTTCCGTCCCGATCCCGGCGGCTCGTAGCGAACGAGCGACTCGCAGATAGTCGCCAAGTCGGGCTTCATCAAACTGAGTCATCAGGACGGGGGCTGGAGTCGCTTCAGTACCAAGCAATTTCAATTCTTCCATCGCGGCCAGCAGGCGATCAAGTCCGAGGCTGGCTCCCACACCCGGCAGACGTTCTTTCGTGAACAGTCCTGCAAGATTGTCATACCGGCCGCCCGAACAGATGCTGCCGATCCCTGGAAGATCCGTGAGAAAGGTCTCGTAAATCGTTCCGGTATAATAGTCGAGCCCCCGTGCAATCGAGACGTCCAGTTCGATTCGGTCGGTGGGAATTCCCGCGACGGCGGCGGCGGAAAACAGCTGCCGAAGTCGGCTGACTCCCTGTGCAACCGATTCGTTCCCTGCAAACCTGGAAGCGAGAGAATCAAGATCCGTTTGAGGTCCGACCGTCAGCAAGACTTGCTTGGCCTGATCGGTGGTTGTCCCCACTTTGTCAACCATCTCGGCAAGAACTCCGTCTTCGCCGATCTTTGGCAATTTGTCGATCGCGCGCAGTACTCCCACAGTCTTATCTGTCAGACCGAGAAAACTGAGCACGCCATTCAAGATCAATCGGTTGTTGACTCGAATCGTGAACCGCTCGAATCCCAGCCCGATCAGCAGGTCGTGAATCACGAGCAATGTTTCGATGTCGGCCGAGTTCGACTCGGTGCCGATCGTGTCAAAGTCACATTGAATGAACTCTCGATACCGCCCTCGCTGAGTATTTTCACCCCGCCACACAGGAGCAATATGGTAGCGTTTGAAAGGCATTCCCAAGGCGGCTGAATGTTGAGCGGCAAAGCGAGCGAGCGGGACAGTCAGATCGAAACGCAAGGCAATATCCCGATCGCCACCGTCTTTGAAGCGAAACAATTGCTTGTCAGACTCTTCGCCCCCCTTCCCCGTCAGGATTTCCGCGTATTCCAATGCAGGAGTATCAATCGGACTGAATCCATAACTACGGAAAACCCGTCGGGCCGTCTCCATCAGGCGTTCACGAACGAGCATGACTTCCGGAAGGAAATCTCGAAAACCTTTGAGGGTACGTGGTTCAATTAGGTTGGACACGGCGGATTCCAATCAATGGGCGGATATTGAATTGTTGGCAAATGAGTATTTTCTCCCGATTCTTATTCGTGGGATTCGTCAGATTCGTGGTTAAAACTCTTCTGCATTTATCTGCGGGGACCTGCGTACTCAACTACTGAGCAATGGCAGAGTTGGAAGGTTCGGTTCGCCCGCTTTTTTCCGGGGTTGCGGCTTGGGTGGAAGAACCGCCTCGGCATATTCCCAAAGCTGATCGGGTGACTCGAAATATTTGTCGTAACAGGCGTCGTTGTCGTATTCGCAGTTATCCGTGGTATACGTCCGACAGATCTGCGGTCGCGTGTTGTAGATGCCGCAACGGTTGTCTTCCATCAGGTTTTGACAATCCCCGAAAACGAGCAGATACCATGTGCCGCCATCGACAAAAATCGCCGTTTTGCCGTGCATGACATACCACCGCATGTGATCGAAATCTCCCCAGGTGGTGGGAGTTTCAATCGGCAAGGCAAAATAACGGCAGCATCGCCCGGTACAATAGGTACATAGCACTTCCCCGGGTTTGAGATCCGTGCGACGAACTTTCACTTTCGCCATGAGTTTTCCTCTTTAAACACCCTTGAAATCACGACCGAAGTGTAACGGGTGATTGTGTCAGTTGGTATCGAACCAAAAGCCGTAGTATGGGCTTCAGCCCGTGCGCCACGACATCAAGGTGGGACTCTCAGCCCACACAACAAAAAGAGACAACCTTTCTGCGCCGTGAATACCGAAAAAAGTCATCGTGATTGCTCGCATCCAGCGTCTCCGATTTGTAGCATTCTCAGTGTCGAGGAATGTGTTGAGTTCTTTGCGAATCCTTGAAATTAAGGTGCCACTGTTTGACCGTCTTCGGTCAAGCAGTGCTCTTGAACCGACGGACTGAGAAGACGCTGCTTCTCCGAAGACTCCTAAGCAGTTGCACCGGTTTCCTCGACCCGATTCCGTTTTTCAAAATCGTTGGAAAGTTCGTTCAATGAAAAATCAGACTTCGACAGACGCAACCTCGCGACGAGGTTTTTTGAAATCAAGCTCGGCCGTTGCCAGTGCTGTTGGTTTGAATTTCAGCTTAAACTCCAGCCTGTTCGCTGCCGGAAACGATCAACTGAAAGTTGGTCTCGTCGGTTGCGGCGGACGAGGAACCGGTGCAGCAGGCGAAGCGCTCCAGGCAGACTCGCAATCCAAACTCGTCGCGGTCGCCGACCTCAGCCTGAACGCCATTGATTCCAGCTTGAACAATCTTAAGGCCAACCGGCGAATCGAACAACAAATCGCGGTCACGGATGCCAGCAAGTATGTTGGGCTTGATGCCTTTAAGAAGGTCATCGATCAATCTGATGTCGTGTTGCTGGCATCTCCGCCTGGATTCCGCCCATACCACCTGCGGGCTGCAGTGGAAGCGGGAAAACACATCTTTACCGAAAAGCCAATGGCGACCGATGCCCCGGGCGTCCGTTCCGTGATGGAGTCAGTCAAGATCGCCAAAGAAAAGAATCTTGCAGTGGTCGCAGGATTTTGCTGGCGATACGACCTGGCACGCAGGGAACTTTTCAAGCGAATTCACGAAGGCCAAATCGGTGATGTTGTCGCTGTCTACGGCACCTATCTGACAAGCCCTGTAAAGCCAATGCCTCCAGAAAGCACGCGGCCCGCCGGGATCACGGATCTCGAGTGGATGGTCCGCAACTGGTACAACTTCACGTTCCTTTCCGGTGATGGTCTGGTTGAACAAGCCATTCACACAGTCGACTGGTTACAGTGGGTGATGAAGGATGCTCCGCCGGTCAGCTGCACGGCCATTGGAGGTCGCCAGGTTCCTGCTCATGGTGGCAACATCTTCGATCACATCGAAGTGAACTACGAGTGGGAAAACGGAGCACGAGGGTTCCTGGCCCAGCGTCAAATCGTCGGTTGTCACAACGAGAACAACTTGCTTGTGATGGGGACCAAAGGAACAGCCTACATCAAGGGGGGAGTCGGGATTACTGGAGCCAACCCCTGGAAATACGAAGGCCCCAATCCCAACATGTATCAGGTCGAACACGACGAGTTTTTCGACTCGATCCGAACTGGTAAGCACATCAACAACGGCGACCGCATGGTCACCAGCACACTGGCTGGAATCATGGGTCGCATGGCGGGTTACACCGGCAAGCAGGTCACGTGGGACATGGCGCTGAATTCAAAGCAGGTGCTGATTCCCGAAATCACCAGCTGGGAAACAAAAGTCGACGTCCCACCACTTGCTCGACCAGGAGTGACACCGTTTATTTGACGGTTCAGGCTGATTGCAACATCTGTCGAAGTCATGATCAACGGAAGATGGCAGAAGTATTGACGACATGCCAGCGTGCTCTTTCTTTGCAATGCAAATGAAAAATTCGACGATCCACGCAACCATCAGCTTGGGTGCTTTCGTCTCTTTCACGATTTTCTCTTAAATTCCACTCCGGCTCGTGGGACACGGTTTTTTCGTTGAAAAAAACTGTGCCCTGAGTTTCACTCACGTCAAATCGTCTGCAAAACCCCGTTTCGGACACGTTTTTCGAAAAATTGATATTTTTGTCCGGAATTTTTGTCCGGCAAGACGAGCTCTTTCGTTCTTGAATATAACGATTCGCATCGCGAAGGGCACGGCGGAATATCGAGTGTTCTAGCTTCGTCTATCGCGCCATTTAAATTCAATCTCCAGTGGTTAACGTCGCTGTTGAGCGACTCTGCGCCTGTCGCTGGGCCGTTAAGCATCTTCCTTGTCGGAGCATGCTCACGGATCTGTCTAACCCAAGACCGGCTTAGTTCGATTGTGGGCATACTTGAAGGGGATCAATGATGTTGCTGCGCTCCTGGATCAATCAACTGTTTTGTCGATTGGCTACTTCTCACTCGGTTCGAAAACCCAGGCGACGGGTCCGTAGTCGCCCGATTCCCGTTGAGGCACTTGAGTGCCGGGCCATGCTCAGCGGCACGACAATTACGGTCACAACGACCGCTGACGTGATCAACGATTCCAATATTCATGGGCCGACTGTTTCGTTGCGTGAGGCTATAAATTACGCCAATGCCGATACGGGCAATAGTGACACGATCACGTTTGCGTCGAGTCTGACCGCATCGGGTCCGGCAACGATCACATTGAACGGGACTGAGTTGGCCATTACGAATTCGATGGCAATCACGGGGCCAGGAGCCAGTCAACTGACAATCGATGGCCACAATGCCTCGCGAATATTCGATCTTAACGGGCCCAGCACCTCTAACGTGGCCATCACGGGACTGACGTTACAGCATGGGAACGCCTCCAGCAACACTGCAGGTGGCGCGATCGCCAACTATGAAATTCTCACTCTATCCAATGACGTCATCGCACAGAATTCTGCAACATACTACGGCGGCGGCGGGATTTTCAACGCAGGAACTCTCACAACGACAAACAACACGATTATAGGGAATTCTGCTGCTTATTATGGTGGCGGAATTTTCAACTCTGGAACATTACTGTCGACCAACGACACGATTTCGGGGAATACAGCAACTTATTATGGCGGCGGAGTTTTTAATAACTACGGTGCCCTTGCTACCGCGGTCAACGATACGGTCTCTGGCAATAATGCAAATCAGGGCAGTGGTGGCGGCGTCTTCAACAACGGCGGAAAGGTCACATCCCTGAATTCGATTGTTCTCGGGAACAGCTCACCTCAAATCGATGGTTCAACGATCTTTGATGCGGGCGGTAGCATCACATCTGGCACGTTGTCGAGCGTCTTGCAGACGGTTTCTGGCAACTCGCAGAAACCACAACTGCAAAACAACGGGGGGACGACACAGACAATCGCTTTGGTCAACGGCAGTCCTGCAATCAGTTCCGCAGTCGCACTGGGGCATGTCACGCCGAATGGAGACGGTGGTAGCACATCACTTTCGATCGATAACTTCTCTTATATTGCTGCCGGCGACTACCTACGGATCGGTACGGAAGTCGTGCTAGTACAGAACGTTTCTGCCGGAGTTGGAACATCGGGCACTTTGACTGTTGTTCGGCATCAGCTTGGGACGAGCCAAACAACGCTGAATGGCCTGCCCATCTGGTTGGCGACAGATGCAACGGGCTATCTCGTCAACAGTCATGATTCAGGATCCCGGGCTTCGCAGCATCTGTTGAATGTGAATACAACTGCCGATCCTCTGGCGAACTCGGCGGCCTTGCCGGTGGGGACTTTAACGTTGCGTAACGCGATTGCGATTGCGAATGGCGATGCCTCTCCATCTGGCTCGACGACGAGTGATAACATCACATTTGCGTCGAGTTTGACTGCATCAGGTCCAGCCACGATCGCGCTGAACGGGGCCGAACTGACCATTACGAATTCGATGACGATCACGGCTCCTGGAGCCAGCCTCCTGACAATCGACGGCCGCTATGCCTCACGAATCTTTGACCTTAATGGCACAACCAGTTCCAACGTGGCCATTAGCGGCCTGACATTGACACATGGCTACTCCGGAAACAACAACGGCGGTGCGATTTATAATAGTGAAACACTCACCCTTTCCAATGACACAATCACGGGGAATTACGCTGGTATTTATGGCGGCGGGATTTACAACTCAGGAATCCTTACCTCGATCTCCGACACGATCACGGGGAATTACGGAATTTATAATGGAGGCGGAATATACAACCAAGGAAGCATCACTTCGACCTACGACACAATTTCGGGGAATTCCACAAGTTACCCAAACAGTAACACATACGGTAACGGTGGCGGGATTTACAATCTGGGGCAATTCACCTCGACCTACGGCTCGATTTCGGGGAATTCTGCATATCTCGAAGGGGGTGGAATTTTTAATAACGGATCTTTCATCTCAACCAACGATACGCTATCGCTCAATTCATCGATTTATGGAGGTGGAATCTTCGCACAAGGTAAAGTCAGTTTAACCAACGATACGATCGCAAGGAATAACTCGACTTACTATGGTGCTGCACTTTAGGCGATCCTCGGTTGGGGGATCGGATTTCAGAAGCAGAGGTTGAAGAGTGATTTCAATTTGCTGAAGAATTGTACTGGATCTGGGTCTGCTGGCAGAGGTTTGAGGAATTCTTCGTGCAGCATTTCC
>CAILLA010000113.1 GCA_903834925.1 uncultured Schlesneria sp.
GCCGTTTTTTGTCTTCGTAGGGTGGGACAAGTCTTCGAAGTCCCACCGTTCATCAAAAAACTTGGCAAAGTTGACCAAGTTCCCTATTTCATAGCGTTTTTACAGATTTGAAGTTGGCCAACTTCACACGCTATCCTCGCGAGGACGAGGTTCCCCCGGTGCCGTCCTAAAATATTCGATTGATACTTTTAGGTCAGTCTCTCTTTTCTTCCATGAGTGCAAATGAGCGAAAAGTCGTGTTCCACAATTCTTCGTATTTCGGTCCTGCTCACCGTCTCTGAGGCCAGCTCAGCAATTTTCGATGTGCCGCCAGATTTTCATCCCCTGTCTTCACTTCGTTACCTTCGTTGACTTCTGTTCAAAAAAACTTCTCTTCCGTTCTGCAGTCATCACGTCGTCGCGAAATTTGGTGTCACAGTTCGATCAAGTTCGACCGACTTCGCCCATTCCTCGTAATTCATAGGCTTTTGGCAATTATTTCCCCGTTTTTTGGGGTGTTCGAGTTCGATCAAGTTCGACCGAGTTCGAATCCCATCATTTCTCCCAGGCGAGCCGAGGATGTCAATCCTCCGATTCTTTGCTCTCTGCCCTTCCGCCGCCAACACGTCGCCAAAGAATTTGGTGCAAAAGTTCGCGCGAGTTCACCCGACTTCGACCATTCCTCATATTTTATAGGCTTTCAGCAATCATTTGTCCGATTTTCATCGTAAAAAAGTTCACCCGACTTCGCGCGAGTTCACCAGAGTTCGCGCAACTTCGATCAAGTTTTCCTTTCTCTTTTTCGTGCTTTCGAACTTTCGTGTTTTCGTGATTGGTTTTCATATTGAATTCGCGGAAAACGAAATCACCAGGAGGATCACGAAAACACGAAAGTTCGAAAACACGAAAAATGCAGCCATTCATGGCCTGTTGTGCGAGTGTCTCCAGACCCCGCACAGATTCGACCGACATCAGGCCGCCAAACAACGAACCCACACGGACCAGCCCGCTCCGATGAACGGCTGAGGGGCGATCCGTAGTAATTGTTTCCGAATTGTCAAAGATCAATTGTCGTCGCCAGGTTTTGGTTTTTGGATATCCAGGCGAGCCGAGATTCTTCTTAAATTGTCTACTTTCCACTTTCTCAAAGCTACTCTCTCGCCGCTTCGGCGCCGCCCGTTCCAATGAACAGCATGCGCAAGCATGAGACCTACACAGACAAAATCAACAATATCAGAGCGATGTTGGCAATTGTGCTTCCTGTGAATCCTCGCGGCCCCAACAACATACCGACATAAAAATACAAGACTACTTTCAGTCAGTCAATAGAAAAATGGCGACGTCTTCTTAACGATTGGAAGGTGCTCTTGGAATACTCCGGAAACGGGGAAAATAATCGTTTTTTAGGCGACGAAAAGAAGTCACTGGAAATCCTCGACAGCGCCGATCGGACTCTTCCGAGATCGGCCATTCGTTTGACTGCAATTCGATCGTGCGTTTCGTCTGTTTCCTGCTAAAATTATCGTGAAACGTCCCCAAGGATTCCCAAGCGAGACACTCATGAAAAGCCCGTTTCCCGGTATGGATCCCTTTCTGGAACTGCACTGGGGCGATGTCCATCAACGACTGATCATGTATTTGAGCGATACGATCCAATCGAATTTGCCCGAAGATTTGCGCGCTCGCGTCGAAGAACGCGTGTTCGTTGAGGCGGATCTGGGGTACTCACGGCGAATCGTACCCGATGTTCGAATCTCCGAAGTTGCAACGACGCGGAGATTACCTAGCTCTGGGGGAGCTACCGTCGTTGCGGATGTCGATGAAGCGGAACCCTATATCTTCGAACTGCACGGCCTCGAAATCACGGAAGGTTTCATCGAAATTCGCGAACGAGGGGGCGGACGCGTCGTGACCGTGATTGCAATTCTCAGTCGAGCCAACAAACTCCCCGGCGCCGGACAGGAACAGTATCGCCGGAAACAGGACGAAGTCTTAAATTCGAGTGCGAGTCTCGTTGAAATCGATCTGGTACGGGGAGGGCGTCGCGTCCTTTCACTCCCCGCGAGCGACATCCCCGAACAGCATCGCGGTGACTATCTGACCTGCATCAGTCCTGGCTGGAACCGCTCACGACGTGAGCTTTACGCAATGCCCTTACGTTCCCCGTTGCCAGTCATACGAATCCCGCTGAGACAGTCAGACCCGCCGTGTAAGGTCGCACTTCAGGCACTGTTGGATCAGGCCTACGAGGCGGGCCGATACGACGACATCGACTATACACAGGAGCTCGATCCTCCGCTTTCCGCCACCGACGCAATCTGGGCAAAGTCACTCACGACTAAAGAAACATGAGCAAGTGGCGATCTGGCACAAAGTCACTTGTTCATGAGTTTAATCGTTTAACCGCGCCTCGCAGAGAAGCGGGAACAAAGCGGCGGAATTGACGTCAGCCGAGGTGTCATTTCTCGTTGGGGCATTGCGAAATGGCCGGTCCGGGGCAACGTTTGAATTGCCCGAATGTCGGCCTTTTACGATTAGAAATCACCGAGGACCTCGCCGCAATCTCTTGTGAGCAGACTGGCGAGCATCAACGCATCGATATTCGCACTGAGAAACCGCACCGATCCGTCGCCCATCGCGACATTCGCGCCACCAGCATGGAATGAATAGAGCCCGGTCCCTACAAAATTTGTCGAATTAATCGCGGAAGAGGGGGTGCCAGACGCATAGGCTTGTGCGAACGCGAGGTCCGCTTTGGCCGACGCCACGGCCGGATTGACGCCGCCGGCAATCATCACGTTGATCTGATCGGCCCAGCCACCACTCCCTAACGCAGCCTCTTTGAGCACTGGACTATTGGCACCGAGAGCACCAGTCGCTGACAGAATTGGAGTCGTTCCCGCGTACAGCGTGTTTCGACCGGCAACTTCATCGATCAGAATCGTGTTCGACATGCCATCAGTAACACTCGCGGCGGTTGATTTTGCGACTTGAGGAAGTCCAGTTCCGAAGACCGACACCGTCGCCGGGTCACTGTACCCAAACAGGCCACCAACGATGATCCCCAGGTGAGTCGATCCATCGGGAGCGGGGAACGTACTGTAGGCGTACGCAAATCGTTGGAAGCCTTTCTGCACTCGACCGCTCATCGAAAAAAGTTGGTCAAGTTGGCCAACTTGGCCAACTTCAAACATTCTCGCCTCACCTTGGGGAGGGCGAACTTCCATCCCAAGCCGTTTTTTGTCTTCGTAGGGTGGGACAAGTCTTCGAAGTCCCACCGTTCATCAAAAAACTTGGCAAAGTTGACCAAGTTCCCTATTTCATAGCGTTTCTGCGGATTTGAAGTTGGCCAACTTGACCAACTTCAACCGTTCTCTGTCTTCCCTTCGTTAACTTCGCGTCCTTCTGTTCAAAAAAAATTTTCTTTTCTACCGGAATTAAGTCCTCAAGAAATATGGTGTGAAAGTTCGCGCGAGTTCGAGCGACTTCGACCGTTCCCCATAATTTATAGCCTTTTTGGCAATCGTCTCCCTGATTTCCATCGTTAAAAAGTTCACCCGGGTTCGCGCGACTTCACACGAGTTCGATTGAGTTCGATCAAGTTTTCCTTTCTCTTCTCTTGTTTTCTAACTTTCGCGTTTTCGTGATTGGTCTTCATCTTCAATTCCCGTAATGCGGAATCACCAGGAGGATCACGAAAACACGAAAGTTCGAAAACACGAAAAAATGCAGCGAGTTGTGCGAGTGTCTCATGACCCCGCACAAGCTCGACAGCCACGCTTCAGCCAAGCAACGAACCGACACGGACCAGCCCGCTCCTGTTAATGGCAGCCGGGGCAATCCGATTTAAATTCATTCCAAGATGTCAAAGATCAATTGTTGTCGTCAGGCTTTGGTTTCTGGAAACTCATACGAGCCGAGATTCTTCTTTAATTGTCTACTTTCCACTTTCTCAAAACTACTCTCTCGCCGCTTTGGCGGCGCCCGTTCCAATCAATAGCCGCTGCAGTCAAAGACGCCCACACGAACGAAATTGACAACCTCGAAACGATGATGGCAACTTTGGTTTCCTGTGAGTCCTCGCGAACTTCTTCACCTCCATTAAAGAACGATATAAAAATACAAGTATAAATATCGCAAGTCAATAGAAAAATGGAGATTCCTTCTTAACGTTTGGAACGTGCTTATGAAATGTGTTCCGTTTGCCTCCCGCTTGGGCATCGTGAACTGGTCGAACTGCTGCGGCAAAATTGACATTCTGCGGTCCACGTTGCCAAAAGAAACGTGACTTCTATTTGCAGGCCCGCTTTCGTCGCCGGTGAATTATTTGCGCAACAATTCTGGCCGAGACTGATTGGCGTGGCGCTTGGTAAAGGGGTATCATCGACTGTTCACCATTTCAACACCGTTCTCGTAGCGAAGTGACCCGGTATGGCGAACAAGAAATCGTTGCAGGCTGACGGCGGGAACGGTATTGCGACAGCGAATGGGCACACCCCCGCGGCACCCAATTCTCCTGTCAACAATTCAGGGCTACGCGACAATCATTCACGCGGTACGGTTGCCGATTTCTTACGAGCGAAAATAAAGCCTGGGTCTGATTTGTCCGTCGTTTCGGCTTACTTCACGATTTATGCGTACGACGCGCTCAAGAATGTCCTTGATGACATCGACCATCTCGACTTCCTGTTCGGGGAACCGTCGTTTGTGAACCGGCTTGACCCTAGCAAAACGGAGAAAAAGGCTTTCATCATCAATTCCGAGGGTCTGGAGTTAACGAACACCCTTCAGCAAAAACGCGTCGCCCGTGAGTGTGCCGATTGGATCGATCGAAAGGTCGATATCAAGACGATCAAACAATCGAATCTGCTTCACGGAAAGATGTATCACGTCGCATCCGCCGGCGTCGCAGACGCGATTCTTGGAAGTTCCAACTTCACGGTAAGAGGTCTGGGCCTCGCGGGCGGTGGGAACAATATCGAATTGAACCTTGTCGTCGACAGCAATCGTGATCGCCAGGAATTGAAGCAATGGTTCGACGAGATTTGGAACGATGAATCTCTCGTCAAAGACGTTAAGGACGACGTCCTCAACTACCTCAAACAACTTTACGAAAACAATTCTCCGGAATTCATCTATTACAAGACGCTGTACCACATCTTCGAGAAATTTCTCGGCGACAATGGAAAGACCGACGCTGACCTTGGAAGGACGAGTCTTTTCGAGACCGAAATCTGGAAAAAGCTGTTCGATTTCCAGAAGGACGGAACGAAAGGCGCAATCAATAAACTGCTGCGCCACAACGGCTGCATCATCGCCGACAGTGTCGGCCTCGGTAAAACGTTTGAGGCGCTGGCGGTCATCAAATATTTCGAACTGAAGAATGAGCGTGTACTCGTTCTCTGTCCAAAGAAATTGCGGGATAACTGGACCGTTTATCGATCAAACAGCACCTTGAACACTTTTCTTGCGGACCGATTCCGTTACGACGTTCTGTCCCACACCGACCTCAGCCGCGAAAGCGGATACTCCGGTGATATCAACCTGGCGACATTGAATTGGAACAATTACGACCTGGTTGTAATCGACGAATCCCATAACTTCCGCAACAACACGCTCGGTAAAAAGGACGACGACGGGAACATCATTCGAAAAAGCCGTTACCAGCGTTTGATGGAAGACGTCATTACATCAGGTGTCAGAACAAAGGTTTTGTTGCTCTCGGCGACGCCCGTCAATAACGATCTCAAAGACCTGCGAAACCAGCTCTATTTCTTCACCGAGAATCGGGACGATGCCTTCTCGGAATCACTCGGCATTCACAGCCTCAAAGAGACACTGACAGCGGCTCAAAAAGTTTTTGCAAACTGGGCGCGAAAGCAGAGTGCGGAGCGGAAAACGAGCGACCTATTGGAAAAACTCAACGTCGCGTTCTTCAAGCTGCTCGATGAGTTGACCATCGCCCGTTCGCGAAAACACATCCAGAAATATTACAAGGCGACGATCGTAGCGCTCGGCGGATTCCCCAAGCGAGAGAAGCCTGTTTCCGTTTTTCCCGAGATCGACTTGAGGGGCCGATTTCTTTCTTATGACAAGCTGAACGACGAAATCGCCGGTTACAAACTGTCGCTGTTCAATCCGTCGAAATATGTCAAAGACGAATTTAAGAAGGATTACACGACGGCAACCCGCGATCCGTTCTCGCAGGCGGATCGCGAAACATTTCTGATTGGCATGATGAAGGTCAATTTCCTCAAACGTCTTGAAAGTTCCGTCAAGTCGTTTGAAATCACGATGGAACGGACGATCGCCAAGATTGAGGGCCTTGAGGAAAAGATTAAGAAATTTCTTTCGCTTCCAGGTCCGACGACAACCCCGTTGGAACTTGATCTGGAATTGGAAGATTCGGGAGACGACGAGGACACCGACGCCTCAATGCTGGTCGGCGGCAAATTCAAATATCGCCTCGATCACCTGGAGCTTGATTACGGCAAGAACTGGTTGAACGATCTCAGAAAGGACAAGGACCAATTAAGCGTGCTTTGCAGTGCCGCGCAGTCTGTCACGCCGGAACGTGATGCTAAGCTGGCCAACTTGAAAAAGTTAATTGAAGCCAAGGTACGGAAGCCGACCACGAACAAGCTCGGCGAGCCGAATAAGAAAGTTCTGGTCTTCACCGCGTTTGCTGACACTGCCGTTTACCTTTACGAGTCTCTTTTGGAGTGGGGCACGAAGCATCTTGAAATCGAGATGGCCCTGGTCTGCGGCGGTGGTAACACCCGCACGACTTTCGGCGCTGGTGCCTATGATCAGATCCTGACGAATTTTTCCCCGCGATCCAAACAACGTTCCAAGATTCCATCGCTAATCCAAACCGGCGAAATCGATTTGCTTATCGCCACCGACTGTATCAGCGAAGGTCAGAACCTGCAGGATTGCGATTACCTCATCAATTACGACATCCACTGGAATCCTGTACGCATTATCCAGCGGTTTGGCCGGATCGACCGGATCGGCAGCGTCAGTCACACGGTGCAACTTGTCAATTTCTGGCCGACCGAGGATCTGAACAAGTACATCAACCTCAAAAACCGCGTCGAAGCTCGGATGGCCCTCGTCGATATTGCCGCCACCTTTGAGGATAACGTTCTGAAGACCGACGAAATCGAAGACATCATTTCCGATGACCTTCGCTACCGAGACAAACAACTGCTGCGGCTGAAGGATGAAATTCTCGACCTTGAAGACATGGGTGATAGCGTGTCACTCACCGAATTCACGTTAGAGGATTTCCGACTGGAACTCTTGAAATACATTGAGGCAAACAAGGCGGCGCTCGAAGCGGCCCCGTTCGGACTTTACACCTGCGTGCCGCCGCACCCCGAACATAAGGTGATCACACCCGGTGTCATTTTTTGTTTCC
>CAILLA010000114.1 GCA_903834925.1 uncultured Schlesneria sp.
AGGTTCTCAAACAATGCTCATCACGCGGAGCGATGATGGCTACTTTGGTCAGAGGCAAAGCCTCGCTGGAGTCTTCGACGAGGCCGTGTCTTCGTAGTTCAATAACGTGTCCGAAGAGCACGGCCTTACCGAAGACGGTAAAACCGTGGCACCCTTTCCCTGGCTTTTTGTTACAAAAGCAGATCGTCCCCAGGGCTGCACTGGCGGCGGCGATATAGCGATTGGCAACCTCCGTGGTTTGATCATAGACCAAGAACTGGCGACCCGTTTGCGCCGCGAGCAGGTCTGGAAAAAGGAGAAAGGCACCAAGGACGGAGCCAGTCCCCTTTTTCGAAACGACATTTTTTCTGTACGATTTGACTGGCGTCCAACGTCTTGCATCAAAACCTTTTTCGATTCAACCAGCATGATCCTTCATATCGACATGGATGCTTTCTATGCCTCGGTTGAGGAACGGGACAATCCGTCGCTTGTTGGTAAGCCGGTGATTGTTGGTGGTTCGGCGGAAAGTCGTGGCGTTGTCGCTGCGGCGAACTATGAAGCCCGCAAATTTGGCGTTCATAGTGCGATGGCGTCGGGGCGTGCCAGGCGACTTTGCCCTCATGCTGTCGTCATTAAGCCTCGGATTGATTACTACGCTTCGGTGTCTCGGCAGATTCGAGACATCTTCGAGCAGTACACTCCGCTGGTTGAACCGCTTTCGCTCGACGAAGCCTTTCTGGATGTCACGGGGAGCGAATCTCTGTTCGGAAGCTCCGCCGAAATCGGCCGGCTGATCAAACAGCGAATCCGGGCGGAATTGAAGCTGACCGCCTCAGTCGGCGTGGCCACCAACAAATTTGTTGCCAAAATCGCCAGTGCCCTGAAAAAGCCGGATGGGTTCGTTGTCGTTGAAGCCCGTGAAATACATGCGTTTCTTGACCCGCTGCCGGTCGGAAAGCTTTGGGGTGTCGGAAAGGTGACCGGCGCTGTCTTTGAGCGACTGCGGGTTCGAACGATCGGGCAGCTCAGGCAAATGCCGCTCGCCAGGCTCAATGAACTGTTCGGGGCATCTGGTGAACACTACTGGCAGCTTGCCCACGGTATCGATGATCGGCGGGTTGTTCCCGATCGCGAGGCGAAATCGATTTCCAACGAAACGACCTTCGCTGAAGATATTGCTGACATCGAAGTCCTGCGAGCCTGGTTGGTGGAACTGGTCGAGCAGGTCGCTCGCCGCCTGCGCCGGCACGACCTCAAGGGCCGCACAGTCGAGTTGAAAGTGCGGTTCGCGGACTTTCAGACGATCACTCGTTCAATGACGCTGGCGAAGCCGACCAGCATTACGCAGGAACTGCTGGACGCCGGTTTGGAACTGCTGACAAAACGCCTTCCAGCGCGTCATCAGCTAATCCGACTGCTGGGGTTCGGCGTCAGTAAACTGGACGGATCTGGAAAATCACAGCAGACACTCTTCGATCAGCCCGACCAAACGCGTCAACAGGAACTCGATCGAGTGGCAGATCAGATCACAGAGAAGTTCGGCAAGCGGGCGATTCGTCGCGGTACCGGGATCGAGAAGAGCGACGAGTGAGCCGCCGCAGGGGGTTCGCCAGCAGCTTCCGCTCCATGAACCCAGGGAGCTTTAACGACACTGCCGACGTCAGGTTCCTCACGAGGCAGGATGATTGCCTTTGTCAACCGCTATTCGAACGAAGCAAATTATGGGATCAGACAAGTATTTGATCCAAGTTGATCCCGGTTACGTTATCAACGGGAATCGAATTTGGGCGAATGGCCCTTAAGGAATCTCCGATGAACCAAGCTGAAATGACCATGGTTCCTCAACGAATAACGAAGCACCAAGAACTACTTAAGGAATCTCCGATGAGCGAAGCTGAAATGACCTGTCCGAAGTGTCAGGGTGAGATGGAATCAGGTTATTTGATTGACCACAGTCACATGGCGTTACTTGTGAGCTTATGGGCGAGGGGACAACCCAAGAAACATTGGTGGTTCTCCCTTCAACAGAACAACGCGATCACACTACCGAGGCCCAGTGACCAGATCCCCGTTGGTACATATCGCTGCAAGACCTGTGGATTTCTCGAGTCGTATGCACGTAAGGAATTTGCAGTGAAATGAAGCCTCATCCCGATCGACTTTTTCAACCTCGGCAAGAAAGTCAATTTCTCATGAGACAGCATTTCTTGAACTTCTTGCCGCTTCCACAGGGACACAAATCGTTTCGTCCAACTTTTTGTTTCGATGCCTGTTGAAGTGGAAACGACAAACTAGAAGCAGAAGCAGATGGCAACGCTGGCTTTGGCTTGGGTAAGTCATCGAGTTTCTTGCCCGCCAGTTTTTCCAGGGCATATTTGATGAGGCCCGCCGGGTCGCCTTTAAGTTCCTCAACACTTTTCCGATGTTCTTCTTTTTCAGCCTTTTTGGTTGCCAGCCATTCGTCGTATTCCGGGAACCGTTCCCCCATGATCACACAGGTGTCGAGAAGTTCGCCTCGTAGTCCTTTGCCCTCAAAATCCAGTTTTTTCCCAATCAGCAGTTGCCGTACAGGCTCGATCCCTTCGTAGGCAAACTGGGACAGGAGAGCATAACCCAGGTTGTTGCGAATGAGCTGATCCTTTTCCGTGTCAATTAGCTTGAGGCACGTTTCCACAGCCAAATCGGAATGGATATTTTCCAGCGGGTTGACGGCGTAGATGCGAAAATGTCTCTCCGCAGTCGGAAATGCCTCGGCAATGGCGTGGACCACGGCAGGCGTTCCAATTCGGATCAGCGCATCGGCACATTCCTTGCCGAGAAGGTCCGAATTGTCATGAAGTCTGGCAACGATCTGAGGAATTACCGATTCGAGATTGGCTTGACCCGCCAATCGAACCACGAGTGGTTCCAGCCACTTCATCGGGTGGTGGCTATAGTCATCCACTTCGACGTCGAACACTGCTTTGACCTTTGGTTCGCACGCGTCGCCATACCGGGCGAGTGCTTCCACAATCAGGTTGGCATAACCCAGATTGACATCGTTGACATACTTGGCGTCCTTGCCTGCCTCGCAAAACTCTTCCAGCTCTTGCCAACAGGTCGCTTCGTCCCAGGAAAGCATTCGCAAACGCTCGACGATCGGTGTGTGCAAGCCACGCATAAAATGGCGGGCCTCGAAGATGTCTGATTCTCTCGGCAGAAGAAGGGCCGGGTCGGCTTGGACCAGAACCATCGAGAGGTTGTAAACGTAATTCTCGTGCTTGTTACTTTCCTCATCGTTCAATTCGTCAATGATCCAGGCGATTGTCTCTTCGGTTTGTGAAAGGTCCCTCGAAAATCCGATCAGGTGATACGCGTCCTGTCTACCGAATGTCTCCACCGCCTTAATGACCAGCGGCATAATCGACGGATCTGTGGAATAGGAAGCCGAAAAGTAGCGGATTGCCCTCTGCCGAATTTCTGTGTCGCTGTGTTGGATTGCCGCCTTGATCTTTTCCTCGGATAAACGCACGTCGCTGGTCCTTAAATCGCTGTTGTCTACGCATGTAAAAAAGGCGATCCAAATTGTTCTCGCCTGTCAGATCATTTTTTTCGTTGACTGTTCGCCTTTTTGCATTTCTTCTACTTTTGCCGCTTGGATCAATCGGAAACGCAGAGAGAACAGCGTACCAGATCAAATACCGCGTCGTAAGCGGATGCTGCACTCTCAATTTGGCAAACGAGACCGTCTGTGCGTTCTTTGCGGGGGACGTTTGTCAGCAGCAATTCTGAATTCCGATCAGCCGATCAACGTGGTCGGGCCAGTTCAAGTCATTCTGAAAACAAGGTTCTTGTACAGGTTTTGAATTGTTCAATGACAGAAGAATCAGCCAAAACACCGACACTGACACCGGAACAGCAAAAACAACTGGTCGACGAAGCCATCGAACGGCAGGAACGGCATGCCGAAAGTGAATTGCAAATGGCCCGGCTGTTTATTGATCGAGGAAAATCGAGATTGGGCGTCGGCGATTGCAGGAAGTTGTCGAACTTTACGGCAAGTCCGATTCAGCGAAAGAAGCAAAGAAAATGCTCAAAACGATTTGAGGAGTTGTGCCATCAGATGCTACCAACGATAAACTGACGCGATGAAAATCCTTTTCCTCCACGGCTGGCATTCTGTTCCCGGTGGCGTCAAGCCGAGCTACCTCAAGGACCACGGACATGAAGTCATCAATCCAGCACTGGATGACGATGATTTTGGCGCTGCTGTTGCGACCGCCCAAGCCGAGTTCGACAAGCACAAGCCCGCAGTTGTCGTCGGATCGAGCCGTGGCGGCGCCGTTGCCGTGAACATCAACAGTGGCGATGCCAAGCTCGTGCTGCTCTGTCCGGCATGGAAGAATTGGGGCACGACAAGAACGGTAATGCCAGACACCGTGATCCTGCATAGCCGCGCCGATGATGTGATCCCGTTTGCAGATTCCGAGGAGTTGGCGAAGACCAGCGGGGCGACGCTGATCGAAGTGGGAAATGATCATCGACTGGCAGACCCCGAACCACTTTCCGTGATGTTGTGGGCGTGTGAATTGCTCGGATCAGGGCGAGATTTATCGCAGTTGGATCAAGTCTTGACATCAGATATCGATCAAGCGACATACCAGAAGGAATCCAGCTACGTCTGTGATGCTTGTGGTGAAGAGATCGTCATTCCACTGGACCTGACGGCAGGCGCGCACCAAACGTACATCGAAGATTGCCCAGTCTGCTGCCGGGCCAGCACGATTCACGTTGAGATCGATGGTGAAGGTAACGCCAAAATCTGGGCCGAGCCGGAGCAGGATCGGGAGGAACCGTAACAATCCGTATCCTAATTGCATCACCGTCGGGTGGTGTTCACATCGATACCGTCACCTGGTAAGAACTGAAACGCAAACAGATCTGCATCTTTTAACCGAAATCGCAAGCGGACGGGTTTACCGGAAAGAGACATCACGCTCGAACCGCTTTTCCACGTTACAACCCAAGACAGATCGTCCGTGTTAATTTCAACGCACTCGCCGAGTGTGAAACCGGGGATTGGTTTCCCGGCGGCATCCTGAATTTCAACGAAAACACTTCCGGCGGCACTGGACGACAGATTCAAACTGAGCTCCTTTCCGGCAAAGGTGATTGGTTTTGTGATCAGTTCGCCTGGGCGGTAGTCCGCATGTACCGCGACGAAACCATCGGTTCGAAACGTCAACCTCTCAAGATAATGGGTCGGTTGACCGTAATTCCTTTGGACGTACATCGACATTTCTGTCGGGCCCGTTGGAACGACACCGCGAGCCGGATAGTTTGACCGCGCAGTCCAGTTTCTCAGGTCTGTGCCAGGACGAACCAGCGATTCGAGGAACGTGCGGTCATAACGGTTGCCGCCACGGCTGGACAGTAGAACGGCGTCGGACGATTCGAGCTTCAAGCCATCATAGTTTACTTTGTCATCGAGGTTTAACGCGGCGACCTGTTTGTCGGTGAGCGATCGTCGACCGGGCCAGAAGCGAGCTGCCGTCCCAATGTAAATGTGCGGAGCGCGGAAATAAGCCTCGGTCTGATTGGTATAGAGATGTTCGTGTGGGACGTCACCAAAGGTCATATCGATCGCCGGAGTCCAATTAAGAAAATCGGTCGATGTCGTTCGAGTAATCCAGCGGACGCCATTTTTAAAAGTACGGAAAAAACAGACATAGCACTGTTCGTGCGCGGACCAGAAGACGTTGTTTTGCGAATCGAACGCACCGCCAGTAATAATTGGTTTATCTTGCAGTTTGCGAAAATGAATTCCATCTTCGGAAACGAAAGCGATCAGCCCCGACTCGCTGCTGCCTCCTACGCCTTTGAAGCGTTCCGACTTTGGTACTCCGGGACGTGAGTCGAGAAAGGGGGCGAAATTATGAGTCGCATGGCCGACATCGGCGAGGATGGCATTGTTGTTCTTGCTGCCACCCAGAGAAACGAGGCCCAGATTCGGCCGAGTGAAAGTGTGACCATCCCGGCTTTCGGCATAACAGGTAACCTCTTGCGCACGGGGGTCGGTATCCCCGAATCCCGTTAGCGGACGACCTCGGTAATATAGACGGTATAGATCACCATCGTGAATGACGGTCACATATCCGCTGACCTGTCCTTCCCACGGTTGATCGAATTTCAGCGAAACCCCCGCCGAATGGGGGTGCTGAAGTTGCAACGAAACGCCATCCAGCTTGTCGATGAGAAGCGAATCGACGAATAGTTCGCGTCGAGAACCCACTGAGATCGCCTCATCGGCTGCGAAAACGGGCGCGGTACTCGTGATCAGAATCAAGACCGTTAAAAGCGAACGAGTTCGTTGCATGGAGAATTCTCTTTCCTGTTTTGTCAGCGATTGGCTATTGGAATATCTTGTTTCTGTTCGGGTGTGAACAACTCAATGATGGATCGATCCGTCGTTACGTCAATCGAGAGAAACCGGTGTGACGGACTGAAACACCAGCGGACTGCAGTCGTTCCATCACATCGCCATGGCGAATCACTTCCGTCAGTTCGGCGAATACCGGTTCCAGTGCAGCCAGATACAAATCGACATGGCGTTCCTTATGCGCAAAGCTGGGGTAGAAGCCGCTGCCGGTGAGGAAACCACGGTCGATCATTCGCGTGGTGACCAGTGTTCCCATTGCGGCCGCCTGTTCATGATCGAAACTGAGGTGCAGCAGAGCAGGATGCCCCGTCACCTTGACCGGCAGACCTATACGCTGACCCAGGGTCTGCCATCCATCGCGGACGAGGCCGCCGATATGGGCGGTGTGAGCCGCGATGTTGATTGATTGCAGCTTGCGGATCGTGGCAAGTGCCGCAGTCGGACCGACCGCTTCGGTCCAATAGGTGCTCGAGATAAATGACGTCTGTGCTGCATCCATGACACGGCGGCGTCCAATAATCGCTGCCATAGGGTGACCATTGCCAATCGCCTTTGCGAACACCGCGATGTCAGGCATGACGCCATACTTCAGATGGGCGCCACCCAGATGCATTCGCCAACCTGACGAAATCTCGTCAAAAATCAGAGCTGCGCCGCATCGATCACTCAGTTCTCGGACACCTTCAAGAAAGCCGGGATCGGGATTGGTTGAGCGGGTCGGCTCCATCACAATCGCAGCCAGTTCACTGCCGTTCCGTACGACGTGTTGTTCGAGTTCTTGCAGCCGGTTATACGTAAACGGAAGGGCGGTTCCAGCGAGACCTCGCGGAACGCCAGCGGGAGCCAGTCCCGGCAGCAAGTGTCCTTTCAGGCTGTCCTCGGCACCTGCGGGGCTCACATTCGCCGCCAGGTACCAATCGGACCACCCGTGATAGCCGCAGAATGCGATCTTGTCACGGCCCGTGGCGGCTCGAGCGATTCGCACTGCGACGGCCATTGATTCACCGCCGGATCGGGCGAAGCGAGCCTGTTCGGCCCAGGGATGCAGTTCGATCAGCAGTTCCGCGAGTTCAACTTCCTCGGCCGCATTCAGCGTCGACATCGACCCACGGGCGATGCGGCGCTGGACGGCCGTCGTCACATCGGGATCGGCATACCCCAGCAAGCACGAGCCGATTCCTGACGTGGTCATGTCGATGAAACGGCGGCCGTCAAGATCAATCACTTCGCAGCCGTGGGCCTCGCGAGCGTACGCAGGCCAAAGCCCTGGTGCGAACATTTCCGGACGCTTACTGAGCAGTTGCGTCCCGCCGGGAATGCGGAGTTTCGCACGGGAGTACATCGCTTGCGTCTGTGTACCAACGGCGGAGTGTGGAGTCGCGTGATCACCGTTAAAACGGATATCGAATGCTGTGGCGGCGTTTTTCCAGAACAGGTTGTGAATGTCGTCCGTGGACCACTCGGCGATCTCGGCCGCGTGTTTCATCGACAGCAATTGTTCATAAATGGCCAGGATGGGACGCCCGTCACAATGAGGAAACTTCAGGTCGAAGCGACCGACGTCCACGTATTGCCACGCTCGACCCATCGCAGCATACTGGCCGTGAAAGTAGGTCGAATCCACACCGTCTGATCCATAGAGAATGCGTCGACGATCCTCGCGAGAAAATAACGTAATCAACGGACGCACATCCGTCACTGCCGAAACGTCGTACCAGATATTGGGCATCTCGCGCAGCTGGTCAATCGCCTTGCGAATCGGCCAGTATGTAAAGCTGCGAGCACAATGTGCCAAAATCCACTTGATATTCGGGTAACGTTTTTGAGTGTACTCCTTAAGGTCGTTCAGGTTGAACTCGTCAGCGCAGCCTTGACAACGAGAAAGATGCAGCGTGACCCACAATCCGAGTTGGTTGGCGAGTTCCAGTTGCTCGTACGGCAGGAATTCGTGAATCCGGCACTGGGCGATATCGCCAGTCACAGAGAATATCCGATAAGGCTTAAGCCCGATCACTCCCCGCTGGCGAACATCTCGCTCGATGTCATCGAGTCGGCATGAGGGTGTCACGAGCCGATTCATGCGGGATTGTGGATCTCGTTGAATTTGCTCGATGCACCAATGGTTATGCGTCGCGACTTCAATTCCAGGCAACGGCGCCCCCAAGGCGAGAAAATGAGTCTCGCGGCCGGGATACAAGCGTGCCGCCCACGCCTGCAAAGTGGTCAGATCCGCCAGCCCCCAGGTATTGGACGACGAGGCGGCAGCCGACAGATGGCCGGGATTGAACAGATGAATGTGTGCATCGAACACGCGGTCCGGCACGAAGTCTTGAAGCTCTTCGTCCCAAATCTGCTGATCGTGCGCCGAAAAGTCATTAAGAGAAACTGACATGATCTTTTCCTACCGTGTCGTGATTCCCAGCAGTTGCAAACTGTCTCGGTGAATGAGCGCTTCGATCTGACGTGCATCGAGTCGCGGCAGCGCTGTCCCTTCGAGCATCCGGTTCAGTCCCCGCAGGCCGTCGAGCGTGGCATCGACGGTCGTGAACGGATAATCCGTTCCGAAAAGCAGTTTGTCCCACACTCCATATTCCTGCACGAGCATTAAGCTTTGATACAGCTGCCAGGGGCGATAGTGCAGCGCGCTAATATCCACAAACACGTTGGGATGCTTACGTGCAGTCACAATGCACTCCCCTTCGTAGGGATGTCCCAGATGCGCCATGATGATCTTCACATCAGGAAAGCGAGCGGCAACCGGATCAAGATGGCGCGGCAACGTACATTCCAGCGGAGCCTGCGCGATGAAGGTTGTCCCGGTGTGCAGCAGCACGGGCAGTTGATGCTTCTGTGCATATTTCCAGACGGGATCAATCCGGTTATCGTCTGGCCGAAAGCCCGCGTACATCGGCAGCAGTTTGATTCCCTTTAGCCCAAGCTCTTCGTGGCCGACCCGCAGTTCGGTTTCCCAATCCGGTTGTGTGGGATCGACCGACAAAAAACCGATCAGCCTTGCAGGGTCGATGGCAACGTAGTCGGCAACGTAACGATCATCGACCCACAAACCACTCAGTCTCGCTTTTCCGCCGAAGACCACTGTGTGATCGGCCATCGATGCCGTTCGGCGATATTCGTCGTAACGAACAGTCAGATCGACTTCGGTGCCCGCACGAGCTCGACGCGCCTGTGCCCGAAAGTCGTCACTGAAATGTTCGGGGTAACGCCAGGCATGGCTATGAATGTCAACAATCAAGGTGATTCTCCATCGCAGTAATCAGGGTGTTGGAATAGCGAACCAGTGACGAACAAATTTTACGTTATCCTGGAACAGCGTTTGAACGTTGGGAAGAACGCAGGCGCGTTCGTGAGTCAGTTTCAGGTCAGCATTCCTCGTGTGTCGACCGGCCATCGCTCGGGCTCGGCTTCTGAGTCGATGCACCAGAAGCCATCGTGCAGGTTGACGCACGGGCAGATATGGTTGGGGATCACCGTGAGCCGCTCCCCAAGTTTCGGTTGCCTGTCACAGCGCGAAACGTCGACCTGCCCGTGCTCTTCGCTCAGTGCCGTGATCCGCGCTTGAGGGTATTCAGGAATGAATCCGTGGCCCGATTCCAGATTGGGGATGCAGCGGTCAGCGGCAAGCGTTTTGGCTCCGGCGTCGACCACAACCTGCCCCGAAACGGCCGTGCTGACAACGGTACACACCATGCGAGCCGCACAATCATCCCAATCGCAGTAGCCCCCGTCGACCGTGTTCCGATCGTTGAAGATGTATGTGCCAGGGCGTATTTCGGTGAGTCGTTGACACAGATGTGACCGATACGCTGTCGGAGTGGAACCGCCCGAGACAATCGAGGCTTCCAGTCCGTCATGCGCCCAAAGATCGATCGTCTCGCCCAGTAATGCATCCACCGCAGCAAGTCGCGAGACCTGCGATTCCGGCGTCCCCCAGATATGACCCGGATAGCAGAAAAGCCCATCCAGGCGGACACCCTTTGTCTGTATAACGTGTCGAGCCAGGACATGTGCATCCTGGGGTGAAGCGACTCCGGTACGATGCAATCCCACATCCAGGTCGACAAGGATTCCCAGGACAACTCCCGCAGTACTGGCCACCTCTGCGAGCCGATTCACTCCTTCAGCGGAGTCAACAGCGACGCGGACCGTCCGGTCACGTCCCAGCAGTGCGAGTCGTCTCGCGCGCGCCGGGTCAAAGGCAGGGTACGCGACCAGAATGTCATTCTCAATCGCGGCAAATTGTTCGGCTTCGCCGACCTTTGCTGCGGTCAATCCTTTGGCTCCGGCGTCCAGTTGCAGCAAGCCCATTTTTTTGGATTTGTGCGTCTTCGTGTGGGGGCGCAGTCGAAGACCGTGCGTTTCCACATAACTGGCCAATCGAGTGACATTGAGGCGAACGCGAGGCAAATCGATCACCAGTGACGGCGTGGAAAGCTGTCGCGTTGCTTCGAGCCAGACATTGTCCGAATTGATTGTTTGTGTCACTGTGCACTATCTCCTTGATGGATGTGTTTTGCTGAATGGCCTCCGATTGTCTGCCAGCATCGCTGATCGACGCTCGCGAGTGCGGCCAGATTGACGTTTAAGGTCTGCAACCCTTCCTCTAACGTACATGCCGTCGGTGCCAGGTTTTCGACGGCATCAAGGAATCGTTCTGCCTGAATGATGAACGCCGCATCGCGTGGCATCGGCTCATTGGGTTGGTCGTGCCACGGTTCATCGGGCCGAGTCATCCAGCGCCACCGATTCTGGTGCGATTCCCAGCGGACGGTGCCATGTTCACAAATCACGGTCAGGGTGATTTCGTTCGGTGCCTGATGCTGGTTGAAACTGTAGCTGCCGAGTACTTCGCCGTGGCGTGCCAGCACGTGTACCGTGTCTTCGACTGTGACCCCTTCAAGAACCTGATGAGCCGCGTCGGTTACCAGCCGATCGACCGGGCCCACCAGCCATTCACCGGCATTGATGATATGCGTCAGTGCATCCTGAATGGCACCGCCCCCGGTCGCATGGTCCGTGTAGTACGTTGTGCGATACGCTGGCCGATAAGTCGGAAAGTTCTGTCCACAGACCGCAACGATTTCTAACGGTTTTCCAAACTGACCACTCAATAGTGCATTGCGCATTTCGTTGAGTGCGGGAAAAGAGCGATAGACGTACGCGACACCGGCAATCAGGCGTCGCTCGCGTACCACTTGCTGCAAACGATCGATTCCCGCCAAGCTGGTACTTAAAGGCTTTTCGATTAGCAGATGGAAGTTTGCTTCCGCCAATCTCTGGGCGACGGAGATATGCAGATTGGCCGGAGTTGCCACGACAGCCACTGCGGAGCGAAAAGCCTGTTGCGAATCGGAATCAGACCGATGCTTCAGGGCGATTTCAAGATCTGCGAATCCTTGGGCGCCATAACGTTCCGAGATCTGCTTCCGCAGTGCATCGTTGATTTCGACGAAGAAAACATCGGTGCGCCCGGTCGCTTGAAAACAACGCAAATGCCGCTCGCCGATTGAGCCGACGCCGATGATCATCACGCTGTGTTTGAGTGTCACGACGGATCCTTTAAGCGACTTCCAGCCTTCTCTCGTGCCAGTCCGATCAGTGTGTCGGCTGGGCCGGCGCCAGGCAACGCTCGCGACCAGCATTTTCGGAAATTCATCATGACCCGGATGTCGGGGGGGGGGGGGGGGCAATAATGTTGCTGGTAGCTGGCTAGTGCGTTGTCCATTCTAAATACTCGGGTGCCACTGGATGACCGTCTTCGGTCACCCAGTGCTCTTCGATTGCCTTCAATAAAGAGAAGACACTGCGTCTCCGAAGACTCCGATGCAGTGGCACACAACCCGAATTGTTAGTCTTGACAATGCACTTGGACTGCTGTTGAAAGTCGTGACGGTCGTGATGTTCTCAAATCCGAAGGATTTGGGAAGAAATCTTGGCGCGAGTTATGTCTGGATCACGCCTTGCTCACTGCATTTGAGTTTCGTGGTGGGGAGCGTCTCCTGTACGATGTTTTCATCAATTCCTCTGGTTCAACGAAATTTGCGTACCGATCGCGGAATCGGTCTCAGTCCTGATGGAGGTAGTTGCATTGGCATTTGAACTCGAAAAGAAATCCTACGACGAAGGTGGTTTCGTGATTGTCCGCCAGCTACTGAGCGAGGCAGACTTTGCGGAACTTCGCACGAACCTGGACCGATACGTCCGTGAGGTTGTGCCGACGCTTCCCGACAGCGAAGCCTTTTTCCAGGATCGTGCTCGACCCGAGACACTGAAGCAGTTGCAGCGGATGGGATGTGATCCATTCTTTCTCGACTTCATGCAGCATCCGAAGATGCGCACGCTGGCCGAAACACTCATAGGCGAACCGGCGCAGGCCGATCAGCCGGAATGGTTCAACAAACCTCCAGGCACCAATCACGTCACTCCGCCGCATCAGGATAATTACTACTTCTGCCTCATCCCTTCGAATGTCGTTACGATCTGGATGGCGATCGATGCGGTTGACGCCGAGAACGGTTGCCTGCGCTATGTCGCTAACTCGCACACGCGAGGCTTTCGCACTCACGCGAAATCGAAGATTCTCGGATTTTCGCAGGGAATCACCGATTACACGCCGGACGATTTCACTCGCGAAGTGGCCGTATGTCTTCAGCCCGGCGACGTGGTGGCTCATCACGGCATGACGATTCACCGGGCGGACGCCAATCTCTCTACGACGCGACAACGTCGTTCCTTTGCCATGGTCTTCCGGGGCGTTTCCTGTCAGCGTGACGAATCGGCATTCGCGCAATACCTGGCTGCGGCACGAGAACAACATCAGGAACTCGGGCTGAAAACCTGAACGCCGCGACGTCGACGGAACAAATTGCCTGCGGTGCAACTTCGGCAAGCCCGGTTGCGGAATCGGAAAAACAGCCATACCATTTCGCATAAGTCAAATGTGATGATTGCCTTTGAGAGCAAGGAAACACTGCCGTGGCATTGCTGGATTGGATTGTTGTCGCGGCGTATGCAATCGGTATGCTGGCTGTTGGACGGTACTACAGTCGTCGTAATGAGACGGCTGACGATTATCACCTGGGTGGTCGGCGCATGAGTCCCTTTGCTGTGGGACTTTCTCTATTTGCCACGTTGACGAGTTCTCTATCCTATCTGGCGGTGCCAGGCGAAATGGTCAAGAACGGTCCGATGGTGCTCGCCCAATATACGGCGTTTCCGCTCATTGGAATGGTCGTTGGCTGGGCTCTAATTCCCTTCATCATGCGGCAAAACGTGACCAGCGCCTACGAGATTCTGGAAACACGATTTGGGTTGAGTGTCCGGATCGTCGGCTCGTTGATGTTTCTGATCATGCGATTAGGCTGGATGGCATCCATTTTGTACGCGACCTCTGACAAGGTTCTTTCGCCCATCTTAGGGCTGGGACCTGTTGCGACACTCGGTGCGGCCATCGTGATGTGTGTGATCACGATGATATATACGGCAGAAGGGGGATTACGAGCGGTCGTCGTTACCGATGCAGTGCAGTCCGTGATCATGCTGGGGGGTGCAGCCGCTGTCATTATTATTATCAGCGTGAATCTGGGTGGCGTGTCGGCCTGGTGGCCGGTCGAATGGGCCGAGCACTGGGCCGAACCCAAATTCTTTCCCGATTCGACAACACGCATGACGTTCCTCGGTGCCGCAATTTCCACGTTCGCCTGGTATGTCTGTACCTGCGGTTCAGACCAGATGGCGATTCAACGATGGCTCTCGACACGCGACGCCGCTGCCGCGCGTCGATCCTTATATACGACACTGTGGGCCGAAGCACTTGTAGGAGTGCTGCTCGGGATGGTTGGGCTGGCGGTCGTCGGATACTTCACAGCTCATTCCGGATACTTGACTGATGAAATTAACTTGCGGGAGGGCGCCGACAAACTCTTCCCCCGATTCGTTGTGGTTGGGCTGCCAAATGGCATGACCGGCGTCATCATCGCTGCAATTTTGTCTGCGGCCATGTCGAGCCTGGCATCAGGAATGAATTCTTCATGTGCCGTGATTACCGAAGATTTTATTGGCCGATTAAGTTGGACGCCCCTTTCGGACCATACCCGAGTGCGACTCGCCAGAATCATTTCGTTCCTCATCGGGATCAGCGTTCTCTTGATAAGTTTGCTCGTCAGCCAGATCGAAGGCAATCTGGTTGATCTTTGTTACCGCGTCGTCAATTTGCTGGTGGCCCCGTTGTTCGTCCTGTTCTTTCTGGCGATCTTTGTGAAGTGGGCGACGACATTCGGGGCGCTCTTTTCCGCAGTAGCGAGTGTGACGGCAGCAGTCTTAATCGCTTTCTCCGAATCATTCGGGCTGGGCAAGTTAAGCATCCTGTTAATTATGCCGGGCTCATTTGTGGTGGGCGCGGCGGCGGGAAGCCTGGCAAGTCTGCTGCCAATCGGCCAAAGGGCAAAGGCGAGCATATAAATGCTGTGCTTTGGCCTGCCGTGTAAGTGAAATGCATCAAGGATGACGACTCAGCAGTCGTGGCAATCAATGAAGCGGGGTGACAATGAATGAACCAACGGTTCAGAATCTGTTTGATCTGACCGGGCGAGTCGCCTTGATCACCGGTGGCTCAGGATTCCTGGGCAGATCCTTATCACGAGCGCTGGCGGAAGCGGGTGCGACCGTCGTCATTGGAAGTCGTGATCGAGAACGTGCTCAATACGTGGTCGATGAATTACCCTCACCCGGTAACGCGACTCACCACGCTGTCGTCCTCAATCAATTAGATGAATCCTCTCTGAATGACGGGTTCACAGCGGCTGTTGCCGCTGCTGGGCAGGTCGACATTCTGATTAACAACGGTCAGCAGGGACATGCTCTCGATCTCACGAATGTTACGGCCGAAGCATTCAACAAAGACCTGCAAAATGCGACCGGTTACTTTCTGCTAGCCCGACATCTGCGCGATCACGTTGTCAGCCGCAAAGTTTCTGGATCGATTGTGATGATCGGATCGATGTATGGAGTCGTCGGTTCCTATCCCGATGCCTATGACGGAATCTGTGTCGCAAGTCCGGTTCAATATCACACGCTGAAGGGCGGGATCGTTCATATGACTCGGCATCTGGCTGCCTATTGGGCAAAGGACGGGGTGCGAGTGAACTGTCTCAGCCCCGGCCCCTTTCCGTCGGAAAAAGCTCCGTCGGCAATGGTCGAACGCTTGAAACAGAAAAGTCCGATGGGCCGCATGGGAAATCCCTATGAACTCAAAGGACCCTTAATCATGCTGGTCAGCGATGCAGGCAGTTATATCACAGGCCAGAATCTTCTCGTCGACGGAGGCTGGACTTCCTGGTGATAATGAAAGGACATTCCTATGAAGGCGACGATTCGATTGTTACTTGTAACGGCAGTCTGTATCGGGGTTCCGATTTCGATCGGGACGGCTGATGATGCGAAGCGCATCACGCTCGACGAAGCCACTCGCGACCGATGCTTTGAAGTTCTTCACGAAGGTCTACGAACCGGCGAATTCTGGCCATCGATCCATGCTGCCGAAGGGCTGACACTGGCGGGGCATGGAGAAGAAGTCATTGAATTTTTGACGCCGAAGCTGGCGACAGAGAAAGATGACCAGAAACGTTGTGGGATTGCTCGAGAGATCGCGAGGGCCGGTGATCATTCAACCGTCAAGGTAATACTCGGAATTCTTTCGAACGACACACCGCACGGGCATGTTCACGCTGCCGAAAGCCTTTTCAAACTCTCAGATATCGGCGACGGAAAGTCGATCACATCCGCCTTTAAACAGAATGCCAATTTGACATTAAAATTAATGGCTGCTGCAGCACTCGCACGCCACGGCGATGTGGATGCGAAGAAATTGATACGTGAGTTTCTTAGTCACGAGAAGCTGGAGCATGCGGCGATCGCCGCATGGATTCTCGGCCAAATCGGCGATCGCAGCGACATACCGCTCTTGAAGGCCCAGTTAGCTCGCCTTACGAAAGCCACGCCGCGAGCAAACTTCGAACACGCGCTCGCGATCCTTGGTGACGACGAGGGACTTGCCGCACTTCAACGAAACTTATCGAGCGACGATAACCTGATCCGGACTTATGCGGCCACATTCGCTGGCGACGCCCGAGCCATTGTTGCGGCGGATCGCTTAAAGATCATGCTCAATGATCCGTTTGCCGATGCTCGCATTCGAGCTGCACAGTCCCTTCTGGTGCTGTCGAAACCAGTAAAGTCAATCCCGCACGATAAGTAATCTAATCGGTTTGGCGGGGAAGTCGCGCCCCGTCAGAACTAAAGTTTACGGTGCCACTGGATCACCGTCTTCGGTCACCCAGTGCTCTTCGACGGCCTCGACAAAAGGAAAGACACTGCGTCTCCGAAGACTCCAGCGAGGGCTTCGCCTCAGACCAAAGTAGCCATCATCGCTCCGCGTGATGAGCATTGTTCGAGAACCCCTCATATTACGATCAGCGTGTTTTCAAATCAGGAATTCGAACGAAGAATTTGTTCCGAGGCTGAGGAAACGCTTGAATCGTTCTCGACACATGCTCATCACGTGGAGCGATGATGGCTACTTTGGGAAAAGTCCTGAAACTTGACTCAATGAGGCAAGTTTCAAACCTGAATAAGTCGGATGCCGTGGCACACCGACCGAACGTGACGTCTTGACAATGCTTTCGCTGTAAAGTTTGCATTACCCCAATTGGCTTCGTGCCTGCCCAACAATGTCGACTCCAACGAGATCACTCCACGCCGCGAGAAGTCGTTTCGTGATGGAACCGACGCGGCCGTCGCCAACCTGAAGTCCGTTAAATCGAGTCGCTGGCATAATGCAGTACGGTGTACTGGTAAAGAACATTTCATCTGCGGTATAAAAATCGTAGGTCTGCAGTCGCACCTCCCTGACAGGGATGTTCAGGCTCTCGGCGAGTTCGAGCACTGTTTGTCGGCTGATCCCTGCCAGACAATTCTCGGTCGTAGGGGTCAGCAACTTGCCGTCGACCACCGCAAAAACGTTCCCCCCTTTGTTCTCGGAAACGTTTCCATCGATATCCAGGATCACGCATTGAGCCTCGGAGTCAACCAGTCGGGCCTCTTGATCAGCCAGAGTATAGAACAACCGACTGCGGTTCTTGATTCGGGCATCCAATGATTGTGCCGGTATCGCGCGACTGATTGATGTCACCGCGTGGCACCCTTCCGTGTAGTACCGCGCCCAACCGCGTAAGTCCATCGGCGCAGTAAAGATCATAATGGTCGCTGGATTCGCTTGAGCTGTACTGGGCCCGGGCTTCATCAACCCGCGAGAAACGTTGTGAACGATCCAGCAATCATCGTTCGGTCCCATCAGAGATTGATTGGCTTTGAGAACGTCGAGCGTCACTCGTTTCATTTCCGCCGGTGAAAGCCCGGGATCAACTCGGCTGACTTTCAACGACCGGTAGAGTCGCGTGAGATGTTCATCGAGACGAAATGGCTTGTGCCCGAATGTCCGCGTCGATTCGGTCAAACTGTCGCCAAGCATGACGGCACTATCAAAGATCGAAATCTTCGCTTCCGATTCAGGAACCATCGTACCCGATAGATAGACGATCCGTTGTTGCTGATTTGCGACGCTCATGTGATAAAGTTACCTTTGAGTTTCTAAGATGACGCCGACACTTTCGCCGGAACGAACCCGAGGAAACGTTCGCAATACCAGGACTAATCCCGCCTGTTCAGACCGGATCGGTGCCGGTAGACCGCCATCCAGCGGATAGACCACACCGAGTAAATCACCCTTTAGAATGGCCTGTCCCAGCTTGACCTGTGAATCAAAATAACCCGTAATCGGCGACGGATTACAAATCTGCATGTGACCTGAATTTGGTTCAGGGTTTTCGACGACGTATTCCACTCGATCTGGAAGTCGCTGTCGATTGAGCATTCCCAATTCGGACATCACGTTTAAGCAACCCTCGACATAGGCATCAACGCCGGCCGGATCGCAGGTCGCTGCACCGAGATATTCACAGTAGATGGCCGGAATGTTCGCGTCCCTTGCGACAGACAACGATCGGCCATCGAGATTTGCCGCTGTTCCCCAGACGATCTGCAGATTGAAGGCCCGCGCCATTCGCCTTTGCATCTCCAGAACGGCCGGATTCGCGTGCATCATATATCCCGACAGAGGAAAGACGCTCAATTCCGTCCCACCTGTATGCAGGTCGACATAGAAGTTTGCCGCCCGGATGGATTCACTCAACGCCCAGGCAGTCCTTTCTGTGATGCTTCCATCGGGACGACCCGGGCAGGTCCGCGCAAGATCCATCCCGTCTTCGGCACAGCGGTGTCCGCGAACAAATGCGGACTCGTTGACCACAGGGATCAATGTCACCGTCCCGCGAAGCTCAGCCGTTTGTTCAGAGCGTTCCTTGAAAAGAGTGATCAGCCGATGAATTGCCGCGATCGGTTCGAACTCATCACCGTGGACAGCGCCCGTGATCAACAGGTGTGGTTCAGCCGTCTCTCCGCGAAACTGGAATCGTTTCAGTGGTAATGTCATCGTTCGTACTCGAATGATCGAATCATGGCGTTTTGGCTGGCAAAATCGCCTTTTCATGCAGGCAATCTTTGAAGCGAAAGCATCCATCCACCGGCAAGACCGTCGCGGTGATATAGTCAGCTTGATCGGATACAAGAAATGCCGCTGCGTGCCCAATCTCTTCCGGCAGGCCCAGACGTCCCCAGGGGAGTTGCTGACCTTCAGCGGTGATCGTTTCGTCCGAAAAGGTGATTCGTTCGCCGGGTGTATCGATCCAACCGGGTTCGATGGCATTGACGTTTATTCGATGTGGCGCCAGCTCGACGGCAATCGATCTCATCAGGTGATTCAGTCCCGCCTTGGCTGCTCCGTACGGTGCACAATTGGCGATCGGAATTTCTGCCTGGACGCTCGAAATGAAAACAATCTTGCCACCTTGTCCTCGCAAGACCATCTGACGAGCAACAAGCTGGCTGATATGAAATCCACTGGTCAGCGTGCCATTGATCGTCCGCTCAAATTCCTCGGGGGAATACTCGAGAAATGTTCCACGTCGGCTGTAAGCGGGATTGCTGATCAGAATGTCGATTCGACCGGCCAATTCGATGGCAGATTGGACTAGCCGTTCACAGCCGGAACGGGTGAAGATGTCGCCTTCGATCGTGTGACAGGTTCGTCCCAGTGCACGAATTTCCTCGCCGCTGAGATTGAGGTCCGGACTGCCAGGCCGGTCGTTGATGACCAGGTCGGCACCACTCCGCGCGAGTTGTAACGCGATCCCTTTTCCGATCCCTCGGCCGGCTCCCGTCACCAGCGCAACTTTGCCCGATAAATCAGTCACGGAGTTCCCCGTTCACTGCTGTCGAAGGCTGCAATGCTGCTTTTGAGCATCTCCATGATCGCACCAAAGTCCCCGCCGTGATTGAGCAACTGCCCTCCTTGTTGCTGTCGTTTTTTCAGGATTTCCGGAGTCCCCACCGGGCATCCCCAGGCTTTGCCATGTTGTTTGCTTGCCGCCGCCACTCGTTCGTACGCCGATTCCAGCGTCACGCCGACGTCGTTCAGCTTCAATCGCAAGTTCAGATCACCCGGTCCGACGAATAGTCCATCCAGACCGGGGAGCGCCGCGATCTCGTTGACGTTTTCTAACGCCTGAAGCGTCTCGATCTGGACGACCAGAAATGTTTCCTGATTCGCATGCTTCACAAACGCGTCGACGTTTCCAAGGTAATAGTCTGCATCAAGGCCGGCGCCATCGAGACCCCGATCACCAATGGGTGGGTACTTCACGGCATCGACCAGCGATTTGGCTTTTTCGACCGTATTAACGTGTGGAATCATCAAGCCGGCAGCACCATCTTCGAGATAGCGATACAGACGCGTCTTTTCGGTTGTGGCGGGACGGACCATGATGTCGATATCGTGCAAATGCGAGTGTACCAGCAGAGTTTGAACTTCACGATCCGAGAAATTGCGATGCTCGAGATCGAGCCAGATACAGTCGAATCCCACGTGGGCCGCGTGGCTGACGAAGAACGGCATAAAGTGGCCCAGACAGCACATCCTGACCGTTTCGTTTTTTCGGATGCGTGCCAGTGTCTTACTTTTTCTCATTCGATCCTCATTAATGATTTTCGAGTTCGGATAAATAACGCCCCGTCGGCGATGGCGGGTGTTCCCAGGATCGAATCACCCATGTCATTGACGGCCAGCACTTCGAGTTGATCAGAATCGCGCAGCACGGCAATTTTGCCATTTTCGCCGGCGATATAAATCTTGCCGTCTCCAGTCACCGGCGATGCAAAATATTCGCCGTCGTTCTGGATCCGAACTGGTCCGTAAAGTTGCTTGCCCTGCTCGATGTTGAAACCGGTGGCAATTCCACCCGCTTTGACCAGGAACATTCGGTTGCTGACCACCAGCGGCGAAACAATGTGATCGGTGTGCTTTGTGGGATGCTTCCATAAGACGTGAGTCTTTGAAACGTCCCCTCGCCCGCCTCCTTTCACGGCAAGGACAAACTGATCTTCGGGGGCTGTCGAATCAAAAGCGGCCCCTGCGCGATTCTCGGGCGGCAGGAACGCGATATCCAACTCGCGGCCTTCCAGCACGCCATCGCGATTCAGGTCTCCACGATCAAAAGTCTTTTTGTAGAACGCTTCAGGGACCTGCCGTTTGCCGAAGAATTTCTGGACCTCGTCTTTGGAGATCTTGTTATCCTTGTTTCCCGTTTCTGCCTGATCGATCGACGCCAGCCATTGACTTGCGATTCCCTTGCTCTGCAGCGAGATATAGACAATCCCGTTGTGGCTGACCGGCGTCGTCTTGATGTTTCGCAGCAAAGTACGAGCCTGCCACAGTCGTTTGCCGTCGGACGGATCGTAACCGATCAACAAGCCGGTTCCCGCAAGGACGATCTCATCTCCGGTGGGGGTTTCACAAATGATGGGATGAGAATAGTTGACCGCCATATCATTCCGATCATCCTTCCATCGGATTTCACCGGTTCGTTTATCGAACGCGTAAAACGCCGGATGCAGATCGTCATCCTGACAGAAAAGCACAAGATCCTTGTACAGCACGGGTGACATTCCCGCGCCCCATTTGAAAATGAAATAGGGGACCGGCAGCGGGCGGTGCCAGACGTCCGCTCCCGTCTTCGCATCGAGTCCGACAATCCCCAGCGTGCTGAAATAGAAGTAGACCCGCTCCGAATCGGCGGCAGGTGTCGTTCCCGCATGACTATTCGTCAGATGAATTTCATCAACGTCGCCGATCGGCCACGACCGCATCCAGAGTTTGTCTCCCGTCGCCACGTCGAATGCATACAATCCAATCGTCGTGTGATCGACCATTGCCGAAATAAAGACTCGTCCCGCCGCAATGACCGGACTCCCGATTCCGTCACCCAGTTTGACCGACCATTTCACGTTCTTTGTGTCAGAAAATTCTTGCGGAAGAGGGGCTTTCGTCAAAGAAACGCCCGAACAATTGGGACCTCGAAACTGGGGCCAATCGTCAGCGAAAGCGGACTTGATCCCGACGACAACAACAATCACCGCAAGTACCACCCGCATCATCACAACGCTCCCTGGTCAAGAGGCGAAATTCGAACCGCATCTTATTGTGACAATTGAATCGTACGACGAACAGGCTTCCGGCGCGAATGCAATGGAATTCGATATTTCCAACAAGAAAAATTGACCATTGAGAAATACAAACAAAACGGTTCTGATTTCCGAAGAAGCGATTGAGGCAATGTAATGTCCTCGCACATTTTCACTTTGAGATTCACAAGCATGATGAAGCCAATCCCAATTTTCCTTTCCCTTATCGCGAGCCTTATTTTGACTCAAACTGATCAAGCATCCCTGGCTGCCGAACCCCTGATCTTCATTTCCTCATTCGCTGCTGGCGACAAAGGAGGGATCGAGGCGTTCAGTTTGGAGCGTTCAACCGGCCGATTGAATCGCATTCATCGGACAACGGGTGTTGAACATCCCTTCTTTTTTGTGATCTCACCGGATCAGAAATTCCTGTATTCGATTCACGCCAAGTCGTTCGGAGGGAGCGAGCCCGAAGAAGTGGCGGCGTATGCGATTGAAGGACGAACCGGCGGGTTGAAATTGCTGAACCGGCAGTCGACACACGGAACGGCCAGTTGTTATGTGGAGATCGATTCCACGGGAAAAACAGTTCTGGTCGCGAACTATTCGACGGGAAGCGTCGCCTCGTTTCCCGTACAAACCGACGGTTCACTGGGGGCTGCGGTTTCGATGATTCAGCATGTTGGTGCGAGCATCGATCCCGTACGACAAAAGGGGCCGAATGCTCATTGCATTGTTATCAGTCCCGACAATCGATTCGCTTTTGCCGCAGACCTTGGAACCGATCAAGTCCTCAGTTATCGGCTCGACAAAACCACAGCGAAACTGACGCCCAATACCCCGCCCTTTGCCAAAGCGCCGGCCGGGGCCGGACCACGACATCTGACATTTCATCCCGACGGCAAACATGTTTATGTGATCAATGAGCTGCAGAATTCGGTGACCATGTCCGACTACGACGCCAATTCCGGCGTAATGACCGCCCGGCAAACAATCTCGACGTTGCCGACGGATTTTCGAGGAGTCAGTCATTGTGCCGATTTGAAGATTACTCCGAACGGAAAATATCTTTACGGAACCAATCGAGGGCACGACAGCATCGCCGCTTATCGGATTGAGGCCGACGGCACACTGAAGTTAATTGCGATCGAACCGAGCCTGGGAAAAGGTCCCCAGAATCTTTTGATTGCCGGTGATGGGACGCTGGTTCTCTGCGCAAACATGCCAGGAAATAACGTCGTCGCCTTCAAGATCGACGACCAGACAGGTCGTTTGAAATTGGTCGGTGATCCCATCGAAATCACAAGCCCCTCGTGCATCCGACTGCTCCCGTGACCAGCGATGGCTCACGTATCTGGCATCGCTGACGCCCGAATCGCCTGACGATATCGTTTACAAGAAAAGCACCAGTTAGGGCCCCGGCGAACGGTTGAACTCGTCTAGCCGAGGTCCTGCTCCACGTTTGTATTTACGCCTATTACACGGCAGCACAGGTCGTCAACATGTTTCGGCAGGCTGGAGTGGATAAGCTGCCAGAAACGATGCTGATTTCATTCGCCCGGCAAGTAGCGACGTAAAGTGATATCGTTGGCTTGAGTGAGAAATCTGATGGGTACCGCCGCACTACAATATGACAAATTCAAGCAGCAAGTGGCTGAGGAGGGCAAGGTGTTTACCTTCACGAGTGAAGGTGAATACTTGGTCTTCCCTGTTCGTGGAAAAGAAGTGATTCCTTTCTGGTCGAGCCGTCGCCGAA
>CAILLA010000115.1 GCA_903834925.1 uncultured Schlesneria sp.
CGTCGATTTGAGGCGACGGGCTGGCCGGGTTGGATCGTTGTGCGCTTTGAAGATGCGGTTGCGTCTTCGATGACCACCATCCTGCGAACGGTGTGGTGGGACTACTTGATCTACTTGCATGGTCACAACGCGCGAACGATTATCCTATTCTAAACCCGTCATCCGACGCGCGTTAAAGATCACGGACGACTCGAAAGGTGTTTCCGTAGTCGTGAGTTGTTGGGAGATCGCTGTGACGTCGCGCGCAGCGAAGATGGAATGGGGCATCGTAGAAGCCGCCACCACGTAGGACTCGCGCCGTTCCTTTCAGCGGTCCTTGGGGATCATCGATTACCGATCGCCCGTAGTAATTCTCGTCGTACCAGTCTGAGCACCATTCCCAGGCGTTTCCATGCATGTCGTAGAGGCCAAATCCGTTCGGCTGGAACTTGCCGACGGGTGCCGTCCAGACAAAACCATCACTCCCCAAGAGAAACAGTGTTCGCTGCTTTTTCGTTGGGGATTTCGGATAAAGTGCGTTAAGTCGACTCGAATCGGCAACGTTTGCAAACCGGAATAACTGATCGGGCTCGTCACCAAACGAATAACGTTGTACGGTTCCTGCTCGACACGCATATTCCCATTCGGCTTCTGTGGGAAGTCTGTACGTCTTCCCTTCTTTTTCACTAAGCCACTCGCAAAACGCCACGGCATCGTTCCAGGTGACGTAAATGACCGGAGAATTCTGATCGATCTTCCATGCAATCGGTTCCCATGGGCGAAATCGATCCGATTCCATCATCGTTCCATTCTTGTCGTAACCCCAGCTTGGTACGTCATCCAATTCCACTTCGAGCTTGTATTTCGCGTCTTTATAGAACTTCATGAACTGATTCAACGTGACTTCATATTGGCCCATATAGAATGATTTCGTAATACGAACGCTGTGTTGGGGCAGTTCGCAGTCCAGCCACGAGCGATCACAATACGGAAACTTTTTCAGGATCGGTGTCGCAGTTTCCTCGGCCCCCATCAGGAATTCTCCCGCTGGGATTTCCACAAGCTTCATATTGATGCTGTTCGTGATGACCGACGGTTCCGCAGCGTGGAGGTCATTCCCAGCTTCAATGATCGCCGAAATGGCAACGATCAAGACGAATCCGAGAATGCGAATTCTCAGCATTTGTTTGTTACCTCAAAAAATGGAATCGACTTCACCCGATCGACCTGATGGTCGGAGGTGTCGCAGTATGCTGTAAGAATTGATCCAGTTCAATTTGCCAAGAGTTGAAATCTCGGACATTCGTAGGAATCGGAATTCGGAGCGTTGAACGCACGGCCTTGTCGAAGACTCCAAAACCGTGGCACCCCAATTGGTGACTGGACGGCTTCGTGAAAGGAAGAAAACCGTGACAGTCCTGTTTGAAACAGCGATCCAACCGGCGGCAGTTTGTCGTTGCGAGTGAAATTCCGGTAGTCTCTGCATACACTTGTCTTGTCACGATTGTTTTGATGATTTCCGCGTCCGCATGATTCGTAACTTATGTCGTTGCTGCATCCCGCGTTGTTGTTCGGGCTGGGGTTTGCTGCCATCCCGGTCTTGCTGCATTTATTGTTGCGGGCCAAACCGAAGCGGTTGATTTTCCCGGCGCTTCGGCTGATCCAGCAAAATCGTCGGCAAAATGTTCGGCGAATGCAGTTGCGCCATTTGTGGTTGCTGCTGTTGCGAATGCTCGTTCTGGCATTAATTGCGTTCGGATTGACTCGACCCTCATTGCCTGCCGCGAATTACTCGCTGGTCTGGTACGAATGGACGGCGTTACTTGCGATCCTCGGAATAGGTGTGGGCAGCTATTTCGGCGTGATGGAGTGGTGGAAGCGACAGAATTGGCCTCGAAACCAATTGCTGACTCGACGAACGATACTGCGCGGCGGCATCGGTGCTGCTGTGGCCTTTCTGTTATTGCTGGGTGTCGGATGGCCTTACATTCATCGGGTTTATGCCGAGATGAAAGATCCCGCACCGAAAGCAGCCCAAAATCTTCCCGTCGCGGCAGTTTTCCTGTTTGATAACAGCCCGAGCATGAGTTATCGGCAGGGGAACCAAACACGATTACAGGCGGCTCAACAGATCGCTCGCGATCATCTCAGCCGTTTCGCTGCGGGTAGCAAAGTTGCGATCACAAGTTCGCATGAAACGTCGTCGCCACCATTTTCACTCGACCTTCAAGCCGCGCGGACTCGGATTGATAGCTTTGAAATCAAGGCTGGGAGTTTTTCGTTAAACGATCGTTTGCGGACGGTCATCCTGGCACAAGAGGAAGATCGTCGTCGAGTAACAGCCGAGCAGACTTCCCTTCCAGAAGAAAAACGGCAAGATCGGTATTTGCGTGAAATCTATGTTTTTACGGATCTGACTCGTTCCGCCTGGCGCGAGGAAACATCGAGTGTATTGCGGGACGAGCTAGAGCGGCTCAAGATCGTTTCGGTTTACTTAATCGATGTCGGTGAGAAAGCACCGACAAACGTAAGTCTCACAAATGTGAAGCTTTCGGCTGAATCTATTCCGACAGGCGGGACATTAAAATTGGATGTCGGCGTTTCTGCCGTTGGGCAGACCAAACCGGAACAGACCGTCGAGTTATTTCTCAGCGGAAAAGATGGCAAACTCGTAAAACGAGGCCAGCAAACTGTTTCGATTGATAGTGGGGTTGAACGTCAACTTGCGTTTGAGATACCACAGATTGAGGGGCCGCTACAACAGGGGGAATTTCGGATCGTTGGATCTGACCCGCTGGCGATCGATGACGTCGGCTATTTTACCGTCAAGACGTTGCCCCAATTAAAAGTCCTGTTCGTTGCCGAGAATCCGTCGATCGCGTTCTATTGGCAGTCGGCTATCGACTATTTGTCGACAGCGAAAATTACTGATTTTCAACCGAAATTTCTGGCATCCAGTCGATTGCGAGATGCGGATCTCAAGCCCTTTGACGTCGTGTTTCTGATTAATCTCAACTCTCCGGACGAGGCGACCTGGACGCGGTTGCATGACTATGTTGAAGCGGGTGGAGGTCTGGGCGTCTTCTTGGGTGCAGCCAGTTCGGCACTCAGTACGAAACCGGGTCGAGACCAGATCGATCCCGTTGCCTACAACCGGAAGGGAGCTCAAAGTGTCTTACCTGCTGAGCTGAAGGCCTCGATATTGAACGCCAAGCCTCAGTCGATGGATCTCAGGAACTCGCAGCATCCGTTTCTGAAGCGACTGGAGAATTCAGGGGTTTTAGCGGACATTGGTGCGATCGAAGTACACGGATTTTGGAAAGTTGAGCCATCCGAAACTGCAGTGACGGTTGCCAAATTCGACGGAACACAAGGGAATCCGGCGCTACTTGAGCGGCGACTTGGTCGAGGACGAGTGATGTTAATGACAACTTCGGTCAATAATGATCAATGGAACGATCTGGTCGGGTCCGCACTCTCGTTCGTGTTTGCCGATCAGCTGACCCAGTATTTGTCGCAACAGGCAACACTTCGAACCAATTACCTTGTGGGGGACGAAGTGACGATGCCGCTCGACCGGGAACAAAAGCTGAGAAAGCTCGTTCTTCGCATGCCTGATTTTAAGCAGCGGACGCAAGAAATTCCCGCAGAAGCAAAAAACCTTCGACTGAATGATCTCACCACAGTGGGTTCATACCAGGTTGACTCGGCCGCAGGTGAGGTGGATTACCATAGCGGCTTCAGCCTGAATCTTCCGGCGGGCGAAAGTGATTTGCGACGCCTTGAGTCTCGTGATCTTGATTCGCTGCTGGGTGAAGGGAGATATTCAGTCCATCGGGATACTCGGGGTCTTGAAACAAACATCATGACAAATCGGCTCGGTCAGGAAATGTACAGTTTTGTGGTCGGCTTGCTGGTTATTGTCTTTGCGATAGAACAGTTTACGGCGGCATGGTTCTACCGGACCGACGAAGCGTAAACTGGGGCAAATCCTGCCGAAGTCGAACAATGTTCGTCGGGGGGCCTACCAAATCCGCCTCAAATTTCAGAAATCGCTCTTGCCGCCGTTTTTCCAAAAAACTATTACCTGCTTCTCCCTTTTTAAAACTCATGTCAGATATTCGGCAGCCTGTTGAAGCACCGGTCGGAAATGGTGGACGAGCCGCTTTGCTCGGAATCGCATTTTTTCTGCTCGTCGGCTTTGGCTTTGCCTATTCGCTGAATCCCGATCCTCGCGGATATGGGACTCATCAGCAATTAGGACTGCCACCGTGTACCTTTCGATTACTGTTTGGCCGACCGTGTCCTGGATGCGGGATGACGACCAGTTTTTCCCATTTTGTTCGAGGTCAATTTGTTGAGGCAGCACGTGCGAACCTGGCAGGAACGTTGCTTGCTGCTGTCTGTTCATTGTTAATTCCCTGGTGTTTATGGAGTGCTCGGATTGGCCGACTGTGGATGATTTCTGATCCCGTTGAGGTGGGAGGAATCCTGTCGATTTGCCTGGCAACGGTGACCGTGCTGATCTGGTTAGCACGGGTCATCGCAGTGATCTAGATCAAGCGTTCCAAACGCGGGCAAAACATTTGAAGGCGAACGTAGATTGAGCGATGTAGATGCACGTTACCGAAAAATCAAAGCAGGGGCTTTTAGCCACTGAAGTAAAATACGCGTGAAGGCAGGAAGCCGACGTAATAGAGACTATCAACCACTTGGCGAAGGATCGCCTCAATGATCAATGATAATTCGATCGACTGCTCTCGCCGAGATGCACTCAGAAAACTGAGTGTGATTGCGGTTAGCGTGGCGATGGTTTCGACATCCGGCTGCTCAAAACTGCTGCTGGGTGGTGGAAAAGTCCTTTTCGGCGATCCAAAGATCGAAGCCGAATTCACGAAAATGACAAAGGTTGATCTGAGTAAGGGAGACAAGACCGTTCTTGTTGTCTGTTCGACACCTGAGTCCGTGGATGCGGAAAATTCCTCGTTGAGAATGGACATTATCGATGGCGTTACTCACCGAATGAAGCTGCACGGTGTGAAAATCATTAACCCGAACCGAGTGGCGGATTGGCTGGAAAGTCGCGATTCATCGGTCCCGGATTTGCAAAAACTTGCTCAGGACTTTGACACCGACTACATCGCCTGGATTGAATTTCAAACATTCAGCGTGCAAGAACCCAATAGCCAGAATCTCTTACGCGGTCAGGCGAGCGGATATATCCGAGTCTCGAGGGTCGAAGACTTTAGCGGACAACGTCGTGCCATGATGGCATACAATCGAGAATTCGCCATGACCTATCCCGAACATCAACCCGTGTCGGAAACAGGTCGTTCAGCCATTGTTTTTCACAAGGAATATCTGGCCCGCCTCTGCGATCTGTTGGCGGAGCGGTTTTATAACCACCGACCCGGAAAAAGTATCTAATCTCCCAAAGGCAATATGATGCGCGCGTTCCCAAGTCGACTTTCGATACTGCTGACCATGATGCTGCTATGCAGCGTCACAAGCGGATGCAGCTACTTTGTCATTTTCGGCTACCTGCTCGGTGGGCCTCCGTCCGTTGAGCCGAAATTCGATGAAGAGACCAAAGAGTCAATGACCGACCCGGACGTTCGCGTCGTCGTCGTTTGCTTTGCGCCCGACGAAATCAAGCACAGTTTTGAAAGCATTGATCACGAGCTGGCCTTATACGTCACTCACCGCCTTCATGAACATAACATTAAGGTTGTTCCCCCCGATCTGGTCAAGGGGTGGTTAGAAGAAAACAAGGATTGGGACAAACCCGAGGAAATCGGCGCACACTTTAAAGTGACTTACGTGATCTACATCGATCTCAACGTGTTTTCTCTCTACGAGCAAGGAAGTCCGCACCTTTACCGCGGCAAGGCGGAAAGCATTGTCAGCGTCTGGAAAATGGATGAGGATAACCACGCAGAAAAGATCTTCAGCCAGGAAAAAGTGTCCAAATATCCGATCCATCAACCAGTAAATTCCGGGGACAAGACGTACTCGACGTTCAAGGGCGAATATTTGAGCCGTCTCAGCGATGAAATTGGGCATTTCTTCTACGAATATTATATTTCGGATGAAATCGGGAACTAACGACCGAAACATCAGGAGACATTCACACCACGAAGAAAACCGCATCTTGCTGAAATTGCCGAATTTCGAATACATTCCCGTTTCTTGCGGGTGTGGGAGAACGGAAATCGACCGCGCTCGGTTGAGCTGCAATTGACAAGGCGGATGCACGGATGCTGAATCGTCTGAGACGTTGGTTAAGTCCTGACCTGGCCATTGATTTGGGCACGGCGAATACGCTCGTAGCCATTCAGGGCGAGGGCGTCGTTCTCGATGAGCCCTCTGTCGTCGCGCTTCAACAGGGAAGCCGCAAGGTTCTCGGTCGCGGGACCGCCGTTGGCAAGCTGGCGAAACAGATGCTTGGCCGGACTCCCGATTCGATCACGGCGGTCAGGCCGATTCAGGATGGAGTCATTACGGATTTTGAATTGTGCGAGGCAATGCTGCGTTACTTCATCCAGAAGGCGGCCAGGACAACTCCCGGATTCAAACCGAATGTCGTGATCGCTGTTCCCGGTGGCATCACCAATGTGGAAAAGCGAGCCGTTTTTAATAGTGCTGAACGAGCTGGGGCCGGCAAGGTTTACCTGATCCACGAGTCAAAAGCAGCGAGTATCGGAGCGGGTTTGCCGATCTCGGAACCGCTCGCCAGCATGATTTGTGACATTGGCGGCGGCACGACCGAAGTGGCGGTATTGAGTCTGGCCGAGATTGTCGCCAGTAAATCGCTTCGCGTCGCTGGCGATGAAATCGATCAGGCGATTATCGATTATATGAAGCAGCATTTCGCATTGCGAATCGGTGATCAGACGGCGGAACAACTGAAGATCAAGATCGGCTGTGCGTACCCGCAAGATCAAGAGCAGACCAGCGAAGTTCGGGGACTGGATATTGTCAGCGGTGTTCCACGCAAAGCGATTGTCACCAGCGAACAGATTCGTGAAGCCTTGCGAGGCCCGCTGGAAGCGATTCTGAATTGTGTCAAAAGTGTGATCGAGCAATGCGACCCGGAACTTGTCGCAGACCTTTCAGATACGGGTATGGTCCTTTCCGGCGGCGGAGCCTTGTTGCCGGGACTGCCGCTGTACTTTGAAGAACAACTCGGAATTCCCGTCCGCGTGGCAGATGATCCACTCCGCGCCGTCGTTCGCGGGGCGGCAATTTGTATTGAGCATCTGTCTCAGTGGAAGGAAAGTCTCGAAACGAATAACCGGAATTTATAGGGAGCACAAAGTAGGGTGGGACAAGTCTTCGCAGTCCCACCGGAATTTGGACGGAAGAATGGTGGGACTGCATTGCTTTAAACGGACGGAAGAATGGTGGGACTGCGAAGACTTGTCCCACCCTACAGGAACTTGTCCCACCCTACGGTACTGAGGAATACAACGGGCCATGACACCACGATTTGCTCTGACAATCTGTTGTCTTTCACTGACGGGGGTGGGGTTGTATTTTGCTCCTGACGCAGCAATGTCGCGTGTGCGCGGCACGATCACGGATGCGATTCGACCGGGCCAGGTTTTGTTGCATCAGGCGATCACGTCGAACTTCGGCCGGTCTTCGGAAGCAAGCGAGGAAGCTGACAATAATGTCGTCGAGCGTCTGAAGGACGAATTATTGATCGAACGTGAGCGGAACCGTACTCTGCAAACCCGGCTGGCTCAATTAACCGAGCGATACCAGGGCGAGCAAGAAATTTCGACGGCCGTGTTGCGAACAAATCGGCTGATCGTCCCTTCCCTGATGGAAGTGGCAGTGCTTGGTGATACCGTGGCCGAGCAGTGGCGATCCGGAAAATTACTTGATCAAGGTTCGAAGAACGGTTTACGAGAAAATGAACTCGTGCTTTCAACCAAAAAACCGATGCGGCCCTTGATTGATTTTGGCGAGGACGGCGACCTTTCCACTGAAGACTTGATGCTGCTCGGCCGGTGCGTGATTGGAAAAGTAGAACACGTCGGGCGTTGGACAAGTACATTTCAGCGAGTGACCGACTCACGTTATCGAGGTCGTGCTCAACTGATTCGTGAAACAGAGTCGGGATTCGTGTTTGAGGCACAGGGGATTCTGAAGGGACAGGGTGGGTCACTGTGCAAGTTGGAAGGGATTCCTGCCGAAAAATCAGTCCGAGTGAACGATGCCGTTTACACAGCCGAACGGGATGGAATTTTGCCGACTCCACTTTATTACGGTCAAGTCGTCGATGCCGTGCTTGGTATTGATGATCGTGATTGGACCGTCTACGTTAAACCGGCACCTGTACCAGACAATCTCACGCGGGTTCAGGTGCTTCGAACGTCGGTTAATCCAGAACGATTGGCGGAGAAATGATAATAAGTCATCTTGCAACCGCTTGCCTGATTTACCTATCGCTGGTCCTGCAGTCGTGTCTGGCCGGTGAGCTTGCGTTTCATTCCTTTCGACCCTGGTTTCCGGGGATTGTTCTTGCGATTGGTGTTTTGTTGCATAAGGAAATTGCGGGCCTTGTTTGGTCAGGGATTCTCGGGCTCGCTGTGGATTGTCTTTCGGGCGAGCGATTGGGTGTGCATCTTGTCATTTCAACATTTGTCGCGATGGGACTGATGGTGTCTCGCCACGACATCCAATCAAACCGACCGGTATCGCTTTGTGTTTTTGTTTTCGTGGGATCGTTTCTCTGGAGATTCGTTTCCATGGCGACTCACGCGGTGCTTGCAGGACGTGGCGCGGTGTTCCACGACTCTTTAACAATTGCGTTTGGTGATAGCATTTATTCGACCGTCTTGACCGCCGCCGTTGTTCTGTTGTTTTGCCTGTCCCTGAAAGCATTCGGTCGCCGTGAAACCGCGACATCAATTACGTTCAGCAATCGATGGACGATGTTGAACCGATAACGTGTCTGCGAGCTTTGAACGAAACAGGTCATTGGCAAAACATGTTTAACCGTCCCGTACCAGTCTTTGGCAATGGAGATGACTCGAGTGAGGCCGGATGGAATACGGATCGTGATCCGCAATTTCGACTGACCCTGCTATGGTTCGTCTTAGCGTTGCCTGTTCTGGCAGTGATTGGGCGTGTCGGTCAATTGCAGCTCGGCTTGCAGGACGACTTCGCCGTGGCCTTTTCTCGGACAGCCGAATCGCTTCGAGAGATCCCCGCTCGGGACGGTCGGATTCTGGCGGCGGATGGAAGTGTGCTGGCAGGTGATGTTGAGCGTTACGACCTTGCGGTTCACTTTTGTGAAATTCAAGAGCCCACGGAAAAACAGCTGATTTCGAAGGCCAAATCTCGACTGAGCAAAGTGGATCGCAAGGATAAGCAAAAGCTCAACGATGAAATGCAAAAGGTAATTACCGAGCGGGACATCTTTTGGCAAAAACTGGCAGATTTGGCGGGCCTGCCCTTAAATGATTTGCTCGATGCGAGAAAGAAGCAACAAACACGAATTGAACGGATAAAAGAAGCCGTGGAACGGCGTCTCCGCGAAAAACAGCAGAAAGATCCCCCGAAAGAGACTTACCCGGACGGCAAATTAGAACTGTCATGGAAATCGTTCTGGAATCGAATCCAGCAAACGGTCATTGAACAGCCTGAATTAACCCATGATCTTCAGCTGGTGGAAGAGGACGACTACCACTCGGTCATTGCCAATATCGACGCCGAGATGAAATCCGAGATTGAAGGGCATCCCGACCGATATCCGCATACAAAAGTCCTGATTCATTCACACAGAACGTATCCCAAAGGCGAATTCGCGTCACATTTGATCGGATTTCGAAAACCATTATCAGTAGAGCAGTATCAAAAGCGAAAGTCGATTTATCCTGACGGTGATCCTCAGGACTACCACGTCGGAGATCCATGCGGGATCAGCGGTCTTGAACTGAGTTATGATTCCCAATTAAAAGGGATTCGGGGACGACAAGCCGTCATTAAGAATTGGCGGGATGAGGTTGTCGACACGCGAGTGATCCGCCCCCCTGAGCACGGTCGCGATCTTGTTCTGACACTCGATTCCGAAGTTCAACTTCGAGCTGAGCAATTGCTCGATGCAGCCTTGACGAAAGTCACCGTCAAGGGGACTGTCGACCCTGAAACCAGTCATGGTCGATTTCGTGACCCAACCTGTCCACAAGGGGGATGCCTGGTCGCAATCGATGTCCATACAGGGGCGATTCTGGCGGCGGCAGCGGCACCTCGATTCGACTTGAATTTGATGGTCGCCCCCGATTCGGCTCAATGGGACGATGTCATGTCAGACCCTCGAAGCCCGTTTTTGTCACGTGCGACTCATATGGCATTACCACCCGGTTCGGTCTTCAAAGTCATTTCTGCAGTCGCTTCCATTGAGAGTGGAAAAATGCCGCCTCACGAAACGTTTTATTGCCAGGGGTTTCTCGACCAACCCAATAAGCATCGATGTCTCCCTTTTCGGCATTACGGGGTGGGGCATGGCGAAGTGAGGCTGGCTGATGCTCTGTGTCGCTCGTGTAACGTTTATTTCTACACGGCCGCGAGACGGATGGGACCGCAAACTCTCGTCGATTGGGCGAGACGATTCGGGATTGGACAACGGACGGGGATTGACCTTCCATCGGAATCTTCCGGACATCTGCCTGCACCCGATTCGCCGCTTGCGCCTGGCGAGCGGCGTCCTGTTTGGAGGCCCGGTGATACACTCGACCTTGCAATCGGACAGTCGACGCTCACTGTGACACCGCTTCAAATCGTGAGGGCGATGGCGGCGATTGCGAACGGGGGTTATCTGGTGACTCCGCATCTGGCCGCAGAGTCAGGTCCCAGCCTGATGGACGACTCGAGTTCGATCCGCAATTCACCGTCAAACCTGCAACCATCGCCGATCGAAGGGCTGCACGCTGAAACGCTGGAAAATATCCGAGAAGGATTAACAATGGTCGTCCACCATCCTCGTGGAACCGGTTACAAAACAATCCGAATGAAAGAAGTGACGATTGCAGGCAAGACGGGTACCGCGGAAACCAATGGCATCGATCACGCCTGGTTCGCAGGGTATGTGCCTGCCGAACAACCCCGAATCGCCTTTGTTGTTGTTCTGCAAAACGGTGGCGGCGGCGGTGCAGCAGCGGGTCCAGTGGCACATGAATTTGTCAAGAAATTAGTCGACCTGGGACTCGTCACAAAGGTGCCGCATCTGGTCTCTGAACGCTCCATGACACCTCGGTCGCAGAAACAATAACCATCACGAAATTTTTCGTGATTTGCGTGCCAATAAACCTGGAAATCCAGGGATTTTTCCAATTTTTACAAAATGAAAAAACGTGAGAAAGTCGTGTTGACCCAACTGAAGCAAGCCTCTATGTTTCGCCCGCTTGCTCTGCCTGACACGCAATCAAGCAACACGTCGATAAAAACAAATCTCACTCAAATGAATTGAATCTCGTTAACAATCTGATCGAATGCGGCCTTGCAATCGATCATTCCAGGCCCCTGATCACTGAAATAAACATCCACTCGTTTCGGCCCCTTGGACGAACGGTATCTGAGATTGCGGCATGGATGCTGCGATACAGATAACGATGAGCGGAAACGGGACGTCTCACATGGATGTGATCCGTCCCGTGAATATTGCAGAGTCCGATCGCCCCGGAAGCAACTGATGTCCTTCGCCCCCCTGGGACCAGTTGCTTCCGGGCTTTTTCGTAACGCGTTTTTTTGTAACGCGACCATCATTGATGGCAACGTTCAGAGCACGTTTCCTCGTCTCGTGTTGCCAACTCTCTTTTTTGTGACACGTTTTTTGTAACGCAACCTTGATTGCGGCAACGTTCGATGCACGTTTCCGCGCCTCATTCTGAACTTCAAATGTCGATGACAGCTGCCTGTTGGTGGATGCTTTCGAGTTGAACCAAGTCGCCATCACCCATGCCGGGACAGACGATTTGGGCTCGTTTCCAGGTTTCGGGACTTTCCAGGTTCGAGTTCCAGAATGGCCAAGTGCGACATTGAGGTGGCCGTACCGGATAGATCGTGCAGCGTCGCGTTCGCCCATCAAAAAACGTGCAGTCGCCGTTCGCGAACTCGCGTAGAGTAACCCTGCCGCCGTGCAGTCTTGTGTGGTTGATGCGCATTTCGCCGAGGGACAAGCCGCGAAATTCCGCGATTTCACGGATCTCGTCCTCGGTGACCCAAACGACACCCGGCCCACCCGTGCAACAGTTTCCGCATTGACTGCATTGAAAGCGAAGCCCTTCGTGATACCAGGGCAACTGTTCTGACATCGATACGTCTTCTAGAATAATGACACGACACAGCCAATCCAACAACAACCGCAAACCCCAATGGCGTGGCAGTGCTGGATAAAACATGTAGTCGTAAGAGGAGCGATTGTTACGCAAAGAAACGTTATTTCAACTATCGCCGTGTAAAAATCTTGAGTCCATTTGGCAGAAATAAAGGGCATTCCCAAGGTACTCAACGCCGATGAGCACTGTAATATTGAGCGATTCGTTGTTTAATTGTGGCTTTCAATGAAATCAGGAATCATTGCTGTCAATGCCGGAATGATTTTTTTGATTGGAATCGTAGTTGGACGCGTAGCCGAAGTTTTGTCCGAAAAAGAAGACATTGAAAAAGAAGCAACGCTGACTCAAACCATCCGGGCAGCGACGGGAACCGTGGATTTCCACGACCAGAAAGTGATTGATTCGCATCAACGTCCAAGAGTAAAACGGATCAATTTTGATTTCGAAGATCATCCAAAACTTGACCGATTTCCGTTTCGCGACCTCGCGGATTTCGAAGATTTGGAAGAATTGAATTTGGGAGTTTGCAATGTCGGTGGGGATATGCTTGATGGTCTTGTTTCACTGTCAAAACTGAAAAAACTCGAACTTTCCCATTGCGTGATCGGCGATCGTGGTTTCGAAAACCTATCCAAAATGAAAGCACTCGAGTTCGTGAAATTTTGGGGAGGTTGACGCAACTGACCGAATTAAGTCTGAATCAGACTTCGGTGACAGATGCCGGCTTGGTTCACCTATCAGGGCTCAAGAAATTGAAGCTTTTGTTTTTGAAACAGACTGCGGTAACGCAGGAATCTAGAAATCAATTGAAACAAATGCTGCCTGAACTGAAAGAGATTGGCATCGGACCACTTTAAAGATCAGTTGAGGCAAACTCGCAATTTTCAACCTAACATCTTTGCTGCCATCATGTTATTTGGATCAAAATGAACGATACAGAACTGAGTTTTCCGGAAAAAACGATTGCGACTTGCCCACGAGATTCGTCGTTCTGGTCTTTCGACCTTCTGGTCAACGACACCATGGTCGAATGCCAGGGAAGCCACCCTTACGATGGTGCCGCGACAATCTGGCAATGCACGCACGAAGCTTTTACCAAAGGGACTCGGAATTCCGATGTCATTGAACGATTTTCACAACAGGCGATCGAAGACGTCTTGGCAGAAATTCGAAGTCGAACAAGTAAATAGTACGCGTTTAATTCGGGATGATTAAATCAAAGTAACTGTAAAGTAAGGTCCGTTGCGTTTCTGCAGTTGCGGTATTTTTTGACAAAATGGCGTGGCGATGGCGATAGCGTTGCAGGCCGGTCCCAGCTTCGTTAAACTTCTCGGTCCTCGCGTTTGCCTTCTTTGTGGGTAGGCTCTCACTTTGAACCGGCGACGAGTCTGAATTTATCATCAAGGTACGTGTTTTCATGTCGAAGGAAGCTAAGCTAGTCGTCAAGACGCGAACGGACAAAGAACAAGGTTCAGCAGCGTGTCGGCGATTACGTTGGAGTGGTCAGGTTCCCGGTAACATTTACGGGCATAACGCACCGCCGATTTCTGTCGTGATTGACTCCGACGCTTTGACACCCGTTCTGATGTCGGGTGCGAAGGTCGTTGATGTTGAGCTGGACGGTAAAGTCGACAAAGCGGTTGTACGCGAAATCCAATGGGACACGTTTGGCAAGAGAATCAGCCACTTTGATCTGTTGCGAGTCGACCCGAACGAACGAGTGAATATCATCGTTCCGTTAGAACTTAAGGGGACGGCTCCTGGTGTTCTGATGGGTGGAGTGCTGGAACATGTGATGCACTCGATCACAATTGACTGTCTTGCGTACCAGATTCCTGACACGATACACGTTCGAATTGGATCATTGGAACTTGGCAAGTCGATCCACGTTTCGGATTTGGTTCTGCCTGAAGGATCGCATGCCCACGCGGCACCTGACGCGATCGTGGTTCATATCGTGACTGCGAAGGCTCAGGAAGAAATTCCTGCTGGTGCCGGCCCGATCGAACCAGAAATGATTGGAAAGAAACCAGCAGCGGATGCGGCTGACGCCAAAGACGACAAGAAGGATGCGAAGAAGAAATAGTATTGATCCGGTAATTGAAAAGTCATTTCGGACGGTGGTTTGCCGGAAATCAGATTCCCGGAGTCTAGGACAGTTCGGAATGCAATCATGAAACTGGTTGTCGGGCTGGGCAACCCGGGATCAAACTATGAAGGAACCCGCCACAATATCGGCTTTGATGTCATATCCGAGTTGTCCCTGCGATGGGGGACAAGTCGGCCCAAGCTTCGGTTTGAGGCCAATTTGAGTGAGGCGAATTACCAAGGTGAAAAGGTGCTGCTTGCAGCACCGCAGACATATATGAATTTAAGTGGACGCAGCGTCCAGCAGATCGTTAAGTTTTATCAGATTCCACTGAACGATGTGTTGGTCATCTGCGATGATATGAACCTGAAGCTTGCACAATTGCGATTACGAGCATCTGGTTCTGCTGGTGGTCAGAAGGGATTATCGAGTATTTTGCAGGTCTGCGGAACGGAGCAAATTCCCAGATTGCGGTTCGGTGTGGGACGTCCTCCTGAAAAGATGGATGCGGTCACGTTTGTTCTGGCAAAATTTCGAAAAGAGGAACTGGCGGACGTCGATGCGTCTGTCAGAAGTGCTGCGACAGGAATTGAAATCTGGATTCGGGAAGGGATTTCAGCGGCGATGAACGTCGTCAATCTTGCTCCTTCCGATTCGGGCGACAATTCCTCAGGGAAGCAGACTTAAATAGATAATATGAAATGACAAGTACGAGACGAACACGGACTTCAACCCGACAGTGAACGATTTCCGCCGGGTGGCATCGAAGAATTTGGGAGAGAATTTTGACCGAGTACATGTATGAAGGAATGTTCCTGGTGGACAGCAACCGTTATGCTGCCGATCCCGAAGGAACTCAAAAGGCGGTGCTTGGGATGCTGGAACGCGTTGGCGCTAAGGTGGTTGCCTCGCGTCCATGGCAGGAAGGGAAGCTCTGCTATCCCATCGAAGGTCAACGCAAGGGGTTGTACTACCTTGCTTGCTTTACGATGGACGGCGGCAGCATGATCGAATTGAATCGATTGTCGAAATTGAATGAAGCTGTGCTGCGACAATTGGTGCTCCGTCATCCCAAAGTGATCTTCGATGCGATGGTGGATGCCTTGACTCAACACGATGGTGCAATCCATAGTCCAGAGCAGAAGGCGGATCGTGATGCACGCGGCGACCGTCCGATCGAAGATGGCATTGAAGAGACGCGCTAATTCAGTTCCGGCAAGGAGGGGAAGCGACAAATGGCCAGTTTCAACAAAGTGATTCTCGTCGGCAATTTGACCCGTGACCCGCAAGTAAAATATACGACGGGTGGTACGGCTGTGACCGAAATCGGTTTGGCCGTGAACCGTCGATGGCTCGACAAACAGTCGAATCAGTGGAAAGACGAAACAACTTTCGTTGACATTACGTTGTGGGGCCGGACTGCAGAAATCGCTGGGGAATACCTGGCGAAAGGGCGGTCCGTCCTGATCGAAGGCCGACTGCAGCTTGATACGTGGGATGATCGCGAATCTGGTCAAAAGCGAAGCAAGTTGCGTGTTGTCGGCGAAAATATGACGATGTTAGGTGGTAAGGGAGACAACCCTGGCGGTGGCGGCGCCCCAGGACGGCCACAGTCGGCTAGTTCGCCCAGGAACGCTCCGGCCGAACCAGACCATGACCATGGCGACTCAGGAGGCGGCTATACTCCGAGTTTCGATGATCATTCTGCTGGGGCGCAAGGTGATGAAGTCCCGTTTTAATTTGAATTGAAACCAGTTAGTTATCGCGACGGAATAGAAATCATGGCTCGTAGTACACATTCTGCTTCTGGACGTCCCCGGGTTACTCGACAGGTCGAGTTATTGCTTGCCGCTGACGTCGAACACCTAGGCAATACGGGCGACATTGTTCGCGTTAAGCCCGGATACGCTCGCAATTATTTGATGCCGAATGGGCTGGCAACAGTTGCGACCGAAGTCAATAAGCGAATGGTCAAACGACATCAGGAAAACCTGGTCGAGCTTCAGAAGCAGAAGATGATCGCGCTGCAGAAACGAGCCGACGCGATCGGAAAATACAGCGTTACGCTGGAAGCCAATGCGAACGAAGAAGGCCATCTATACGGTTCGATCATGGGTCCGGATATCAGCAAGGCCCTTGTGACCGCTGGTTATCAGGTCGATGCTGATCACGTCAAACTCGACGGTCCGATCAAGGAACTGGGGATGTATACCGTAAAGATCCAGCTTCACACGGATGTTAAAACTGAAATCAAGGTGTGGGTTGTTCCTGCAGCAAAGAAATAGGCCATCACGTTTCCCCGGCTTATGACGAAAAATTGAAAGCGACGCTTCCAGTGACTGGAAGCGTCGCTTTACTTATTTGGATGCTCCTGCCGTTATTCATGACTTTCTGCTCGGCAATAATTTTCGGTCCTGCAAAACTGATGACGTTCGTGCACTGCGTGAACAATTCCCCGTATATTTTCCACCAGGTCAATTGCCACCCTAAGGTTCAATCGGCGGGAGTTTGGATCCACGGACAGAATATGACTCGATAAAATATGGATAAAGGTGTGTCGAATGTCGCGAAAAGATTCGTAACCAAATTTAGAAATATGCCAATTCATTGATGGATGATGCGGCGATTGTCATAAAGCGAGGTAGTATTTCTGGTGTGAGCGGAATCCCGGAAGTTGCGATCGACTTGTCGGCGATGTAAGTGTTTATTTGAGAATGGCTTGCCACTTGAAGGATGTTTATGTTTGCCCTTCGTTCTGGCTGGATCTTCAGTTTGGTTTTTTCGATGTCATCCGCTGCTATCGCGGCGGGAATTGACGTCGTACCGCTGTCGGTCGATTTCCGCGATCCGTTTTCTCGACGCCAACTTCTTGTGAACTTCGATGGCCATGACGCGACGAGAGTTGCCAAGTTTGTCAGCCAAGACCCAGAAATCGTTTCTGTTGATTCGTCGGGTTATCTGGTTCCGAAAAGCAATGGAACCAGTCAGATCGAGATCTCCGTCAATGGGGCATCAGTTCTGGTCCCTGTTAACGTGACGGGGCTTGATACGATTCGTCCCGTCGATTTTGCGACTGAGATTGAACCGTTGATGAGCCGTTTTGGTTGTAACTCCGGCGGTTGTCACGGCAAGCAGAGCGGACAAAATGGGTTTAAGCTTTCACTTTTTGGTTTTGATACGGACTTTGATTACCACACGTTGGTCAGCGAAGGCCGTGGCCGGCGCGTAATGGTTTCGGCACCCGAGCGAAGTCTGTTACTACTGAAAGGGACTGCGGCGGTTCCGCATGGTGGGGGACGGCGGATCGAGCCTGGTTCGGAACCATACCGGTTGATTCTGTCGTGGATTCAGGCAGGAGCACCCGCATCGGCTCCTTCGGTGCCGCGAGTCGTCAAGCTGATCATGACTCCTAACGAACGGATTCTGGGTCCAAACGAACAGCAACAACTCTCGGTGCAGACACAGTATTCAGACGGCTCACTTCGCGATGTGACTCGTGAAGCGGTTTATTCCAGTAACCTGGATGTTGTTGCTGTCGTCAACGAGACAGCATTGGTCACTGCCAACGAACCGACGGGCGAAGCGGCGATTATGTCGCGATACATGGGGCAAGTGGCGGTCTGCCGAATTATTCGGCCTCAAGGAGCTTCACTCGTCAGTTTGCCCGATTTTGTTCCAAAGAACTTCGTCGATACTCTGGCGGCCGAAAAATGGAAGAAACTTGGGATCATCCCATCTGCACCATGTGATGACGCGACATTTATGAGACGAGTGACCGTCGATCTGTGCGGTCGTCTTCCGACCGTAGAAGAAGCCCGACAATTTCTAGGTAATGACAAGTCTGACAAACGAGATATGTTGGTCGAACGACTTCTTGCATCATCGGATTATCCAGCCTATTTTGCGTTGAAGTGGGGATCGATCCTACGGAACTCAAGTCTTGCAGGAGCAGACAGAGCTTCTTACGCCTTCCACAACTGGCTCAAAGATATGATTGCTCGGAACCGTCCGTACGACGAAATGGTTCGCGGAGTCGTCGCGGCCAGCGGTGAGTGGCCGGATGCACCTGCCATCAACTGGTTCTGGCAGTCGCGTGACGATCAACTGCACCAGGTCACGGCAGATACGGCTCAGGTGTTTCTCGGCCTTCGATTGCAGTGCGCCAAATGCCATCATCATCCTTACGAACGATGGAGCCAGGACGACTATTACGGTTTGGCTGGTTTCTTCACTCGACTTGGTCGAAAGTCGTTCGGTGAACCACCTCCCTATTTCACGTCACCAAACATTACGATCAATGAAAATCATCCAATCACGGGCAAGCCGATCGAGCCGAAATATCTCGATGGCGAGGTTGTGAAATTCGCTCCAGAAGAAGATCCCCGGCATGCCTTGGTCGACTGGATGGCCAAGCCGGAAAATCCGTTATTTTCCAGGGCACTGGTCAATCGACTTTGGGGTCATTTCTTCGGTCGGGGAATCGTTCAAGAAATTGATGATTTGCGTGAAACGAATCCCCCTTCAAACCCGGAATTGCTCGACGGACTCGCTCGCGAGTTTCGCGATCACAAGTTCGATATGAAGCACGTCATCCGGCTGATCGTCAAAAGCCAGACTTATCAATTGTCGTCGGAACCGACAGACAACAATCGGAACGATCAACAGAATTTTGCCCGGTATTATGCTCGTCGAATTCCCGCAGAAGTTGCATATGACGCAGTCGAGCAGGCCACGGGATTCCATTCGGCGTTCGGTAATATGAGTGCCGAAGCTCGGGCAGTGGATTTGCCACACGAACGATTCGGCTCATACTTTCTCGATACGTTTGATCGTCCGAAACGAGTGAGTGGATGTGAGTGCGAACGGTCGACCAGCGCGACGCTGTCGCAGGTCCTGCTGCTGGCAAATTCTGATGAGATCGAACAAAAGCTTCAGAACCCGACCGCTCGAATTGCGAAGATGGTGGAAGCGAAGCGATCAACGCATCAGATAGTTCAGGAACTTTACCTGGCCACGTTCTGCCGATTTCCAAAACCTCAGGAAGTGTTCGTTGCTGCGGGTTACATTGATCGAGATCCCGATCCGCGAAAAGGGACCGAAGACGTCTTGTGGTCGCTGTTGAATTCACGAGAATTCTTGTTTAATCATTGATTGACGAGATGAACTGCTTGGGACAGGTTTGTTAAACGGAGAAAAATCATGTTCGATATTTTTCACGACGTGAATCGAACTGTTGATGCAATTTCCCGACGAAGCCTTCTTCGTGTAGGAAGCCTTGCCGTCGGTGGTTTAACGCTGCCGAACTTGTTGCGAAGTGAAGCTGCCGCGCTTGAAGCGGGATTCACTTCCAAGCGACGTTCGGTCATTCTTGTCTGGCAGGCGGGTGGTCCCAGTCATATCGATATGTACGATCTGAAGCCAAATGCTCCACCGGAATACCGGGGCGAATTCAAGCCGGTACCGACCAACGTTCCGGGAATCGAAATCAGTGAGCATCTGCCGATGCAGGCGGCGATGTTCGACAAGTTCGCCGTGGTCCGCTCGGCATCTCATACGAATGCCGGACATGGGATGGGTTCGCAGTGGATGCTGACAGGATACCAGCCGACGATCGAAGTAAACGACAACATCTACCCTTCATGTGGTTCCGTTGTCGCCGCCCTGTGTGGTCCGAATAAACAAGGTATGCCAGCCTATTGCAACGTACCGAATCGACTGGATCTGGGAAAGGCGGCGTATCTCGGTGCGTCATATAACCCGTTCTCACCCGACAGCAATCCGAACCAGCCAGGTTTTCAGGTGCGGAACATGAAGCTGCCCGGAAATGTCAAAGTCGACCGGTTAGAACGACGTCAGCAGCTACTCGGACAGGTCGACTCGATTCGAAGGGACATTGATACCAAAGGAGACATTGTCGGTCTCGACAAGTTTTACAGCGATGCGTTTGAGATGGTGACCAGCGAAAAAGCACTTCGCGCATTTGATATCGAAAAAGAAGATCCAAAACTGCGAGAAAAATACGGTCGCAATGATCTTGGCCAGAGCTGCCTGCTGGCACGAAGACTGGTCGAAGCGGGGGTGACATACGTGACGATTCAGGCCGGGGGTGGTTGGGACACACACGGGAATAACTTTTCAGAACTCAAGAATAACCTGCTGCCGAAATTTGATCGTGGCGTGGCGGCCCTGGTCGATGATCTGTGCGAGCGCGGCTTACAAGACGAAGTCCTGGTGATGGCGATGGGAGAGTTTGGCCGTACGCCGCGAATCAATCCCGGTGCTGGCCGCGATCACTGGCCGGGTGCAATGAGTGTCCTCTTCGCCGGTGGGGGCCTGAAAATGGGGCAGGCGATTGGGATCACAGATTCCAAGGCGGAATATCCGACAAGCAAGCCGTATTCTCCAGGCGGTGTTCTTTCGACGATGTATCACACGTTGGGGGTCGACTATCACCACGTGTTCTATGATCACGGCCGACGTCCGATGATGGTCTTGCCCGAAGGTCAGCCGATACCTGAACTGGTTGGTTAGACCGGTTGCCCGTCAAATCCGACAGATTCGCTACGCAGCTGCAAAAATTGCCGGTTAACGACAGTTTCACTGACATCTGATCCATTCCCGCCAACCGATACCCACAAAGGGTTTGGGTATTGGCAGCATGATGCACAGCGGGGACAGGGTGATGTTGCAAGGTTTAATCGGCCGGTTTTCCGGTCGGGATTCGATATCGCGTCAAATGACGTTTTTGATGGTCGGACTTTCACTCTATACCGTGGCGACGGCGTCGCGGTTGATGGGTTCTGATTCCGAAGTCTTTCGAAAAGACTTCAAATTGGCAATGAAGGAAGCCGAAGAGAAAAAGTTACCACTTCTTGTCCACTTCTACGCCGATTGGTGCATGCCCTGCAAACGGATGGACCGTGATGTTTTCCCCAGTGCCGCCGTGAAAGAGATGCTCGGCAGTCGGTTTGTCGCTGTGAAGATCGATACGGACAAGCACAAGGAACTGCTCGGTCAATACGGAATTGAGATCCTTCCCAGCGATCTGGTGATCGACCCACTGACAAGCCGGGTGATCGCACTGCACTCCGGTCCACAGGACCGAAACACGTACCTCGCCACGACGTCGCAGGCCGAGGCCAAGTTTTTAAAAGCTCATCCCAGCAACCAGGTCGTCGCGACACCTGTGGCGGAAGCCAAATCGGACAAGCCAGAATTAGGTGAGGCAAAGCCGATTATTGGACTGGCTGGTTTCAGTCCCGTCGCTTTAACCAATAAACGGCAGTGGAATCGAGGGTCCGCAGAATTCGCCTGCGAATTTAAAGAAGTCACGTACTACCTTTCGTCACAGGAAGAATTGGAAGCGTTCCGCAGTACGCCCGATACCTATGCACCAAAGTTGCTGGGCTGCGACCCTGTCATTTTGTGGGAATCGGATAAAGCCGTTTCCGGCGATATCAAATACGCCGCGTTCTTCGACAATGAATTGTTTCTGTTCAAGTCGGACGAACGTCGTAAACAATTCAAAGCCAGCCCCGAAAAATATATCCGCCTGCGGCACGCTCTGAAGGTTGACCAGATCGAACCAGCCGTCATACGTTAGTCGAAATGGTTTGCTGTCTACTTCTCAGAGTTGGGTATCGATGACGAATCCGTTGGAGTACGCCCGCCACCTTGTTGGCTGTCCTTCCGTAAGTTCTCAATCCAATACCGAGGTCAACAATGTCGTTGAGGCGATGCTCAGGGCGTCAGGGTTTGAGATCGAACGACAAGAGTTTCCTGATCCTCAGGGTGTCCCCAAAGTCAACGTGATTGGCAAACTTGGAACGGGTATCGGTGGCGTCGCTTACTTTGGTCATACCGATGTCGTTCCCGCCGATTCCTGGTCGATAGCCGAACATGGTCCGTTTGAGCCGACGGTACGAAACGATCGGCTTTACGGTCGCGGAAGCTGCGACATGAAAGGCTCCATCGCGTGCGCTCTGGCGGCCATTGATCGCCTGAAATCGCCTCCCATGCGGGAACCGATTTACGTGATCTGCACGGCAGACGAAGAAGTTGGATTTCACGGTGCTCGGGAGGTCGTCGAAAAATCGGCCTTTTATCGCGAAATTGTTGCAGGCCAAAGCCGCTCGATCATTGGTGAACCGACAGAATTAAACGTGGTTCACGCTCATAAAGGAATCATGGGATTTCGAGCGATTTCTCACGGGAAGGCCGCCCATTCCAGCACTCGCAGCGGCAAGAATGCAAATCTTGCGATGATTCCATTTCTGCAAGAGATGAAACGAATTCACGACGAAACGCTGGTGGACCCCCGGTGGTTAAATGACGAATTCGATCCACCTTGGATCAGTTGGAATATCGTGATTAACGATGGGAATTGTGCGGTGAATATCACGGCACCACTGAGTATCTGCAAGGTTTACTTTCGGCCGATGCCGGGTCAGATGGGTGATGAACTTGTGAATCGTGCGAAAGACGTCGCTCTGCGATGTGGCCTGGAATTTGTTCATGAGTGTGCCGGTCAGCCGCTGTATTCAGATCCCAATAGCGAGTTCGTCCAAGAAACTTTAACTCTCGCTGGTTGTTCACAATCGAAGACGGTCTGTTATGGAACCGACGGAGCCATGTTTTCGGAACTGAAAAACATTCTCGTGCTTGGACCTGGCAGCATCCAGCAAGCGCATACTGACGACGAGTGGATTTCGCTCGATCAACTGGAACGGGGAACACAGCTCTTCGAACGGCTATTTCGCCGCTGGAGTGTGCGATGAATCGACATGCCGATTCTACGGATCTTTTAGATAAGGCCAATCGAGATTCTTCGATCAGCCTGCGAACCACACAAATTTTGATTGTGGTGATCGCAACGCTGTTGCATACCGTTTTTCTAAGCAAAGCCAAGCCGCTACAAAGCGCGAATGATCGGTCGCGGTGGTGTACCGTCTGGTCACTTGCTGAACGTGGCACATTTCAGATTGATGAGATTCGTCAGCGACCCGGATGGGATACAATTGATATGGTCCACGTTGACGACCATTTCTATTCGACCAAACCGCCATTGCTGACATCGGTAGTGACGGGAATCACTTGGTGTCTGCAGCGGATCACCGGTTGGAACCTGTTCGACAACCTTCAGCCACTAACATTCCTGGTCCTGGTGCTGGTCAACATCGTCCCATTTGCCGCATCGTTATTGATCTGGATCGCGGTTCTTAATCGATGTTCTAGCCAGCCCTGGACTCGCCTGTTCGGCCTGGCAATCGCCGCTTTTGGGACGTTAGTGACTCCGTTTCTGATGACACTCAACAACCATACAGTTGCTGCCGCATCGACCACATTCGCCATTTACGCAGTTATACGTATTCTGCAGTCTAAGGAAGAGTCACGTTCAAGCTGGCCGTTTGCATTAGGTGGATTTTCAGTCGCGTGGACCGCTGCAAACGAATTGCCCGCCTTCTTGTTAGTCGCGATTGCATTCGTTTTGGCGTATCGATGTTCGGCCCACAAGACGCTGCTGTTTTTTGTTCCTGCGGCAGCGATTCCGCTCATCGCTTTCGTTGCGTCGAATGTCATCGCAACAGGAAGCTTAAAGCCGACTTATGCAGATTATGGGACTGACAAATATCGGTTTGTGATTGATGGCGTACCGAGCTATTGGATGAATCCGCAGGGGGTGGATCAAAATCTCGACACACCGTTATGGTATCTGTTTCATTGCATGGTCGGACATCACGGACTGTTCTCGCTGACTCCGATCGCATTGTTTGCGTTACTCGGATGGCTTAGTGCCTTTTTCATGCGAACGAATTCGTCAGACCACGATGACGTGAATCACGAGTCCGTCCAAGATCCGCTTGTTGACCTGCCGTCTCGAAAGCAAGCACTTCGCACATTACTTTGGCTGGGGCTTCTGGTCTCGACGGTTGTCGTTGGGTTTTATTTGACTCGAACCCAAAACTATAACTACGGCGGAGTCAGCTGTGGGCTCCGTTGGGCACTTTGGTTGACGCCACTTTGGCTGGTTGGGATCGTGCCGGTCTTGGATCTCTGTGCAAAGTCTCAAATCGCCCGAGTTATTGCCGTGTTGCTAGGTCTGGCCTCAATGTATTCGGCCTGGCAACCGATCGACAACCCGTGGCGTCAACCGTGGCTGTTTCAGTACATGGAGCACCGTGGCTGGATCGACTATTCCGATCCACCGGTAGAATTGAAGAAACCGCTTTGGACCTGGTTCGCATCGCTACCCGAATCTGCTGATGGTGAACCCGCATGGATAGAATTTACCGTGGCACAATCTGGCCTGACGCTGCGGACCGTGCGATTGACGGCGCAACCGGTTTCAAAAGAACAGCGCAACACGTTGATCAAGCTGGTAGTACGGGAATCGCGGGGTGATTCTAAGCAAACTGATCGCGATCAAACGATTCTGATCGATGCACAACAATTTAATCAAGGTGCTCCGCCGGCTGATTTTATGCGGTGGGATAATCCAAATGTCACAGTCGAAGAACAGCAGGACGACCTCGCTTTTGTTCGGGGGTTACCGCGTAAAGTTCCTTACGAAGCCAGGGTCACTCGCTATTTGAAGACCCCACTAAGACGTGAGGCGTTACACTGTATCCAGGCTGCCGCCCATGTGACGTTCGGAAAGAACGACGCAGAAAAGCCAATGAACCATCGCTGCGATGTCTGGTTAACCGACGATGTTCCATTCGGAGTGGCTCAAGTCGAGTTTCGAGTGAGCGATCCTCAAAGTGGAGCCACGCTGTTTCAAGAGCGATGGACGGTCAAAGACTGTTCGCCGAAGGTCAATCCGTATTCAATGCCGTGAAAGACCTCCGAAGAGATCGGCTGAACGCCAATGCTAAACGAAGAATCCGTCGTGATCGTTTAGCCCGCAGCCAGCGGCGCATGTGGATCGGGGCGTTCAGCCGATCTCTTCGAGCGTCACAGTGTAAGCGATATCAATGGAATTCTTCCATTCGAGGCTTCGCGTTTTCGCGTGAGACCGTTTTGGTCTTCCGATCGGGACACTGCAATTCGGTCAAAACGCGACTATTTTTCGCACGCGAATTTCGATCGACATCCGTTAAGTGTGAACGTATTGCGGCTAATGTCGAATGATCCAACACCTGCTCGTTGACTCATTTGAACTTTCAGCTATTGATAAAGCGTTGTGTCCTCATGCCTTGATCAGAAACAGGCTCGTCAAATTCAACCGCAGCATAGCGCATGATAAATTTTCATGGGATACAAGAGACTTCTGTTATTTTCCGCAGGCAGCGATTTTCCATGAATCTTGATTATTCCACAAAACGGAATCGTTGTCTAATTCGGTTCGAGTCTGATCGAAATGCAATGAGGTGAGGCTCTATGTCGCTGTAGTTGACTGGGATGCTCAGTGCATCAAGATCACCCACATTCGCGGCGAAATCCCATTGCAGAACGCCATCGCGGCATTATCATGATATCCGCGATAGCTGAAAAATAGCGCGCTATCGCGGACATCCCCGGAAATTTGGTGTTATCCGCGATCAATCGCGGAAAATGATTAGTTCAACTGAAAGGACGCCTCCTCTGAAACAACCGTTCTCACTCGTCGCACTTATGGCTGTGTTACTGTTGTCCGGTTGTGGCGGCGAGACTGCTGCCGAATCGAAAAACACCGCAACCATCGACTGCGCTATTGAAATCCAGATTTGCGTCGTCGCCGGTTTGAAGCCGGGTTACACGATAGACGATGGTGATTGGTATGTTGCTGCTGCCTGTGTACTGCCTGTTCATTCAAAGGGTGGACGCGGGCATGTGATATCCAAAACGGATGGGACGATCATCGAACTGCAATGGAACGATGTTCGCTTGATGCGCCATGGCAATTACATTCAATTCGACGGTGGCCAATGGCGGATCAGGAATCGTATTGATCGCCGTGATGGCACCTCACAAACCTTGGGCGGCGGTGTTTCAAGTCCGCCACTATCCTTTGGTACAGACTTCGACTGGCTCGCCTCATGCGAAATTGACACGGGGTTATCGAAGCGAACCGGACGCAAGCTCGTGATTCGCGGTCGCATTTTGCCAGAATCACCACCCGTCCTGCCCCTGAATCTTGAAGAACAGGCCGGACTTGGACCCAGACGAACTGGCTAAATCGCTGAACCGGAGCGGCGGTTGAGCGCGTCTTCAGTTTTCGAAAATCGTTGTCCACCGCCCGTTTAATTTTTGCAACACAAAGGAGGTCTTTTGGCATGGCAAAATCTCCGGAAGAAATGAAACTCGCGATGATCGCCGGCCTGAAAGAAAGGACCGGCAAGACACTCGACGAATGGCTACGGATCCTCCGCTCAAGCGGGCTGACCAAGCACAAGGAATTTGTGAACTTGCTCAAAGCATCGCATGAGATGACACACGGCTATGCGAACATGATCGCACTACAGGCCATCGATCTTCTATTGAATCATTAATTGCACGAGGTACAGTCGCTTCCTGTTCCTGATCACGTTTGACGTTCGTTTTGTAGGAGTCATCGGAAATGTTACGTGTTTTTGCATTGCGATGCTTCCTCTTGTCGTTGGTGGCGCTCAATATCAATCCAGCGACTTTTGCCCAATCCGCAACAGAAAAGAATCCGTCCCCCGAAGTCGAAACAACCTGGTGGATTTTTCTGACGACGGGCAAAAGTACCCAGGGGACTGGGCGAGCTGAAATTGAAAAAATGCAGTCCGATCACCTGGCCAACTTTGGACGGTTGCATCAAGCCGGTCAGTTGCTGACCGCCGGGCCAATCGCCGATCCACAAAAGAAGCGGCGAGGCATCGTCGTCGTGAAGGCACCGGATTTGAAGTCGCTGAAGGAATTGTTCGAGCCCGATCCGTTTGTGAAAAACGGTTTCCTGGACATTGACGCGATCAAAATGGAGATCGCCGTTGGGGCGTATCAGAAAAACGTCGATCCGACAGCACTCGCTGAGTACCGCCTGGTGTTATTGGAAAAGTCGACTCCAGACGGCAATGAACTTGACGCTGAAGGACAAAAGAAAAACCTCGCATATTGTCAAACGATCCATGATGCCGAGCATCTATGCTTTACAGGGTGGCTCAGCGATGACAAACTTCCGCGTCGCGGCATTCTGATCTTCCGTAAACTCGATGAAGTAACACTCAATTCACTCGTCGACGAGTTACCTGCGGTGAAGTCCAAAACATGGAAGGCAACGACAATCCCACTCTACATGAGCGACGGAATTGTAAAGTAGCTGTGTGAAACATATGAGCGAAAGTAAAATGAGGCGCAACGGTTTTCTGGTTTTGGATCTGGACTCACGACGAATATGAGCAAATGCTTTCTGGGTATCGGTGGAGCGGATGGACGTTGATGAGGCAAACAAGACATTCAATACCGAATGCAAGTACGTAGACAGTTCATTTAGCGTTCGGCGGAGCAAGCGAAACGGTGAAGACCCACGTGCTGGTCCTTGTCCCATACGATGTCTCGGGGGGTGAGCTTAGCGAAGCTGTGGTGCATCGACTGGAACTTCACCGTCGCATTGAGACTGACGAGTCGCCACGCCCCGGCAGATTCGACTACCTTGTCGGTGCATTTCAGAAAACTTTCAACGATCCAATCGCAGAGGGACGATTGCCAAGGAGGGAACGCCGTTCGTGGTCCGGAAACATTTGCGATAAATCTCGTGTTCCTCAGGACCTCGTCCCGGGTGCCTTGGTCACGTTGGACGGGGCGTGGCACGACTTGAGTGATTTCGGCTGGCGAATGGTTGACGAACCGAGCGCGGCGAACGAAGACTCTTTCGCCCGATGGAGTACACATTGCCGAATATTGTTGGCCGCAGCTTCTGATTGCTGGGTCCTCGAAGTTTGGACGCATTCATAAGACAAAAGAGGCCGATCGAGTCGGTCACCTTGACCTGTAGTCGCTGGCGGTTCAAAGTGTTGGCGTGTTGATTGAATGCCTGTTGTTAATCGTGTCTTTCATGGTGGAAAAAACCAAAGATTTCACGACTAATAAACGCATTTCACAACCGCTCTTTTCGTTGGCTGAATCAAATTGTATCGTAATTCATTGAAGTAATGGGTGACACCGCACATCCTCAACATTTGACAGTTCATGCGATGCCGCGAGCAGGTGTTAGTTTGTTTGATCTTGGCCGCAATTCATTCATATTTAACGATTTAGGATCGAAGATCGCATTTGACAACTAATCGCATTTTTTAACGAAGCGCAGTGCCCCCAAGGGCGATTGCCTAAAGCTCGCGCTTTTTTGTCAGTCATCACAGCAATCGAGGCGTCCTTTTTGCCGACCAATGCTGCAATTCTGGGAAGCGTTTAGCACCCCGAATCCAACGCACCGCGATTTGAAACCGCAGAAACCAGCTGATTTTTATAACGTTTCCGTGAGAATTCAATTTGCGTTCAGAATTGCAACGGCACGCGGATTGCTTCCTTCAGGTCTGAATTCTTCTGCGTGAACGGTGGCGCGTCCGATGGCACGTTGAAAACCTTAACATATTTTCATCATCGTTATGGCGGTCTCGTTGCTATTGAACCTGATCCTTCTGTTTTCTCATGAGGAGTTTCTCTGATGTCGATTTACCGAACTCGTTCAAAACCTGGCAATTCACGATCCGGATTCACTTTAATCGAACTGCTAGTGGTGATTGCGATCATTGCCGTACTCATCGCGTTACTCTTGCCAGCGGTGCAACAGGCGCGGGAAGCTGCCCGACGGACGCAATGCCGCAACAACCTCAAGCAACTGGGGCTGGCGTGCCACAACTACGAGAGTTCGTTTGGTAGGCTACCGGCATCACGAATGAGTCTCGGATTCTGCCAGATCGCGAGTGCCGCCAACGTTCCCGACCGGAACACTCGTAACGCAACAGGTCACACATCCTTGCTACCGTACCTGGATCAGACACCGCTTTACAACAGCCTGAATTTTGGGGCCGCGTTCGGCAACCTTGTCCAAACCGGCGGGAATCCCGTCTCACAACCCGATGCGACGGCTTCCGGGCATGCGGCGCTTTCTTCAACGGTAGTTCCGGCATTCTTTTGTCCGTCAGATTCGGGGCCTCAACGCGATCAGTCTGTCGCCTTGTATGGCCCGGATCTGGGTGCTAATACATCTTTGTCCTATGCCAAGACCTGTTACGACTTTGTAACACCATGTCTTTCGTTGAGAAATTACAACTATCACAACTCACTCACCACAGACACTCGGTATCTTTTCGGTGAAAACAGCTACGTTCCCTTTGCACACTGCACTGATGGTCTCAGCAATACCTTGATGATGGCCGAGATTACCTTACAGACGTTTAACGGCAGATCACCCGGATGGTCTTTCGCTGGTTGGGTTTCCGTCGGTGTCGATCCAGTCGGCAAGTTCAATGTCACATTCCCAGCGACTGGTATTAATGTCTGGAACTACAACAATAACACCAGCGGTCTCAATAAGACACCAGGACGACGCGCGAGTTGGTACAACTGCGCCAGCATGCATACTGGAGGTGCCCATGCGGTTCTCGGCGATGGTGGCGTAAGGTTTCTCTCCGAAAATACCGATCTGACGGTTTTGACTTTTCTCTGCCGTGCGGCTGATGGTCAGGTATTAGGAAGCTTCTAAGCAAGATGGCGATTGAGTCACGCCATAAGCCATGAGATTTACAATCGGGCACAACCTGCTCGCGGCTTTTAATTCCTTGGATCACTGACAGATCAAGAGATGTTCAACCCGGGATCTTGGCTTTACGAAGCACTGATGGCATTTTCTTTGGAGCTTCAAGATGATTCGAAGTTTCTCGCAAATGACTTGTTCGCTTTTGACGGTCGTATTGCTCGCTGGTTGCGGTAAGAGCGACGGTTTTAAAAGAGCTCCCCTTGTCGGAATATTGACCCTTCAAGGTTCCCCCCTCGCCGGAGCGTCGGTTGAATTCACTCCGGTCGGCGGAACTCTCGGTCCGGGAGCGATCGGCGTGGCCGATGCTGATGGCAAGTTCCAGGTGATAAGTTCCCGCCGCGGCCACGAAGGGATTCCGCCGGGCGAATACACCGTCCGCGTCAGCCTGTTCGCCGACGAGGACGGGACGCCGCTGGACCCCGAAGCCACACAGGCCGATAATCCTTTCTCTTACGAAGCCATCCCCGAGCCCTATTCGGGTGCTGGTTCGCCCCTGAAGGTTTCGATTCCCGATGAGGGGGGCGAAGTGGAAGTCGATGTCCCGGCAAAACTGATTCCGCCACGAAAGAAGAAATAGCGAATCAAGCTCGGTTTCCAATAGAAGAGAACTTATTTCATGGCTCGTCCCTCACACTTGATAATTGTGCTGCTAACGCCATTTATAATCTCAGTTTGGTATTGCATGATGATAGGGTTTCTGGCGGGATGCAACGCCGAAATCGCCAAACCCAAGACTGCGACTCAAACACACGCGATTACTGCAACGGTAACCGACCCCACACCGGGTGTCGTAGAAATCACGAGCGTAAAGGCCCAGCGGAACACTGAAAACATCGTTTCCTTCGAGGTGGAGTACAAGTTCACTTCGGGGAAACCGATTAAGAATTACATGCTTAACCTGGGTTTCCCCGGTACTTCGATCGCTGGCCAGAAACCGATGGACTCGTGGGAAGTGAAACCCGAGGGGACAATCAAAACAGGGCTGCCAGTCGCCGATATCGAAGCAATGTCTTATGAAGTCACATTCTCCGAAGCCGATTCCCCCGACCGCGGCTACACCATCATTTCAAACAAATTCGCTGGAGTGATCGAACTCGCCGTGGAGTCGGTGTCGAAGTGACGATGCGTCTGAATATGACCAATGGGCGAAGTGGACACAATTTTTCTGTTGCATCAACGCCAAACTGCAGCAGAAAATCGGCAGAGAATCGCTACAAACTCCATATCAACTCTACGTGACACTGGCGAAAGCATTAGTGAGCGGACTCGTCAGAACCACCGTGTAGCCTTCGGTATCTCTGAGCCAATACTCCCAGTTTCCGTTTTCGCTGAGCTGACTTGGCCTGAGAACTTGTACGTTCATAACCTCTGCTCGCGCGACTGCGGCACGAAAATCTTCGAGCTCAAACCAAAGGATTACTCCGTTCCCATACGGCTTGAGCGATGGGTCACCAAGCGGACCATGGTGATGCTCAATTTCCCACCGGTGAAGTTGCAGGACAAGTCGATCACCGTCATTGAGTCGCTCGTACTCATGGCCACCATGTCCGCTTGTAAGCCCAAGCAGCTCTTGGTACCAGCGGCTACTCGATACGACATCCCGAACACAAATCAACGGTGCGAGTTTCATGGTTTTCCCTGGGTGGATCAATGCAGAACAGCGAGCCATGCATGGCCGAACTAATCGATATCCGTGATTGTTTGCTGACGACACCAATATTCCAGGATATCCGCGATATCGCGTTGCTTTTCAACTATCGCGGACGTGATGATATTATCACAATGGCGTCTTGCAAGTGGATTTTGCCGCGAAAACGGACCGTTTTTATTCGTTGACTATCTCTGCCCGCTGCCAAAGCACAGGGCCTCCTCCGATGGCATGTCAATCTGACACGAACCGTATCAAACAACGATCTTTCACACGCTTCCAGCACAAATGTTAAGGACATCGAGGAATTGGAGATGAGATAGGCATGAAAGTGTAGGTAATTCTCCCCAAATGAATCAGCAACGGTTTTCGCTTTAAATATCGCCCACTGGCGGACGTCGCTATTATTTTCACGAGGAAATTGAAATGGATTTGTTGACCAGTATCAGGACCAGGTTTTCGGCCAGTCGATTGTTTTTGTGTTTAGCATCCTACCTGGTACTTTTGTCAGCCAATTCGTTGACTTCGGCCGAGGACAATCCTCCGCAGCCGATGAATGTTTTGTTCATCGCCATTGATGACCTGAATCACTGGGTTGGTCATCTCGGTCGTAATCCGCAGGCGAAAACCCCGAATATTGATCGACTTGCTAAGCGTGGCGTCGCGTTTAAGCATGCGTACTGCGCTGCCCCAGTGTGCAATCCTTCGCGGGCAGCCCTGATGTCCGGTATGCGGCCGGGAACAACAGGAGTCTATGACAATGGGCAAGACTGGAAACCTGTGATTCCTGTCAAAGCCACTCTGACGACGCAATTCCTGAACACAGGCTATGAGGTCTTCGGTGCAGGGAAAATCTATCACGCGAGCGTCCATCGCGATGGCGAATGGACGAGTTACTTCGAAGACCGACGTACCAGGCAGAAAAAGTTGCTGGCGCATCCGTCGGCCAAAGACGACGGAGTTGGTGGGATCGCCTTTAAACCGCTTGTTGACGACGCGCGACTGGCTGACGAGATCAACGTTGACCATGGAATTGCTCAACTCGAAGCCAGACACGACAAGCCGTTTTTCCTGGCGTTAGGACTTCACAAGCCGCATATGGCTTGGGATGTTCCTAAGAAATTCTACGACTTGTTTCCGCTCGAATCGATTGAACTTCCGCCAACAACAGAAGACGACCTAAGCGATGTGCCGGCGGCTGGTATTGCGATGGCCAAGCCGCAAGGTGATCACCGCAAGATTCTCAAATCGGGGCGTTGGAAAGAGGCCATTCAGGGCTATCTGGCCGCGATCGCTTATTGCGACGCTCAGGTCGGTCGACTTCTTGATGGGCTTGATCGGTCCTCCTACGCATCGAACACGATGATCGTGCTCTGGGGTGATCATGGCTGGCATCTCGGCGAGAAAGAACATTGGCGAAAATTTGCCCTTTGGGAAGAATCGACGCGAACCCCATTCATCTGGGTTGTTCCTGGAGTCACAACTCCCGATTCAACCTGTGAACGCACGGTCGATTTGACGAGTGTTTATCCCACGCTTTGCGATCTGGCAGGAATACCGATTCCGGCTCATGTTGAAGGGAAAAGTATCAAATCACTTTTACGGAACCCTCAGGCCTTCTGGGATCATCCCGCAATCACGACGTGGCATCGGAATAACCACGCAATTCGGACCGAGCGTTGGCGATATATTCGCTATGCGGATTGCGGCGAGGAGCTCTATGACCACGAGAACGACCCTTACGAGTGGAAAAACCTCGCAAACGATTCCACGCAGCAGGCAACGAAAAGACTTTTACAGTCGTTCCTGCCAGAACGTAACGCACCCGAACTTCCTCGAAACCGTAACGACGGAGAATGACAGGACCGATTATAAAACGATGTCGTCCAGTGAATTGACGACGATCATGGCGGTGTCGCCGGTGAAACTTTCAGTCGCCTCTGGCTTTTCCATGACGTCCCAACCGTCGAATGGACCAAAATCAAGCCCGGTCCGCGATTCCAAATCCTTTATACGAACTTGGACCGTTTTATATTCACCGACTTCAAATTCTTCTTTTAAATCTGCGATCAGTTCTGCCTGGGACAAAACGAACGCTGCCACCGACGGTTTTCCAGAATCGTTGGCGAAGGCGATGATTTTCCAGAACTCTTTGGGCAACTTGACGCCTCGATAAACGCGATCGGAATTTCGGAAAACGGGTCCGTTGAAAATCGACAGCTTTCGTTGGTTCTTTTTCCCCTGAGTCGCCACGTGCTTCTCAAGTTGACCCCAAAGCTTCAGACCCGCCGGCGCGCTTTGAGTCTTCCCCTGGTTGGTGATTTCGTGCTGTGGCGAGCAGTTCGTAAAGTGAAACGTGTCGTCGTTGCCGAGTTGCGCTTCCTCTTCTGTTTCTCCCCATGCCGAATCGGCGCGACGGACCAGGTGTCCTCGATCCAATGGATTGTCAGCGTAAAGATCTTCACCCGCTTGAAGTTCTTTTGGAGTCACACGTGGATCGTAATACCATTTGTCCTTGGATTCTCGGGACAACTGCACGGGTGCAATGGGGTCAAAATTGACCCCGGCGACAAACGCCAGTTGCCGATCTTTGTTAAAAAGGACGCTGTAATGATGGTATTTCAACTCGAACGTTTTGACACCGTTTGCGTCCTTGAATTGATACGCTTTCAAGCGAGTCGCGTTCGTGAGAGACGGAAATGGAACTGTGAATCCCAGAAAATCCACGACGTATCCCGGTCGATGAGCATAGGTCGGGTCGTCAGGGTCTGGCTTGACGACGGACGTGGCCGCCTCATCGGTACGAATCAACGGTGATTGTGTCCGAAAATTCGCCGTTTGTGGCACCGCGAGATTGCCAAGACTGACCGTAATCTGAAGCGGAATTGTCATTGTGATTCGGCCGTGATTATCGGCTACGTATGGGTAATCCACGTCGTCTCGGATCACAGGCGGATTGGGACTTACAGGTTTGGGCTCCCGCACCGTGATGCCTTCGTCGACTTCTGGACGTTTCGCGTCCAGTAATTCCTTCATTAACGGCATTGCTGCAGTGGGAACTGATGCCTTACTGATGAACTCAACAAGCTTCGAAATCCGCACACCTTCGTTTGCGACCCATTCAAGCCGACTGGGATCGTCCCCTTTCCGCCAGACTTTGCCATCGGTGCCGATCAAGTCTCCATTATTGTTCTTTTTGGGTATGCCGCTATGGTGCAAGGCCACGACTTCCCATTGGTCATTAAATACGGGCGAGCCGGATGAGCCTGGTTCTGTATCCGCTTCGTAATGATAGAACAGGTCTTCTCCGTCCAAGCCGTCGATTAAACGATTCTCGCGGATCACGACTTGTTTTGTTTCCCCCTTGGGATGTTGAACGATGTTAATCGACTCACCAGCCACAATCTTGCCTGGTTCTTTAATCAGTGGACACCATCCGTAGGCGCGAAGTTCCTGACTTGGAGCGACGGCAACAAGTGCAAAGTCGAGCGATTGGTCGTTCAGAAAGAAACTTTCGGGTTCAAGATTCAGTGTCAGCACTGGCAAATCCTTGCCTAGCCGATCCCTTTGAAAATTGAATTCAACTGTCGACTGGCTCGCGAGATCCGATGAAGGAAGAACATGGTGGTTCGTAATCAGGAGACTGGGCGAAACCATGAAGCCGGTTCCGTAGCCGATGCGCCCACCTCCGAGTTTGGTAACAACGCGGGCGACAGATTTCGCAACGTAAAGTGCCTGCTCGAGAAACGAAACGTATTGAAAATCGCGAGTCTGGCCGATGATCCGTTCCAGGAACGCATCGCTAATCGATTCCGCAGTCACCTCGGGAGTGCCGGTTGCGCGCTCGATACATGACTCGTACGGGCCGATCATTGCCGTCGTCAATTGCGGTGCCGTGTTGTCGATACTGCGTAAAAGTCGATTGGCCCGAGCTGCGCGTCGCTCGGCGGTGTCGAGTTTCGAGTATTGTTTCTTCCGAACAGCTTCTTCGAACTTGGAATGTTGCTTGCTTCGTTCCCCCCATCGATTTGCTGCCTGTTGAGCGGCGTTCATATCGAATGAATATTGGGCATCAGGAATTGCCATTAGAACCTCGAAATTCGTGGGGTGAGATCACGCGGATATCAAAATGTCAACAATTTTGAAGTTGTCTATCATTAAGTGGTTGCAGGAAGGATTCGAAAGCTCGGTCCGTAATTCCCGGTGCCACCAGAAATCGGCAGACTCATTAATTGAACTGCCAGTTGTTTCAATTTGAACATGGTTGTGATGGCATCATTCATCGCATTGTTCCGAGCATCCGATTCTATGTTCGACCACGCCACTTGAAGCAATGTCATCATATTGGTGAATTCGGTGTCGAACGGTTTCGAAATATCCGGCGGATGTCCGCCGTGAGGGACTAAACTCATCGGATAAACGTCCGTGGGAAGAGTGAGTGGGCCACCGAATTTGGCTTTACCATCAGCCCCCTTAACGATTTGCTTCAAGTCTCGAATCTGCTGGAAACGGTAAAAATGTGCCAGCTCGTCGCTCGTGGATTCCTCAAAGGGCGACTGCTCTGTCCCTTCGCCCTGATGTTTAATCTGATCGATGGCCGATTTGACTTCATCAAGAGTGACGTATTTCTGCAATCCGACGCCATCCTCATCGATTTGCCATTGGTCATTCAGTTTCAATCCACCGGGAGTCTTGCTCTCGAGAGCCTGAAATGCACATTTAATCGCGTCGTAGAACATACCGATGGTCGGGAACGAAATTTCCTCTTCGAGCCCAATTTCCAATGGATGTTCAGGCTTTTCGATTTCCATAAAAGTTTCGGTGACTAATTTCTGTGAAAACGCGGTCAGACCGACGATCAGGCCGGGATGAACTTTTCCGGGGAGTTCACAGGGGTAGTTGGGAATAAAACCTGGCGTCAAGAAGTTAGGCCATTCGCCGAGCCCTGCCAGCAAATTGCATGCAATCCCAAAGTGCAGCATTTCTTCGACCGCAACACTTCTCAAAATTTCGATGAATGGGTGGTCAGACGGCGATTTGATCGACCACATCGCACACAGATACGGTGGAATCGTGGAAAACTCAAGCTGTATCGCATCTCGAAGACTCTTTTTGAGCCATTCCTCGCCTCGATCACTCACGTCGACCGACATCAATTCGTTAATCGCCACTGGAAATTTCCTTTTATTAACGCTGATTACCGCATTAACTGATGAGAAGCGCAAAACCACTTTTGGACTTGAGTGCAATTGACTGCTTGATTGTTGTCGCAGTTCGCCCCGAAGTCATTAAGAAACTTTATTCCCAAACTCGCTTTTTCTTGATCAAGGAAGGAGTTCATTCAGCAACTTCGCTAGACGGACGCCAGCCTTTTGGATCTGCATTTCAACCACAGGCTTCGCGCGGTTGACGTAATTCGCATCTAGATTATGCGACTCATTCGTGGTGGCCACGTCCTTGTAAGCGACATCATGTGCCAGTCTGTGTCCCTCAAGTACCCACTTGACAGGATCTTTCTCCTGCTCCCAAGCGGTCTTTTGCTGGCTTGTGATCTTCGCCTTGATTTCGACGGCGTAATCTTCCGGGTCTTCAGCCTGCATATTCTCACCGAGGATGTTGTCGTCCCAAACCGAATGCAGGTTGAGATGGCCGTTTCGACCGAGGAACCGAACCTGGACTTCGTTACCGCCGTGATCCCCGTTTCGCTCAGAACAATGAAGTGGTTGATGGATATCGCCAACAAAATGAATCAAGAATTTTAGTGCCATCACGCGTTGCTCAAAGGTAGAGCCTGCATCCTTGAATACTTGTTTTTGTTCGACGATAGCGGCCACGACGCAGTTTCCCTGCTGACAATCCCGAACCGGGTCGAAATCATTGGCGCTGTCAGGAACGTCAACAAAATGCCATGATCGCGTGAAACTTCCTTCCGGCCTGTGCTTAAAGGCGTCGGCAAACATGCAGACCTTTCGCGCATAGATGTCGGCTCCAAGAATTTGACCAGCTTTGGTCCGTGCCGCGTCGGTGAGATACAAATCCGCAACTTTTGCAACCGCAATATGACCATTGTCACCCCAAGCGAATGTTTTTCCCTGGCAGAAGGGTGATAAAATCAGAAGCGCTGCAAACAACAAACTGCACGAAACACGTGAACCTAACATGAGTGAATTCCTTCTTGGGTTAGGGTGAATTGAATTGGCTTCCATATTTGTCAAATTTCAGCACCGTTTTAGACGCCAACTGTCATTGCGTTGTCAGCGACGATGTTTGTAGGGTCGTTGGAATCGTCCGAAGTTGCGTTCACTCCCATTCCAAAATACGCGAACAACTGCCATGCAGCCTTCTGTGCCAGAGGGTGAGTGGCCGGTGGGTAAAGTTTTTAAAACCGAGATCGTTGATTGCCCGCAAAATTGCATTGCGGGGAATCCGCCCCGAAATGCTCGAATTGAGAAGCCTGTTCTTAATCAACAGTCCGCCGAGATGAAAGTGTTCGAAAAGTACATCTCGCTGGCTGGCTTGTCCAATCTCTGATGTATTCATTGACCTGCACAGTCTTTTCTAATGAATTAATGCCGCAATTTGAATCGCCTGCGTGTCTTTGTTTTGATCGATCATAGCCAGTGAAAGTGTCACCGTCAAATTCAAACGGTCACATCATTTTGCAGCATATGGAAATTGAAAGGACAGGCGGGGCAGTCTTTTTTTTCGTAAGACGCACGTTTGAGTTTTTTCCGCTATTCTCTCTCTGAAGAATCTAGCGTTTCCAGGCTGATAACCCGCTGTCTATTTTGCCGCAAAACATTCCTATGACGCTTCAGAGTCGCAAAACACTCCCGCTGCTCGTCACGATTGCAAGGTGGCAAGCAGGGTACGACATTGTGAGGTTAACCTTTGCAAGGAGCCTGGTATTGTTGATGTTTGTTCCAAGTTTATCCGCCGTAGAGCCGCCGGAACTCATCAACACCTTCGTCACGAAAAACTGCGTCGAATGTCATCGCGGAGCGGCTGCGGAAGGAAGGCTCGATCTCACTTCGCTAGCGTTCACACTCGATGTTCGAGCCGTTCGTGACCGCTGGATTCTGATGCATGATCGAGTCGAAGCGGGTGAAATGCCACCCGACGCAAAAGGATTGCCCAAGGACAACCGCACAAGTTTGATCAAAACGCTTGGCGACGCGATTGCAAACGCTGATCGTGCGGATATTTCCGCGAACGGTCGCGGACCTCTTCGTAGGCTGACACGTGAGGAGTTTGAGCAGAACCTGCGCGATGTGTTGCATTTGCCGCTGCTCGACATTCGCGATATGCTGCCGGAAGATCGTGAGTCCCGTCGCTTCAACAAGTCGACGGCAGCTCTCGATATGTCACGTGTTCAGTTAGCTGCGTTTCTTGACGCCTCAGATGCGGCACTGCGGCAGGCGATGGCCAGCGGTCCACAACCGACACTCGCCGCGAAGTATCGCGCGGTCGGCACACAATTATTCTCAGAAACCAGCACGTTCGGCGAACGCGAGGCCATGTTCTTTGCAAAGGATAACAAGGCGGTCGATACGAAGGACCTCAATGCGATCAATGAGGGTTCATCGCTTGAACTTGCATTGTTCCGTTCCGCGCACTGGCCTTACTATGGGTATCCGCGAGGGTTTGTTGCCGGACTGCCGGGTGAATATCGGGTTCGCTTCTCGGCCCGGGCGGTACTGCAGACGCCAGGTTATCAGCTTAAGCCCGCCACGCAGCCGGTTCCGATGACGTTTCGCGCTCGGAAACCGTCCGGCCCGGACGTCTCGGGAGATGTCCGGGCAACAGGTGGCATTCTCGACATCCAACCCGAAGTTGGCGTTTACGAAACAATAATTCGGGTGCTCCCCACGGAAACGTTTGAATACAGTCTGTTAGGCTTGCCCGTCCCGTTGGCTCGTAATGTGAATGGCGGTCCGCCGACGTATCGATACCCGCCGTTTCCCAGGGAAGGTCAGCCGGGAGTTGCATTTCAGTGGCTTGAAGTCGAAGGACCAATACCACCTGAGACGTGGCCTCCGCGATCGCACCAGGTATTGTTTGATGATATCGGGGCCGATGTCGTTTCAAAGGTTCCGGTCGAAGACGCTCGACGGCTTATTCGACGTTTTATCACTCTCGCCGCACGAGACCCGATCCCGGATGAGGTGGTCCAGACCTACGAACGGCTCGTCCTTGATCAGCTTGAACAAGGACGTCCATTTCCTGAAGCGCTGCTTGCCGGATGCAAGGCGTTTCTGTGTTCGGTTCACTTTCTGTACCTACGTGACCCGTCAGATCCGTCCGCAGGTGAGATGGATCATTACGCCATCGCCTCCCGGCTATCGCATTTTCTTACGAATTCTCGACCCGATGCGACGCTGATGAAGCTGGCCCGCGTCGGAGCACTTCGCGATGCGGAAACGCTAAGACGCGAGACCGATCGGTTGATCGAGAGTCCTGGGTTCAACCGATACGTCGAAAACTTTACCAACTACTGGCTCAACCTGAGGCAGATCCGACGCGATGAACCGGACATCCGTCTGTACCCTGAGTATCGCTTCGACGATTACCTGATTGAATCAATGGAGCGAGAAACGCGTACGTTCTTTACCGCGATGATTCGGGACAATCTGCCAGTCGGTGTGCTGATCGATTCCGATTTTGTCTACGCGAACGACCGACTGGCACAGCACTACGGTTTGGAATCGTTATCTGGTTCGCACATGAGAAAGGTCACGCTGCTTGAAGGCAGCCCTTACGGTGGATTGCTGACGCAGGCAGCACTTCTCAAGGTGACAGCCAATGGCACATCAACATCGCCGGTTATTCGCGGTGCCTGGATCATGGAGCGGCTGATCGGGCAACCGCCGCCGCCGCCTCCGAATAGTGTCCCCGCTGTCGAACCGGACATTCGCGGAGCAAAGACGATACGCGAGTTACTGGCTCTGCACACGAAGTCAGATTCCTGTTCGTCCTGTCATGCGCGGTTTGATCCCGTAGGACTGGCGTTGGAGAATTTTGATATTCTCGGTGGATGGCGGTCCCGTTACCGAGGAATTGAACAAGGAGAAGCGGTCACGGGTATCGACCGGGCAGGTCACGACTTTGCCTATACGCTCGCCGAACCGGTCGACCCCAGCGGTCAACTTCGCGACGGTCGTCGATTCGCCAACATCCGTGAACTCAAGGCGATTCTTTCCAGCGATCAGCGGCAGTTGGCTCGGAATTGTTTTCATTTGTTGACGCTCTATACAACCGGTACCCCGGTCCGTTTCGCGGATCGGGATGAGATCGAAACGATGCTTGATGCTTGTGAAAAGAATCACTTTCGTGTCCGCGATCTCGTTCATGCGATTGTGCAAAGTCGAATTTTTCTCGGAAAGGAGGGTTGCCGATGATGCCTCGACAATTCAATCGGCGGCGATTTCTTCGTGCCGCAGGGGTCACTCTGGCGTTGCCGCTGCTGGAAGGCGTGCGATCAATCTCAGGGAAGGAAACAGCATCGCAGACTCCGCGCCGAATGCTGTTGATCTCGAACAACCTGGGCGTGTTGCCCAAACAATTTTTCCCCAAGTCGATCGGGCGGGACTACGAACTGTCCCCCTATCTGAAGGATCTGGCCGAATCGCGCAACGATTTCACCGTCATCAGCGGCCTGTTGCATCCCGATGTTGATGGTGGACACAGTACTGAGAACTGTTTTCTCACAGGGGCACGTGGACCGACAAAAAGTGGCTTCCGAAATTCAATCTCGCTGGACCAATTCGCCGCCGAGCGCCTGGGACCGGTCACGCGGTTTTCCACGCTCAACCTTGGTGTGAATATCGACAAGGCCAACCGCAGTCTTTCCTGGACGCGCGACGGAGTGTTACTGCCGGCGGAAGACAGTGCTCCGGCATTATTCCGCAAAATGTTCGTTCAGGGCGATGCGGAATCCGTTCGGAAGCAGCAGCTTCGACTCAAAGAACGCAGCAGCATTCTCGACACATTGCTTGATGACACCCGACAGTTCCGACGCAATCTGGGTCGCGATGATCAGTCGCGGCTGGATCAATACCTGACATCGGTTCGCGAGGTCGAAGAGCGCATCCAGACAGCTCGTCAGTGGGAAATTCGTCCCAAACCAACGACGGATCAACCACCGCCGGACGACATTCGGGACGAGAAACTGTTCTTTGAAAAGTTCGACCTGATGCTGTCGATGGCCCGGCTGGCGTTGGAGTCGGATTCGACTCGCATCGTGACACTGATGGTCGATGCGTTCGCGACCCCGGTGTTTAAGCTCCATACCGATCAGAACACGACGGAAGACTATCACAATCTCAGCCATCACGGTCAATCGGAACCCAAGTTGCTACAGCTGCAAGACGCGGACCACCAGCAGATGGTGCTGCTCCGCAAATTATTTCAGCAACTCTCCGTAACGAGTGAAGGGGAAGACCGGCTGCTAGACCGCACGATGATCTTGTTTGGAAGCAACATGGGTGACGCCAACACGCATGACAACACGAACCTTCCAATCCTGCTCGGTGGTGGTGGCTGGCGACATGGTCAGCACCTTGCCTTGAACCGGGATCACAATAAGCCCTTGTGTAACTTGTTTGTCACGATGCTCCAGCACCTCGGTATCGAAACCGACGAGTTCGGCAGCAGTACGGGGACATTGGAAATGATCGCGAAATAAATCCGTGGGTTTACCGCGCATTCGTGGTTCGGCTAACCTCGCTACAGTAGCCTGTTTTTTTCGAGACTGCATTTGTGTCGAAGCTAAACTGCCAGGTCGAGTGGAAGGTCAGAGGCGTCCTTTAAACGTTTTCCGTTGACCATGATGTTGAGGATTTCCAGTGCGTCATCGAGCCGCAGATCCTCAACCGTCTGTCGCAGTTCGTGGAGTGCGAAATGGTAAACGCAATCGATATCGCCAGTTCAAAGTGCGATAGATGCGATTCTTGATGGAAGCGGCTCAGTGGTAATCACTGCAACTTGCGGCAGGCGAAGATGCCGGCCATGTTTCGCCTTAGACCAAATTCGATAAACGAACCCCGACGTCACTCAATCAGTTCGCAAGATTTCGTTGCGAGCTCAGCTGCTCGTTGACCATCGTGGAATTGAAACGTAATACTTTCTTCAATTGAGTCAGGGACTCATCGGATGGGACAACTGGCATCCGGTATTTTGTATCAATCTTCGTTTCGGAAACGATCTCTTCGAGAAACTTTTTAACAACCCGCTTGTTTTGCTGAATAATCTCTAACGGGTCATCCGAGTCGTATGGAATTTTTGCAAGGGTGACGTTTTCAACGAAAGTCTCTATTGCGAGATTCACTTTGATCGTCGTCAGCGACGATTTCATGTTAGCCAGCGAGACGTCAAGCTCCAACGGATTAGAAGCATTGAAATCTAGCTTGAGCCTTTTAAGTAAAACCCGTCTAACTCAAGATGTCATGCACGACATGGCCGTGCACGTCGGTCAGGCGGAAATCGCGGCCGCTGAAGCGGAATGTGAGTTGCTCGTGATTGAGACCCAGCAGGTGCAGCATGGTCGCGTGCAGGTCGTGGATCGTGCAGATGTTTTCCACGGAGTACATTCCCAGTTCATCGGTGGCTCCGTAAATCGAGCCTCCTTTGACGCCCCCGCCCGCCAGAAACACCGAAAAACCTTCGGGATGATGATCGCGTCCGTCTCGTCCTGCCGAATGTGGCGTACGACCAAACTCGCCAGCCCATACGATTAGAGTTTCTTCGAATAACCCGCGTTGTTTGAGGTCGGTAATTAACCCTGCGATCGCCTGATCGGTATCAAGCGCGTTCTTCTGATGACCGTTCTTCAGGTCGCCGTGCTGATCCCAGGTTCCGTTTGATGCACCTGGAGGGCAGGTAATCTCGACAAAGCGAACGCCCGATTCAATCAAGCGTCTCGCTCGAAGACATTGGATTCCGTAAAGCCTTTGTGAGGGGACTTTCGAATCGATGGCGTACATCGATTGGGTTGCTTCAGTCTCGCGAGACAAATCAAGAACATCAGGAACCAGCGACTGCATGCGGAACGCCATCTCATGATTCTTGATCGCGGATTCCACGGCGTCATCGCCGCCAAGTCCCCTGGAAAAGGCTTTATTCTGTTCTTTCAGAAGTTCCAGCTTGGCTAATTGGATGCGGGGATCTTTGTCGGCTGGCTGAATATTGTCGATCGGCAACCCATCGGCTTGAAGAAGCGTTGCCTGATGACTGGCGGGAAGGAAGCCGTTTGAAAACGTTTCCAGACCACCGCACGGGACAACTCCGAAACTTAGCACGACAAAGCCGGGCAGGTTCTGGCTTTCACAACCAAGACCATAATTGACCCACGAACCGAGACTGGGTCGACCGGCATTATTGGAACCAGTGTGCAGGAATAGGACGCCGGTGGAATGGATCGGCAGATCTGCCTTCATCGATCGAATCACGGCAATATCGTCGGCAGAGCGAGCGATGTGTGGAAAGAGGCTGCTGATCGGCATGCCGCATTGGCCATGTTGTTTGAATTCCCACGGGCTTTTTAGCCATTGTCGATTGACGTTGGCAGTGGGGTTCTTAGACTCCGTACAAGGCTTGCCGTCCAAGTCGGCCAGTTTCGGTTTCGGGTCAAACGAATCGACGTGGGATACTCCTCCGTCCATGAAACAGAAGATCACATTTTTGACCTTCGGGCGGAAATGGGACTGCGGCAGCAGAGTTTCGCTTCGAGCCGAATCGGCAGAACTGGAATTGGCAAATAGCCCCGACAGTGCTAGCAGGCCAAATCCATTCGCGGAAGACGCCAGCATTTCGCGACGCGTGACGAATGGAGTAAGGCGCCCGGGACAGCAGGATGCGGAACGGATTGCTGGGTCGGTCATTTTCAGTTCCCTTGACCGTCTGGCGGTTCAAGAATCGAATCGTTGTTAACGGTATGAGTTTATACGAAAATCCGACGGAAATTGCAGGAGGCTGAATGTATCCGATACTGGAATTTCTCGGCGGTGTGATTTGCGCTGTCGTGGGTGGTGAACTGTTTCTGCGCGGCGTACTCGGCGTATCCGGCTGGCTACGCATTCCCAAAGCGGTTACAGCCGCGACGTTAGCGGCATTCGCGACATCGAGTCCGGAAATCTCGGTGGCGATCAACTCCGCCATGGCTGGCGAACCTCAGATCGCTCTTGGAGACGCTTTGGGCAGCAACGTTGTGAATATTGGACTGGTCCTGGGTGTGTTGATCGCCATGGGGCCGATCTCGTTTATCTGGGCGTACTACAAAAGGGAATTTGTGACGGCCCTGGCGGCCCCGATGATTCTCTGTGTTCTACTTGCCGACGGAGAATTTTCTCGGACAGATGCGATCGTTTGTCTGGGCGTTTTTTGTGTATGGTTAATTTGGGTTTTGCGAGACGCACTTCAGTCTCGCGACGGAATTGAATCGACTGCAACGGGAAAGCAGGCTTTGATCGCCCTCGTTTTCGGTATCGTCGGGCTCTTAACGCTTGTGATGTCGGGCAAGCTGATTGTGGCAGGGGGCACTGCTTTAGGTGAAATGCTCGGCGTCAGCCCATTCCTGATCGGGGTGACCATCGTGGCTTTTGGGACATCATCCCCAGAGTTGGCAACAGCTGTGGTTTCCAAGCTCCGAGGTCACGACGAAGTCGGCATCGGAACGGTACTCGGCAGCAACGTGTTCAATTGCCTGTTCATTATTGGGCTGGCAGGAGCAATTCACCCGTTTCCGCAGGCTGTCGCAGCTGTGCTGCCGAGTGTGATTTTCGGTATTCTGACCGTTCTCGCTCTTGTCCCGATCAAGGGTGCGGTCCTCGGGCGTGGCCGAGGAATGCTTTTGCTATCTCTGTACGCCGGTTCGATTATTGCGGCGTGGTGGTTTGGCTCGGCACATTGATCTGACGGTCGAAACTCGGTGTGCCACTAGCGTGCGTCTTCGCTCGCCAGTGCTTTTTCTAACCGTAAAAGAGACGAAGAAGCCACTGGCGTCTAAAAGCAGCCGCCTGTGGCACACATTATCGCAGCTCTCTTTTGATATCAGCCCATCAGGCCGCTCAATGCACCCGTGCTGTCTCCCAGGAATGGAACTTTGACGTCCATTCGTTCCAGCATTGAAAGCCACAGGTTACTGATCGGAGTTTCCTTGGGGTATTGGATATGTCGTCCCGATCGAATCGTCCCGCCACCTTTACCTGCGAGTAGAACTGGAAGATTGTCATGGTTGTGGGCGTTTCCGTCCGAGTTCGCACTTCCATAGGCAATCATACAATGATCGAGCAGTGTTCCCTCACCTTCGGGAATCGCCTTTAACTTCTGTAGCAAGTACGACAGTTGAGTGACATGGAATTTATTGATGTCGCGAATCTTCTCTTTCTTCTTCGGGTCATTGCCATGGTGAGACAGTTCATGATGTCCTTCTGAGACTCCGATGAACGGATAGGCCCTGTTGCTTCCTTCGTTGGTAATGACGAAAGAGCAAACACGTGTTGAATCCGTCTGGAAGGCCAGGACCATCAGGTCGCACATGAGTCGAATGTGTTCCTGCAAATCGCCAGGGACTCCCGCAGGAACCGGGTAATCAGGTGCTTTTGATTCAGGTAGATTCGCCGCACGGCCGATTCGCTGTTCGATATCTCGGATTGAACTGAAGTATTCGTCGAGTTTCCGTTGATCATTTTTACCGAGCTTACCAGTCAGATCGCTGGCGTCCTGACGCACGAAATCGAGCACACTTTGGCGAAGTTTGTCACGTTTGGCTCGATCTGATCCCCCACCTGATCCGAACAATCGTTCGAAAACCTGTTTCGGGTTGACTTCCTTGGGAAGTGGCTGAGTCGCTGATCGCCATGCCATGGTTGAGGAGTAAACGCAGCTGTACCCCGAGTCGCAATTGCCGGCCATCGCACCCGCTTCACAGCCGATCTCTAATGACGCCAATCGTGTTTGATCGCCGATCCGGGATGCCGCCACCTGATCGACTGACACTCCGTTGCGAATGTCCGTTCCGTCGGTTTTAACGGGATGAGCACCTGTCAAAAACGAAGCCAAAGCACGAGCGTGATCTCCGCCTCCATCGCCATGAGGCCGGGCACCATCTGCTGTGAGACCGGTCAGAATCGTAATATCGTCTCGAACAGGAGCCAACGGCTCGAGAATTGGCGTCAGCTCAAACGCCGAGCCTTCCGTCGCCGGAGTCCAATCGGCCATGTTCTTGCCGTTTGGGACATAGAGGAAAGCCATCCGATTGGGCGCGGTCTTCGTTGTCGCGGCCTCTTCAGCCCAGGACGCCACAGGTCCCATGGCTTCAAGCCATGGCAAGGCGATTGCAGTGCTGAGGCCCTTCAGGACCAGACGTCGGGAAATGGGATCTCGGTTCATCGGGTGTTCCTCACATGTTTTTGAGGTCGACGCGGACGATTCGGTCGTTCGGTCAACCATTGTCTATAAACTATCCGGCCACATGGTGTTCTGTCGAGTATTAATCACTTCCACGTCGCATTCGGAACGGGTCGCTTTTCACAATTTCGATAGCAAGTGTCGAGAATTTGTAGTCGTTTTTCGCTAACTCTTCCTGAATTTTCTTGATTGAACGTCGATCGTAATGCTCCAAACCCCGGCCTAAGCCATAGGTCATCAGTTTTTCGGTCAGGTTACGACCGACTTTTGCATGTTGTTCTTTCAGGATCGACTTCAATTCCACCGGGCCTTGAAATGACTTGCCTCCAGGTAAAACACCCCCTGTTTCGATCGGAAACTCACCATCTTTTTGGCGGAATCCGCCGATTGCATTGTAGTTTTCAAAAGCGAATCCCAGCGGGTCCATTTTGGCATGACAATTCGCACAAGCCGGATTAGCTCGATGTTGCTCCATTCGCTGCCTGAGCGAACCGGTCAGCTGGGAATTGTCTCCTTCTGCAAGTTCAGGGACGTTCGGCGGAGGTGGAGGTGGTGGCGAACCGAGGATCTGCTCCAGTATCCACCGGCCTCGTTTGACTGGTGATGTCCGAGTCGGATTCGACGTAACGGTAAGAATACTCGCTTGAGTCAGCAGTCCGCCGCGTAGTTTATCGGGAAGGGTTATTCGTTCGAATTCGCGGCCCTGATCACCGCGCCGTCGCCCCCGTCGCTCACCTTCTGGTGGTTTGGACATGGCAGATTCCAGTCCGTAATGCTGTGCTAGTGGTCGGTTAACGAACGTAAAGTCCGCGTCGACCAGATCGTTGATGCTGCGGTCTTCTCGAATAATTGCCTGGACGAATAGCTCTGTTTCCTTCAGCATGGCGGATCGCAGCCCTTCATTGAACGAAGGAAAAACTTTGGGATCGGGCGTGATGGATTTCAATCGTCGAAGCTGTAGCCACTGCATCGCGAAGTTATCAACCAGCGAATTGGATTTTGGATCGGCTAGCATTCGGCGAACCTGAGCGCCAATATTCGCTGTCAATTCACCTTTGGTTGCCAAGTTTAACAGCTCTTCGTCCGGCATTGAACTCCATAAGAAATAAGACATCCGCGAAGCGAGTTGGAATTCGTCCAAGGCTCTCGATTCAGGACTTTCCGGTCGATCGTCAAGCTCAAGCCGGAACAAGAATTTGGGCGAGACCAATACAGCCTGCATCGCCCGCTGCATCGCGGCTTCCCAGGTCAGGCCTTCGTCAAGTGCGAGTGTGACGAGCACAACCAGGCGCTCTACTTCCGCAGAGGTCGCTGGTCTGCGATACGCTCGAAAGACAAAGCGATTGAATATTTCGCGTGCCTGATCCGGCTTCGGCTTATCGGCTTGGCATGCTAACAGGCGTTTATGAGAGACGGGGACCATGTCACTGGGCCCTTCCAGCTCAAACCACTCAACGAACAAGGCCCGCTTAGCTTCCTCTGGCTTTTCAACGGCGGGATCGGTGAACTCGTTGAGGAACGTCACGGAAATTCGGTGTTCTCCCGAGCCAATTTGAACAGGGTTTGCTTCGTAGACCTTCTTGTCGCGATCCTGTCCTGTCGCTTTGACTTCGACCGTTTCGATTTCGTTGTCATCGATCTGAAATGCAACCTTGACTGGTTCGTCACCAAGCTGGCGACCCCAGCCGCGAAATCGAAACTTGTATTCGCCGTCGACAGTTAATTTGTGAGAAATGGAAAGTTTTCCGACGGTATCTAATTTCCGAAATGGGACTTCAAACCCCTCCTTTTGAGTTGTCTGAAGAAACGTCGCCACCGAACGCCGCTTTGGCGGTTTTGGTGGCTCGCCAGTCAGAATTGCCTTTTGCACAATCGATTCAGCAGCGGCAAGGTATCGTTCCATCAAAACGGGAGACATCGTTAAAACGTCACCGATATTGTCGAAGCCGTGGCCAATGTCATCAGAAGGAAAGTCTTCTGCGGCGTTGAAATCAATCAACATCAAATCCCGAACAGTATTGTTGTACTCAGTGCGATTCAGCCGCCGAACAGTGACCCGACCAGGATCTGGTTTGGCATGCAAATCCACTTCTTCGAAAAGATTGTTCACGACCGCAACAAAGTGATCAATTTCCGCCTGTTCGGGACGGGGTTTCTCGTGCGGAGGCATCTGGCCGTTCGAGACCATTTCCAACACGTTTTCCCAAACCGAACGACGCTTTAAGATCGAGTCGGCGTTCTTGTCGATCAGCAAGTTGAGATCCGCCTTGGGATCATTGTCACCATGGCATTCGACACAATGTTTATTGACAAATACCAAATCTTCATTGGAGAAACGGTTTGCCAGAGGGGATGTTTCGTCAGCCATGACCATTGCCGTAGGACTCGGTAAAGGAGTCAACGTGGCAATAAATAAAACGAAACTGGTCAGTGATGAACGTGAAAAAATCATAATTGTATCGGATGGAACAAATCGGGTGGGGTGCTCACGGCACGTAACACGGCGGGATTCACAACCACGATCGTATCGGAATTTACTGTTATAAACCAGCAAATTCGTTCCATCAGGCGACGATTTCAGGTGGAGTTACAGTCTCGATGCATGATTCTTATTTGATTTCAAACGGGAAATTGCGGATTTCGATTGTTTCAATGCCCACTTGATGAGGCCGCATGCTATTGAAATTTTCGAATGCAAGTTTGATCCACCAGCGACCATTCAAAGATCGTTCCATCAAAGCTGCCCGAAATCAGAGTCTCGTTTGGTACAGTGAAAACCAGATCTCTGATGATCCCACGTTGACCTTTCAGCCGAATTGGTTGCTGATCAGTTCGGGCTAGATCCCAAACACGAATGAACTCATCGAATCCACCTACTGCGAGCTTTTGACTATCATTCGAGAATGCAACAGACTTCGCAAATTGGAAATTCAGTTTATGGTGCCAGATACGCTGACCTGTCAGGGCGTCAAAAACATGAATTCCCCCGCGAAAATCTCCGATTGAAAGCCGATTTCCGTCAGCTGACCAGGCGACACACTGACACGTCTTATCAATCTGGCTAAGTAAGATCCTCGACTCGCCGGTTCGGGAATCACACAAGAAAGGATGTCCATTTTTTGATGAGACAAAGAGGCGATGACCATCCGGACTGACTGAATTAATATGGTTTGTTGGCCCGATATCAATCGACCAGCGACAGGGCGAGGATTCTGTCAAATCCCATCCGATGCTCATCCCCAGGCTACTAAAACTCATTACTACGTTACCGTCTTGGGAAATCGAGACGCTCGCATCTGTGTATGGCTCCAAATGCAGTTCTTCCGATGCAACGATTTGATCGTTCCGGATCACGTCAACCCGATGATGGATTTGACGGTCTTCTGCCCACTGTTCGAGCATGGCGACTGTGGATGCGTCTGCCGACATTGCGACCGCGTTGACATTTTTTGGGGTGGGTCGCGTCGTTGAGATTCCGGATTCAAGCGAGATTTGGCTCAGTTTTCCTTCCATCGCATGTGTAAACAAGGTCAAGTGCTCTTGATTGACCGCGATATTCATTACCGGCAATACGTCACCGCTTTGCGAATCGGTTTTTTGAGGCGATAAATGAATACCAAGCAACGAACTTGCTTGCCAAAGTGAAGCCATCACGAGCCCCACTCCCAAGCTGATGACAAATAGCTCGCGCATTGCACCAAGGTAAAGAAGACCGCGACGACGGATGTGACTTCGTTGTCGCTCGTGGATTTTCTGAGATCGTAACACGGAAATCTCCCTAATGTCGTTAATCCAGACCGGTGATCCGCGAAGTCATAGCGGTCAACTTAATTCAAACCGCAATATGGAACCTGGTTCGATTAACGTTTTGTTAACATAGGCATCTACTCAACCTCGCATGACGGGCAACGCCGTCGAGGTTGAAATTGTGTAAATGCAGACTGCATGCCAGATCGTTTCGGGGAATTCCGAAGGAGAGTTAACATGCGTCGAAATAACGACTTTCGACTTACAATCAATTGAAAGAGGATTGTGCGTTGGACGCGCAATGTTCGGCATACCGTAACTAGCGAATCGGCACGAATGCGGTGAACTTGCGCGAAATGATGTTTGCTTTGGCGATCTCAAAGCCAATCGGCTGGCAAATTGTGACCGGAATTGATCACAATCGAGAAATCAATCACGTGAAGAGTCTTCAGCAGTTTCGTTTTAATGGGCCAGAAAGTTCGCGTCATGCACTCGAAAGAATTAGTAATTTGTGGTTTGAAGGCCGTTCGCTCTCGATTCGAAGTTGATTCGGATTCGGTGAAGCGACTGTTTTTCAATCGCGCAACGGCGGTTCACGTTGGCGATCTTTGCCGATGGATGGCACAGGAACGGCTGGTGTATCGATGCGTCGAGTCTGAAGAACTCGAGCGGATTTCCGGGTCGATTCACCACGGCGGAATTGTCGTCGTGGTCGAGCCACCTGAGATTCGAACTCCCTCTTTGAACGACGTTCGTCACTGGTCCTTACAGGGAGAAACGTTATTGCTGTTGGATCGAATCAGCAACGTTCATAATTTGGGCGCGATCATACGGTCAGCCGCATTCTTCGGAGTCACGAAGCTCGTCATTCCGGATCATCCGCAGGCAGCGTTTCCCACCGAAGCGACCTATCGCGTGGCTGAGGGTGGCCTGGATCATGTTGAAGTCTTGTGCGTTGATCATCTCGCGGGTTTTATCCGCGCGATCCGCCCTTTCTATTTTGTGGTCGGCGCGGCGACGCGGGGCGGCAAACCTGATTTGGGACGAATGATTGGCCGCCCGTGTGCAATTGTGCTGGGGAATGAAGAGCAAGGACTGTCGCCAGAAGTCATTTCCGCATGCGAACAATTGATGACGTTACAAGGCGTTGGTCGCGTCGAGTCATTAAATGTTTCAGCGACGGCAGCGATTCTGCTTTGGGAAACCGCTCGAGCTCGGGGACAATCTGTTCAATGAAATCAATCTCTAACTCGTCAATTTATGCCAGTTATTCCGCTTCGCATGGCTAAACCGAATGCATCAGAGTCTTCACGTAATGTTGGTCGATTCTAAGTCCGTGTAGTGCATTTGCCTTGCGGTGTGGCGGCAAATTTTGCCGATCTTGACGAAAGGTTGGGGTGACCTGGGCGATCAAGGCTCGCGAGGGCCACGGATGGTGAAATCGCGATGGAGCGCGGCGAGTGAATCTACGCGCTTTGGCTCAAGTTGGCGAACCTTGACGACCGATTCTGTTTGATAACGGAATTTCGCCGTTGCGGACCCGCACACACACCCATCGTGACCGACCACTTTGATATGCCGTTCTGACAGGGATTAAGGGACCGATTGATGAGACACGCATTCTGGATCGTCGTAGCGAGCATGCTGGCGCTTGCAACCGACGCACGAGTCGAGGCCTCGTATTGCGGGGCGGCCAGCTACAAGTGTTGTTCGTCAGAGGCCTGCGCGCCTTGTGGCGACTACTGCGCTGCGAAAAGTTGCTGCGGAACCCGCTACAAAAAGGTTCGCGAAACTGTCTATGAACAAAAAGTCGTGAATCGCTGCCGGACTGTTTACGAACAGTGTACGGAACAATATCCCGTCACCTGCACGAGAAACGTTCACGAGACATGCTACCGCGACGAGTGTTATACGGTCTGCAAGCCAGTCTATCAGACTTGCTATCGTGACGTTTGCTGTACCGTTAAGAAGCCATGTTTCCAGACCTGCTATAAAGACGTTTGTTGCACGGTTCGCAAACCCTGCTACCAGATCTGCTACAAAGACGTCTGCTGCACGATTCGCAAGCCTTGCTTCCAGACATGCTACCGGGATGTGTGCTGCACGGTCTGCAAACCAGTTTGCGAAACGAAATATCGTGACGTTTGCTGCACGACGTACCGTACCGAGACCCAAACCTGTTACCGGGATGTCTGCTACACCGTTTGTAAGCCAGTCTGTGAAACAAAAGAAATTCAGGTTTGCACTGGTGATTGGGTAACGGAAACGAAACAGGTTCCTGGTCCAATCGTTAAGAAGGTCATTTCCGATCCTGGAACATGGGGCTGGAATCCGCTGAACAACAAGTGCGAATACCAACATGGCTGCTGCCATACGGCTTGTGAGCAGACCTGCCGTACTGTGACTTGCCGACGATGGGTTCCACGCACGGAAACACGAACGATCACCTGCACCCGAATGGAACAGGAAGTTCGTCACTGTCAGCAACCCTACACGGTTTGCCGCAAGATTCCTGAGACCGTTGTGAAGCAAGTTCCTTACACCTGCGTTCGCTATGAACAACACACGGTTAACAAACGAGTCCCTTACACGACCTGTTCGTGGACCTGTGAAACGATTACGAAAAAGGTTCCTTACACGACCTGCTCGTGGACCTGCGAAACGATTACGAAAAAGGTTCCCTATACGACTTGCTCGTGGACCAGCGAAACCATCACCAAGAAGGTTCCTTATGTCACCTGCACGATGACCCAGGAAGTTCGGACCCGCAAGGTTCCTTACACGACCTGTCGTCAGGTTTGTGAAACGAAGATGGTTACGAAGACCAAATGTGTCCCTCGACAAATTGTCGAATCGGAAGTGATTTGTGTCCCACGCAAGATCTGCCGTATGGTTCCTGTTCAAACTGCCTGTGCGTCAGATCCCTGCCAGGGCGGAGCGGTCTGCGTACCGGGGCAATGTGGTCACTAATCGACCGCGAAAGTCTCGCTAAAGTTTCGAATCCTGGAGGTGGCCTTTTTAAAGCCACCTCCAGCTTCGTTCTTTGATGGCACTAGTGTTTTATCATTTGTCCATGTAGATAAATATCGCTGCCGAGCATTTCAACGACGGGTTGATCGATCGACGGACAATCGGTCATCGAATCCAACCCCCGCCCTGCAAGCGGAGAGTGCGCGTCGGAACCGCCAATTACTTTGCTTGCGATGAATGTATGGACTTCATCGATTAAGCGATTGTCGAAGAACGCCCCCAGCATTTGCCCACCCCCTTCGACCAACACGTTCGTAAAACGTCGACGCCCGAATTCCCGCGAGACCGCGTTGAGGTCAGGCTTTCCGTTGGAATCCGATTCGATCATGAGAACTTCGACACCAGCCTCACGGAGACGACTGCATCGATCGGAAGGAGCATTGGCTGATGTCAAAACGAGAACGGGAGCCTCTGACACCGTTTGAGCAAGCTGTGATTCAACAGGAAGTCGCGCGTACGAATCGATTACGATACGCGTTGCAATTCGAGATCCTTTTGGACGAGCCGTTAATGCAGGATTATCGGCGAGAGCCGTTCCGATACCGACAAGAATGCCATCCATTCGGCCTCGCAGTTGATGCACGATAGCTCGTGAGGCTTCATTCGTAATCCATTTTGAGTGTCCCGTACGGGTCGCAATCTTGCCGTCGAGCGTCATCGCCCATTTGGCATGAAACCAAGGTCGATGCAGAGTGATCAGATTAATAAATGGTGCAACGAGCCTTTTGGCCTCTTGTTCCAAAATGCCGACTTCAACGACAAGACCTGCACTGCGCAGTTCTTCGATCCCGCCTCCATCGACCCTTGGATTCGGATCGCGCACCGCGATGACGACTCGACGAATCCCCGCTGCAATGACAGCGCGCGAACAGGGAGGGGTCTTACCGAAGTGACAACAGGGTTCCAGTGTGACATAGAGAGTGGCCCCGCGTGCCGCTGTGCCCGCTTCGTCCAATGCATGGACCTCCGCGTGCGGGCCTCCATATTTCTGATGCCAACCTTCCCCAAGGATCGTTTCCGAGGAATCGACAACAATTGCCCCGACTGCCGGATTCGGCTCCACAAGCCCCTGTCCGCGGCGAGCTAATTCAATCGCTCGCCGCATCATCAATTCGTCAAAAATCTTTGCATCGCTCATGGCTTACTGACCCGGTAGCCAGATCTTACCTGCCGCTGGTACGGTTTGAGGTGCCGACGGATTCCACCCCCCCCCTATTGACGGAATGCTGTCCGGCGTGATGATTTCGACGGCAGACCATGGGGATGGAATGTCGAACGTCAGTAGGGTCTGCTCAATATGCTGCCGAATCTGCGGAACTTTTGGTCCGTAGTAGGTGACAAAACGATTGAGAAGCGGCTTTAATTGAGGATCGGATGGGTCTTCGAGCCTCGCTCCAAACTCGGTCATGTCCCAAGCCCAGGCATTCTGAAAAGCGGTCTTTCCTTCGGGAGCAGGAAGATTTCGACCGCGATTGATCCATTCAAACATCTCTTCGCGTTGCCCATTGGCTGACGCAATTCCAGCAAGCGTCCGCAGGATACGGACACAATCAACTTGATCAGCAATGGCTGGTCTCGCAATGGCCAACTTGAGTACTTTGTAAAGAGTCTCATCGTGACGAATTAGCATCGACCGATTTACAACAGTCACAAGTTGCTGATCGTTCAGTTGTTCAATCGGCAGACGATTCAACTGCATGATCGAAAGACTACCCAAACCTGTCTCGCCAGAGATTCCGAGGACCGGAAGCGGTTCAATACCCAGCCGAGCAAAAAGTGCGGTCAGCCCGATTCCTCGTTCTCGCTGTTGTGCAGACGCATCAAGGATATGCACTGCAGCAAGAAGAGGGACTTTGAGGGATGAATCTTTGGACGCTTGCTCTGGGGTTTTTCCTTGTAAGGCTTTTAAAGGAGTCTGTGGCCAGGTTTCAATTGCGACCTTATGCCAGAATTGATTTAACAATTCACGACGACGAACAAGAGGCATTTTTTGAGGGAGATACCAGTGGTTCTCTAAAATCTCGGATTCTTTTGAAATCATCCCGACGACATGTGGCTGAGTCGGATCCTGATCCCATTCGATCAGGTCGGCAGTCCCCGAAGCCAAGGTCGATTTCGCATTCTCAAGATTTGGCCCGCGCAGTCCTGCGACCATGATGAACGCGGGTTTATTCGTCTTTGGATCAGCATCGTGGATCACCACTTTGCCCAACACCTTGGGGACATTATCAAGTGTCAGCTGCGAAAAATTGGTCTGTTTAGGGTCCAAATCGAGGATGACATAACCCGCAACCGGACGATTCTCTGGTTCGCCGTCTTCTGGGACCTTGATTCGTTCGACTCGTGGCTGACCGTCTAATACGGTCAGCAGTCTCGAGACAGAACTTACGCGGCCGCGATAAACGCATTCTTCGATGACATCCGTTGCCAACTTCGCGTCGAGAATCTGCGCGAGCGTCTCGCATTCTACCGCAATTCCCAGATCCAAGTAGAAATGGGCCGCTCGGTGAAGTGATTCCGCTGCAGCGGTCTCGTCACCATCCCAAGCCCGGCAAAGCCCCGTCGCGTGCCAGTATTCAGGTTGTTCAGGCGAAGCTTTTGCTAACGCCAAAAAGACATCGGCCGCAATGCTCCAGCATCCCACCGCCGCGTATTTCTGCCCCTTCCGGATTTCTTTTTGAAGTTCATCCGAACTGGCTGCAATATTTGGTAAATGGTGCGAACCACGAATCGGGTAGGCAATTTCATCCGCACCGTCGATCTCGAGTAGTTGTACGAACAGATCCTGTCGCCGTTGCTCAGGAGCAAGCCTGAGTGCAAGTGCAAGATGTTCGCGAACGGCCATCATATGTCCGGCCTGCGCATGCACGGCTGCGAGTGTTGTTGCCAGATCGCTCACAAGGCCTGGAAGCTTTTTTGCGCTACGCTGAAACGCACGGTGCATGGCTCGTTTGGCTTGAACAGGCCCTTCAGAATGAAGCATTGCGGCTGCATAAAGGACGATCGCAAGCTCGTTGTCGGGATGACTCTCCAGAACCTGTTTCAATACATCCCGAGCAGCAGCGCTTTCGTTCAAATCCAGCAAAAGCATGCCGCGAGTTGTTCCAACCCAGGCATTATTGGGCCGTTTTGTTTCCAGAATTTCTAATTGCTGGACTGCAACGCGAGGCTGATTACTGTCGATCAGCCGGACAATTCGGTCCATCTCATCAGCAATGGCATGACAACAAAATTTGAACTTTTTTCCGCTTCCACACGGACACGGACCATAAATATCGGCAGACATGACGAATGCCCCTTCAACAAATGTGCGACGGAATATGATAAAGACTTCGTCCAACCGGACAGTGGGTCTTTCCTTGACTGGCAATACGTTTTTTGGCACTAAACTCAGCACCGATCGGGTGATAAGTTTCGTTGACGAACGGCGGTAACCGCATCGTCGAAGCGGGCAAGTTTAGCAAAACGTGCCTCGTTTAACAGGGGTGACGACCAGACAATAGCGGGCCAAAAGGAAGAACGATGAAACTCGATCGATTGGCCAACTGTTCAAGTTTTGCGGAATGCAATCGGCAAATTGGCGCAATTTGACCCTGTTGACGTGGTCTCAGCAGATTCATCGCAGTTGGGGGATCGTTGCATCTGTCCAATTCGACGAATGCAAAACAGAATGGCCAGGTATCGAAGCAGAGCCGTCTGTTTCGTCAGCGGCCAGATTGTCCGAATCCGCCTCGTGACGATTTTGCTGACTATCACCAACAGGAGGCAGGAATTCATCAGATTCTTCGACCGTTTGAACCGGTTTCGGACGCTGCCTCTTGATTTGAACTCGTGAGTTTCCTGGTGGAAGTACAACCTTCACAATCTGGCTAGCTTCAATTCGTCGATCGTCGAACGTTTGATATTTGAGATGGACGACAAGGTCCGTGTGCAGCGGAGACTGTTCCATTGGCAATGTGAACTGGAACCCCGAACTTGTAATTCCGCGGGTCCAATGACTGCGACACTGGTCCGCCGAAAATGTCCATCGGCCAAGTTCGCGATCGGATTCCGGTAATTGAGGGTCAATTAAGCGAAATTCCAGCTCGCCAGGAACTTTAATCGGTTCGTTTTCAGAATCGACCGGCACGAACTGAATTACGACGGCATCGTCGCCGGGTCGGTCATCCTTGTTGAGTCCACCACTTGCCAGCGTATGAATACGTATTTTTTGGATATTGCTTTGCGGAAGGTTTGCAGGAGTGCTTTCGTGGCCGGCCTGGGACAATTCCGTTTTCAACCGTTCGGTCTCGTCTTTTGTCCGCTTGAGTTCCAATCGGGTCTTTGCGATTTCCCGCTGTGATTCCGATAACTGAGTTGACTGTTCGCGGATGCGAGCCTGCAACAAGTCCGTGTTCACACGCCCCGCGCAGCCGCAATGCAAAAACACAGCCAACATCAATGTCAGCAATTTGGATTTCATTTGGCCATCCATGGCAATGATTTGACGACAATCAACCTTGACCGCGCACACTCGGAACACTATTGGCAAACGCAAAATTCCACAATGTCAGCTTTCAGTCGTGTCGCGTTCGAGTGCAAGACGCACTTTGCGCGTCTTTTGAATGCGAGTACATTTTGTGATCGGATGTGTTTTCATTTAATGGACTTAGCTCAAAGGGGGCCAAGGATGGCATTCTCGAAGAGGTCTGTGGATCCAGTTGTTCAGGCTC
>CAILLA010000116.1 GCA_903834925.1 uncultured Schlesneria sp.
TAACGCCGTGGAGGACTATTCAAAACGGTACTGACGCGACGTGCCACTGCATCGGAGTCTTCTCCGACGCAGTGTCTTCGACTTGTAAAGTTTGCGATTGAAAGACACTCAGTGACCGAAACGGTCATTCAGTGGCACAAAATTTCGTTCGAACCCTCAATCGAAGTCGCAAACTGAGACTTTCGTTTGAAGCGTCAAAGCGGTGGAAAACAAGATCGGAACGAAACTGTTCGTTCCTGTTTTTTGCGAAGGGATGAGACCATGGATCTGTTCCAACAATATGCTCGAAATTTGACTCGGCGCCATTTCTTTCAACAGGGATCAAACGTCCTCGGGGGTGTGGCACTCGCTTCGCTGATGGGGCAGGGTGCCTCGCGAACGCTAAATGCCGCTGATCAAAGTCCGAATCTTCAAACGTTGATGACTCATCACGCTCCCAAAGCCAAGCATGTCATCTATCTGCACATGGTCGGCGGCCCGCCTCAAATGGACTTGTATGACTACAAACCGGTCATGAAAGACTGGTACGACAAGGATCTGCCAGAATCGGTCCGTAACGGCCAGCGACTGACGACGATGACTTCGGGACAAGCCCGGTTCCCCATCGCTCCGTCAAAGTTTCAGTTTGAACAGGTGGGTCAGTGCGGCATGTGGGTGACGGAACTGTTGCCGTGGACCAAGAAAATGGTCGACGACATGTGCTTTATCCGGACGATGCATACCGATGCCATCAATCATGAACCGGCCATCAGCTTTATGCAGACAGGAAACCAGGTAACCGGGCGTCCATGCCTGGGTGCCTGGACATCTTACGGACTTGGTTCGCTGAATGATGACCTGCCGACGTTCGTCGTAATGGTCGCCAAACCAACGAACACGGAACAGGTTCAAGCCATTTCCGCCCGCTTGTGGCAAGCGGGATATCTTCCTGGTGAACATGCCGGAGTTTCGTTCCGAAGTGGCGGCGATCCGATCCTTTACATCAATAATCCACCCGGCGTTCCCAGCGAAATCCGGCGGACGACACTGGATGGTCTGCGGGAACTGAACGAATTGACTTACGCTCAGATTGGCGATCCGGAAACACGGACTCGGATCGAGCAATACGAACTGGCATACCGTATGCAGACCAGTGTCCCGGAACTGACAAATCTGGCAACGGAGACGGAATCGACGTTGAGGATGTACGGAGACGAAGTCAAGAAGCCAGGTACGTTCACAAATAGTATCCTGCTGGCACGACGACTGGTTGAACGAGGTGTTCGGTTTGTCCAGATCTACATTAATAACTGGGATACGCATGCCAATGTGGCGGGGCGACTCCCCAGCCAATGCCGTGACGTTGACCAGGCCTGTTATGCTCTGGTTCAAGACCTTAAACAGCGAGGGATGTTTGACGACACCCTGATTATCTGGGGTGGTGAGTTCGGACGGACGATCTACTCGCAGGGGGGCGTGTCCAAAGAGAATTACGGTCGCGACCATCATCCACGTTGCTTCACGATGTGGATGGCTGGTGGTGGAGCCAAGGGTGGGACAATTTACGGTGAAACCGACGACTTCAGCTATAACATTGTGAAAGATCCCGTGAGCGTTCACGACTTCCACGCAACGGTGCTGCACCTGCTGGGATTCGATCACGAGCGATTTACGTACAAATTCCAGGGGCTGGATTCCAGGTTGACGGGTGTGGAACCGACGCGAGTCATAAAAGAATTGCTCGCGTGATCCAAACTCCAGGAGTTTACGTTAGCAATACGAAGGGGCGGTGCTGTGTAGGATTTTTTAAAACGGGACTGATGTGAGGTGCCACTGCATCGGAGTCTTCTCCGACGCAGTGTCTTCGAACCGCAAACTCGCGATTGAAAGACACTGAGTGACCGAAGACGGTCATTCAGTGGCACAAGATTCGGTTCGAACCCCTATTTTCCCGATGAAAAATCCTTTACCACGTACGAAGGGGCGACAAGTCGTCGTCCTCGTAAGAACTTTTGCGGGAGCCCACAAGAATGTTGGGACAACGAATGAATGCGATTTTGAAATCAAGCCTGATCCTCGGGGGACTATTACTGCTGGGGATGCCGACGGCAGCACGTGCCGTTGATGTTTCTGACGCTGGTCACTTTTTCAGTGCGGAAGCACTGGAAAAGGCGAATCAGGCCATTGCCGAGATTGAAAAGAAGGCCGGTCACGAAATCCGGATCGAGACGCACGCTACGGTTCCGTCCGACAAGGTCGAGGCGGTCTCGAAAATGGATCGTACTGCGAAACAGGAGTTCATGCACACCTGGGTCAAGGAACGAGCCAAGGCCGTGAAAGAAAACGGAACGTTAATCCTGATCTGTAAAGATCCCGCCCGTATTGAAACATGGTTCAGTGGCAAACTGAAGGACGAAGGTTTCACTCAAGCTGACCGTGACAAGATTTCTGACGTTTTAACGACGGGATTCAAAGCCAAGAATTTTGACGGGGCACTGACTGATGCTGTTGCCTCACTAAGTACTGGTTATGCAAAACTCAATCCGGCGAACTCAATAAAGAAGCGTGCGCTCATCGACGCTGCAACCCATCGAGGGCCAGTCGGCAATCAGCGGATTGCCATCCAAAGGCCGATGCAGTCGAGTTGGATGCCGATGATCTGGACAATCGGCCTTGTGTTGCTCGGAATGTTCGTGATTTCCTCGCTCATCAGAGCGTTTAGCGGCGGTGGGCGCGGTTACGGCGGTGGCGGATATGGAGGACAGCCTGGGTACGGCGGCGGTTACGGTGGGGGTGGTGGAGGCTTCTTGAGCAGTCTGGCTGGCGGAATCTTCGGAGCCGTCGCGGGAAACTGGGTCTACGACCAGTTCTCGGGTGGCCATTCCGCTCACGCGCACGATTCCATGTCATCCCATTCTGATCCGTTAGCCGGTAGCAGCACGCTGGGTGACGACACTTCATCGAGTGATAACGGCTGGACTGACGACGGAAGCTCCAGCGGAGGCGGCTGGTTCGACGGCGGAGATTCCGGCGGTGGTGGTGGAGACTTTGGTGGCGGCGACGTCGGTGGCGGGGATTTCTAAGTCACGATCCGATGTTCGCACGCTTGATAGAAATCCGGCAGAATGATTTAGATTCATGCGGAAATGGCAAATTGCTATTTCCGCATTTTTTATTTCTCGATGTCTCGGTAACCAACGCTGGGATTCAAAAAAGTCGGGATTGACGTACCAGTTGGACAACAAAGGCTTTCCACCTTGGCTCGTCCAGGTGGGAGCAAATTTGGCTACCAGCCAATCGCACCACCCCTACGTACGCATTCATTCTTGCTTTCCACCCTGGCTCGCCCAGGTGGGAGCGAATTTGGCGCGGCATTGGCGGATGATGGTTTGCAAACGCGGCTTCCTTCTTCACAAGGTGGATGGACGCCACGACTGGTGACCAGAAATCGAGATGGAAGTAGTGTCATTGCACCCCGCCGAGCTTGCCTCATTGGTAGCCGGGATTGGTGCGATCCGGTTTGGATGTCGTGCGACCAAATTCGCTCCCACCTGGACAAGCCAAGGTGGAAAGCCAAAACAAAGAGGCTGCTTTTCAGGCATTTTCTGGTTTCCAAATTTGCTTCCACCTGGGCGAGCCAGGGTGGAAAGCTTGTCATCCAACGCCTACGCATATCCTAGAGGTTTCCAAATCAGTCGCCGTCTGACACCTTTGCCAGGAATTCTTGATTTCACTCCCGATATCGAAAATGCGCAAGTTCAAAACGCGCGAGCGAGGGATCGTCATTATGTTAAAGACAAGATCCCTCGCTTGCGCGTCGGGCTAGCGTTTCACGGTGTTTTTGTGATCATGGTTTATCTTGTTCCACGGTCGACATCTTAAACCTTGACCCGTTCGCGCCTTAACTGCGGCGCGATCGCCGCCGCCATCGCCATCTCGTCCAAGCTGCCGCCTATGAACGCATTGACCCGCGCTGCCATCGCCAACGGGGCGGACAGGGCGCTGTGGTAATCCACATTCAGCACTTGAACCTGGTCTGGATAAGCGGCCAGCACCCGACGGACTTCTTCGATTTGACTCAGATACGCGGCGGCCAACTGGCGTTCGCTGGTCTTGGCACCGTCTTTCCCCGAACGGGCCAGCATGGCGCGTTGCGAGGCCAGAATCTCGCCCAAGGGCCGGGCCACGAACAGAATGCGGTATGGTGTTCCTGGTGGCAGGCTGGGCAAAAGTTGAGCGATGATTTTCACCCCCTTGCCGCCCGCCTCGCGCAGCCAGGTTTTGTCCGCGTCTTGCGCCAGCCGCTTGACCGCTTCCAGTTCCAGATAACCACGCGGGTTGCTCTCGTCCGCCGCCCGCTCGCCGTCGGTCAGAATCGGCAGCCCGCCCGCTTGCAACATCTGCATCAACATCGACGTGCCGGAGCGCGGCAAGCCAGAGACGATGACTACGGTTTCAGGACTCAACGGCGGCAGCACGTCTTGTCTCTCTAAATCAAACAACCCGGTGCTGCGCTGCAAATCCACGTCGAGTTTCAGGTTTGCGTCTTCCGGCAAGCCTTGGCCGGCCTTAAACGCCTCGATGCGAGCGACCGCCGCATCGGCCAGTTGACGGTGTTCGGCGGCTTGGGCCAATTGCTCGCGGCTGCGGTAGATCTGGGCCAGCAGCCGATGTGCCAGCGGAAATACGGGGTCCTGCGTCAAGGCAATCTGCAACTCTCTGACGGCCTCGTCTTTGAGGCCCAGCCGGCGCATCGCGACGGCGCAGTAATAATGCGCCAGCGGGTTGTGGTACACCAAGCCGATGGAGGCCATGCCCGCCGCCAGCGCTTTTTTCGCCCGCTTCAAGCCGAGCCAAACCCGACACAGGCCGAGTTGGGCATGAGCGTTAATCGGGTCGAGCGTCAAAATGGCCTCCAGCCGCTCCCGCGCCTCCTCGTAGCGTTCCAGGGCCAGCAGCGACTCGGCTTGTTGCTGGTACAGGCCAGGTCGGTTGCGGACTTGCACCTCCGCCGCCTTGGCGAATTCGACCAGAGCTTGTTCGTGCTCACCCGCCGCCGCCGCGACACGCCCGGCCAGGAAAGCAAACGTGTGGACATTCACGTTGGCTTTTTTGGTCAAGGTGCGCAGCTTGTCCTTTTCGTCTTCGCTGTAGTCTTCCGGCTGTTTGTCTTTGA
>CAILLA010000117.1 GCA_903834925.1 uncultured Schlesneria sp.
GACGGAAATTCTTGAAAGTCATTGTTCTAAACCTTTTTTCGTTTTTGAAATCAGATGAATGTGGAGGACACGCCTCCGAAAACCAACACAAAATTGTGAGCATCAGCTCACTCGTTCAATCCAGGCACACAAGAGACGAACTCTCGCATACCAATTCAAGCCAATAGAATTGCCTGAGCGAACGAATCAAATTTGTGGCGGTCGTAACAATTCATCCGGAACGACGGGTGGCACAAATACGAAATCTGCACCACGCCAAAAATGGTTTGAAACAGGAACTGGGAACCAACGCGGTTCCAGAATCGCCGTCAGAATCGAACCTCCGTGACCATTCCCAAACCCGCTCGAGCCAACCCCTGATGGGGACCCCGTATTTGACGAAGAATGGAAAACACAGAAGTCCATATTCGGTAATCGTGTTAATTGGAGCTGTTTTTCCACAGAATCTAAGCAACAGCCAAATTGAACATCCGATTGCCGACTCGAAACTCGCGAACTTGCCCCTGCGGTCGTCGGAACCTTCGCATCTGTAACACCGATGTCAAACCAAACTGACAACCCGCCAAGCGATCCACCACCTTCGATCTCAATCAGTACAAGAGCTGACGTCGTGGATTCCTCAGACGTCATCATCGCCGCACTGGCGGAAGACAAACATCCAAACAACACAGCAAACACAGCCACCGACAAACGGCAAATGTTGCTGATTGCGATCTGGCGACGGCGGTTAGCGGATGGTGAGTTCATGGGTTTTGATTCTTCTCAGATTCGGCAGAATCTGAAAAAAACTTTTAAACCCGTGAGCGTCCCAGTAAGTCGAGCACAATCAGACCAACAGATGTTGGCCATCGAACCAATAATCCGTGAATTCGCGCCCGAAACGGAAGAGTTCGGAAAATCGACAAATACAGCCCGGCTTTTATCGAGAAGTCGTAAAAGGGATCAAAAGGAGGGCCGGAATTATTGCTGTTCCTGGAGCTGTGTACGCAGATTCTTTAGCGTAGGTCGCTCAAGCGGATGAATTTCCTGCTCCGACAGATGTAATCGGTCAGCACGCTCCAAAGACTTTCTGGCATCGTCAAATCGTTTCAGTTGCGAGTACGCAACTGCCGCGTGGAAGCGGCGTTCTGCTGTCTCGCGGTTTCGTAACGCCTGCTCAAAGTCAACAATCGCAGTTTCAGGATGGCCTGAAGCCATTTTAATGACGCCGAAGGAATCAAGCAGAGCATCCAATGGCCCCAAAATTTCAATTGCTTTTTGCACGAGACGGGTCGCCTCTTTGAAATCTTCTCCCGCCAATGCCATAAGTACTGCCGAATTATTCAGCGCTGCGACATCACGCTCATTCTCGCGAAGAATCGCTTTATATGCATCAGCCGCCTCCTGATAGGAACCACGCCAACTCAAAAGGTCGGCCGATAAAAGATCCAGTCGGGACTTATTTTCAAAACTTGGAGCCAGTGATTTTACCACATCCTGTAGACGAGCCAGCTGGCTCGGCGTTGTGTAGGCGCTCTTCATGACCGCGTAAACAACGCTTACCATGCGGGAAATTTTTGCCTTGGGGCCATGCTCTTGAAGCAGATCCAATGCACGATCAACCTGATTTGACTTCCCGAGGAATTCGGCAAATACCAACATTTCTTCGGGGCGGTCTTTCACGTATTGTGCGTATAATTCTTCTGCGTCTTTGGAAAAGTTCTCTGCTTCTGCCGTTTCGCCCATCTTTTCAAGTCGCTGAGAGAACTCCTCAAGACGTTTGGCGGCCCAAAGCTTGGCCGCCACCGCAGTATCGGTTTTTGCCGAATCTTGAACCCGGCTTGAATTCAACCCCTTCAACAAGGAACTGATCTCGGAATATCGTTTCCGAGCAAATAAGACCTGAGCTTCCAGATCAATTGTCGAAAGTTCGTTCGGCGCCAGCTTTTGAAGAAACGACAGATACAACTCAGCTTCTGTCGGTTCATTGGACTGCAAACAAAGCTGGGCATACGCCAAAATATAGCGCCCCTCGCTCTTGTGCGTGCTGATCAGCTTCCGCAATTGAAGTCGAGCACTGATCTGATCACCAGCCTGAAGATAAAGACGAGCCAGTAGAAATTGATCCTCGCCCACTGACACATTGGCCGGGGAGTTCTGCACAATTTTTTCCAGAATGGCAATTGCCTGCTCATGTTGGGATGGAGAAGGTCCATTTGCAAAAATGATCGCCTTCAGTCGCAGATCTTCAGCTGCCACCGAATTACCAGCGGAAAGGTTGCGCTCAACCAGAGCCAAAGCCTCATTTAACTGCTCTTGCCCCCCTTTTCCAATCAGCACATTTGCCAGTTTTCGATTGACGATTCGACGCAAGTCTTGACTGTTCTCATCATCGCTGAAATTCGCCTTCACTAACTTTCTTAATACGACTTCTGCGTCTTGTGTCTCTCGATTTTTCAAGAGGAAATCGGTGAGCCGAAGACCGGTCACGATGTCATCAGGCGATTTTTCAAAGGCCGTTTGATACGTCTGCCTGGCAAGGTCGAGCTTTCCAGCGAGTTCATAGCAAAACCCAATTGCCAGTGCAGATCGCTCTTCTTCAATAGCCCCCTTGGCTTCTTCAATGACCTGCATGGCTGCATCAGGTTGTTTTGAAAGAGTCAAAACCTTCACCAGGTTAATCCAGGCAATCGATTTCTTCCCGTTCATCTCGATCGCCCGTCGAAACTGTGCTTCGGCGGGACCAAATTTTCCAAGTGTCCCATACACCCGACCCAACCAGATTGGATCGACGGCGTTCTGGGAGCTTCGAACCAGCTTTTCGGTCGCTTGAATTGCAGCATCAGACCTTCCGAGCTGAAGGGCGATGTCAACTTCCACCTGAGCCATTTCGCTGGTGAACGTACTTTGAGTTTCTCGCAATTCTTTAATTAACGCCTCGGCATCTTCAAAGCGTTGTTGATTGAAAAGCATCGAAAGCGCGTGACTCGTCACTGCTGGCTTGCGTTCACCCAGTATAATCGCCTCAAGGAACTGGTCCGCCGCAGTCTTAAGTTCGCCACGCCGTTCATAAAGCGTCCCCATTAACAACGGAACTCGAGACCACGACTGAGCTAAGGTTTTGGCTTTTTTCAAATGCGATATTGCTTGCAGCAACGATTGATCATCCGCATCTTGAGCATTTGAAAGTAGCAATGCGGTGCCGAAATGCCAGATTGCTCCTTCACCAGCAATTTCTCGACATTCATCAAGGATCTGCTGCATCAGCTCAAAACGCTTCGCTTCAATGGCCACATCCAATAAAATTAGCCGAATCGTTAAGTTCTTCGGCTCGGCCTTACTGGCAATCAGCCCTTGGTCTGCCGCATTTTCAAGATCCCCGATGGCAAGGAACTGGCCCGCAAGATTGCCGGCCAGCTTGGATCGATCCGCACTTGTCCAGGAGGGGTTTTCTACGGCAAGCGTTACGATCTCAGGACCTGCCTTCGCTCCTTTTTGCTGAATGAGATATCTTCCTTTTAATTCCCGAAGTCCAATCGTATCGCCAAACCGCAGCAGTGCTTCCTGGAATAATTCATCGCAGCGTTCAGCGACCCCGGCAACTTGCGCCAAAGCGATCTGGGCGGTCCAAAGTTCGATCTCATCCGGAAACTTTTCTCGGGCCGCTGTGATGATCTTTTCGGCTTCGTCACGCTTTGAAGCGTTCTGCAATCTTTCCATGCGAAGAATCGCAATCTGAGACGACATCGCTGGATCGAGTTCGGCGGTTTCCAGCCGGCTCAACACCCGGTCAAAGTCGTCCCAACGTTGCAGTCGAGCAGGATTCGCAAGATTCCAAAGCAAAAGGCACTTCGCAAGCCCGATCGATGCCGAAGGTGGGGAATACGGGTGGGAATAAATTTGCTCGAACTCGCTGATGGCTTCAGGAAGAAACCCCCCGTTCATCAGTGTATCTGCCAGCGCTAATCGGGCAGGGATAAAATCCGGAGAGATCGCAACAGCACGCCGGAAACAGGCCAACTGCTGGTCAAAAGATTTCGTTTCGCGATACGCATACCCGAGCCAGACTTCAACCTGTTTTAGTAAATCGGGTTGATCGCGCAGCCCCTGTCGAAGCGACTCAAGTTGACTGATCCCCACCACCCAGTCGCTCGTGAAAATCGAGATTTTCGCCTCAAGAAAATCGATCATCACTTGCATGAAAGCGTCGTTACGCAATACGGCGATCTGATTTTTTGCTTCCTTGAATTCTCCGCTGTCAATCAGCAAATCCGCCAACCCCCATCGTAACGCAGGATTTTTGGGGAGTGCCGCCACACCTTGACGCAAGACACTGATCCCTGCAGCCTTGTCTCCCTCTTTTTTTTCCAACTCAGACAATGCAAGATAACAGCGGGAATCTTTGGGATGCTGCTCGATCCCCCGTTGCGCTAAAGAGCGTAAATCGTCTTTCCGACCCTTTTCGTACGCAATTTTGATCCCCAACACGATCATTTCAATATCGTCAGGAGCAAGCTTTAATGCTTCTTGTGCGTCATCATCAGCCTGGGTCAGCATCTCCGCTACGTACTCTTGACCTTGGTTACGACTTGACTTCGCCAAATATTTCAATTCATTTAATCGCTCTAAAAGCCATTCGGCGCGATTAAAGTATGCCTGTGGATTGTCAGGATTCGTGGCAACCATCTGATTGATTGGTAACACGGCGTCGCCAGGGCGATTCAGTTTCGTTTGCCGCAAATAAGCGAGTTTCACATAAAGTGGAAGTCGTTCGGGCGCTTTTGGAATTGTCGCCTCAATGATCCCTTCCGCCTCGTTATAATCACCTCGACCGAGATTCGAATTGATTAATATTTCCAGCAGATCGACATCGTCAGGAAAGTCTTTCAACAAATAATTCACATTGTCGATCGCCTCGGCATACATCCCATTTTTGCCGGCGATTTCCGCGAGTTTTCGACGAACCTCAACGTTACCCGGTTCGATTCCGATCACTTTTTCCAAAGTGACATAGGCACCCCCCAAGAGATGCGGTTGTCGTTCACCAAGTTCGGCCAATTGCATCCCGAACAGGGTCAAGCCATAGACATCATTCGGTTTCAGCAACGTATATCGCATCAGGTGAGCGACAGCTGCCTCCGGACGACCTTCTGCTTGAGCCCGTTTCGCTTCTCGGATGAATGCCGAGGAATTTCGAGACATTTGAAGTTCGTGGATACCATAGATCGATAAACACAAAACTAACGTTGTGACAGCCAGAATGATCGTCGGTTTGATATTAACTTTTGGCATAATGAAAGCCACAACTACCTAGCGGCCAAAAACAGCTCGGGAACAATCACTTGTTCCGCAGAACGATCCTCGACTCAAAACAAGAAAGAAATCGATAACAACAAACGCACGTTTTCTATCAGCCCATGGAAATTACCGAACAAATCAATCACCTGCCAAATTCACAATCTGATCCTTCAATTTGATTTCGCGTCACCTGTTGCAAATACAAATCGCAATTCGTCTGACTTAAGACACCTATTGTGTTGCGAGCTGGCTTCTCAGTTTCTTCAAATCCGCTCGTTCTTTCGGGTGCAATTCCTGCTCAAGCAATCCTAATTTTTCTGCATTCTCCAAAGCCGCTTTCGCCGGGCCAAACTGTCGGCTCCGCGACAGCGCGATCGCGAGATGGAATTGATTTTCTGCCGTCTCTTTTTCAAAAACCGCTTGCTTAAAATCCTGCATCGCTGGTTCGGAATGGCCGGCGGCAAGATGAATCATGCCTCGTGTGTCAAGCAGTGAATCCAGCGGACCTCCGCATTTGATCGCTTGATCAACTAACCGCATTGCCTGGCGATTATCGCCTGAATTCAACGCCAGCGAGACCGCCATGTTGTTTAAAGCATAGATGTTGTTGGGATTCTCATTTAACACATCGCTGTAGATCTTCTGAGCACCTTTGGCATCGCCTCGCCAGCTCATCAAATCTGCAAGGGTCAGCACGATCGATTTTGATGGATCACTGAGTGACTTGTCCGCGACGAGTGCCTGAAATTTTGTCACGTACTCTTGAAGCTGTGCCAGCTGATCTTTCGTGACATCGGGATTTCTGGAAATTTTCCGAACGATTCTGTTGATGCGATTGACACCTGCCTGAGGGCCATGTTCCCTGAGCAAGTCCAATGCACGGTCAATTTGTTTTGTCCCTGCAAGAAATTCCGCCAACATGATGATTTCAGCGGGATTGTCTTTGGCGATCTGGTTAAACAGCGTTTCTGCTTCAGTAAAGAATTGATCGGCAATTGCAGTTTGCTTTTCTTGCGACAGCTTAACGGCAAACGATTCAAACTGCCGTCCAACCAACTCTTTCCGAAGCTGAATGGACTCGGGCTTTTCTTTTGCCACCACGCCGGTATTCACAAATTTCTTGAGCAGACTGACAATTTCAGGAAACTTCTCGCGGGCGTAAAGAAGTTGAGATTGAAGATCGGCCGTAGCCCAATCAGATGGCAATAGTTTTTGAAGAGCGTCGATATACAACTCGGCATTACTCAGCTCGTCGGCCTTAATGCTGAGACTGATATAGAGCGCATAGAATCGAGGGTCATCCTTTCGCAAGAAAATTGCTTTCAGCAATTCAGCACGACTTTTCTTTAAATCACCTTCTAACTGATAAAGGTTAGCCAGTTGCCAACGATCCTCGGCAGTAACGACTTTCTCATCAAGCGTCAGCTTTTCAAAAATCGCGATCGCTTGTTGCCGCTCAACTCGCGATGGCCATTTTGCGAGGATACTCGCTTTCAAACGTAATTCGTCTGGCGTATTTGTACCATTGGTTTGAATAATTTGGTCAGCAATTTTTAGAGCCTCATTCAGATTCTCGCGACCTCCCATCGCGAGCAGACAAATCGCCAGGTTTCGATTCGCCCACTTTCGATTATTTTGGGCAGCCTCATCGGTACCGTTCGACAGCTCCAGCATTTTTCGAAGGGCCACTTCCGCCTCACGGAAATTATTGCCGGCCAGCTGAAATTCGATCCGCTTACGACGAAGAAATGGATTATCCGGCGAGGATTCGATTGCCTTCCGATAAGACTCGTCTGCAAGTGCCAACTTGCCCGCAATTTCATAACACTGCGCGATGGTAAGAACAGACTTATCTTCCGGGATGGCAAGCTTGGCTTCTTCGATCGCCTTTTCGATTTTCTCGGTCTGCTTCAAACGAGTGAGCGTTTGAACTAAACCAATCCAAACCTCGGAATCACCAGGATTTGCAGCGATACACGCGCGAAACTGGGCTTCGGCCAGTTCGTTTTTATCAAGACTCAGATAGGCCCGCGCCAACCATTTTGGATCGGTACCACCTTGAAAATCACGTACAAGCTGCTCGACGGCCTTTAATGCAAGATCCTTGCGGCCCAGTTGTATCCAAACGACCACTTCATTTCGCGCCATTTCCTCCGTGAAAGGCGAGCGAGACTCATGTAATTCTGCGATTAATTTACTGGCTTCTTCGAACTTTTGTGAATTCACAAGCAGTGTCAGGACACGATTCGTCACCGCTGGTGATTTTTCGCCCAGACGAATTGCCTCAAGGTATTTTGAGATCGCAACCTGATCGCCTTGAACATCCAATATCTTCGCTGCCAGGACCGCATACTGGCTGTACGTGGGACGAAGCGCTTTTGCTTGTTCAAGATGTGAAATTGCTTCGCTTAACGCGTTTGCATCCTTCTGTTCTTGTGCAATCAAAACCAAACGTTGGGCTTGACCAAAGTGCCAGTCGGGCCCTTCTCCCTCAACGGCTTTCATCACTTGAAGTGCGCGTTCCATCTGATCGACATGTTTTGATCGCCGGCCAATCTCCAGCAGCATCGATTGAATTCGAAGGTTTTTCGGCTGCGCCTTCTCCGTCAGCAGCGCCAATCTTTCTGCGTTATCGCAATCTTCAATTGATAGAAAGAGTGAAGCAAATGTTTCGGCGAGTTGAATCTTTTGTGGTTCCGTCCAGGTTGCAACAGGTTCAGAGAGCTTCAATAATTCCGCTTTCGCGTTATTCGCGTCATCCGGCGATCGAAGTTGCGAAATGATCGAATTCGCTTTCATCATCCGAATATTGACGGTATCCCCAAATTGAATTTCCGCTTCTTGAGGCAATCGAGTGATTGCATCCGTATCTCGCCTTGACTTGGCCAATTCAAATTCCGTCAACCACAATTCGAACGCATCTGGATTCTTCTCTCGTGCTGTCCGAATTAACTTTGCAGCCCTATCTGGCTCATTGCTTAAGCTCAGTTTCTGCATTTGCAGAATCGTGACCTGCGGAGACTGTGGGCTCAGTTCCTCAAGCTTCGCGATAACCCTATCAAATTCGACCCAGTCCTGAAGAGGTAGGGGTTTATTCCGGTTCAATTGAACCAATGATTTTGCCGACCCAAGCAGGGCTGACGCCGGCGCATTCGGCAACAAGCTGATTTCTGCGTATTCAGAAGCCGCCTCCTGGTTTTGATCAGAAGCTGCCAGCGATTCCGCCAGAGCAAGCTTGGCTTGCATCCACTCCGGATCCAAGGCGAGAGCACGGCGAAAACTCGCAATTTGCTTTTCGTTCGAGTTGATTTCCCGGTATGCAACCCCGAGCATGTATTCGGCTAATCGAAAGAGGGGCAAGTTCTCAGGTGTCAGTGCAATGCGTCCACGTTGAGACTCTAGCTTCTGGATCAGCGGTAGCCATTCATTGCGTCGGAACAAAATCCTCGCTTCAAGAAATTCAATCGCAACGGGTGGGTACTTGGTACCACGCAATCGGTTAATGATTTCTTTCGCTTCTTGAGTGGCGTCAGATTCAATGAGCAATCTCGCCAAATTCCACTGCAATTCGAGATTTTTGGGTGCCGCTGCGGCACCTTTTCGCATGACATCAATGGCTTCGACCGAATTGCCCGTTTCCGTCTCCAGGTTGGAAAGCATCGAAAAAAAGCCGACACGGTCGGGATGAAGCTCGATCCCCTTAATCAAATATTGACGCGTTTCATCATGTTTTCCTAACGCCAGTTTGACTCGGGATACGAACATTAATGCGTCGGCATTCCCAGGATCACGTTCCAACGCCTGGTTGGCATCCAATTCCGCTTCTTGCAGGAACTTTTCCGCCTCTGCCCGATCCAACCGATTCTTTATCGTGGGGTTTTTTGATTCGGTAAATTGGCGCAAGTACCACTGTCCACGGAGCAGATAGGCCTTCGGGTTTTCTGCATTCGAAGAAACCATCTCGTTAACCGTAGTGATGGCTTCTTTCGACCGGCTCAATTTTTCCTGCCGCAGTGACGCGAGCAAAACATACGACCCTAATCGTTCGGGTGAATTCTTGATCGCAGATTGAAAGGTTTTCTCGGCCGCTTCAAATTCTTGCCTTGAACTCTGGCACACCGCCAGCTTTTCAAGCAACTCACCATCGTCTGGCGAAGCTTTCAGCAAATAATTCTGCAAATGTTCGCTTGCATCATTAAATCGGGTAAGCTGCATCAAACAGTCAACCAGACGCCGACGCACTTCGGATCGGTCTGGAAGATACGCCAATCCTCGCTCCAGCATAATTGTTGCTCGGTAAAAGCGGTTGACGTCAGCATATTGCAGCCCCAGTCGAACGAACCCTTCAGGATCATTTGGTGCCAATTGAACATAGCGCTCAAGGTACATCACTGCTTTCGATTTTGATTCGAAAGTATTCTCTTCCTGCGCCCGTTTCGCCTGACGGAGATAAGTCGAGGCATTTCTGACCATCTGAAAATGGTGGAGAAGATGGACAAGTCCCGCAACGACGAACGGAACCGTCAACAGTCCCGCGACAAAAGGGAGATTCAGCTTGCGTTCATTACGCATGGAAAGATGCCAATAAATCGAATTTTGACGGGTAATTCACGAACACTTTGTGTTCACCTCAATGGTGGAACTCGGTAACCATCGAGCAGATTTCCTGACCTGGAAAATGGATTTCTCTCTTGAAATCTCATTTAGAGTTCCAATGACCACTGGTGAAGAACCACTGCAATTTCTTCGATTCGTGGAATTGCACCGTCAATCCCGCCTTGTGCTGTCGTTTGAATCAGAAACTTAATCGTGGCCGGCCATTTCTTATTACCCCAGAATTGGCGATGTAACAGGCGAGCTTCCTGTGCCGACGTAAACGACGATTCCCCCATTTGATACCAGAAGCCGACCACACAGCGTTCCGCGTCACGTTCCAGAAAAAGAAAACATACAGGAAGTTTTCCTGTTGGGGTCGTCAAGTTCACGATCCGTTCTTCGAGAATTTTCCAGCCCGCATTCACATAACAGACTTTTGGACTATGAGGGCAAACGTCAGAAGACACGCTTTCTGGTCGAACCCAACCTGCTGCAAACAATGTCAGCGATGTTCCGTCAGGTCGAACGTAATAACGGTTTACCGAGGTATCTGCGTTGAGGATCTCAGAGACTTCCTTATCAAGCTCCGTATTGGTCCCCGTGTAACCAATCAATTCGATCGGAAGCGAATCCAAACCTTGTTTGAGTGGCTGAATTTCAAATGTGTATCCTGATCGAATCCAAACGGTACTGATCCAACCACAGCTCATTAAAAGCGCCGCGAGCCAAATCCTGTGCGTAAGTTGATTCATGTTTAGCTCCGTATTGAAAATCCAAGCGAAAATCTTCTAAAGAACACCGTGTGAACTTGCCGCCGTACAACACACAGCCATCGACACATTTTCATTCCGAATGAGCCACAGCGTGCCGAAAATCACAAATGTTGGCGATTCATGGGAATTCTTGTGACCCGGTGAGTCTGCAATCTTCCGTCACATCGCACTGGTCGATCGCGAGGACGTGACACCCTTTGCGATGATCGTTATGTCACGAGATGGTCCGTAATTATGGTAATACCCGCCGGAGTCCTCGCCGGAAACAACGCAACCCAGGACATTGATGTCATAGTTGTTCAAAATGTCGCGAGCGGCGTTGACCTGCGCAAGCTGACTGACATCTTTCACCAACGCCAGGATGGCACTATCAGCGTACTGCCCAACAACCCGTCCATCGACAACCGGTAGCAGCGGAGACGAATCGACCACGATCAATTCGTATTCGGTTCGGCATCTCTTGAACAATGAATCGAGTGATCCATTCGCCGAGTCGCGCAACAGGCTTCCTACGTTCTCGCCGGCGGTTAAGAGAGTGAGATTCGGAGAATTCGTCTGCTTGATTGCCTGGCTCAAATCGAGACCCTCGCGAAGAACCTGGCACACACCTGGGTCGAGGGGAACATTGAATCTTCGGTGCAACTCAGGGCGCCGCAAGTCAAAATCAATCAACAGCGTACGGTGACCGGAATCCGCGAGACTTCGCGCTAACTGCTCGGAGAACGTCGATTTGCCTTCGCCCGATTTCGCGCTGCAAATGATGATCACACGATGACCTTCGTTTTGTAATTTCCGAAACAACAATGCTGTCACCGCAGACATGGATTCTGCAACCCGTTCTCGCCAATACCTGGCGTCGACATTCGATGGGTCATTCAGTCGCTTCATGATTTTCATCGGAACACGGGGAATCGTACCGAGCACCAGCAGATTCATGTTTTTATTGACCGAACGAATATTGTCGACATGATTTTGCAGAGAATCACGCAACACCAGTAACCCCAACGGCAATAATAATCCTAAAAGCCCGGCAGCAACGACCAATGGGATACGTTTCTTGTTTTCACCGCTGGTCGGAACTCCAGCCGACGGATAACGCGTAATACGCGAAGATCCTTGCAATTCAATCTTTGTCCGCTCAATTTCCTCAGTAACTCGGGCAACAACCGGATCAAGGCTCCCGATTTCCTTCCGCATCATTTCAACGTCAATGGATGAGCGTCCAAATTTTCTCGATTCCACTTCGAGTTTACTCATATCGTCTCGAAGGTGGGCTTCCTGCTTCTCCAGTGCAGCAATTTTCTGCGGCAAGCTCAAGCCGGCCAGTTGACCATCGCCGTTTTTTCCTGCCATTAATTGCACAACACGCTTCGTGCGCTCATCAAGCTTCTGCTTTGCTGTCTCAAGTTGCGTTTGATACTTCGCCAAATAAGAAGCCGCCGTCTTGGGATCGTATTGTTTCTCGGTTCGAAGAATTTTCGTTTTCAGCTGTTCGACTTCCTTTGCCAGCTGCGAGGCAGCGGGATCCTTTTCAAGTGCCTCAAGCAGAAATGGATCGGTAATTTCGTCGAATCCCTCCGAATTCGACTCGCCCTCATTTTTTGCACTCTTTGCATCAGGATTTTCCGGGGATGGTTGATTGCTGACCGTACCATCCGGGTTTATCTGCCCCCCGGTCTTCGCAACAAGTTCGCTTCTTGCGCGTAAGATGTCGAATTGAACTTTTGACAGTTCGGTCCTGAGGAAGCTGAACTGAGATAAAAGCGCTTGTTGCTGCAAGTTCAGCGTGGTTGAATCGCTGGTACCGAGCCGATCGACAAGACTGCTCAATTCACCTCGCTTTTTGCGAGCTTTATCCTCAGCCCCGACAAGAATTTTTTCCAGCCGCTCCACACGAAGCATTCGTTCCGCACGTTCCTTTTCCACAACGTCGGCCATGTAAACATCGACGACCGATTTGACAATTCTGTGTGCTGCAACTGAATCAGTCAGCTTTAACGTGATATTCATCATCTCAGAGTTGTCTGGAAACTGAACCTCAAGCCTTTCCTGTAACCACGAAATCGGATCAGCCTGTTCTCGAACAACGGGAAGAATCGCAATCTCGGGATCTTTGAGTGCTTTGCTCAGCGACAGCGGCTGCAATAGCAGTTGCTTCTGCGTACTTTTATAGCCTCTGTAGTCCGATCGACCTGACGATTCCGCCGTCTCAAACACCAATGTCGATTGACTTTGTGCAATCCGCACGAATTCGACAGCACTGTATTGCATGGGTAGCAAGAACCAAGCGGTCGCGGCCAAAGGACCAGCGGCAAGAATCCCCAGAATCAACCCCAGCAGCCAGTTTCGCCGCAATGAGTGCATGTACTTGTCAACGTTACCGCCAGAACCTTCAGAACTGTCAGCGGCAACCGAGAAACTGTTTTCGACGGCAGGCGCACGTTGTGCAACCACCCTTGGCGCTCGGTCAATCGGGACAATTTCATGAGGCAACGAAAATTCCTGGCCATGGCCGTCAAAATCATCGTCTTGGTTCATACTCATTTGCAAAAGACCCTCAGTTGACGACAAACGATTCTGTAAAACTATCGAGCCAACCGTTAACCGACTCACCACGTGAAAAAAACTATGTTTGAATGTTGTTCATGTCTAGAGCGATCCAAACCCGCCAATTTCGGGCTGCTCAATTTCCACAAATATCATGGAAACAATGAGCAACTCGACCCAAAGCAGCAACAACCCCACAGGCATCATTAACCAACCGGCAAGATCGTGAAAAATCAGCTCGGCCATTTTCTCATTCCCAAACTCATAGGCGACCGCCGTGGCAGCAATACGCAGGATATTCGCAGCGATGGCAATCACCGGAGCGCTCAGCGCAATCAAGCACTTCTCCCAAACAGGCCGGTCCATCACCAGACTCACCCCTGCAGAAAGCGCGAAGAATGACGTCAGCATTCGCAAACCGCTGCAAGCTTGAGCCACGCCAAGCGGCTTTTCTGTCAGCCAGATCACATTCCCTTCGGACACGGCTGGGATTCCAATGGTTTGAAGCAAATAGGTGCTACAAATTGTGGCGATCTTTTGTAGAACACCACTCAGCATCCCCCCCACAGCATGGGGAAGCGGAATCATGAACAGCAGAAACAAAACCGCTGGCCATGACCATCGAACAACGGACCAACCACCACAAATCAAAACAACTCCTGCCACACACGGAATAATTGAGACCCCTTCGAACGTGATCGTCCGCGTAAAGATCCCCGTACATCGAATCGCGATACCAACCGCAAGCAGACAGACACCCATTGAAATGGCCGTGATTGACGCAGCGGGCAATGGGGTAGGAATTAGATCCTTACGATGCCACAACAGCCAGATTGCAAACACGGGAACGAGGATACCGTGGGAATTGTCAGGATTTGTCATCCACAAACCATACATCCAACTCCACGCCGGAATATCGCTGCCGAAAAATGAGAGAATCAGGACGACAATCCCCGCAAGCGCCCCGGCTGACAAGCCAAACAACAGGCCTCCAGGATTTTTAATACCGTTTGGGTTCATTTGACGTTCGTGAATGGGCATACCGGCTTGTTCTGACATCAGTCCCCTTCCTTCAAGTGACAGCCGCAAATCATAACAAACCACTCCCCGAACAACAGTTAATTCATACGCAAATCGACGTTTGAATCACAAATTCAGTTCTTTGGCGTACTCTTGCCGCCATTCCGGCGGCAATTGATCGCCACCCTTAACATTGTTTCAGCCATATACTAACGGAAATCAAACCAGAGCAATTGCCGCGCCAATCCCCGACGACAGTAAAGCACCGATTCGTCGCAAGGGCAATGCAGAAAATGACTTGTGAATCAAAACCATCATTCAGCACAAACCCCATCTGCAATCTGCAATCTGCAATCTGACTGACAATCAAAAACCGCCGCGTTTAGCGGAACCCGTCAGGAACCGTTTCGCCAACAGAAGTGACCGCAAATGCGAATCGTTCACACCTGTTCCGTTCAACTCTCTAGTCTGCGATTTAATGGCGCGTTTAAGTAGCGACTTTTCGATAAAATTTATGTGAATTCCAGACAACGAATGCAAGCCGAAGTTTTTGAAAGCGAAGACTCAACACGAACCCGTACTGCAAAACAGAATAAAACACAAATATTGATAAAAAACAATAGGGGATCGAGATGGCCAACAACTCAATCAATTGGCCTCGCTTTCCAAACCGCAAATTGCGATTGCCTGGAGGCTGCGACCAAACCGAGCGATAGTCCATTTGAAGGAAAACGAGAAATCCAAAGATGCCAACCGCCAACTTCTCTCGGGCTTTTTCAGCTCTTATGGCTTTTTCGGCTCCTGTGGCTCTTTTGGCTTTTGCTTCGAGTTTTTCAAAGTCACGCCGCGAGGAACTTCGCGGGAGAAAAGTCGATTGTAAAACCGACAATCCTGAAATACGACGTTTCTCGGCACCAAACGGTCTACGCCCTGTATTTCTGCTCGAAAAATCATCGACTGGTTTAACAGTTTCACATTCTTGAACAGAACGTTGTTTAATGGTCCCTGCAGCTGAGAATAAGGAGGCGCCCCCCTTTTGTCATAAGTTTTTACGTCAAAATCGACAAATGCTGCATCCGTCATGTCTGGCCCTGTGACAAGAGGTTGATTAATAAAAAGAATCTGCATTCCTTCGATACGATCGCCTTTCATACCATAAACAATGACGTTCTTCATGTCTCCAAAGCTCTGAAACAAATCGGGATGGTGCTGCTCCCATAAGGGTGTTTTCGTCGCCTGCTCGACGCTACAGTTGATGACTAACTGTGAGAGCTGGAAAGCATCTAATGTGTCTTTGACGACGCATCCTCTGGCGAGCTGGACTGTAACAAATCCATAAACAAGAGTTTCGATCCTGCTGTTTGTTGCATACACGTTTCCCCTCCATTGAGGCACGTCATCGATTTCGAGCGAGGGGGCTTTAAACAGACATTCGTCATACCATTGAGAGCACTCTTTAGGCACAATAACTTCATTGATATAAGCATATTTATCCGGTCGAAACGTCAGGCCGTGCCATCTGATTCTTGTGATTCTCGGCAAAAGTCTTTCTGTTGGAGCCATCCCGACAATCATGACATCGTCTCGCGCAAGTCCCTCCGACGGTTTCACTGTAATCCATCGGGAATTATTCGAGTCACTGGCGGCTTTTCTGTCAGGGTAATATTCACCTGCTTCTGTCAAAATGACTGTTGAGCCATCGTTAATGCTGGCAAGATTGAGCGCCTTTGCGAGCGACTTCACTGGGTTAGCGGCGTCCCCAGCGTTCGCGTCGTCCCCTCGACTTGGGCTGACAAAAAACTGTGAACTTTTGAGTTTTTCACGCGAATTCGTAAAGAGCCACATGGAGTGTTCACCATTTGTGGTTGCTTTGTTACTCCAAGGAATCATTGGGATCTTCCCTTGCAAGACCCTCGGCACGCCTATTTTGGGATATGCAATTGAGCGAACCTCAACAGGCCCGTCAGCGAAGTCACACGCTCTAAGGGTGACCCAGTACTCCACAACGTTGGTTTCGGGATTCAATTTCATGGAACGGACGTCCTTCCATGGCCCTCCCTCCACCGAGAAAGAGACTTTTTCGATGTCGTTGATGTGAAACGCGACGACACCGACATTCATCATCTTGTCAAAAACCTGGTAGGGAACAACGTCCCACCGGGCGATGGCCTTTGCATCATCTCCGTGGCCTGACCCCTGCGTTTCGGGCTGCTCCGTTTCGCCAGCAAATCCCGACCCCGGAACGAGAATTAAATCGTCAACTTGCGCCGGTTTGGTGGTACGATCGGCGCAATTATCAATCGAAAAATCGTGTCCCTCGGCCTCCTGCCTTAGAACCGCGTTCGAAAGTTCAGTGTCATCCGCATGCGCGGCTGGGGCCAACAATGCGATTGAGCCGATAACCACAAACAGACGCGCAAAAACCCGCAACCGCTGCTTTGTGGTAAAAAAGACACTTAACAATGTATATTCCATGTATTTGATTCCGATTTTGCCAGAGGCACCCAGAAACGACACAATACGATTCGAGACCAGGACACAAAAATTCGTACTCCGATTTTTCGGAAGAATTAATCCTGATGTCGTTATCGAAAATGTTCCAAGCACCTGCCTACGTCACGATCCGACTGCACAAGGGCAATCGGACAGAAGCCGAGGCCGCAACTTGTAAGCGACGCTCTCTTGTGAATTGACCATTCGTTCGTTCGTATCGTACAAATTCCGAACATGCTGGTCCAGCCGGGGGAAGTGCAGTCGAATGGCCGACGCATTCAGCGCACGGGAGAGAATCTGGGTGACGAAGAACCTGATTCTTATCGTACCCATGCAGCCAGAAACCATGTCTCTCTCGCAAGTTTCGCGATCATGGCAGACAAAACAGGATGTGGTTTTTCTGACGATAAACTAATACGAAAAAGCCCCGATATCGATCTTATTTGCGTTACGCAACTTTCCTACGACGTCATATTTCGGTGCATCTGCTGCGCTGCCCGCACCAATCGCCGGGCTTCCTTTAACCAATCGAAAATCATAAGCACCGTTGGAAGCGGGATAATTGACAAAAACCTTCCTGGGATTACTCACAACGGTTTCACTCGCGACACCGCTCCACCCGTTTGAACTGGTTAGTGCGATATTATGATCATCGACGACCCCTGTTGGAGCAAGAACAAAGCTATTCGCGATATTATTCCGTACCACGACGTTCACAGGCGCTGCACCACTAACTCTGTTGTTGAAAACGCCAAGCCACACAATACCTGATTCAACACCCGGTTGATTAACAACCGTGTTGTTAGCAATAATCGAGTCTGAAATCCCATACATGGACAGTCCGTGATACGCTCCGCGCGCTGCGACAACATTATTTGTCAGCGTCAGGTTAGTCCACGTTCCATCGAAAATCGACAGCCCCTGTAAATAGTCGTCAGCGCCACCTGTCGGTTGCACGGGAATCGTTGGGTAAACGCCGGTTGACGCTACAATGACATTACTGTCAATAATGACATTACTTGTCACCACTCCGCCGATCGTCCAACCTTGCATCCCATCATGATGACCTCCATTGTTCCAGAGACCATAATGATTCGTCACCGTGTTGGATTGAATAATCGAATTGCTCGAAGTGAAATTGATTCCGTCGTCGGCAAAGTAGTCAACAACGTTGTTCTTTAAGATGAGTCCATCGCCGCTGATTCCGATCCCGGCTTCGACGTTCCTCACAGTATTGTTAATGATGGTCGACGAAGTCCCGTCAAAGGCAAGCCCCGAAACGGCAGACAACGACGCCCAGTCACTTGGTTTCCACTTGCTGACATCCGCTTGCGAATAAATGGTATTACTGTCAAAGAGAATATTGTCACACCCGATAAACCTAGACAAAAAATACCCTCGGTTCCCAGCAGGCACCGCAGTATGGGCAATCGTCAACCCCCTGAAAACCCATTTTGAAATACCCGACGCCACTAACTGGCTGAGCACAGGCGCACTACCGGGTGCGGCCTGGAGTGTGATGAAATCGGTGTTGACAAAATACCCAGAATACTGGTCTAACGAGATACTGCCATGATTTCCGCTTAAAAGGTAAATTATATCACCCGCGTGAACAACGCCGCTAGTTTTGTCTTGCCCATTAATCAACTTCGCCGCGACGATATCGGAAAGCGGCCCCCAAGGCCTCAATTTTGAGCCATCCCCTTTCATGCTTCCCTTAATCGGATCGGAATAATAAACATGACCAGGCGTCATAGGGACGGAAGAGCCGATTGGGTTACAAACCGCCTCCGCAGTGAGTAGCGACCAGACCATCAAACAAAACAACGTGAAGCCAACGAATTTGATCAAAGAAATGGCGATCATGACACCCCCTCAAACCAACGTTTATCACAAAGAGTACAGAAACAAACGAACACCCCCGGCACAACCTCTCATGCCCACTCCGTCGCATAGCAAATGCAGCGTGCGACACGTAAGATGGCACGTTAACCAAAAACCCCGAAGTGGACTCACATAGGCCCGTCGAAAAACAGCAAGATTGTCCTTCACCAAATGAAGCCGCGCAATTTTCACCACACGGATCGCCGCAAAGACTTAGCGAAAGTCAAGAACATTCAGTTAAAATCGAAATATCGGAAGTGACCCAAGAAAGAATCAGATACGACCAACGAACCAACGGATGAGCGTCCCAAAGTTAGCTTGACAAACCCCGAAAGTCAAACAATATTTCCATTAGCCTTGTCATTTTTACGTTGTGCATTAACAACTGCACTTTAGGGGAACGCGCGACTCGGAAATGATGTTTTAGAAACCCTGGCTCTCTGCGATGTTGTGTGTGTGAACAAAACACGTCACCGAGGGAGCCAAGGATGGCGAAGCGTAAAGGGTCATCGACACGACCGCAACCCCGGCAC
>CAILLA010000118.1 GCA_903834925.1 uncultured Schlesneria sp.
TCTGCTTCAATGGGGCCATGCTTTAGGGGCATGGAAAACACGATGTGCGATCGCTCATTGGTCCGTCTCGTGCAGGCTTCAATGGGGCCATGCTTTAGGGGCATGGAAAACCGCTGAGCATGCCAAACATCTGCCACCGGTGGTAAGGCTTCAATGGGGCCATGCTTTAGGGGCATGGAAAACCGTTCATTGTCATTACATGACAGTGCCAACATATCGTTGCTTCAATGGGGCCATGCTTTAGGGGCATGGAAAACTCCTGAGACATAATCAACGTCCCTCCCTCAACAGTGGCTTCAATGGGGCCATGCTTTAGGGGCATGGAAAACTCGTCGCTACGATGAGTGGGTGCCTTATGCAGACACGGCTTCAATGGGGCCATGCTTTAGGGGCATGGAAAACACGCTGCCGATCACGCTGTCACTCAGTGGACGGAATGCGCTTCAATGGGGCCATGCTTTAGGGGCATGGAAAACCGCACCGTTGAATTAGCGGACGGAACGACGAAGCTCGGCTTCAATGGGGCCATGCTTTAGGGGCATGGAAAACATTGATCGTGGGCCACCGACGAACACGAGCAGCCAGGCTTCAATGGGGCCATGCTTTAGGGGCATGGAAAACTGCGCCAAGGCTTGGTGTGTTCGTGCTCGATCGAATGGCTTCAATGGGGCCATGCTTTAGGGGCATGGAAAACTCCTGCCATGTGATCCGTGGATACTTGGCCGAACTGGCTTCAATGGGGCCATGCTTTAGGGGCATGGAAAACAACTCCTAAGTTGCGTGGCGAACTGAAAACTACTGCGCTTCAATGGGGCCATGCTTTAGGGGCATGGAAAACTAGCCAGACCGCTACTTGTGACGCAATTTGGCGTTGCTTCAATGGGGCCATGCTTTAGGGGCATGGAAAACTCGCAAAACGTTGAGCATTTGTCAGCGCGACGCCGAAGCTTCAATGGGGCCATGCTTTAGGGGCATGGAAAACACGCAAGATGCACGCCAGTCTTCTCAGCGTTGAACCGCTTCAATGGGGCCATGCTTTAGGGGCATGGAAAACTCACAATCCAGAACGAGGTGAAACTGATTCAGGCCGGCTTCAATGGGGCCATGCTTTAGGGGCATGGAAAACCTGTTTCGGCTTTGGGTGTAGTCGCAAATGCCGTTGCGCTTCAATGGGGCCATGCTTTAGGGGCATGGAAAACCGTCGCCAATGACACCGACGGAGTGGGGGAGAAACCGGCTTCAATGGGGCCATGCTTTAGGGGCATGGAAAACGGGGCAGATTCGACGTAAGGGATCGCTCATCAAGCCGGCTTCAATGGGGCCATGCTTTAGGGGCATGGAAAACGCGGTGCGCTTCCAATTACGCGACACGGCTAAATACGCTTCAATGGGGCCATGCTTTAGGGGCATGGAAAACCGGCATCCTCCGTCACGGTCGATCTGAAAAAGAACGGCTTCAATGGGGCCATGCTTTAGGGGCATGGAAAACTGTTTAGTTCGAGCCCTAGTGGGGGCAATTGTGATGCTTCAATGGGGCCATGCTTTAGGGGCATGGAAAACCAGTGTGGATAGTGTGGATAGATTGACAGAGTAGAAGCTTCAATGGGGCCATGCTTTAGGGGCATGGAAAACTCAGCGTTGGCCTGTGGGTTCGACTGCATCGTCGCCGTGCTTCAATGGGGCCATGCTTTAGGGGCATGGAAAACGGCCTGCTTCCCAAGTTTCGAGATTGCAGGGGCTTGCGAGAGCGATTTCGAGCGGTCGCAAAAAACTTCTGCTAAATTCCTCATTCCAGAAAGGGACTCCTCGCAGGTTGTTGCCGGGCTTGCAGTTAACGGCTTCGAGCGATTGCGGGGTTTTACGCGGCACTGGACCGCTCGAACGGCTGAAAAACTCATATTTTTTGACCGATTTGCCAAATAGCATTGCCGTCAGCGAAGTATACCCTTTTTCCCAATCCTTCGAAAGGAATTTCACCATCGCTTCGGTAATTTAAGAGACTGCACGAACATGATCGGCGGCAAGATGCCGCCACTGCACGGCGTTTTACAATTGTTGCGGTGATTTGAAGGATTGCACGCTGGCGAAGTCCGCACGGGCAGAAGTCCATACTACGATGAATGACTCGAAAGCAATTTCATTTCAGACGATTACGGCCCGTCGGGTTGGAATCTCCATTCGACTTTTACCCCAGAACTCGACGCACTCGTCGCCACGTGCGCCTGCCGGACCGAGATCAACGAGCATCACACGGTCCTCGTCCAGATTCAGAATCTCCCAAAGGTGCTCCTTTAACGTATGCAACTGCAGAGGACTCAGTTCACACCGGAATACGGAATATTGAAGTGCGTTCCCGAAGCCGCATAATTTTTTGTATGTCTTTCGAAGCCGCTTCGCTTCGCAGACATCGTAACTGACTAGAAAAACGTTTTTCATAATTGCCCTTCAAGGGGGTGGAGGGTGGAAAGTTCTTGGTTCTTGGTTCTTCGTTCTGAAAGTCAAAGTTGGCTGAGTTTGAATCCCATCCTTATTTACAGGAACGGTTCTTCGTTCTTGGTTCTTGGTTCTGAAAGTCACAGTGCGAACGATGACGTTTGGTGACAAGGGATTCCGGCGTTAGACGCCGACACGATCCAACGCGGTAGCCTTCACCCAATTCTGAAGTCTTTCACGAAGAACCAAGAACGAAGAACCCCATCAACGCGGTAGCCGTATTCCTATTCTGAACCTGTCATGCGACGCGCATGAACCGGCTGTGCCGGAATCCGGGGATTGACATCCCCGGCTCGCCAAGATTTTGTAACAATCAACGCGAAAACGATTTTCCTATTCTGAACCCGTCATGCGACGCGCATGAACCGGCTGTGCCGGAATCCGGGGATTGACATCCCCGGCTCGCCAAGATTTTGTAACAATCAACGCGAAAACGATTTTCCTATTCTGAACCCGTCATGCGACGCGCACGAACCGGCTGTGCCGGTCAGCGGGTGCAGAAGCCGGGGTATTCTGCTAATTCGCCCAGGACGACTCGGGACAATAATCGAGCTTGGACTTCGAGGACTCGCCGATAACTGATTTTGTATCCGAAGATCGGATGAGTGATCTCGTGTTCCATCCGTCTTTCAAATGCCGCAATCACCGATTTTCGTCCCGATTCGTTTAATGCGACGGCACCGGCCCGGGCGATGAAACTGGACTCATTCACTTCACCGTTATTGATGACCATCATCGCGGTCGAATCGGCGATGATCGGTCGAAACTCTTCGGCAAGATCCAGTGCCAAGGACGGTCGACCGTAGCTTGGCCTGTGAAAGAAACCGAGCAACGGGTCGAATCCGACCGCCTGCACGGCAATCGTCACTTCTTTCGTTAATAGTGCGTAGACGAAACTCAGTACGGCGTTGATCGGATCACGAGGCGGTCGGCGGTTCCGTCCATGCATGACGAACGTCGATCCCCCTTTCAAGATCCTCGAAAACCCAGCGAAATAGACTTTGGCAGCCATCCCCTCCAGCCCCAATAAAGTCGCCGCCGAGATCGCTCGTTCAGCCTTTTGGATCCACTCGGCGAGTTGCTCAAGATCCGGCACAGCCGGGTCACGCGCGTCGCATGACGGGTTCAAAATAGGTGCGTCACTCGCGCGTTGACCAGGCGAGCCGGGCGATGTCAATCCTCGGATCCTTTGACTCGCGTCGCCAGACGGGTTCAAAATAGGGACGTCGTTTTCGCGTTGCGTAATATCTTCCTGCTCATCCTTCATCCTTACGCCTTCATCCTTTTCCTGTTTCCTCCGCCCGGCTCCGTGCCGCCTGAGCATTGTTCTGCAATTTTTCATCTTGGCCATGATGAATCCTTTGGCCAGAGCCAGCGATTTTGCCGGATCGGCCGCCGTGGCGAATTGAGCGATCCGCAATTCGATATTCTTAGGAACGTGTCCGGTCGTCATGGCATTGAACCAGCCGCCATAACTAAAGTGACAGACGGGAATCCCCCGATCGACGATTTCGCGTAAGGCTTGAGCCGACATCTGCACATTGCCGAATAACGAAACCTGTGACACCTCCATCAACGGGACACTGATCAGCTTGGCCTCCCGATGCCGAACGACGATCCGATCACCATCCTTACCTACAAACGAACCCTGTTCCTTCACATACAAAGGCAAAGCATCATCGCGCGCCGGCAACAACTGCCTGACCCGCGCAGCGGGTTCACGCGCGTCGGATGACGGGTTCAGAATAGGGCTACCGTTCGCGCGTTGACCAGGCGAGCCGGGGATGTGAATCCCCGGATTCTTCACGTTGGTCGAGTGCTGATCTCCCGACCCTTCCGGCGCAGCGGGTTCACGCGCGTCGCGAGACGGGTTCAGAATAGGGGTATCATTCGCGCGTTGCTCCGCCTCTTCATGCAACAAAAGATTCGTTTCATCCGGCAGGCAGATTCCGACAAGCGAACATCGCGGGCATTTCGGACTGTCGATCAGCGGCGGGGGCATCTTTTGTGCTTTGCCCATCTCACGCAATTTTTTGACAAGATCTCGAGTCCTCATCACCAAGGCATCATCGAACGGGATCACCACCCGCCGTCGTGACTCGATGTAATAAAGCTCCCCATACTCGCAGGTATACCCGTTCTCACGCAGGATCAACCCCTGAGCACATAATTGGACTCGTTCCGGTTCCCAAGCCTGATGTTCGTTATCAGGAATTGAACCCCGTTTGTAATCAACCGGAACAACCACCGCCCCATCGAATTCCAGCACATCCAGCTTCGCCACCAATCCCTCAAGCGGCGCCGAAAGCGTCAGCGCCCGCGCCGGCGCAGCCGGTTGATTCGCGTCGAATGACGGGTTCAGAATAGGGATATCGTTCTCGCGTTGACCAGGCGAGCCGGGGATGTCAATCCCCGGATTCTTTGAGCGTGTTGTGATCTGGTCGCCTTCTTCTTCTTCATCAAATTCATCCTTCACCCTTCCCCCTTCAACCTTCGTCTTCCCCGCCGGAACCGGCTTCGTCGTCGGCTTATCAACATTGCGATGCCCAAACGTTCCTTGTCGAGTTTCGAGGTTATCCGAGAATTCACCCTGCACCCATTCGAGGTAGGCCAGTCGAGGGCAATAGGTGAACTCATTCAACATTCGAGCGGGGATCAGTTCGTCGTCAGGAAACGGTTCGCCCAATTCGTCATCGCCGACAAGAATCGCAGCCAGATCAAGAGAAGGGATCAACGTAGCGGCGGCATCTTGCCGCCGATCGGCATCGCCAACAAGACTTGAAGCCAGGTCACGCGAAGGAGGAACAGAAGAAATCACAGAACACCTCACTGGTTTGTGGTTCGTCGATCAAATTCCACAGCGGACCAACAGGCCGCCGGATAACAAGGAACACATCATTGGTTCCATGTTGATGGAAATGTCGTCCATGACCAGAAAACAACGCGAGCAAGCAACCTCAGCCCGCCGCGCAAGCAAGGGATCTTCCGGCACAGCCGGTTCATGCGCGTCGCATGATGGGTTCAAAATAGGAAATTCGTTTTCGCGTTGATCGAGACAAAATCCAGGCGAGCCGGGCGGTGTAAACCCCCGGATTCTTTTTGTTCGGGCGCACCCGTAGCATGGGCTTTAGCCCGTGCAGTCTTCGTCAAACGCCACGGTAATAAAACGAAACCCCACCGGGCCTGCCCCGGTGGTTAACGGGCCTTTGCACCAGCGTGTGAATAATAAAAACCAGACGAGCCAGGGATGTGAATCCCCGGATTCTTCGTTTTCGAACTTCAATTGCAGCAATCGAGCTAGGGCAAAGGCCCGTTAACCACCCTCGCAGGGAGGGTGGGGTTGCGTAGATCGTTACTCATGTCATTCGTGCCACTGCATGACCGTCTGCGGTCACGCAGTGCTCTTCGATTCATCTTCTGCCTCAAACAACCCCAAACCAAAATGGCAACCATATCCAAGCGCAATCGGCCCCGTTACCGGTTGAGGAAATGTCAATCGAAATCCAAACCCGTTCGACCCCGCCTTTGATCCGTGCCCGCTTTGTCGCTCGCGGTGAAACTTCAGCCAACTTGTAAAATGACGTTAATTTGACCTAACTCGTTTTCCATCCATTTTTTATTGTCTAAGTCGATCAACCAAAGATTCCTGCGAACAAAATTAACTATTGTTTGCCCTTCCATTCCGGTAGGAACAGGCCCATACCGAAATGTGCTGAATGTCCGAGAGTTATTGGACCTTGAGCAGGCTGCTCGAATACGATCTTCCACGCGCCGTTTGGCCGCGAGCCGCCGTCGTCGCTTCGCTTTTGTCGGAATCGTTTGAACTGGATTGGACGAATTGCCGGGCCAGCCTTCGTTGGGCCAACCCAATGCTCGGGATCAATGCGAATCACGCGTTCGCGATCAAACAATGGTTCGATTGAAACAATTGCCGGTAGGACTTCTCGACCTCCGGAAGCGCGCCGATGATTTAGCCGGTCAAGTTCTTCTCGAAGCAAACTTTCAACGAAGGCGAGTTGGTTATCAGAACCGAGTAAGTGAACTGGATCGCGTTTGCGCCCGCTCGACTTCTGATGGCGTGGAGCGATAAATGGTGTTGCAGAAATCCATGTCGGTGACTTCGCGAATGTGATTGTTCTAAAGTCGTCCGTGTTGCCAAGTCCGACCAATAGGAGATTCAATGGATCGCCGTCGTTCCATCGTAGGCGACGGAATTGATCCAATGCCCGAACTTCGGCTTGGTCGCTGACGCCGAAACCCATTTCGGCAAATACGGTAAGATGATCGAGTCGACCATCGCCGTCCTCGTCAGTCGGAAGATAGTATGCATGACGATGTTCGGTGAGTGGAGTTCCTTCTTCATTTTTTCCACTGAAGGCATCTGAGCGAAACCAAGGGGCATCGTTGGGAAGCGGTCTTGGGACTTGGCCACCATAATATTCTTGTAACTTCAAACGTTTGAAGATTCCCATCAGCGTTATGCGGCTGAAGTCGGCAAGCCTTAACGTGTCAGTGATCAACGGGAGAACCGGCCCATCCAACGCGTATCGAGCGATTGTGATGTTGCGCGCCGGACGAGTGCTTGCGACGTTCGACGGCGACCGCTTCGTAGAGATGCGAAAGCAGTTGGAACTCCTGACGTACGGTATCCAGCGAGAACCGGGTGGATCGGACCATTTCTCGGCATGTAATAGCGAGGTTTCAATGCAAAGATTCCAATTTGGCTCGTAATTTGCGTGTCGAGTCGTCGTTGTTTGTTTGTTTTTACCACGTCCCGAGGTGACGTTTTCCAGTCGAACGACATGTTCGTCTTGGAAAGCCGTATTCGGATCGGGGCACAACACGCGAATGACTTCTTGGTCTCGGGTGACTTGATCACCACAAAGTGGCCTACACCATTCAGAGTCGTTGTCGTTAAGCCGATTCTCGAGTTTGAACAATGATTCTGAAGTTTCCTCATCAACGAGCCGTCCATCGCACCACGACTCGGATCGGCCGACGAAACCAAGATTCTCAACGAGGCGTGAAAGAATGTTGCGTTGCTCTTTGCTCAGTTCCTCTTCCTGCCAAACGACGAAAACGTCTGAAGTCTTACTCAATGCGACGAACGCGTCAAAAACAAGGGTCCTGTCGTCTGGCCCTTTCTTGAACCATGGCATGTAGTGCCGCGAATGTCCCGTCGATGCAGGCGGCAATACAAATGACGGCGGGCTTGCCATTTTTGTTAGCAAGGCGAAAATGTCGGACTCGTCAAATTCAGCGTTGAGTTTCCGTTTCCAGGTAGCCACCAATGCCCTGAGTAGCCGCCACGGTGACGGTGGCCACTCTGCTGCGCCTTCATTGACGTGACGTCCCCATGGAGTCGCATGAAAACGACCGGAAGGAAAACGAAGAGCGATTGCAATCATTATTCGAGGTCCTGTTCTTCAGGTTTGGAGGCTTTTTTCTTAGTATCAGGTTTCCATACAACAGCCGTTATCGCTGGAACGGCAAATGCCCCAGACTTTTTGCATTCGGCGATACCAACTTTGCAGATGTTCAACAACTCCGCTTCGTCAGGGATGAGAAAGCCCGTAGGTCGCTTCACGATCAAGGAACCGCTGACTTCAAGGTCACACGCCGTTCGAAGTCGCAGTCCGACGGTCAGAAAGCGGCGGATTTTGAAAAGAGCCAATGCGATCAACAACCTTGTGGCCTCGTCGCCCAGTCCGTAGCCACGAATCAATGCCAAGTCGAGATTGAAGTACGCGGATATCTTCTGGGCGGTGAATTCAGTGCGATGATACGGCACATTCCCAAATCCGGAATCAGATCCGCCACCAAATGCCTTCCCACTCGGATCAACACGGTCATTCTTGACGCCACCGCTTTCTGCAATCCGGGCGGATGTTGCTTCGATGAAGCCAGATAATGCACGAGATAAACGTAGACGACCTCCCGCAAGTTCGCTTTTCGCGAGGAACAAGCCGTGTAGCACCGCGTTCGCGTCGTATTTGAAAACAATTTGAGCGAGTTGTTTGAGTTTGACCGGGCCAACCTCTAATCCTGAAGCTTCCTTCTTCAACAGATCAAAAACAGACTTGTCCTGTCCTTCCAAGATGTAAGGTGAATTAATTCGATGAGCCTCTAGAATCGAGTTAGTCAATGGTTTTTTATCCGGCAAATCAACCCTTATGTACGGCAGACCGTCGAGTTCACTTATGAGATCATCTTTAGATTCGTCCCAACTTGCCAGTTCCATGCGATTGGCTACGGATTGCGCGCTTTCCACGAGCAACATTTCGGTGCCGTCAGCGAGCGTGTAACGGGCGGGACCAAGGTCGGCAAATCCTGTCGGTTGGAAACGATCACCTTGCAGCGGTCTCAACTCCGCTTCAATTAGCAGGCGAGGTTCATTCGCAAGGTTTGCATAATCAATTGTCATAAAGCAGTCTCCTTATTGGGTGAGGACATTGACGGAACTGGAAATGATCTCGGCGGTCTCGGTGTTGGTTTCGGGCCGGATCACAAGATTGAATAGCGACATCAAACTATGGGAAGCGAGCGGAAAAAGAAGCGAGGCGGCAAGACGACGGCCACTAATTCCATTTCCGACTTCATCCCAATCCGAATCGCGATTCTTTCCGTTTGTTGTGGAATGCGGCATCGGTGTGATGCCCGACGCTCGCAACCGACGCAGAGCGACGCGGCAAGCGTCGGATATGCTGTTGCGACGATCTGATTGCAATGACGCGAGGATTTGCGGCTCAGGTCGAACAATCAGGCCGTCTTGTCCTTCACGTGCGAGTAACACTTTCTGTACTCGACCGCTGACGTCTCGCTCTAATACGACCGGAGCGGGGAGGAACAATAACTTGAGTAGCGCATACGTACGGGGTAGCGGTGTGGGGACGATGTCTAAAGGAGGAAGGGCGGCGCGTTCCGACGCATGATTAACAAGCGTTAACCCCCACAATAATTGCTCGATCCGTTCGTCATCGGCATCGCCAGTCAAAAAAGCGGCGACAGCATCGAGCGGGACTACGTATCGAGATTCGAGTGGCAACCGCGAGCAACCAAGCCGCGCCGTATCGATCATTCGACGCGCCAAGACCGATGCAAGATTGTCGCTCAAGTCTGACGAGTTCCAAACCACTCGGCGATCCTTTGTGGCCCACTCGGCACGCTTCACATGATTCCATTCAATCGGTTCGAGGTTCGCACGAATCGGCCCCACTTTCTGTTCACGGTCAAAAATCGCTGCCAATGACAATGCAAGACGAAATTCAACTGAGCCATCATTGGCTGCTTCGATCCACTTTGGAGTGAGGCCGGTGAGTGGCGGCAGTTTTGATCGCCCGGTCTTGCGGTCAATTCGAAATGAGTCACCGTTGGCCATTTCGCGTTCGGCCCGTCCTAATGCACATAGTATTGAGGCGAAATACGGTGTGCCGCCGTAACGGCAGAAGTCGAAAATAGCTGTGTCTATACGGCGAGTCGCGGTGCGAAAACGACTTGGGGCATCGTCTCCACAAGCCATACGAAGGCGAGTTAGCCAAGGGTCTACTTCTCGAATCAAATCGACTTCACCGCGTGCTCGTACATCAAAACGTCCAAGCGAAGTGGCTAGAAACGCGAGGCCGTTTCGTTTCAAAAAGCCTTGCCGGGTGAAACTGTTGATCCCACGGTCGACACCGAAACTCGCTACGGCGCGGGCAAAGTCCACCGCTGTGCGGCATTGCCTTCCACCAAGTTCTGAGCGACCTTCCGCAAACAGCATCGAGATTTCGGCGAGTGATGCAGGACGCTCCCATAGCGGCAGCCAAAGTTCACCTCGTGCGTCCTTCGCTTCGTTGGCGGCCAATGAACCGTGTCCCGCCGATGATGCGCGTACGGTGAAGGGAAATGCTGCCTTGGGATCGTCGCGCTGTCCGAGTCGTCGGCTCACCGCACCGCCCAGCAAGACCACGCCCTCGAGCATCAGAATATAATCGCAAGGGTTGAGAGACGAACTCCCTTCCATTCCCTGGGTTGCATTTGGACCGCCGATTCGACCCGGGGCGAATTGCCCGATTGACGTTTCCAAGAGCCTCGCGTCGCCACGATCAAATAGCGCCTTACCGATCCATTTTTCAGCTTGTTCAGAACCAAAGTAGGACAGGACGTTGGCCATAAAGTTGGCCGAAAATTCCATACGACCATCAACGCCACCTGACCCGAGAACTGGTGCCGCAGAGAACCCATCCAAGTCGATTACCATACAAGCATCAAGCCATGTTTGAGTCTGGTCGGGCAAATCATTTCGTAAACTTGCGACGATGCTATTTTTGATTTGTTTGACCCGTTTTTTTACCTCCGCAAGCTCCTCAATTTCAGTTACGGTGCTTTTTTTTGCTTTCTTTCGTTTCTCAAGTTCCTTTGCCCGTTGGCGAGCGGTTTCGAAGTCGCGGAGCGCACTGATCTTTCTGATCGAAGCAATTACCGTTCGTAGGGGGGCAAGACGACTGTCTTCGAGCTTCTCGATTTCGCGCATCGTCTCCACAGATGCCCCTGACTCGCCCAAAAATCCGCCATCACCATTCCATGGGGACACGATTGGCGTAGGCGCGTATTGCACGAGGAAGAATTCCAACAATTCTTCCTCGGAGAGCTCGCACTGCAACTCGAACACGCCGTTTCTCCAACAGCCGCACGCCGAAGAATCGACCTGCTCGGAAACGATCCGCAAAACACCGAGGGCTTTTAGGTAATTCATCAGCGGCTCTGGAGTGCAGCCGAGAAGTGGTAGAATATGTCGACTCATTGTTTTTTCTCCGACTCAGAACCACGCCAGTCGGCGATTCGTACCAATGACTCGAGAAACGCTAGCTTGAACGGGCCAAACTTCGGATCGTCTCGCAACTTCAGCACACGCGCGGCCCAACTTGGGACACCGTCTTTCGACTCGCCGAGTTCCATCAATTCGAGATTGATGGGGAACTCGGGGCTCGTATCACCGTTGCCGATTGCGACGGACGGTATTGGGTCTCTCTCCCAGACGCCCCGTGCAAATCGACGAGTCATGTCGGTGGGTGTAACTTCATTTGGAAGGCTGCGAAGACTTAGCCGAATCTTCCCATGATGTGCCGCGATAAGGTATGCGATGAGGTCTGCCATTTCGACATCCGCGTGTTTATGGAGCCAGGCCAACGCACTGACGAGTTCGTGACGGAAGCCGGGACGGCGCTGTTGCCCGACGCGATAGTTCGGTCGCTTGTTCGAGCCAGACTTGGCCCACAGCTCCTGTTTGCTTGGATCACGTTGACTGACCAATTCACTGTCGTGCATGGCCGATTGAAACGCCTCATGCGCCTTTCCCACATCGTGCCACCATGCCGCTCTTTCGATTGCGGCCCACGGAATGTCCGAGATAGACGAACCAAATTTTACGTGAATGTCTGACGCAGATTTGGCAACATTTTGAAGGTGGTCACACAAACGTTCGGGCGACTTGCCCATCGCATCGTCCGAGTCCACTTCTTGCGTGACCCTCGCCTCGATTTTGACGGGATCAACACGTCCTGATGAAATATCTCCTGTCCAGCCGAGTTGCGCCTGATAGCCGCTTGCTTCAGTGTGCAACAAGAGCAACATGCCCGGCCGTACGTGCCTGCTCTCGACGGCTTCCCATTCGCCCTCTAACGGATTCCATTTCCAAGCACATTCCTTTTGTTTGGCATTCTTCTGAGCGGCGAGCTTATCGAGAAACTTACGAATCCCACCAATTGAAACAGCACAAAGCTCGGTCCGCTCGGGCGCAGGAAATTGTGAGGCTTGTTCACGTTTGTCTGGATATTTCGGTGGTCGACCTCTGAAGGATAGGCGATCCCATTCGCGCCAGTAGACTTGCACGTCGTTGTTGTCAGGATCTCGGATGAACCGCGAGATATCGAGATCATTTCCCGCGAGGTCCGGCGTCGTGTCCCACAGTTCGATCAGATCTTTCTTACGCAGTGTGTGAACGACGGAAGGTTCTGGCGTGTAGGAAATTCCACTCAACGACTTTGGACCGACATCAACTGGCTGTGAGCGATCGCGCATCAATAGCGCCTGTGTCGTAATCAATTCATCGACCGTATATGGAAGCGCAAGTTCATTTGCTTTTTTGTCCGTCGTGTCGATGCCGATCCATACGACCTTTGCAGGCGGACGATTGTCGGTACCGCACACCCCTCGACGATTACACCGACCAAAACGTTGAACGAGTGACGGCCAGAAGGCGAGTTCCGTAAAAAGAGTTGTTGCTGAGATATCGACTCCAGCCTCAATCGCTTGCGTTGCGACCAAAATACGCCCCGCAACCGGTATTAATTTTTCATCCAATGCGCGCCGCTGCGTTTCGTCTCGATCAGCGGACCGAAATCGAGAGTGGATTAGATCCGTTTCGATGTCGCGCGAACCACTTGCGATACGTGCTTTAATTACAGCCGATAACCGCTGTGCGCGATCGACGCGGTTCACTACGACCAGAGTTAAAGTTCCAGGCTGATGACTCGCAATGATCTCGTCTGCAAGCATGCCGAAATAACTCAGTAACGGTGTCGATTTTGCACTGCCCTTTGTTTTGACTGCATCGGCGAGCTGAACGTTTTCTGAGGTCAATGTTACAGCGCTTGTGTAACATGGTTTCTGCGCGTTCCAAAGGCGCAAGACCCGCGCGTCTTCGTAATCCTCAGCTTCAAGTTTCAATCGTTGCCAATCTGGCAAAGGTTTGGGGTGATCAATTGTCGTGATCGGCTGGGAATCGAGGGTTGCGGACATCCAAAGCGAATGCGTTATCCCATAGGATGACAATTTTGACCGAAGACCCTGCAACTGCGCGGTTGTCGTTAACCCGACACCCATCAATTGAGTTTCATCCATGACCCACATCGCGTCGTTGTTAATCAGCCCGAAGTGGACAGGCCAGCGATAGCGAGACATTCCGTAGCCGCGATTGAGCGCTCGAGACAACAACATGTCTTGCGTACCAATCAAGATTGCATCCTGGTCCGGATGCAAGTCCCATTGGTCGGCGTCTGCGCCGCCCATTAAAATGTAAACGCTAATTGCTTCGGATAACCCGAGATTTACCAACCATCCTTTAACACACTCCTGTGTCTGCTTCACCAACGTCCGCATCGGAAGACAATACACCAAACGTCTTGGAGTCATTTGCTTGACGTTCTCGTTATGGAATCGTCGCCGATACAGCCAACCAAGAATCGCCGTTGCCGTTTTGCCGACGCCTGTCGGGACGTTCAATAGCTCAGGCAGCGAGTCGCCTTCTGCGAACGCCGTTTGGTACGGATATGGTCGGCGCCCGTCCGGTTCAGTGGGCGTGATTGTTGCCGTTTGAAAGAATTCTTCGAATTTCATAATTCAATCTCCGGCGGTTTTGTTCGACGGGTTTTCAATCGATAATCGCTGATCGTGCTGCGAAGCATCCGGGGGTTGACACCGCCCGGCTCGCCTGGGGAATGAGGGGAGAAGATCCCTCGCTCGCGCTTCGGGCTTGGGTGGTTGACTTCTGGCGGGACTTGGCGTTTTGCGGTTGCTTGTAACCCAGCGTAGAAACGCTGGGCTATTATCTGGCGTCCCTGACGGGACTTTTTTGTGTTGTTGCGATTCGTTGTCGTTTGGTTGGTGGGGTTGAAGATCCCTCGCTCGCGCGTCGGGCTCACGTCGCTTCGGATTGCTCGGGCTGAAGCCCAAGCTACGATGATGTTGCCGCCGGGCTCGCCTTTTTGGTTTGTGTTCGGCGAAACGATTCTCTGTTTGCGGACGGTATCGCTAATCTGCGTTGATCGTTTCAACTCGAACGCGGGTGCTCGTAGGATTGATTCCGTCGACCAGATAGACTTTTCGGCAGTGGACGTGGCCGTCGACGTTGACGTGGACTTCGGCGGGGCCTGGCGGTAACTCGATCGGCTCGGCAAGCAATACGAAATGAGGACCGACCTGCGACAAACGGATGGTCTGTTCGCCCACGACGAGCGACAGGATGACTTCGGCTGAGTAGCGGCTTTGTGGGAGCGTTGCGGACATGATGCCTCAATCTGATTCCATTCAGGAACGAGCCGAATTGTTCGCTCGCCAAAACGATTGCGAACGCTAGCGAATCGGAATTTATTTGAGCGATGTGAATCCGAATAATATTCGGTTGTTGCCGAATCATGACAGAGCGTGATGAGTTGTTCGATTGCTGGTTTACGTTTGCGGCGAAGAATCCGGGGGTTGACACCGCCCGGCTCGCCTGTGGAATGCGGTCGAAAAACTCCTCGCTGACGCGTCGAGCTGGGGAGATTGATGCTCGCGACGTGCATTATTTAACCCTTTCGCTATGGGCCGTCTGGTAGGATTTGAGGAGTTGTTCTATATCACTGACGATTTCATCGCGTAATGATTCCGGTTCCAGGACGGTTGCCTTCGGGCCGAAACTTAGCGTCCAGGCTTTGATCTCGTGCGTGTCGTTCAATGACACTTCCAGGACTACACTGCCGTCCTTTTCTTTGGTGATCTTCTGGGACGGGTGCCAGGTCTTTTCCTGAACGTATCGGGCTGCTTCGGAACTAAAGCGGATGCGGATCTTCTTCGGTTGACTGGATGGCTCGTCGCCCTGGTAAATGCCGAATGAGTTCGCGAAGTGTTTTTCCAGGCTGAAGTTTGGATCGGGACTGAATTGCAGGGTTTGAACATCAACCCCGGTCACTCGATCAATCTTAAAGTGCCTCACCGGCACAGGCGCCGGCACAGCCGGTTTATGCGCGTCGCTTGATGGGTTTAGAATAGGGGTGTCGCTTTCGCGTTGATGAGTGCGAGCACCCGGCGAGCCGGTCGGTGTTAACCCCCGGATTCTTTCTGGGATTGCCATACGCGCGACATTGACGGGTTCAGAATAACTGTGCGGCTTGCGCGTTGTTAGGTCTTGGCCGGTTTCGTGGGAGCGGGAATGGGCAACTAAGTACAACGAACCTTTGTGGTACACGATGCCGTAAGGATATAGCTCCAACGAGACTGGCTCGGTGGCTCGTTCGCTCTGATAGGCCACCCAGGTGATCTTGTGGTCTTCGATGGCGAGCATCAACAGGTCGATCAATTCGGCCTTCTCGCTGTAATCGCTGACGCCCGGCATTGTTTGCAGAAATGTTTTTTCGACTTTGCTCAGTTGAGCCAGCGCTGCCTCACCCAACATCGCTCGAATTTTGTTAAACGCAGATTGGGCGGAAATCCAGAAATGAGTCCCTGCCAGCGGGTCAAGCAGTCGTCTGCCCAGGTACAGGGCGACCGCCTCGGACCAGTTGAACTGAAGGGGGACCTGCACACCGCCTTCAACCAGCTTCCAGTGTTTTCGACCGTAATCGCTCGTCCGTTCTTCCAACGGAAATCCCGCTCCACGCAAAGTGTCGAGATCGCGATGGATTGTTCGGACATTAACGCCAACCTCTGCGGCCAGTTCCTTGATGGTCTGCCCGTGACGCCGAGACATCAGGCCGATGAGGATCTGCCATTGTCGTTGAATTGGTGTCGAAGAATTCATCAGCGAATCCTGGAATGTCTCGTTCAAAGGATGATTTGTGGTCGGGTGTGACACGAAGATAACGCGCATCTGTGCAATTTCATGTCATACCCCACAAAAAATTTTTTACGGTGCGTGCCAAGATTGACTTGAGGAGCCGTGTGTACACATCACGCTCCCTAAAGCGAGCGTTTCCGGTTGCAGAAAAATTGAACGCGAATGTGAGTCTGCTGGGACGGTTACGACGGAAGTTTGCCTGAAGTGGCCAGGTCATCGCAGCGGTAATCAAAGCCAGCGAAATCACGAACAGGCTTCGTCCCCCATCGATTAAGAAGGGATTGAAACAAATGATCTGACCTTTGCGATTTTTTAGACCGCCCGGACTAGCGCAAAGGCCCGTTAACCACTGCCGCAGGGGCAGTGGGGTTTCGTTTTGGTTTGTGGCCTTTTTTCTTGTTTTTCCGGCGAAAAACTTGGTTGTGGCGTTGATCGGCTGGGCGAATTCGTCGCTGTGTCAGCGTTCCGTTTGATAAGTCGTATACGCCCTATAAGACCTATTCTTTTCCTTTGAATTCGTGTTTTATCGACGAAGAATCCGGGGATTCACATCCCCGGCTCGCCTGGTCCAACGCGCGATTGATTGTCCTACTCTGGGCCTGCAACATCGAACGTCACGAGTATATGTCGGTTTTTGAAGTTGACATTGATTAATTTCTTGCTATCTTTCTTGTCGGCATGTTGTGTTTTTGTGTTTGGCAGAGGGGGTTATCAAATGGTTCAACGATTTTCATCGAAGGAAGAGGCTCAGGTTCGGGCGTATGAACGGGTGCGGCAGGGGATTGACGTCCCATTTCGACCGACGGGGCCTCATTACGACGATTTTGAGGGGATCATGCGCTCGGGGCAGCAGTATCTGGGGAGGTGGGATTATCATACGCCCGATGCAATTCAGGGGACGGTCGTGATCATGCAAAAGGTGACCCCAACCAGA
>CAILLA010000119.1 GCA_903834925.1 uncultured Schlesneria sp.
GGGAAATGCTGCACGAAGAATTCCTCAAACCTCTGCCAGCAGACCCAGATCCAGTACAATTCTTCAGCAAATTGAAATCACTCTTCAACCTCTGCTTCTGAAATCCGATCCCCCAACCGAGGATCGCCTAAAGTGCAGTTACACAGCACAGGATTGAAAACGGTTGCTGGTACTTACGCCAAGCCTGGATCGACATTTCCAGTTGGGCCAAGCGGGCGTTGAGCGCTCCTCGTGAGTCGGCCATACGGCTACCAAGAGACTTCTGTCCGCAAGCCCCTCCGTATGACCTCTTTCTAAGCTATTCGACCGTTGATCGAGGTATTGTCCTCGAGTTGTTTCAGCATCTGCAACAACTCGGACTCATTGTTTGGATGGACTGTATGAGTTTGAATGCCAAAAAGCCCTTGGGACGCGATATTGCCATCGCAATGCAGGATTCACGTGCATTGGCGATTGTCATTGGAGAAAATGGCCTTGGGCCGTACCAGTCCAATTTGGAATTGGGCGTGGAATTAGATCGAAGAATCATGTCCAATGAGCCGTTTCTGACCTTGTTGCTTCCCGGCGTCAGCAAGGACAATCTCGCTCAATTCGTCCCCCCCGAATTCTTGCCTAAGCTTCAAACGCGACTTGTGGTATCGGTCGACCCGGATGGCGGTCATCTCAGTGGTTATACGGCTAGTCTCGTGAATTTCCTTGTTCAGATCATCCGAGGCGAGCATTCATGAGTGAACTGATCAAGGCTGAGCAATTCGTAACGACTCTCCCAATCTTCAGTACCATTTGCAGCAACGAATTGGTTGCCTCAAACAATGCAGCCCGTGCATTGATTGCTGAAGTGCAAGAATGGGTCGATCCGGAGCAACGGTCGTACTTGTTCAAAGAGGTGTTTGGTCGAATTGCGGTCTCGCAAAACAGGCCCTACCCTTGTGTCTGGCATGCTTCGCTTCGCCAGAAAGAGGTTCCGTTCGACCTGATTGACTGCATCTGGACGGCATTCCCGAGCCTGCACCCGGACGATCCCGAGGCAGATCAGTGGACCATTTCCGTTTTGCCATCGGCTGGGCCGGGGCTGAATCGAGTGATGCAGCGAATTGCCGATGAAGTTGGGGTTCATGCGTTCTGGGCGGAATACGCACGCAGTTATGATCCCGTCCTGTTAAAGATGCCATTCTATCAGACGGCAATGAATCGCCATGTGACGGCAATTACTGAGTCAAAGGCAATCCGAGTTCTGGACGTGGGGGCAGGAACTGGAAACGTAGCAATTCCGTTGGCAAAGCAGGGATGCAAGGTAACCCTCATCGACAACTGCGCGGAAATGTTATTGAAAGCTCAGGCCAAAGTTGCCGACGCGAATCTATCAAGTGCGTGCGATTTTCATCTTTTGTCCGCTACGAATCTCGATCAATTTGAACAGGACTCGTTTGACGCGGCGAACGTTCTGCTCGTGTTATTTAACATCGCAGAAGGGCAGCAGGCGATCGAGGCGATTGTTCGATGCGTCCGTCCCGGAGGTCGGCTTGTGTTTACGGAACCACTCCGCTCATTTGACGAGAAACCATTGTTAGAGTTAGGGAAAAGCGTCATTGAGGGGTGCAACGACGCCAAAATCAAGTCCCACTGGCAAGTCGTCAGTCAGGCTGGTCATCGACTCGGCCGGTTAATCCGCTCGAATTCGTCTGCCGAAACCGCGACCGAGGATCGCACGATCCGTGCCGAGGAACTTCCAGAAAAGTTATCAAAGCTAGGTTGCGAAGTTGTTGCGAATCTGGATTCTCATTTAGGCCAATGCCGTCACATTGTTGCCGTGAAACGTTAAAGCTGGTAACTGGTAGGGTGGGACAAGCTCACTTCGAGCGCCGTCCCACCATTTCGCGTTCATTCGACATCTCGGTGGGACCGCGCGGACTTGTCCCACCCAACGACTCTTGATGCCAGCGGAAATCAGGCGAGCCGGGGATTAACATCCCCGGCTCGCCTGGTCCTTTTCGAATTCCCCCCGGCAGAGTTTTTCGGCAACTTGCAGGGATTTCTTGTAAGACTTGCCTTTGGCGGTTGTGTTATCTTTATCGAAGTGAAAATCACTCAGTCCGACTGATCGGCCTCTTGCACTCGGGGCATGGATGACACCTGTACCGGAAACTCGACCCAGCTTGCTGTTGCGGCTCCGTGATGTACGGGATCAGCAGGCGTGGTCGACTTTTCTCGAAATCTATCAACCATTGATTTATCGCGTGATCCGGCAACGCCGGGTTCAGGATGCCGACGCACGCGAAGTGACTCAGGAAGTTTTATTGGCGGTAGCCAATTCCATCGATCAATGGGAGGCCGATCCCCAGCGTGGCACGTTTCGTGGCTGGCTCACTACGATCACGAGAAACCTGGTCGTCAATTTTCTGATCAAACAGTCACGACACCCGCGAGGAAGTGGTGACAGTGATTTTCGACGTGGGCTGGAATCCCTGCCGGCTCCAGCTGGCGACGAATCGGAGTTGTTCGACGTCGAAGAACGCCGACAAATTTTTCGCTGGGCGGCAGAACGAATCCGGCCGGAGTTCCGCGAGTCCAACTGGGAGGCATTCTGGCGTACGGCCGTAGAGGGTCAGGGTGCGATCGAAGTCGCTCGAGAACTCGGTATTTCGCCCGGGTTGGTCTATGTCTCACGAAACCGAATCATGAAACGCTTACGGGACAAAGTCGTAGAATTTCGAAGGTTGAACGATTGATGGCTAATTTTTAAAGAAGGAAATGCGAGGAGTTTCGTGGTCAAAAACTCTTCCTCTTAAGATGTGAAATATGTTTGCTCGAACTTCTGATTGTGATCGCGAACGACTTAAGCTGCTGCTGGATGGGCAGTTGCCTGAGGCTGCGCAGACGGTTGTGGCTCGGCATCTGGAGACGTGTACGGATTGTCGGCAACAGATGGAGACTCTTGCGGCCAATGAGAATTGGTGGGCTGATACTCGCGACGCTCTTTCAGGAGTCGATGGCCGTTCGGGATCGTCATTTTTCGACGCGATCGATTCCCTGCCAGAAACGGGTACTCCTTCCGTTCCGCTCGATTTTCTGGCTCCTTCAGATAATCCCGCGATGCTCGGAAAGCTTGGGGAATTTGAGATTCTTGAAGAGATCGGTTGCGGCGGCATGGGGATCGTCCTGAAGGGGTATGATCACGAGTTAAACCGGTATGTCGCCGTCAAAGTTCTGCATCCGTTTTGTGCCACCAGTGCCGCCGGAAGGCGTCGATTTGTTCGAGAGGCTCAGGCGGCTGCGGCGATTGTTCATCAGCATGTCGTGGCGATTCATGCGGTTGATGCGAACCATCATCCCCCCTATCTTGTCATGCCCTTCGTTCCGGGCGAATCGCTTCAGCAGCGGCTGACGCGACAGGGAGCGTTTGACGTGATTGATACATTGCGGATCGGGCAGCAGGTTGCTGAAGGACTCGCCGCCGCGCATGCCAAGGGGCTTGTTCATCGAGACATTAAACCGGGCAATATCCTGCTCGAACGAAATGTCGAACGGGTGTTGTTAACCGATTTCGGCCTGGCCCGAGCGGCTGACGATGCCAGTTTGACTCGAAGTGGAGTGATTGCTGGAACGCCGCAATACATGTCTCCGGAACAGGCTCGTGGTGATCAGGTCGATCACCGGACGGACCTTTTTAGTTTGGGAACAGTCCTGTACACGATGCTGGCCGGGCATTCGCCGTTTCGAGCCGAATCGGCGATGAGTGTCCTTCGGCGAGTCTGCGATGAGACCCCGCGGCCGCTGCGCGAGATCAATCCGCATGTCCCTGAATGGCTGGAAGCGATTGTGACGAAACTGCACGCCAAGCAGGCGGCCAATCGGTTTGAGAATGCCAACGAGGTGTCGACGTTGTTGCAACGGTGTCTGGCTCACATGCAGCAGCCGACCCTGGTTCGGTTGCCGGATGAAGTATTGAGGCTGGTTGAAAACCCACGGAAGCGGATTCATTGGCTGTTGGCGTTGTCATCGTTCGCTTTGTTTGCGGTTGCGACGTCATTGGTTATCTCGACCAATCTGCCGCGCGTTGATCGAAATCAGGTTGTGGAAACGAGTCAGCCGAATAACGCGCAAGTGACGGAAACCACCGACGATCAAGGCTGGGATGACGGATTACAAACCGAGTCGGAAGAGGTCGACCGTGGACTGAAACAATGGGAAACGGATGCGGAATTTTGATGAAGGAAACGGGTAACGTCGAAGACAATTCGACGCAACCCCACCGCCCCCGTGGCGGTGGTTAACGGGCCTTTGCACTAGGACGGGCCACCATACACCGAAACGATTTAACGCAAATACTAATTCCTAGGGCAAAGGCCCGTTAACCACCCCCGCAGGGGGGGGGCGTTTGGATTGCGTACATTGTCGTCATTTTGTTTCGAAATAATTCATAACAATCCGACATAACAAGACCTGGAAACAATCATGAGCGAACAATCAAAAACACCTCGCTGGTTGAAAGTGGCGTTGGCCATTCAGGCGTTCGTGATCTGTCTTGGTCTGTGGCTTTTTACTGCCTCGATACGGTCAGTACGTGAGGTACAACTTCCGGCACCTTTGGAAGGAAAGGCGATCGTCAAAGTTCCCACCGATCCACCATTGAAAGGGAGGGCTTTCGCTGATGTTCCCAAAGATGCACCGGCTGCTGTTTCACCCTATGCTCCCGGTCCGTCCCCTGGAGCACCTGCCTCACCACCGAACTTGGCGCCGTCGATGCCGTTAACGCTTGGCTCAGACGGCGGTGTCTCATTGGGGGCGAAAACTACGCCATCGGCGGCACAGCCCACTCCATCTAATTCCGATCCAGCAGATCTCAATCCGCCACTGTCGAACGCTAACCAGTTGAATCCTGAACTGCCGAATCTGCAAAACTCGAAAGCAGAGCAGTCAAATAGGGACGTTACGAATCAACAATTGTCAGACACAGAAATTCCGAATTTAAACCCGCGTGCGGTCAATGAGACAACCACAAGAAAAAATCTAAGCGGTAGTGCAAACGAGATTCGGGTCTTTCGGCTTCAGAATCGAACTTCAAAAGAGATGTTCCTGGTCGTCAGAGATGTTTTTGACAACTCGGCCCAGATTACAGTTGATGAACGCAGCAATAGCCTGATTGTGGTAGCGAGTCCGCCGATTCAGCAAAAGGTCACGGATTTCATTACCGAAATGGAAAGCCAGGCCGACGCGGCTAAAGCGGTCGACATACCAGCAACCGGTGGCAAGATTGCGACCAATTCCGTTGCACAATTCCCGCCTGACGAGCGCGATGCGGAATTCGATCGACAAGCCAAACAACTGGCTCTTCAAATTCGAACGGCTCGACCGAACGAAAAGACGAAGCTGAAAAAAGAACTGGAAGCAATTACCAGGAAACAATTCCAACATCGACAAAATCGCCGCCGAGAGGAATTCGATTCACTCACTCAACGTGTCGAACGTCTAAAAACGAGCTACCAGCGACGACAAGCTCATCAAGATGAAGTCATCCAGCGACGGATCAATGAACTGCTCGAACCGAACACGGATTTGCGTTGGGATGAAACGGAAACAACTGGAGAATCGCTATCAAGCCGTGACGAAGCCATCAAAGTAAATGGCAACGCGAGCGAAACGGCGGTGCAAGGTTCTCCATATACGAACAAGACGTCGTCGAACAAACCACTCCCTTCAAAGCTCGAAGAAACCGAACCCACCTACAACAGCGTGACATTGTCCCAGTGGATGCGTCTTTTGGAGACCGAGCGAAATCTCGAGAAGATTGCCGAAGCGATCAAGGCAATGAACCACCTGCTAGATCAGGCCGATCCCACGCAATTGACGCGGGCGATCTTTCGCATCATGCGAGTCCATGGTTCGCGAACAGGAGATTACACTGCGAGCGTGATCAGGAATGGATCGGTCAACCTGCTGAAACTACTTCCCAGCGAGATCGTTGTTGAGGAATTGATCGCGGAATTGGTCTCTTCACGTTCTCTCAAGCCGACTCAGGACTTTTGCGGATATTTCTTGAATTCGGTCGGATCGCAGGGGGCGACTGATACTTATTACATGCAAAATGATTTCACGGCAGTTGATTCGACGACATTGTCGAACGCGAATCAACGCCTTTGCGTCGAGATTCGGCGTCGTTCACGGCGTTTGATCGGTGTTTTGATCAGTGCAGTGAATACAGATGAAAGTTTGGCCAAATGGGCATTGCGGTGTGCGAGCAACGTTATTCATATCAGCGAACAGCCAATAACGACATATCCTGGCCTGGTCCCCCTTGTCGAGAAAATATTTGAGCACCCCGTCGACGCTCAGAGAGGAGCTTCATGGTTCTACAGCGGAACTGGTGCAGCGATTCTGCTTGGGGAAAGTGGATTGCGAGTCCCCGAGGTGTTGGCGTTTGCCACGAAACGAATTCAGGAAGAAGGTTATATCTTAGCGCCTAAATTCGCAGGAAATGGCATGCGCTGTCTCGTCGCAGTTGCTCCCTATTCACCAGATGCGGTGAATTTTCTCGGTGAAACATTGGCGACCAAATGGGATGAGGTCATCGCTTTTGAAGACGAAGTTAAGGCTTTCAATGCCGTGAATGTCTTAGAGAAGGGGTTCGAGGGCTCGAAATTGCGATCCCCAGACGAGGCCGTCGGAAGCAAGTTAAAGGAACAATGTAAGCAAATCATCGAGGCGCTCGCAGAGATTGGAAACCCTGCCGTGCCAGTGATTCCAGAACTGACCGCAATTGCGGATTCACCGAAGATCGTCGAGTTTACAGTTCAACGCAACACGATGGGGATGAGCCCCCCTGAAATCATCAGGTTTCAAGACTTGGCGAAATCCGCGATCAAGAAAATCGAAGAGGCAAAGCCGAAGTCCGATCCGCAACCTTTGCCGGACGACTTCGCGATTTCCAATCAGGTTACACTTCCGATTCCATCATCTCGAAAGCCGAATGATTCAATCTCAAATCGTGACGCCGCAGCCAACGCAATCAAAGCTGCGACCCAGGAGGCTTCAGCGGTCAAGGCGGCACCGTCGAGCCAATCGCTTCCCTCAACGCCTGATCAAATCGACCCCACTTACAACAACGTAACTCTGTCGCAGTGGCTGCGGATGCTGGAGACCGAGCGAAATCCTGAAAAGATCGCAGAAGCGGTGATGGCGATGCATTACCTGAGGGATCAAGCTGATCCGAGACAATTAACAAAGACGATCTTTCGATTGATGCGTTTCCAAGGGAATAGTTCAATGACGGATGACGACGGGAACGTGATCATCAACGGATCGGTCCAGTTGCTGAAACTGTTACCGAACGAGATTGTCGTCGAAGAACTCATCGCCGAAATTACGGCGTCGAGTTCCCTCAGGCCGACTCAAGACTTTTGCATCTACTTTTTGAATTCGATTGGATGGAAGATTGGATGGAAAGGGTCTACTGATGCTTTCGCTGGAAACGCTCCTTTCAAAATGGTCGATCAGACAATCCTGGCGGATTCGACGGAACGTCTTCGTGCTGAGATTCGGCGGCGTTCGCGGCGCTTGATCAGCTCGTTGATCAAGGTTGCGGCCCAGGACGAAAGCCTGGCCAATTGGGTCATGCATTGTGCGAATGTCGTCGTTCATGTCAGTGATCAAAGAATTACGACGTATCCCGGTTTGGTTCCTCTGGTCGAGAAACTATTTGAGCATCCTGTCAAATTGCCGTCGAACGACGTGAATTTGGGTTATTCCCGCTGGCCTGTTGCGGAACCGCTGCTTGGTGAGAGCGGGTTACGGGTTCCCGAGATCCTGGAATCAGCGGCCCGGAAAATTCGCGACAACGTTGACCAAAACGGAAACGTTGAAGATGCGATCCGTTGCCTGATTGCGATCGCTCCTTCGTCTCCTGAAGCTGTGAATCTTCTTGGAGAAACATTGTCGACCTATTGGACAGCGCTCGCGGCCCAGTTTCCTCAAGGTTCGCAACCGCAATACGGAAGCAATTTAAAGTACCGATGTAAGCGAATGATCGATGCACTGGTGGAGATTGGAAAGCCTGCCCAATCTGCGATTCCGAAACTTGCGGAAATTGCGGATTCACCATCGGTTCACGAAATTGCGATTGGAAACAGCATGATGTCCCCCGCTCCCACCGTGAATTTTCAAGACCTGGCAAAATCCGCGATCAAGAAAATCGAAGAGGCAAAACCGAAGCCCGATCCACAACCGTTGCCGGACGACATCGAGATTTCATCGCTGGTTCCGATTTCAAGACCCGGAAAGCCAGGTGTGTCGCCGGTCACGGATCAACCGTTGCACGAGCTCGTGACGCCGGTATCAGATCCCAAGTCTGTCGAAACGACTTACGACGGGATTACTTATTCGCAATGGCTGAAGTTACTTGAGACCGAACGCAAACCCGAGAAATTGATCGCCGCGATCGGGACATGCGCTCTGCTGGCCGCGAAAGGTGACGAACGCCGAATTGCAAGACAAATCTTTCTTGCGGAAGGATTCTTCGAAACAGAAAACTGGAGTAACGAGCGACGGGTTGCGTGGGATGTTGGTTCCGATGCATTGGCTCTATTGCCAGGAGATGCCGTGGTTGACGAGTTCCTTTACGCACTTCGGGATGAAAAGTCTTTTTCAGCGGGTCGAGGCTTTCAGGCTTTTTTCCTGACGAGAACCGAAGCAATTCCACACGCGGAGGAGATGCGCGCTAAGGCGGCGGAGGTCATTGCCGAATTGCTGAAACGACATTCGACGTTGTCGAATCCCAAGGAAACTCATTACGACATGCTGGTCGCGGCAAGCTCCGTATGGAGAAACTCTGGCAGGCCGATGAAAGACTTCGAAGGTTTGTCGCCGCAACTGACAAAATTGCTGGCGGACGGGTCTTCGTTAAAGAATACACCTGAGTTCGAACAATGGATGATCGCGGCAAGAAATGTGGTCCTCGGGGCACCTGATACCCCTGATCTGGCCAACGTTCTGTTGGCTCATGCCAAAAAGCACGACCCGTATGGTTCTCCGTTGATCGAATTGATTGGAAAGCTGGGTCCACGAGCGGAACCGGTCGTTTCGCAGCTCGTGAATCTTTTTCTGGAGAAATTGAAAAAGCTGGAATTACTTCCAAGTTTAATTGGCCGCATGGGTCAGGGAGTCACTTTCCTGGTCACTGTCCCTAATGGGGAAGAGTTAAATTTACAGCGAGCCATCGCGATGGAAGAGCAGAAGATGCGAGTCCAACTGATTCGGACTTTAGGTGAAATCGGTGTCGGGGCGAGCGGTTATCAGTTACTTTCAGAGTTGAAGCTGATTGCCTTCCGACCATTATCGCAAAGGCATTTTCAATTTCTGGACGAGATTTTTCTTGCGGTTGACAAGTCCCTCTCGCAGTTTGGTTCAACCAAATATCCACGCGACGAGAAGCGGCTTTTAAGTGATCTCTGGCGTCTCAACGGGCGATGGAAGGTTGTTACCAGGTTCGAAAACACGGCTGCTGGAGAACCACCGCAAAGCTTGATCGTTGAGATTCGAGATGATCAATTCTCTTGGGAAACGGCCCCACCACAGGGCCATGTTCTCAATGAATTCATGAATTCTTTCGAAATTCGCAGAAGCAACATGACTTACAAAGTGACGGTCGATGATGCAAAGTCGCCGAAGCAACTCTTCCTCGCTGCAAATGTTCGTCTGCCGCCTGGTCGAGGAACTGAAGGCCTTCGGCTTAAAATGGCGGGGATATATGAGTTGACCGACTATAAGCTGAAAATCCAATTCGCCAAACCTGACCAGCCGAGCCCCGCGGAATTTACGAACGAAATGGGTCAGGTTCCCGAAGGCCAAATGCTGCTGGAATTTGAACGGATCTTGCCAGATGCAACGTAAAACGCCGGAAGGCAGGCGATCCCTCGTTCCCAAGCCGGAGTCTTTGAAGTTGCGCATTTTCGATATCTGAAGTGAAATCAAGAATACAACGCAAAGTCGCCAAGGCGCAAGGACGCAAAGAATTCAAAAAGTCGGTAACGCCTTAGAATTCTTCCAAAGTAGCCATCATCGCTCCGCGTGATGAGCATTTGTCGGAAACGA
>CAILLA010000120.1 GCA_903834925.1 uncultured Schlesneria sp.
ACAATTGACATGAACGCACAATCTCGGTCGCCCCGAGGGGGCTTTTTGTTGGTTTTGATATGGCAGAACCTGGGGCCGAAGCTGCCCCAGGCTTTACTCGGTCACCGCGATGCGGCTTAAAAACGATGACCGAGAACGATTTGACACCGGCGGTTTTCAATCGGTTTGTCACCGATAGATTCCCGTTACCATTCGGTCCCGATGCGAGCAGCATCGGCCACGTGGGCGACGCTGCTAGCGTCGGAGCGACAACGGTATCGGAACGTACTACATCAATATGGAACGGAAAGAAGACAAGAGTTCTTGACCACGAGTCACCCAGCGCGGGCTTGGCCAGCACCCATTCAAGGCGCACGAAGAGGCTAAAACACAGAGGCGCGGAGACCACGGAGAAAGAAAAAGACGAGTCGATCGTAATGCCTGATGAAAAACTCAAGATCTTCGGAACCGGTAACCTACCGATCAGGCTTCTTTTCTCTGAAATGATACCGACCAACCATCATTTTCTGGAATCCCGCCGGGATTCAAGACTTTTTCTGTCGCCCTATCCGGTGGTGTCGCTCCGCTCAACCACCGGCTAATGGCTGAAGTCCCGCCGGGACCAAAACAAATACTAGACCGAACTGACCTTCGACTCGCGCGAAAGCCCACGCGAGAAGAACTCAATGCCCCGTTGGGGTTCCTCGTTGTCGGATTGGCCGTTACCCACGCCGGATGGCCCGCGCTGATATCGGGCTGTCTCATTGCGATGAAGAAGAGAAACGGATGCCGTTGCCTTTGTTGAATGAGATTTCCTGGTCTTATTCGCCAGATCGGTGCGATTCGTGGTCAAACCTCTTCGCGTTCAATCGCTCGTCGCATTGGACACAGCACGTTCTGTAACGCAAGGACTTTCGAACGCATTGCGATTTCTGTTCTCACTCGTTTCTGGTGAAATGGTCAGGACGGCGTTTTGTCTGACGCTCACGAAATCGGCTGAGCAATCGAAACCAGGCGAACGACGAACGTGCTTTGTCCTTATTGACCATCGACGCCGGTAACTGAAATTGGTTTTCAGGACGACGCATCGTCGCTCCCTTCCAGTCCCAATGCTTGCCGCAAGATGCGACGTTCTGGCGTGACGAGGTTCAACAGAATCCGCTCATCCTTTCGGACGAGATATTGAATTCCCACCCCAAAAATCCGCAGGGAAAGCTCAAGTTCGCTGAAATGGCTGCCAAGTTCCTGCCACAAACTTCCCCATTCCAGTAAGGATGTGTCGTTCATGGAACTCTCTTGTAACGACTTGAGTGTCCGGATTAACTCTTCCCCCAGGCCCGCCAATTGTTTCGCTTCGGAATAAATCTCCATCAACGTCTTGACATGTCGACGACCGGCATCAGAGTTCAGGCTTTTTGTCCGAATCGACTCGATTATCCAGTGATCATCACGTCCTTCGTTTTTTTGAGGCCATCGGCGAAGGCATTCCTGGATTTGCTGGAAGCCGTCACCAAATTGTGCCATCCCGAAAAATATTTCACCCAGTGTGTAAGCTTGATAGTGACCATCTGGTTCAATTTCCAATGCCTTAAGACAACACGTCATCGCATCTTGGTATCGACCAAGATTTCTTAACGTTACTGCCTTGTGATTCCACGTATCGGCGTCCTTGTCATTGATTTGGAGTGAGTTTTCATACGAAGCAACCGCCTCTTCGAATTGGCCGCACTCGTCCAACGTGACTCCTTTGTGGTTCATTGCCTTGGCAACTTGCTTGAGAATTGCTGGTTCTTTGCGAGACTCAAACCGAGAAATGATGGCATTATATATGGTGATTTCGTCGTCCAAACGTCCGAGATGGTACAGCATAACTCCTTTGTTGTTCATCACCCCGGCAACCTGTTCGAGTATTGCTGGTTCTTCGCGAGATTCAAACCGAGAAATGGCGGCATCGTATATGGCAATAGCGTCTTCCATACGTCCGAGTTCGCCGAGCGTGAATCCTTTGTTAGTCATCGCGTTGGCAACTTGTTCGAGAATTTCTGGTTCTTCGCGAGACTTAAACCGCGCAATGACGGCATCGTATACGGCGATTTCGTCTTCCGAACGTCCGAGTTCACTTAGCGTGAATCCTTTACAGTTCATCGCCATCGCAATATTTTCGAGAATTGCTGGTTCGTCGCGCATCTGGAAACGAGAAATCATGGCGTCGTATGCAGCGATTTCAACTTCCGAACGTCCAAGTTGACCCAACGAGACTCCTTTGTAGAACATCGCCCCAGCAACCTGTTCGATGATTGCTGGTTCTTCGCGAGAAGCGAACCGAAAAACGATGCTGTCGTATACTGCGATTGCGTCTTCCAAACGCCCAAGTTGGCTCAGCGTGACTCCTTTGATGAACATCGCACTTGCAACGTGTTCGAGAATTGTTGGATCGTGGCACGCCTCGAATCGAGAAATCATGGCGTCGTATGCGGCGATAGCGTCTTCGGTACGACCGAGTTGAGACAGGAGGAGTCCTTTGAAGTACATCGCCTTGGAAACGTCTTCGATGATTGCTGGTTCTTCGCCGGAGGTAAAACGAGAAACGATGGCTTCGTACACGACGATAGCGTCTTCCGAACGTCCGAGTTGACGCAAGATCACTCCTTTGTTGAGCATTGCCCCGGCAACTTCTTCGAGAATTACGGGTTCTTCGCGGGAATCAAACCGCGAAATAATGCCGTCGTAAACGGCGATGGCATCTTCCGTCCGTCCGAGTTGGCTGAAGGTGACCCCTTTGTTAAACATTGCTCTTGCGACTTCTTGAATAACCTCGGGCTCTAAGTGAGACTCAAATCTCGTGATCAATTCATCGTAAACTACGACCTCCTCGTCCGAACGCCCGAGCTCGCTTAGGGCGGCTGCTTTTTCGCTTAGGGTGAGCAAATCATGGGGTTGAAGTTTCAATGCTTCATCCAAGCATTTAATCGCATCCGAATAATTTCCCGTTTGTTTGTGAAGACTTCCCAGCTTCGACCAGCTCATTGAGGTCGGCGCTGTCACAACTCTTTCTTCATAAAGTTGCACGAGTTCATCGATACGATTGTCGGCCTGGGCGAAATCGATATCCTTTTCCAGTACCTTGAGGCGTGGATCGGGCAAGAACTTACTTCGCTCAATCGCCTCTGATAAATGCATTTTCAAGCTGATAGAATGTGCCTTCTCAAGCAGTTCTGGTAATTTTTTGGCGCCGTACCAGATTCGGAGAAACTCGACCAGCATCCTGAGTGGCTGTCGTCGTGATTCTTTCACTTCACTCGACAATTGCATGAGTGGTTCGGCGAGTTCGTAGAGGGATTCGCGGCCACTTTGATTCCGCAGGACATACCCCAATTCGAGAAGTTTTTTTAATTGCCCGCTAATCGTATTCTCGGCTGCCATCAGGTCGCGAGCGATTTGTTTGGGGGTCACGGTCTCAAGCTGTGTACACAAATATTCGACGATTTGTCGTTGCTGCGGCGACAGCCATCGCATTCGTTCCTGGTAATACGGAGTCAGTTCGTCCGCCATTTTTTCAAACGGTTGAACCAGTTCATCCAGTGTTTCTCGCGTGATGAAGCTGGACAACACGACATAGATGCGGTGATTGCCACCTGCCAGGTGGTGCAATGATCGAACCCGCGACCGACCTTCTGGAGTTCGGATGAATTTGACAAGTTCCGGTTGGTTTTGAGCCTCGGCGATCGCAATTAATAAATCCGTTGCATCATGGACGGATAATGGCCTGAGATGGTTGACCTCAAAAAAACCAAAGAAGGGTTCTGTTCTTTTGCTGATCGAATCGACCAGTTTTTGCGAGCTGGCAAACAAGCAACCGATCGGATGCTCCTGCATGAATGATCGCCATTGTTTCTGGCCGATGGAACCGAGACCCTCAAAAATCAGATCCATGTTTTCGACGAGCGTCAACAGGGTCTTTGCTTCAAAGGCGGCGATCAGTCGTTTTTCCAGAGCTTGCTGGATCTCTTTGACAGATTGACCTAATTGAGACTCCAGCCAGGCTCGAGGAAATTCGTCGGGATACCGATCGGAAAGCAGTTCATAAGTTCGCTTGAGCAATTGAACGAATGACGTAATCGTCTCGTCTTCTTTGAAACCTGCGATGCGAACTTTGTCTGTTAGTGATTCATCCAGCGTGATTCGATGATGCAGAAGTGTCAGCAGATGAGTTTTCCCGATCCCACGCGGGCCGATTAACAGCACGTGGTGCCGGTTACCTGTGCGGACGCTGTCGACCGCTTTCTCGACAAGGTCCGCAAGCAACGCATGACGCTGAACGAAAATTCGTTCCAAAAGCTCGGGGGAGGTCCGACCGGGGGAAAAACGCCAGATAAAATCGGTGTCAGCCACGTAGTATTTCCGAACTAAAGTCCCCGATCCAACTTCCACCAGCGGCGGATGAGTGGAAACCGGAATTCGTATTCGCCAGAGCTTGTTCGCTTCAGGTAATGATCGCGGTGCATAAATTTCAACAACTCGCGCAACGATTCAATGTCGGCCAATAATTTTGTTTGGGAATTCACGACGTGATAAAGTTCGTTCACGCCAAACGGTTTGTCTACGCATGCCAGGGCGTCGAGAATGTGCAACACAATCTTTGAATCGTTTCCTTTAGGGTAATAAATCCCAATTCGAGTGCGGAAATGAGCAAGTTCCCAAGGGTCGTTCGGGTCGGTGAGCTGACGCGTAACAAGTTCGCTGACTTGTTGCGGTTCCGCAGGAAGTGCATCCCGTTTCAGGCCGATGGCGATGTTGTGAATATAAAACGGAAAACAATCAGCTTCGTGAGCGATGGCTTCAGCAGATATCGCGATGTCCGTGTGCGAAAGTTTTTCGCCTCGGATCAATGCTGCGGCTAACTCAGCGGCGTCAGCAGGAGCCAGTGGCGTTACTTCAACCGCGTACATGTCATTGACCGGGGCTGTCGCAACATGGGCGGCATTGATACTGGCCAGCACATGATGCAGGCCGATCGAGCCGGTGAAGACCATACGGAGTTCGGGATGTTCCTGACGCAGACTGCGGAGCGTATCCAAGACCTCCGCCGCTACCGGTTCTCCTTCACTCTTGCGAATATTGTCGATCATGTAAGGGACTTCATCCCAAAACATGCACAGCCGTAATTTGGTTTTGGCTTTGTGAGCCATCAGGTCTTCAATGGTTTTAGTGAGCAGCTTCTTCCACGGTAGCGGATTGACCTTGAGTCCTTTCACCTCTATCTCGTAGTCGGTCAAAATCTGCGTTGCCGAATTGGCAACGAATTTCCAGGTGCTTAAGAATTTCGAAACGACCTGATAAACCTCACGAGCGAACTCTTCCGCCGATCGGATGCGTTCGAGATCCTGAAAGACAGGAAACCAACCCTTTCGCGGTTTGGCGACCATCCGTTTAATGATGCTTGTCTTTCCGATTCGTCGCTCGGCATTGATCAGAACGCATTGTTGTTCAAGTCGATCCCAGATCTGCTCAATCAACAAATTTCGCCCGAACACGTATTCCGGATCAATATGCCCACCCGGGTTCGCCTTCATTTCAGTTGGCATTGATGCACCTCCGAGAACTTTTCTTGCCCGCAAAATTGTACGTCATGCTTGACGTACGTCAATATTAACGTACGTCAGATTTGACGTTTTGTTTTAATTGAAGCGATGGGAAAAATGCTCGCCTTAAGAATATCGCAAATGATTCGACTCGAAGTTTTTCGGATATATTCCATAACATCAATATTTTAAGTATCTTATGTGCATGATGATTCAATGGTTTTGCTAACACAAAAGCAACCGGATGTGCCCCATGCTTCCCAAACTCGCTCGCGACAAATTGACGTAGGGCGACTTAAGCATCGAAGCGATTACGACGGGAAGATCTCGCTGTCATTTGGGCTCCGAAATTATGATCCCGTCGCGGAGATTCTCAAAAGAGACAGAGGGTATGCGAGGTTATTGATGGCAACGGTCCTGCCTGTCGCTTTCAACGTTGGATTGATCGGTTTGGAAAAACGGGAATTCGGCATTCGGACATTGTTACCTCGAAACAGGTCTGGACATTCGACGGAGTTCACGCCGATCGTCGTCATTCCTATTGAGGAGTTTCACTGTGCCGCGACCGACCGGTGTTGAGCCCCAATCCACTCGCCATCACGAATGAAATGTTCGTCCCAATGTTGAGTGCGCGGATTGAATCGATCCGCATGTCATCAATTCGCCGACTGGGCCGCGATGATGGCACGGGCCTTTGCATGTAGGATGCCAATCACGTTAATTGACCTGACGTAAGTCTCGTATTCCGTCCGTTCTTCGGGGGTCAGTGTTCCCTCCGTCGACTTTTCGGCGAACTCGTCCAACTTTTGCTGCACCAATTCCGGTGCTCGCAATTGTGCGATACTCTTGGCAACATCCAGGGTCAAGCAACGCCCGACCGGGTCCCAAAGTTCATCGAGAACTGCAGTTGTGGTTGATTTGCTCATGGTCCGTATTCTTGTTGTGCGTAGGTCTCCCGACCTCGCACACGGGGCCGACCGAAGGTCTCCTCTTAATTTCTTCGCGTTTTCATCGGTTGGCTGCGTTCAAAAGCAAGAAAGACGAAGAGGAGACGTTCGGTCGATCGCTCGTGCGGGGTCGGGAGACCACTCGCACAACGAGTTCGTTGAACACGTCGAACTCGTAAGAACAGGAAAACGAGGCGAGCCGGGAAGCGTCAGCTCTCGGACTCTTTCTTGGAATCTGAAAGCGAATTGTTGAACGAAGAGCCCGAGGGCGGGCCGAAGCGGCAGAGAGTCGTCACGAGCGAGTGGTGATTAGAAAAACCAAAAAGAGTCCGAGGGCTTACGCCGCCCGGCTCGCCTGGACGCGTTGTATGATCCAGGTGTCATTTCGTGTCTTTACGCCAACGGCGTTGGATCATTCTTCGGATCGTACGAATCCGTGTCTGTCATTCTCAAATGGCTTGTTCGATAACTGACCGTAGCCGATGTAACACCGTTGGTGTAAACGCGATTTGCCGGGCATTACCCAGGGTGCGCTCGCTGACGCTCGCGACCCTGGGCTTTGATATGAAACGCCGTTGGCGTAAAGGCGGCTTGGGTACCGGTTCCGGTTTTTTCCAAAAAGGTGACGGAATGTATCCTCAGGCCAGGTCAGCGAACGGTACTCGGTTCCGCCAGGTCGTTTTGCTCGGCGACGGCCTTCGTTGACGCAGTCCGCATCGGCAGCGAAACATAGTTCCGACCCGATGAACATGCAGTTTGCTGTAACTTTTCAAAAATGAGATCGATGTCATTCTCGCATTGTTCAGCCAATGCATGCCGGATTTCTCGGATTTCTTCGGTGATGTTATCCGTC
>CAILLA010000121.1 GCA_903834925.1 uncultured Schlesneria sp.
CTGATTTCATCCCCTGAAAGCAAGAACACTGGCGAGCGAAGACGCACGCCAGTGGCACCCCAAATACCGACTGAGATTTCGCCAAAAAAGGCATAATCGCGGCGGAAACTCGCGATGTGTCACGGTTTTTGAGTTCTTCAAATTTGAAACTTGACTTATTGAGTCAGATTTCAGGATTTCTGCAAAAGTCGCCTTCTCGCTCCGCCGAGAAGAAAGCCGAATTGCCATTTACCTTGTGTTCCACACGGGCTTTCAAGTGCCAGTCGAGGTCTGCTGCAATTCGGCTATCGTCTCGGCAGAGCGAGACGGCTACTTTGGTCTGAGGCAATGCCTCTCCGGAGTCTTCGACAAGGCCGTGGTACACCTGGCTCGATAACGTTTGGGAAGAGCACGGCCTTACCGAAGACGGTAAAACCGTGGCACCCCAACTCGGTCTCTTTGAATAAACCTCTTGGCGTGGCCCAAAAGGAAAAAAACGCTCCGAAGCACGTTTTTTAACCCAACTCCTCTCCACGTCAGCGTTTCGCCGTCTTTTGACGGCTTCGCAAACATCGCTTTTCCACATTCTTCGTGAGCACCTTCCAAACATTAAGAAACAATATGTGTTTTCATATTTTTCTTTTATCGTCATGTGTGTTTAATACGCACCATGACAACACAACACATCAACAACGAACGCCGTGACGCAAAGGTGATTAACAATCTTGTTAAAACGACGCGCCGACCCGGCAGTCACTACAAGCTGGCGCCAACCGGACAATCACTGGCGATCGAGTTTTCCGGACAACCCTACGTCGACCGCAAAGCGATGTCCGCGCGGGCAGTGATCTCGACTGCCACGATCGACCGAGTGGGCGACCTGCTGATCCCTCGTGGCTGTCGTTTGGAAAACTACTCGAAGAATCCCGTCGTCATGTGGGCGCACGGGTTGGAAGGAATCGGCCAGCCAATCGGTACTTCGCGTGATGCGAATGGTCAGGTGGCTGTGACGGTTTCAGACGACGACGTTCAGGCAACGTCGTGGTTTTCTCAGACTTCACTCGAAGCGGCTCAAATCTTCGAGTTGATCGATGAGGGAATCGTCAGGGCGACATCGGTTCGTGAGACGCCGATCAAGTCCCACCTGAAGCACGACCCGATCGAGGGGGAAGTGCTGATTGTTGAAGAATGGGATCTTGAAGAATGGTCGTGGTGTGCGATCGGAGTCAATCCCGATGCGGTTGCGAAGACGCTGCATCGAAATCGCCTCGGCGGACAACCAATCACTCCTTCGATCATGAAGTCTCTGACCGCTGTCGCTACCCCTTTTAAACGCTTTGGAATCGGATTTTCAACGGAGAAGCTCATGTCAGACACAACTCAGCCAGTAGATGACGATAACCCGGATTCCGTGGTCGACGATCGCCCCGTCGACTCGGATAACAACGATGACGGGACGGGAAACCAACCCTACGGCTCGACGGTCGTGTCAGCGATTCATGCTTCGCTGACCGCCGCTTGCCACAATATCGAAGACGCGATGGGACCTCTTGAAAACCCCGCCGTCAAAGACGCGTTGAGCGAAATTCTCGCCGCACTTCAAGAACAACTCGCGGCACTGGAAGGGATCCACTCGTCGAATTACCCCGATCAACCTGCATTGAAAGCCGATGACGAGGATGGCGATCAGGGTGATGATGCCATGAAGGCGTTCCTGGCGTCCGGTCGAATCGCCTCGCTTCAAGTTCTTGGGCTGGGGTCACGACTCAAGGGGATGGTCGGCGCAAGAAACCTGACCGCCGATCAGCGCCGAACGCTAAATGGCGTCGCCAGACAGATGGCCCGCTTGGTATCGCAATCAAAATCTCACCAGGCCGATATCGACAAAACGAAGCTTGCCATGCTGGAAAAGTCGATCCATGAACTGGCTGGATTGGTCGGTAGCATCAAAAAATGACCAACCGCCAACCGCTACGTTCCACACATTTTTAAGTGCGTTATTAACGTATTCGTCACATTGACGACGTTTTTACGATTACGTTTTTGAATTGAAATTCTCTTTCCGAAAGACACTTCCATGCCGACGATTGAAGAACTGACGAAACAAGTGTCCGAATTGACGGGGACTGTCAAAAGCCTATCAGAAAAGCCTGACTTCAGTGGTATCCACCGTGATACGGAAGGCCGGATCACCGGGCAATGGTCCGAAACGGATGAATCGGTGACCATCGTCACCGGTCGCGACGAACTTGAGGGACCACGAGCAGGTCGCCGACTGAAATCGCAGTCGGCAATGGCATCCCTGATTCGAAAGGGATACCGACCTTGGGGTGAATTCAAGTCACTCAGCGACTTTGTCCGTAGTGGATTCGACGGACATCAGGGGGCTGCATTCCACGACCGCTGTAAGTCGCACTTCAAGGCGATTCAAGGGATGTCCGAGACAATCGGTTCTGACGGCGGATTCACCGTCATGCCCGAGTTCAACCACAAGATCTTCGAACATGTCTATTCGAATGATCTGGTGGCTTCCACCGACAACTATACAGTCGGTGGAAACAACATGACGTTTCTGGCGAATGCTGAAACGTCACGAGCAAACGGAAGTCGACACGGTGGTTTGAGGGGATATTGGACTGGTGAAGGCCAGACGATCACTGCCAGCAAGCCAACCGTCCGTGAAATCCAGATGAAGCTGCAGAAACTTGCGGTGGTTGTTTATCTCACCGATGAACTGATCTCGGACAGCGGTCAAGCTCTCGAACAATACGTAACACGAAAGGCATCGGATGAATTCAACTTCATGATCGGCGATGCCTTGTTCAACGGTGATGGAGTTGGAAAGCCATTAGGGATCCTGAACGCCCCCAGCTTGCTGGCCATTACCCCGGAAACAGGCCAGTCGCCGACTACAATTTTGGCCGCCAATATCATCAAAGCACAGAACCGGTTCTTTGCCCCTTATTTCGGCAATGCGAACTGGTACCTCAACCAGGACTGCATGCAGCAATTGATGCAGTTGACACTGGCTACGGGGACCTATTCGGGGCAACTCGTCTACATGCCACCGACGGGACTGTCAGCGTCCCCGTACGGTACGTTAGGCGGTCGCCCTCTAAAGCCGATTGAATTCGCCAGTACACTCGGATCACAGGGGGATATCGTCCTGGCCGATTTGAGCCAGATGCTATCAATCAGTAAGGGTGGTATCGCACAGGCAATTTCAATGCATGTCGAGTTCTTGACCGATCAACTGGCTCTGCGATTCACGATGCGAATGAACGCCGCTCCTTGGGAAAACAGCCCGATCACGCCATTCAAAGGAACAAATACTCAATCAAGTTTTGTTTGCATCGCGCCTCGATAGTTTGATTGACACCAGCCCTCGTCGTTTTCGACGACCGTGCGCGATAGACAACGAACACTCATGGCATGGAGCGTACGCGCCCAATTTCCTTGTCAAAGCGAAAGATCAGGATCAGGGTCCTACTGGATGACCGTCTTCGGTCACCAAGAGCTCTTCGATTGCCTCGAATAAAGAGAAGACACTGCGTCTCCGAAGACTCCGATGCAGTGGCACGCAGATCAAGCTTTGCGTTTTGAAAATGCGCCAGGTTCCTCGTCAACTGACAATTTCGACGTTTCACACATTGCGTCCAAGACGCACATTTCCAACGACCGTTTTCCAATACAGGAGATCTCAATGACCGACTTTAATCACGAATTTCTCGAAATTGCCGACATCATACCGGCCTTCGTTCCTGTTGATCTGCATACAACTGCCAATGGCGGACAATGGGTCGACATGAAGTACATTGGCCGATTGCTATGCGTGTTATTTAAATCCGCAGGCACCGCCGGCGATGATCCCGTGATCACTTTGAAACAGGCCACCAGCAATGCCGGCGCGGGTGCCAAATCGCTCAACTTCACCCGTGCCCGAACCAAGATCGGGGCGATCGCAACAACGCCTCAATGGACGACTACAACGCTGGGGGCCGCGAATACGTTTGCGCCGACCAGCGCGGCTTCACCCGCCGTCATCGCAGTTGAGGTGCAGCCGAACGACCTCGATCTCAATAACGGGTTCAGCTTCGTGCAACTGTCGATCCCGATCACGGGGACGAACCCACAACTCGGTACAGCGTTCTACATCGCTTATGGGATCAAGTACGCACAAAGCACAACACCGAACGAGTTGATCTGAATCACCATCAATAATTCGTTTGACAATCGATGAAATGCCATCGTTCGATTTCAACTTCCGTTTCTTTCTTCAATTAACAAGAGGCTACTTTATGACCGGTTCTGAAAAATCGACGGCGACTCTCAGCCTTCCATTGATCGCCCTGGAACTCTTCAAGGGACGCTCGTTGCAGTCGGGGGTCAATCCACGCCAACTGGCAATCGACTGTTTCCGAGATGCGACCGTCTTCGTCGCCGCAGCACAAGAGGTGCAATCAGGCAACACGGATCTCTTCACTCAAGAGACCAACGCATTGGACTTGGCGTATGCACCGAATCTCAAACGAAGTCACCCCATCAATTTGATGTCCAGGGCGTGGGGTAACTTACAAAAGGTCCAGGCGGCACTCGCCGATCTTGATGCTCATCCGAGCGCCGAAGTCTACGAACCGTACGGCTGGGGCAAGCCTGAAATTAATCAGGCGCGGGCCTTGTTTCCCGCTGTCGTCAGTCGTGCCAAACAACTTGCATCGACAAAGTGAGGGCGCCATGAGTTACGGTTTTACAGCCTATGAATCCTATGTTCGAATCCACGCCGAATCGGGCGGACCTTCTTTTCCTGGATGGACCGCCCTGCCCCATGTCGGTCGCATGGCCTGGGAAGCAGCAGCTCAAGCAGTGGCACTTGCGGTTCTACCAGCATACCTGAATCCCGAAATGCTGGATGATCTGGATGATGAAGCGGAAAACGACAAGTTTTCTAACGACTCTGCTGTCGCCGGTGAAAGCCTCGAAGAACCAAAAGATGCCCGACTGCTTTGTCAAAGCTAAAGATTAGGGTGCCACTGGATGACCGTCTTCGGTCACCCAGTGCTCTTCGACTGCTTCGAAAAAAAGAGAAGACACTGCGTCTCCGACCAAAGTAGCCATCATCGCTCCGCGTGATGAGCATTGTTCGAGAACCAGCCGAATACCAATCGGCTTGTTTTCAAATCAGGAATTCAAATGGAATATCTGTTCCGAAGCTAAGGCAACGATTGAATAGTTTCCGACGCATGCTCATCACGCGGAGCGATGATGGCTACTTTGGAAAAAATCCCGGAGCTTGACTCATTGAGTCAAATTTTAAACATGAAGAAGTCCGATGCAGTGGCACTCAACCCGAACTTTGAATCATGACAACGCACCAGGAACTTTAATCGATGCCGCGCTGCCTCACGTTGCCGGAACGATCTGACGACGGTACCAGATTCTTCGCGATGAAGTTTTCGGTAACACATCTCGGGAGGGCGATGCTCCTGCTGAGCCGCCTGATTCCCAGAACGGGAAATGTACTAAGTGTGGAGCGAAGAATTGGAGAGCCCATCGACATCGCAGCTCGGTGGGAGCTTCGCCCTCCCGAATGAACAACATCTTATTTTTCGAGTTCATCATGGCTTTAACAACACTGACATCGGTTAAGACTCAAGGAGGCATCGCGGTTGGCGACACCAGTCGCGATGCCCAGCTTCGGTCGCTGATTGATGGAATCACGTCACTGGTTAAACAGCATTTGAATCGTGATCTCGAATCGACAAATTACATCGAATACTACTCGGGAAACGGTACACCGCTGCTGTTGTTGAACCAATACCCTGTCACCGCAGTCTCACTCGTCTGCGTTGACGACCTGGGCTACTTTGGTACGGCTCCCGGTGGATTTCACACATCGTTGAATCTCGTCGAGGGTGTTGACTTCGCCTTGATGTCGGGAGCGAATGGACAAGGTTCCTCAGGATTTCTCCGGCGGATTGGCACAACCTGGCATCGGCCGCCGGCGCGAGCGTTCGGTGTGCTCAGCAATCTGCCCGGAATTCCCAACGGCAACATTCAAGTCCAATACACAGCGGGATTCCCGGTGATACCGCCGGCCATCACGATGGCTGTCAATGCGCTGATTCTCAAGCAAGCCTCACAAGCATCGCTCGGCGGAGCCGCGTCACAGATGGGTTACGAAGACGCACATATCAGTTTTTTCAGCCCTTCCGAAGCAGCCAACCTGTTAGGCAGCATCGAATCAACGTTAGCAAATTATCGATCAATTCCGGTTTAGGAACCAAAATGCTCGGCCATTCCATCGCTCAATCGCTGATCAGCCTGATACCGGGAAGACTTTCCGCCGTGTTAACTCTCCTCCCCGATAGTGCCACACCGGTCACGGTCAACGTCTTCAACGCCTGGCTCAAACCCATGGACGTGCATCTTTCGGCTTACGGAAATCTGAACCTGCAAGGTGACGAAACCATGATCAAGATCCCTGATTCTGAATTGAATCCCACCAGCAATGGACGGGAAATCCGGTCGCGGGATCAGATCACAATTGGTGGCACAAACTACCGAGTTGTGTCCGCTCGCCTGATGTCCGTGAGGACCGTCTGGCAATGCGTTGCCCGAAAGGAGATCGCCTGATGCCGGGAATCTCGAATCATTTCGACACGCTGGCCGCGATCAAATCCGTGATCGACGGACTCTCTCTGTCGGGACTCACTGGAGGAACGCTGATCCAGGAAGTCTCAACGTATCTGGACGGAACAACGACATTGCCGTTCGTTTCCATCTCCCCCTATGGACCAGAAAAACTGGGGGATGAATTGAACGATCGTGACGGAGCCTATTACGGAGTCCTCGTCGCAATCATCGCCAAGCCAGACGTGAATTCACTCGAAACACGGCTCGGATGGCGGCAGACGTTACGACGTACATTGAACAATCACTCGATTGCCGGCCTTGGCCAGAACTATCAACTCACGGTCGAGCCAGGCAACGTCGTTGAACCCCGCGCGTGGTTTGATCGCAATGCATTCGTTAGCGGTCTTGTTGTTCGCGCCTTTTTTCAGGAGCCGCGAACATGACGGAATCTCTCACCACAGACTCTCTTCAGATTCACGGGACTGGTGAAGCCGCCTCGATGGTCGAGGGGATCGACTTCTCGCATGTGTTCAACGATTTTCGGTATGACCTGGCCAATGAAAAATCTGTCGCCTTTGCAAATCAATCGACTCCTGCTGGCCAGGAATGGGCATTACTCGCGAAGACAACCCAACGACGAAAAGCCCTTGCTCCGATTCTTGTAAGAACAGGATCGCTACGAGCATCGCTGATTGAAGTCGATGGACCTGACAACATCGACGAGGTCAGCTCTCGAGAATTGGTTTATGGCACCGCCATCGACTATGCAACCTTTCACGAAATCGGCACGAAGTTCATGCCGGCCCGGCCAGTTATCGGAATGAGCACGGCTACGCTCAATCAACTCGAAACGCGAGTTGCCGATGCGACTGCGGCGATGACCGCGCCACAATTCGCGGAGGCCGTCAGCGATGCGGTCGTCGAAATGAACACGACTTCGAATCGAAGTCTTTGGGATCGAGTCAAACAAATCCGCCACGGCAAACTCTTTGGATAAGGATTTTCATCATGGATATCAACGGCTGCCATGTGGTCCCAGAACCATCACAATCAACCGGCGAAGGTTTTCTGACAACTGTTCATCGTGACGGAGTGATTCGCGGTCCGTTCAAGACGATCCAGGAAGCAATTACGGCGGCACACACCTGGAATCAGGAACTTGTCGTGGAGGCCGGGCAGTCACCGCAACAGGCTGGCAACGAGGCACACGTTGTTGTGAACACGATCTCAGAGTCCGTCGCAGTTCACGTCGAAAGTCCGGCTGACAATCCTCCAGTCATCGAACCAACAGCGTCAACGACCGACACGTCGAACTCGCAACATCCGAAAAATGAGGTGAGCCGGGAGGCATAAGCCCTCGGACCGGTACATCCCGATCACGCGAGTCCGACGACGGGTCTCAAACAAAGAAAGGTCAGCAACATGGCAGAAGCAATGGGATTTAAATGCCAGGCGGCAGTGAATCCGTTTGGCGGTGGAACAACTACGTTTAACAGTTCTTCCTTACGGTTTGAACTCCTCTCACATTCGATCAAGGAATCGATCGAGATCGTTGCGGACGAGGGATTGAGGGGGACTCGGTCGCGAGAAATCAGCCGCGTCGCGCAAGGCAAGATCAAAGTTGCTGGTGATCTCGTGCTAACGCCAACACCCGCAGAACTGCAAGCCTTTATGCCGTTTATTCTTGGCACGGCATCGAGCGGTGGATCGTATACGGAAGCGGACCCACTGACAGATATGTACGTCATGCTCGACAATGTCACTGAGGTCAACACCTATCTGTTGCGGGTTAACCAGGCCAAGTTCGAGTCGGCACCTGGAGAAAAGCTGAAGTTGACATTGTCATGTGTCGGAAAAACGATGACACAGGGCGCGGCAGGGTCGTTCCCGAATTCGATTCCCGCAATCGACACGGCAATCAGGCCGTACATGTTCTACGACCTGGCCAGCGGAGTAACACTCTCGGGAACAGTGTATTCGATCGACAAGTTCGAAGTCACGATTGACCACCAGATCCAGCCGACCTACATGCAGGGGCAGACCGCCACAGACCTGGAACCAACCGACCGAGTCATCAAACTCAGCCTGCAAACAAAATACACGGCTACGGAGCAAACGCTGTTCAACGCGAACCGAGCGGGGACTGCGGCCTCCGGCTCCTTATCGTTCACGAACGGAACAAACACGTTCTCAATGACGTTCGCAAAGCTGCTGGCTCCTTCCGAGTCTGTCGTCGTCCCCGGTCGTCAGCATCTGCGGTGGCCAGTTGAGTACCAGGCCTATGCAAACGGTTCGACGAAAGAACTGGTTGTCACATTGCCTGCTGATTCATGAGTTTTCCCACTCCCTGGTAAAGAAAGAATCGTAAAGATGGGATCGTATATTTCTGATGGTTACACCAGAACTGGATACATCGCAGCGGCAGTACCTGAAGAATCGGGCGAGCGATTGTACGACGAATTGGAATTCACGTACCGACCCGCCACCCGCATGGATGTCACTCGACTCGATGCGGAAATTGTCGTCGCGGTTCGGAACAAGGATTTCGATCCGAAGTGTGCCGAACGAGCCGAACAGATTGCCTGCAAGTTTGTCGCATCCCGTATCGACTCGTGGACGCTGAAGGATGTCGGTATTCACGACGTACCCGTCACTGCGGCTGCATGCGAACGGATTCACCCTTATTTGTTCACTCGGCTATACGGGATACTTCGCGGCACGCTGGCGAGTGACATCAGGCCGGATGAAGCAGCAACACCAACAGACGCGGAACAAGTAAAAAACTAGCGGATGGGGTGCGTCTTCTCCTGAGGCATCCCAGAATTGCGGAGATGAACTGCGAGCTTTGTCAAAAGTACGTGGTCAATCACAACACATGGACATTCGAAAAAGGTCGGGATGGCAAACCGGAATTGCGGCTGCTGAATTGCGGACCGTCATTTCTGGCACCCTGCCGAGACCCTGAACGGGGATGCCCGAAGGGATCGCCCGAAAACCCCAAATCGCTCACCGCAGAAAATGAGCTCTGCTATGAGCATTATCGGGAGTGCGAAGCGGTCGGAGAGTTTCCTGACGATTCGGTGGTGAGACGCAATGCTGCGGTCATTCGCGGCGTGATCGAATCGGTGACTCGATTAAGAGAAGTTGAGTTTCAAACGACTTTATTGAGGATGATTGATAACCAATGTCAGCCACCGTCAGGGATGTCGTAATCAATATCGCACTAAACGGCATGTCCGCTGCAATGACCAGCGTTGATCAATTAAAGAACTCGCTGAAGGATCTTCATACCGGTCGTGGAACGCCAGTTCATTCATTATTGACGAACAGTTTTGGGCCACAGGTTGCGCAGGCAACGATGACTGCTTCAAATATCCAGTCTTTGCTGGGATCAATGCTCGGAGGCAATATTAAACCGCCGACGGCAGCCAGGAACGTACCCGAGTTTGATACGACCGCACTGGTCAGAGGAGAAGATGGCATATGGCGGCTTGGTGAAGCGGCATCCAAAAACGCAGGTCTCATGACATCCTTGTCGAATCCACTGGCACTGCTGACGCTGGCGGCCGTTGGAACTGCTGTCGCCTTGCGGAAACTGAATGTATGGGCATTGGATCTCGAGTCGGAACAAAAAAAGGGTGACACGAAACACCGACAAATCCAGGAAGATGCTGCGAATGCTTCTGTTGGACGACACTTGCATCAGTCAATCCGCATGTCACACGAACTCCCGAATTCTGGAGAGATGCGACAGGTTTCGATCAATCAGGCCCGGAGATCAGCAACAGAAGCAGCGATTCGAAACGAGCAGGACAAAAGCGGTTTGGGGTTCGAAGGGCGACAATCAATCCGCTCACGGTCTGAACAGGAATTGGGACTGAAGGAACAAGAAGACGAAGCTCGTAACAAGATGAGCCACCTGGCGGCTCGCAAGCAGGAACTCGATAAGGCACAACCGAGACTGGATGAAGATCGCAAACAATCTGCTGAAGCGCATCAGCGAACGATTGAATCGTTGAACAACCAACGGAAATATGCACCCGATGATCCTCGGTATAAAGGACCGCCGCCGACACCTCAACCGTTCGGAACAAGACTGCTGAGCGGTATCACGAAAAACGCGGTTGCTCCATTGGGCTGGGCTGCCGACTTTGTCTTAGGCGACAAACAAACGTCGCGGCATTTGTCCGAAGCTGCAGACCACGTCATCACAGGTAATGACACATCCGCGATGCGCAATGTTCACAACGAGAAAATCAAGAGTCAGATTGCCGAAGCAGGATCGTCGCGAGCCGGACAACTTACTAAAGAAGCCGAAGATCAAGTAAAGCTGGACAAGGAACAACTGGCGATCGGCAATGAACGAGCACAGTCGGCCGCTCAATTGCTGAATACGCTTCGAGAGCAGACCCAAGTCGCTCGCAAGAACTACGAGGTCGATAAAGAACGCATGTCCTCGAATCGCCGTCACGTCGGCGCAATGACTCCGGGTGAGCGTACGCGACTGAAAGCCCTCGAAGCCAAACGCAAACGAATTGAAGCCGGTAGCGGTGAAACATTCAATCAGTTTGATATGGAGTTCGGAAAGGCCCACGCGGGTGACGGCACAAAAATGGCCGCTGCAATCCGAAAGGAAGAAGAAAAGCGAGGTCTCGACGACAAAGGTAACGATATCCTGGAAGATGCAGGTGACAACAAAGGCCTCAAAGACAAAGCGGACCAGGCGCAAGCAAAGCAGGATAAGGAAGAGCCTGAACTTCTCAGCCATATCAAAGATCTTGGTCAAAAAAACGAAGAAGCCGGGAAGAAGCTTGTCGAGTCGATGGAGAAAGGATTCGCCATGGAGGAGTTCTTCGCCCAACTGGATGCGACGCTTAAGTCGCAACAAGACACCTTCCTGAAAAACATCAAGTCAATGGGGAGTTGGTTCAAATAATGAAATTCTATTATGGGGGCTATGTCCATCCGTCCGGGGAAGTAAACTTCGCGGGAATTCAGCGAACGATTCAATATTCCCCCACGCAACGCGCTAACATCTTTCGTGAAGCATGGTCGATGAAAGGCAAAATCGTCCAGCAGGGACCGAATAGCCATTCCGCAGTACTCGGGTCGTTAGCAACAATCCGAAATGCTTACTCGGTGAACGGCTATTCTGCCGGATTTCTCGACAATAATGGATTTCAATCGCCGTTCTGGCTGAACACCGCAAATGCGATCGGCGGCGTAATTGTCACAAATCCGGTCTCTCACGGAGAAATGAGCGGTGCCGAAACGGTGACCTATCTGAATTACACGGTTGGGTTACAGATGGAGTCATTCCTCACATCGCCAGACACGATCCTGAACTATTCCGAACAAGTCTCTTTCAGCGACAACTTCGGAGGCCCCATCATGATTGAGCGGTTGCCATTAAGTGGAATGCCGATTCAGCAAGCCGTGTCAACGAATTCGTTTTTCTATGCGACCCAAACGGGTTCGTTGACGATGCGGAGCCCGAATCCATTTCCCGAATCACCGATCTTTCCGCAGGCGTTTTCCGGAAGTGCCGACTGTCATCAAGTGACGTACTCAAGCCCGAAAATGGAACGGGGAGTTCCGCTCGAATATACGGTCAGCTGGTCTTACAAATTCAGGTCATCAGACCCGCTTGTCGGGTTCGCTCATGCAAGGGGATAATCCGTGACAATCAAACGATGGCTGGGAAATGCAGCTGCAACAACCGACACATGGACAATCAATCTGTCTGGAACCGTCGTCAGCCAAACTTATTCGATGACGATTAACAGTAAATCCATCACCTATACCGCGACCAGTAGCGATACCGTATCGACAATCTTGATGGTCCTGGCAAATACATGGTCAGCATCGACGATTCCAGAGTTTCTGGAACTGACAGCGGCCACCTTGCCGACTGGCGGTCCCTATACGTCAATGACCGTCACACAAAATGTAGCGGGACGTCCGTCTGTGATCTCCGTCGCAACAAATGGTGCGGCCGTATTCAACATCACAAACACGACGGCAGCAACAGGGCCAAATGATTTCACAAACCCTCAGAACTGGTCGACCGGAGCCGCACCCGCGAACTCCGACACACTTGTTTTCGACAACGGAAACATTAGCTGCAAATATAACCTTGGATCGTCGCTGACCGGCGTTACAGTCTCGGTCGAATCAGGGTACTCTGGACTCATCGGGCTTCCGTTCATCAATTCGGATAACCCGAATACAAGCTACAACGAATATCGCCCGACGGCATTAACGCTGGCAGGTGGGACGGCGATTGTGAACGCCCCGCAGTGCGGGCAGTGCAATCTTGCCTACGGGCCGAACACCGCCAGCATACGAGTCCTGGCTACCGGACAACGGGCAAACAGTACGACTCCGGTTGTTTTGATAACTGGCGGAAACAGCTCCAGCGAACTTGATATTAACAAAGGTGATGTCGGCTTAGCGTGTTTCCAGGGTCAAACCGCGACGTTCGCGATGATTAAAACCGGTTACGTCTCACAGCCGCTTTCAGACGTGGCACTGACCATTGGACTCGGCGCAACATTAACAACCGTCGCCAAGAACGGCGGCAATGTGATAAGTCGAGTCGGTGCCGCAACGATCACACAAGATGTGGCCGGAGGAACGCTCACACTCACAGATTCCGCCACTGTAACTACCCTGAATGTCTTCGCAGGAACTGTGAATCTGAGCACAAACGGAACGGTTGAGACAATCAATCTCTATGGATCGGCAACTCTGAATTGCGACGGTGATCCCAGAGCCAAATCTGTCACGAATGCAATCAATGTCTATTCGGCATCAATCACCGTGATTGATGCCGCCAAGACAATCAATGCTGGTGTTCTCTCGCTGGCTCTAAGCGGATTGACCTCGGTTAACGTCCAGCACGGCGCCAACACAAGCATCGTCTATCAATAATGTCGTGAGGGGCGAATGTCGCTTTATAACCACGGAGATGTGACTTATCCCGGGATCAATGCTGTCGAATCGTTTGAGTTCACCGATATTTCCGGTGTCCAACCAGCGATCGGCACAATGAAGGTCTTCCCGCAATTCGGATTGCCAGACGAGGATGGCGATATCGTCATGACCTACAACGATCAGACGATAATGATCCAATCCGCTCATATCGATTCCGTGCAATACGAAGTCGGCGGAGGGGGTCAAATTGTCGACGTCCGTTTCATGGATTCCCGTTGGAAATGGGTGCATCGATCTATCACGGGCCGGTACAACATACGGCTCCCCAATAATTGGGTCGATCCGGTTCACGAGAAGTCTCCGCAACAGCTGGCAACATTGCTGTTTCAGGCACTTGGAGAATCGATGTTTGACGTTTCCGCATTACCAAACGACTCGCGCCCGGATTGCGACTGGGACCACACCAGCGCGTCGCAAGAACTTGACAAGCTTTGTAACGATCTTGGCTGTCGAGTCGTTCCTGTTCGTTCGACTCAAAGCTGGCGAATCGTTGTTACGGGAGACGGTGCCGATCTTCCAAACTTTCCATCCCAGGATGTCGGCCAGGGAATCGATCCACAAGAGATTCCTGACTTCATCAAAATCGTCACTGCCCCTGTCCGGTATCAAATGCAATTGCCGTTGCGAGCAGTCGGAAAAGATACCGATCAAAGCTGGAAGCCGCTCCGTCAGTTGTCCTACGCACCGCTTTCTTACGACATACTTATCAAAGCATCGGGCAGCACCCCTCAAACCTTTTCGTCAGGAGGTTTCGGACAGACAGACTGGGCTGAATTTCGTTGGATCGACTCAAAACGATTTGTTCTGCCTGACGGAACGAAAGTCGGCATCCAGGAGCTTGCGAGAGACACAATTTTCAATTCCTACCGAATTGATTTTGAAAATGCGACGGGCGCGAAACAAGACAGTAAAGGAAACTGGACATATCCCGTCCCGACGATCAAGAAGCCTGTCACACGAAAGCAAATCATTCTTTCGAATGAACTCGCTCAAATGTGGACTGATAATCTGGGCGCACTGCATCAACGACCGGCCTTTATCACCGGTTCGTTCTACGGAAAACAGTGCGAGGGTCGGTTGGCGAATCACCCGATCGGAACGCGAATTGATAAACAAGCCGACAAGTCCGACAGCGGTGAAGATGAGCGAGCCTCGTTCTCATTATGCCTCGACCCGGTTGATACCGACCGCTCAATCATTTCTGTCTCACCGAAGCTGATGCAACAAATCGACGCGACGATCGTTTCATACACTACCGTCGAACAGGGAAAAACCGTCAGAAACACGAGATCAATTGAGTGGGTCGAGGCGAATCTCTCGTTCACCAATGCGTTTCAAGTACGCGACCCGGACACATGGCAGCCGATTCGCTACGAATTCCTGATGCAGATCGGAAGCGGCAGCGATACGAACTTTGCCTACACCGTGATTCGAGACGACATCCGGCCCACCGTCATCGTTCAACGCTACATTAATGGGCTGCCATCAGCCTACACCACGAATTACGGTGAAGTTGTCGACCAATGCCAATACTACGCGCAAGCCCTCGCCAGAAAGTTTCAGACGGTCACAAGTGAACGAGCCACGTTCATCGGCCTCTTTCCCATCGACATGGACGGCGCCATCTGTCAGGTCTCGTATTCGATTAACAAAAGTGGTGCGTCAACAATCGCCAGCCAGGGGACCGAACACAGCTATATCACGCCAGACTATGAAGAACGTCGGCAAATGACGGCACGTCAGGGTGTCGCCGAGAAAATCCAATACGTCAAATACGAAGTTGCTCGTCGTACGGCCTACCTGGGGAGCGTGAATACATGACGGCTCTCGCCCCAAAAATCAGTGTTGTTATTCAGAACGATTCGGGGATGACGATTCCTCCACGATCAATCGTTGTGGCCACTTCCGTCGAAACGATCCCTGCCACGACAAACAACGAGTCCACATCGTTTACCCACGTTGACCAGTACGGCTGCGGAAAACCGGGCAATATCCTGGTCACAGGGAATATCTCCATCAGCGCCGGTGCTAAGGGATTGGCCTATTTCGACCAGTTCATTTATGTGTCGGTCGACCCAAGTATCAGCGATCCGGCCCCTGGCGAACAATGGGGACCGTCGGATGGATCGTGGGTCCTGACTCGAAACAGCAATACTGTTGGATTCTTCGCTCAAGGACACAGTCAAAACGGAGGCGTCCCCAAACGATCGATGTTTCTACGAACGTTCGAGCGTGCCCCGACGTCGATTTGCAACTCATCGTCGAGTTCGTCGTCGAGCAGTAGTAGTTCCAGTTCCAATCCGTCGTCTCAGTCCGTTTCTGGTTCATCCAGCAGTACAGCCCCCTGCGGATGCATCACGGTTGTCACAGGAGTCAGTTGCTCGGGTGGTTCACTGACCGTCACCTACGGCCAGGCAAGAGGATGCTGCTGATGCCAACTCCAGGCGATATCGTCGTGATCAAAAACTGCCCCTGCTGTGGGTCGTCTTCCTCCAGCAGTAGTTCGAGCTCGTCGGGAGCGAGTTCGTCGGTTGGAACATGCTGCTGTTGCTCCTTCGTATACGGCGGGGTCGAAGCGGCCTGCGGAAATAGTATCTGGTCGAAAACAGACACAACCGTAAACTCCCCGTGTTACACGTTTTGCCATGGCAGCAACCTTGTTCCTAATCTAATGATTTCCGCCAACGGCGGGGGAAGTTTTGAAACTTGCGAGGCAGACGCAACGAAATGCTACTATTGGTACAACCACGGCACACTTCCACCTTTTCAAACATCCGCGACGTTAATAAACAACCTTTTTACGTTCTTTTACGTAAAATCGGTTTCGCCATTATGCATCTATACTGCTAACAACGTTCCGTGTGTTAATGGTCAATCATTTAGCTGGATTCTATCGCCACCAGGAACGGGATGCGCAGGAACTCTTTCAGGGGTCGTAAAATGGTAAACGATTGCCTAGGACTGACAATTATCATTGAATCTCTTGATGCTGCCGGTGCAAATGAAGCAGCGAAACTGTTAAGAGCGACCCGCGACGATTGCGAAGCCGCACTTTTCGTTAAAAATGCAATCGACCGAGATTTTCCCCCGATCATGATTCGGGGCATAAACTTCGCAACGGCAATGATTCGATGGGCGTCAACTGGAATGCCTCGACGATCTCAGTCCGAAATCAATGATCGCCTGGCGATTTGCCAGGCATGTCCACACTTCATCGACAACCACTGCCGGGTCTGTGGATGTCCCTGCGTCGAAACCAACCAATTGATCAACAAGCTGGCCCTGGCAACCGAAGCCTGCCCTCTGGGAAAATGGAAATGAAAAAAGCAATTTGCAGGAAAGTTTCAAAAAAACATGAGACCGATGAGACGAATGCGACAGATGGGACTAAAAAAGCTGATCAGTCACGAATGACAGTTTCCACAGAGAATCTGATCACCAGGATTCCGCCCGATGTCGCGGCCAGTCTGGACCGCGCGTGCAAGGCCGGAAAATGGCTGATCGCCGTCTTTCATGTCGATCATGACAAACTGATTCTTGACCGAACCGCCATGAATTTCCCCGTCGCCGATCTCGAACTAGCCAGCCGATTATTCGTCGAAAATGTCCAACGTCTGAAATAACAAAAAACGTAGCATGGGCTTCAGCCCGTGCGCCTCTTAAACAAAGCCTGCTCGATTCGCCACAAATCCGACAGAGATTCCGAATCTGTCCGCTGTGTTCGTCTGTGACGAATCCTATTCGGTTTATTATCGTTCTCAAAAAAGTCTTTACAACGACTTATCCTTGTGATTTTTAGCACTGACGTTTGGTTTATTCGCGTGTCGCGAAGAATTTGTAGAAGAAAAGAATTCGGAAGCTTACGCCGCTCAGACCGGCACAGCCGGTTGATGTGCGTCGGACGAAGGGTTCAGAATTGGATCGTCGTCCGCGTGTTGCCCAGGCGGGCCGGGGTACTTGAGCCCCCCGGACTCTTCGTCCGTCACGTTCGACGACGGGATGAACCACGCAAACGCGAAGTGGTTTATATCAAACGACCGGCAGTTCGTATTCGACAAAATAAGAGTCCGGGGGCTGACGCACCCCGGCTCGCCTCGACTGTTTTTTTCGTGTAATTCGTGAGATTCGTGGCCAAAACTCTTCTGTATTGATTCCAATTATTCAGGCACTAATTATGTTCACCAATACCTTCGTCATTAACCTCCCGTTCAAATCCGATCGCTTGACCACATTTCAAGCGTCAGTACCAAAATGCATGGGCCCCATCACCGTCTGGCATGCCGTTCATGGCGATACCGTTTTGCATCCAGACTGGTGGAGTTCGGGTCGAGGCGCCTGGGGCTGCTACCGTAGCCATCTGCAAATCCTGGAGCACTGTTACAACTCGGGGGCCGAGTCGTACATCGTCTTCGAAGACGACGCCATCTTCCGCCCCGACTTTGAACAGCAGCTTTCCGCATTTCTCGCCGAGTTACCCGACGATTGGGAACAAGTCTATCTCGGCGGCCAATTACTTCATGAAGTCCAGCACCCACCGAAGCGGCTGACGGAGAATGTCTACATTCCCTATAACGTCAATCGAACCCACGGCTTTGCTGTTCACAAACGGGGTTATGAAAAACTCTATCGCCACTTGAACTCGGTTCCGTTCCAGAATGGCGAACATATCGATCATCACCTGGGTCGGCTGCACGAATCGGGAAAGCTGAAAATCTATTGCCCAGCAAAATGGCTAGTGGGCCAGGACGGCGGCCCCTCCAACATCAGCGGCAACACCAATTCCGCGACTTACTGGGTCGACCCGGAACAGGCCTCCAACGTCGACCGAACCTGGGCGAATCGACCGATCCCCGCCGTGTTTCTCGAATCCACGATGGAGGTCGCCATCGAACTGGAACGGCGTGGCTGGCATCGAGGACATTGGCAGAACGAACACCGACTGGACCGTGGCATCTGCCAGGCAATCGCTTCACCGAACGTCCGAGAGGGACTGCATGGCTGGTTCAAAGCGGTTGTCCCTGAAGCCGTTCGCGAAGGAAAAGCCTGCGTCTGCCTGTTTCATCCGTCGCTGATGTGGCCCTGCGTGCAGTCGCTGGAGTTCACGCAATTCGAACACATCGTGGCGAACAGTGCGGATGAAGCGGAACAACAACTAACCAAAATCACCTCAGCCCGACGCGCAAGCGAGGGATCTTTTGGTATTAGCGACGGAAACGAAACCGATGCTTGCGAAGATCCCTCGCTCGCGCGTCGGGCTAGGAAGAGAAACCTGATCTATCACGTCTGGCCCCGGAAATCGACCTCCGTCTGGCAGTGGAACATCGACCAACTCTTACAGCGAATCAACCAATTCGACGGAATTCGATCAATCGGCGTCGCCACATCCGAAGAGGCTGAGTCACTTGAAACCCTGCAAGCAGCCTTTCACGGAATTCGGATCGATAACTGGATTACTGTTCCCAATGACCCGCAACTCGGGGAAGTGGCCACGTTCGGAAAACTCCTCGAGACACTCCCGAAAGAAGATGGCTCAGTCACATTTTATGGACATGCCAAAGGGGTCAAGTACGACGATCCGATGCACACGCGGGATTGGACACAGATGCTCTACGAGGTCTGCCTCGATGATCCGGCATATGTCGAGGCATCTCTGGATCATCATCCAACAACCGGCCCGTTCATCAGAACCACACCCTGGGAAGGTGGTGCGAAGCATCATTGGTTTTTCAGCGGCGCGTTCTTTTGGTTCCGAAATGCAGACGTTTTCTCGAAGCCGGAATGGCAAAAGATCCGCCAGGACTATTGGGGATCAGAGCTTTGGCCGGGATCGTTGTTCACTCGGACGGAAGCGGGTGAACTTTTTGGCCAGGAGTGCGGGCACTTGTACGAGCCACAAGAACTCGCCCGAATGCAGGCTTGGCTGGTTGATTGGCGAATTCGACGACGCGCCCTGTCGTGAGAATTCGGTTTCTGTTCGTAAAATTCCACGATGCGGGCGTAGCCATAGCGTCATTTAACTTGAGTCATTTGACACTGCACTTTAGGCGATCCTCGGTTGGGGGATCGGATTTCAGAAGCAGAGGTTGAAGAGTGATTTCAATTTGCTGAAGAATTGTACTGGATCTGGGTCTGCTGGCAGAGGTTTGAGGAATTCTTCGTGCAGCATTTCCC
>CAILLA010000122.1 GCA_903834925.1 uncultured Schlesneria sp.
CATGCGGATCAAAATCGGGTTACGATCAATCCTCGTGACGTGCTGTGGAAATACAAGTGGATTCTGAATGCGCTGCCAGGACTCCCCCAGATTCCGAAGGCGAAGATTCTGGACATGATTTCGGATTTGAGCCGCCGAGTCGAAGCCGCAGGCTATAGCCAACGACCGGTGTTTTACAGTCGCTGGCATACGCATAGCGAGATGGGTGACTTTGAAGCTGCAGCGGCCGAAATGCAGAAGTGGCGGTCCGCAGTGAAAGACGGATTGCAGGATTGCGAAGCGTGTGAGACCAACGGTGAGGTCAGTTTCTTGGCAGAGACTTTTAACAATGAAAAAGCGCTGGAAATTGCCCGGCCGATCCTCGAAGGAAAGCTGAGTTGCACGTCAATTCCACAGCACACGCTTGGTAACATTATTCGCCCTTTAATGCGTCTGGGGCGGATTGATGAAGCTGTGAAAGTCGCCGAAAAGTGTTACCGGTTGACTTCTAAAAACGAAGTGTATCTCTATAAAGTGTGCGAGTGTCTCTTAGTTGCCACGCACACGAACGCACTGGTACGGGCAAAGAGAATCTTTAGTAAGCATGCAATCTGGGCGTTGAAGACGGGATTTCACGCGCGGCGATTGCGGTTCAATTCAGTCGCCTCAGCGTTTCTTAAAAAACTCGCTCAAGGAAAACTGAAGGAAACATCGAGCGAAGTTTCGGAAGGCAAAAAAAGGAAAGCAAAAAGTTCTGTTCGACTCCAGCTTCCATCGGAACATCCGCTGTACCAGCCAGATGCCAAGTATGACATTTCCCTACTTGCCACCTGGTATCAGGACGAAGCCGAAAAACTCGCCCTCCAATTTGATCAACGAAATGGCAATCGTTACGTCACGCGGTGCATGAAGGAAACGTTCGAACTTGCTGGTGTTACAGAAGAATGATGATTATGGCCGGACAATCAGCCGCGTCCCGGAAATCGTAACGACGTGTCGTGTCAAGGCAAATGAGCTCAAACAGTGATAACGATGATCGATATCTTCGCGTCATTCGCAAGATGAATACGTTCGTATGCGAACTTTGTTACGTCGAAGAATTACGGACACATCCGACGCTTGGAGATGTATGGACCACGGAATGGTATGCAGAATTGGCGCAGCTCGCCCGGGAACAGGGGTGGTTGATGGTGTCAGTTGAAACCGAAAGACCGAGTTGGTTTTTTCCAGACTTCCAGGTCATCGGACCAAGGTGTGCAGCTCATCGAACCGGGTCGTGATCGGAAAATCACAGGACTAATTTGTCCAAGTAAAGGAATACCTGCACGACCTCTATGAAATGTTCACTGTAAACGGTACACGCCGACGTCTCAGTTTATCGGCACTTTGGTAGCGCCGAATACGACGATCCTGCCCAATGGAGTTCCGTCGACTGACCATTGATTGTTGATAGCGCGCGGCCCTCTTCACCCACCAATCGAGTACATCGGTCGTTCAGGTTGGATGAAGCGGGCGGTGTTGATTTCGTGGCCTTCTTTCTTGGCTGCGACACTGGAACGGATTGCGTTTGCGATCTGATCGTCCGGGGCCTGACCACGCAACAGGCTGCGGACGTCTGTCTCTTCCATGCTGAAGAGGCAGTTACGCAGTTTCCCGTCGGCGGTGATTCGTATCCGGTTGCAACTCATGCAAAAGGGCTGGCTAACGGATGCAATGAATCCGATCCGACCGACTCCGTCGTCGAATTCAAATTCGGTCGCTGGTCCGCCGTGCCCGCTGGCTGATTCCTCTTCGATCGGTCTCAGCGGCATGATCGACGAAGAAAGAGTTTCGATGATCTCGTGGGCGAACAATACCTTGCCCCGTTCCCAGGCATTGTCGGCGTCGAGTGGCATGTATTCGATGAAGCGGACTTCGACTCCCGTTTCACGGGCGAAATGACCGAACGGGACGATTTCGTCCTCCGTCATTCCGCGAACGGAAACGGCGTTGATTTTCACCGGATCAAAACCGGCTCGCTGTGCCGCGCGGATTCCTTCGATCACCTGTTCGAATCCGTCTCGACGAGTGAACTTCTTGAATTTCTCGGGAGTCAACGCGTCCAGACTGACGTTGATCCGGCGCAAGCCCGCGTCGTACAAGCCCTGAGCCTGTTGGGCGAGCATAATTCCATTCGTCGTCAGGCCGATGTCTTTCACGCCGGGAATCGACGCCAGTTTGGCGACGAGTGTATTCAACTCGCGGCGGACGAGGGGTTCGCCTCCCGTCAGTCGCAGCTTGTCGATTCCCATTGGGACCGCCACGCGGACAAACCGCTCGATTTCTTCAAACGTCAGCAGTTCTGATTTGTCCATGAACTGCACGTCTTCGGCAGGCATGCAGTAAAAACAACGAATGTTGCAGCGATCCGTGACGCTGATTCGCAGGTTGTTATGCAACCGCCCGAAGGAATCGATGAGTGGTAATTGTGCGCTCATTAAATGTTACGAAAGGAAGGTGGGGCGAAATTCGTAGAAAATTGTCTGGTCCGATATTCTACGCCATCCGATGGGGATTTTCGTCCCGATTCTGGAATTTGCTTAATATCGAGTCGATAAATCGTGACTGGTGCTGGTTCAAAGTCCCGTTAACGAGCGCCCCTGGGAACGGTCTTGTTAATGTTATTTGTGGCCGACGCGATATTTTCCCAAAACGTGAAACCCTCGATTTGATTGCGCTTCATCGTAGATTCCTTTCTACCCCGATCGTGGCTGGTTCGGGTATTTCCAGCTTCGTGTTGAACGCGATCAAGGGAAGACCAATTCCTGGCCAATTGGGGTGGCCACTTTCTGGCCACATCTCTGGTTTCGGATGACTCAAAATGGCCAAATGAATCCTGACGGAAGTTTTAGGTATTCGCGGCACATTGCCGACTCCGCATTGTAACACATTTCCCTGAAATGAGTTATGACGACGCATCCTAGCTAAACACGTCTCATGGACATCGACGTGCCGCGTTCCAGATCGGCATTCGGCATAAGGTCTGCATTCATTTAAGGAATGTCCGCTCGAATCGAACTAAACACATAAAACATCACTGCTGCGGAATTTGAAAATGTCGATCGAATCATTATTTGCGATGATCAATCAAGAGTTTCAGCCGCCGCAGTTGTTCTGTGCTGGCCTGCTTGCGTCGGTCGTCTGTTGCCTGATTGCCCTAATCGTCGAGTCCAAGTTTCGTCGACGGGAACTTCACCGGATCATTCCTCCGGGAAGTGAACTCGCCTATCGACAATTTCTTTCCGAACTGAATTCGGCACCTCGTCACATTGGCTTCGCCGGAGGTGAGGTTTACGACCTGGACGATTGCGATTTCCCTGCCAAATCCAACTGATTTCTAAAAGCTTTCCATCGAATACCCATTCATTCCAAGGAAATTCAATATGTCACGCGACTCACAAACTTCCAGCCGACCAGAATTGAACTCGACCAGCAAGATGTCGTTTGCCGTCGCAGCATGTGCCCTAGGTGCTGCCGCGATTGGATTGTTGATCAATCAGTGGATGACGGGCTGGATGGCCGTGGGTGGCATGGCGGGCTTGGGGTTATTTTATCTGGCGATTGGACTGCTGAATCTCGGTTCCGCGGAACCGTTATTTACTCATGAAAGCGATCTGATTGAGACCGCATCACATCGATTGTCGGGTGCAACAAACGTTGACGATCTGGCAACGAAACGACCGGAGGAAGCAGGGGTTGGCTCGCGATCCGACAAGCTGGCCAATGCCCACACGTCATGACGAATCCGAGTTGCCAGAACAAGGATGTTGGCGAAAGGGATCGGTTTCCCTCGGATTCAATTTTGTTCTCCACGCGGAACTTTGTTGACTGACGAATGAGAGTTTTTTCTTTTTGCAACTCGTCGTCACAGCCTTCCGAATCGAACTGCAAAGTTCAAATACGCATTAAAGGATTTATGAATGTCTTCTGACCATGTCGAATTGAACGAAAAGCCGCAGAATGGAATCGCGGGCTTGAAACACCTGCGTAGCGATATTCTCTCTGGAATCGTTGTCTCGCTGGTCTCACTGCCGCTATCGTCGGGGATTGCGATTGCATCGGGTGTCCCACCAATCGTCGGATTGATTTCCGCAATTATTGCAGGGTTTATCTTCCCGTTTATCGGCGGAGCGTACATGACGATCGCCGGACCAGCTGCCGGTCTGGCGCCTGCGATTATGGCCGTGATGATCGCACTGGGCGGAGCGGGCGACGCCGAACATGTCGGTGAAGGTTATAAGTTCCTGCTCGTCGTGATCTTTATCGTCGGCCTGTTGCAGGTGATCCTCAGTCTGCTCAAGCTGGCCCGGTTTGCCGCAATCATTCCTGTAACGGTTGTTGAAGGGATGCTCGCTTCGATCGGTCTGCTGATTATCGTGAAACAACTTCCGAAGTTTTTCGGTTTCACCGGAAAGGTTCATGCTCATGAATTTATGGAATTCGTTACGGGCGTGCCGGAATATGCACAAGGGATGACAACAAAGGCATTTGCAGTGGCCTTTGCGAGTCTTGTCATGCTGTTCGTTTTCGGTTCATTGAAGAAATACAAGTTCTTTCAGATTGTTCCACCTCAGTTACTGGCCGTGATTTTTGGTGTGATCCTGGGTCAGATTGTTCACATTGGTGACCTCGGGCCAGGATTCTTGATCAAGCTTCCGGATAACCCATTTCACGGAATTCATTCACCTGATTTCAGTGCGTTGCTGGCTCGTAGCGATTTGTGGCAGGCAGCGGCAGTTGGTGTGATCATGCTGACCATGATCGATGGTGTTGAATCGCTTGCCACGGCGATGGCGATTGACCGGATTGATCCTTACCATCGGAAATCCGATGCGAATCGGGTCTTGCTGGCGATGGGTGTATCCAACGTCGCTTCGAGTCTCGTTGGCGGTTTGACAATCATCCCCGGTGGGGTCAAGAGCAAGGCGAATATCGCGGCTGGGGGTCGTACCCTGTGGGCTAACTTCACAAACGCGGTTTGCCTGGTGATCTATCTGCTGTTCGGTGCGGCTTGGATTAACATGATCCCTCTCGGTGTGTTGGCTGCCGTTCTGATTTATACCGGTTGGAAGATGTGCGAGCCGCTGGTCTGGCGACACATGGCACACATCGGGAAAGAACAGGTTGTGATCTTCTCGTTCACCATCATCGTGACACTACTGACCGATCTGCTGGTTGGGATCGCCGCAGGGGTCGCAGCAAATTTCGTACTGAGTACGTTGTTCTGTCGACATGCGATTTCCACTGCAACCGCGAGTGGCGTGAAGAATCTTTCGCTGGCGAAATGCATGGGAGACTTCTTCCGTAATCCGGTCGTCAACCGCGAATACTGTGATGGTGTTTATCATATGTACGTCGACAAACCGCTAGTCTGTTTCAATACCATGCAACTTTCGGAAGAACTCGACGAGATTCCATCAGACGTCAAAGCCGTTCAAGTTCATCTTGACGAACGAGTCACGTTGATTGACCACACCGCTGCTGAAAACTTGATGCATGCCATCAAGGAATATTCACACTCAAACGTCCCGGTTGAAATCGTTGGAATTGACCACCTCGAACCGTTGTCACACTACGACGCTTGTGTGCGAGTCGCCTCGCCGACAGCTCAATCTGCATAACTTCAATTTCAAAACCAATACTGTTTCCGTCCCAAATTCATGAAAGTTAAGACAATGTCTCACAATGTTCAGTCCGCCACACGCCTTTCAATGAACCCCGTTGCCTTAAGCAGCATTTCGGTTGCGATTTGTTCGTTCGGTGCTGCCGTGCTTGGCCTCCCTTTCAGCCACTGGCCAGCCGGGGGACTCGCAGGAGTTGGAGCGTTCTATCTTGTCGTGGGCTTGGTCAGTTGGGCGACTTCGAAATCCGCTGGTCACGAGACCGGAATTGAAACCAGTCACATAACAGCAGGTGCAGATAACCTGGTTGCCGAAGCCGTCGGAAACACTCGTGAAACGGCATCCCCAGCACGACGTGCTCATGAGCTTGTTGGTGCTCAACACTAAGCCTTACATCGCAAAACGCGTATGCTTCAGCCATCATGCAACATATATCGTCAGTGCTCGGCTTGGTGCTGTCAGCGCTGAAGTAGATCCAAGAATTCTGTCGATACGTAAAAAATGACAAGCAGCCAGTGGGTAAACCGCTGGCTGCTTGTCATTTGCATTAATGGTATGACGGCAATTTGGCTTCTATGAATGGACCTCAGCTGTCTCACGTTTCACGACGTCTTTCGTGCCAGCAGACAAAGCACGAATTGCGCGCAATTTCCGAAATGCTTTGGGGTTTACGCAAGAAATCGCCCGTCTGTTCTAAGCGGTTGTTGAATTCGATTTCTGTCGTAAGTTTCTTTGTATAAGCTGGTTGCGTCAATCATTGCGTGTTTTCAGTAGATTTTTTATCGCAGCGTTCCCTGACGACTTAGACAGATTTCGGATATGGCACAAGTCGTGCTTTCGTCTTCCCGAAACCCTGTGACTCCTACTTTTGTTGTTGAGTCATCGTCCTGGGGATTTGTTTCTTGTTTGGAGAAGGCGCCGTGCTTCACGAGTTCATTGATAATTTCACCCACAATCTGTTTAAACCGCTGTTGCTGTTTTTCTATGCCGGGTTCCTGATTCCCATGTTTCATGTGAAGCTCGAATTCCCCAAGGCGGTTTATCAAGGTCTGACAATTTACTTGCTCTTGGCGATTGGTTGGAAAGGTGGCGAAGAACTGGCTGGCCTTGAGCCTGAGCTTTACGGGCAGGCTGCAGGTTTCATGATCATCGGATTCTTCACGAACTTTGCGATCGGTATCGCGGCTTACACTGCACTGCGATGGACTACGAAAATTCGCCAGGTTGACGCTGCCACAGTCGCAGGTTACTACGGCTCTGACTCGGCTGGTACATTCGTGACGGCAATGGGGGTTCTGACGGCTGGTCACATCGCGTTCGCTCCCTACATGCCGGTTTTGCTGGCTGTGATGGAAATTCCTGGTTGCCTTGTTGCTCTTTATCTCGTCGCGAAAATGCGTGAGAAGGGAATGGATGCCGCCGGGAACATGCCAGGTGAAACCGGTTACAATCGGTTCCGTGAAGCGATGATTGCTTCGCCACGTCACGTTGGTACCGATGAAGAACATGACGAATATGATCACGAAGAGTTCTCGGAAGAAGAGCTCGAAGAAGAGTTAGTGACCGCCGGTGCAGGGAATGGCAAAGTTCGGGCTGCTCGATCGAATTCGACGATCATTCGTTCGTCTGGTGGTTCTGCCGGTCGAGGTGGTTCAAAGGCATCTCACGGTTCCGGATCAAACGGAAATGGTTCAGCAGGCGCTGGTTCTCTTAGTGGATCCACCAGCGATGACGAAATGGACGCGATGCTCGCTCTTCAGGAAGTTAATCTTAACAAAGGTGGCGAGTCTGCAAAGAAAAAGGGTGGCTCTTTCCTCAATCCTACATTGTTGCATGAAGTCTTTTTGAACCCAGGGATCTTCCTGCTATTTGCCGGAATCACCATTGGTTTCATTTCGCGATTGCAAGGTGAAAAAGTGACTCAGACGGACGATGCATTGTTCGTCCACTTGTTCCACGGTTTGCTATGTATATTCCTGCTCGAAATGGGGATGACCGCTTCGAAGAAGCTGAAGGACCTTGGGAACGCGGGATGGCAGTTCGTAACCTTCGCCCTTGTTGCCCCTAACTTGTTTGCAACTTGTGGCATGCTGATCGCGCACGGATACAGCATGGTGCTGGGACAACCCTTTGAGATTGGTACCTACGTCCTGTTCGCCGTGTTGTGCGGTGCCGCATCCTACATCGCTCTTCCCGCAGTACAGAGACTGGCGATCCCTGAAGCCAGCCCCACCCTTCCTTTGGCTGCTTCGCTAGGGGTGACCTTCAGTTACAACGTCACGATCGGTATTCCCGTTTACATGATGATTGCGACAATCTTAACCAAGTATGCACCTGTTGCTGTTACCGCCGCTGCCGCAGTGGCGTCGTAGTCGACCCTCGACGAGTTGATTTCTGGCCGGGTACATATGGCTGTCGTATGTACCCGGCCAGTATCACGTTGACAGTTCATGCCCCCAATGATTCGACCCAAATGGGTTTTGAAGATTTTTCGACTGTGAGTCTAATTAAATGCCTAAGTTGGCCAAATCAAATTCTGAACTCCCAATGAGTCCTGCGAGCCAGATGTCGTTCGCAATTTCAGCCTGTGCATTCGCTGCGGCCGGAATCGGGACCGTTGTTAATCACTGGCTGACAGGCTGGATGGCCGTCGGAGGAATGTCTGGTGTTGGACTGTTCTACCTGGCTGTGGGAATTCTGAACCTTCGGTCACACAATACCTTTGATGACGAAGAATCGATGACAAGTGTTAGTCAACGAACCGCAAGATCGGATAACCTTTACGCAGAAGCGGTTTCACGGCCAAGAAATGATGCGGCATCGAAACCTGAATCATTCACTTCGATCAAAGTGAACCAGAATCACTGAAGGAAAGTCGTCACTCGTTTCAGCCTGACTGATCGCTCCGAATAAAAAAAGGCCCGTGTGAAATTTCACGCGGGCCTTTTTCTATTGATTAATCCGGTTCTAAAAAATTCCCAGTTGGTCGCGGGCATCGTCCGTCATACGATCCGGTGTCCACGGGGGTGACATCGTCAGCTTGATTTCGGCGACATCGATCCCCGAGATCTTCTCCAGGGCCATTTTTGCCTGTGAAATGATCTGGGGGCCGGCGGGGCAAGCGGGGCTGGTTAATGTCATCTCGACCAGCGCCTTACGTTCAGTATGATTGATCGAGTAGACCAACCCCAAATCAACGATGTTAATCATCAGCTCCGGATCAATAACTGTGCGCAACGCGTCGATCAGCGTGGCATCGTCCGGTGTACCCGTCTCATCAGAGGCAACAGCGTCAGCTGCGGGAACTTGTCCGCTCGAACAGCTTTCCGCTTGCGAGGTCGCGGCAGCAGTCGATGCGGTCGAGCCTGAATGACAGCAGGCTTCCGTGTCGGTCGTAGGAGCTGCACTGACGATCGGAAGCGCGTCGGCTTTCGCCGCAGTTTCGGAACAGCATCCCGTCGCGGGAGCAATCGGAATCGATAGAGTTTCAGAGGTCATGGTCGGGGTCTCACAAAAATTTCGCCGTCACGAACTTGAACTTCAAATGTTGAAATGGGTTCAATCGCGGGCATACAGAGCGGCCGGCCTGTGCTCAGATCGAACCTTGCACCATGTCGTGGACACGTGATCGAACAGTGATCAACCGGGCCATTCGTTAATGGCTGGCCATCGTGCGAACAAACATCTTCGACCGCAAAAAACTCGTCACCAATACGAATCAACAACGAGGGAATATCGTCAATGAGGATCGATAACCGGCCGTCGGACGGGATTTCACTGATGGCGGCAACTCGTTCAAAGTCTGGCATGCAAGGCAATACTTTCCGTCAGCTCAGGAGATTCCGAGCTTTTTTTCCACGGCCTGACCCAATGTCTCGCGAACGATTTCGACAGGAATGCGGTCATAGACCCGCTGGAAGAAACCTTCCACGATCAGATGCATCGCTTCCACTCGCCTGAGTCCCCGGCACATACAATAAAAGAGCTGTTCCTCATCGACCTGACCGCACGTTGCACCATGAGTACATCGAACGTCGTCGGCTTCAATTTCCAGGCCAGGGATGGCATCGACGCGGCAGGTTTCGCTCAATAGCAGGCTGTCGTTTCTCTGATAGCCGTCCGTTTTCTGGGCATCGATTGCGACCTTGATCATCCCGCGCCAGACGCACCGAGCATGGTCCCGGACGACGTCTTTGTACAACAGGTCGCTTCGCGTATTCGGAGCATTATGCGTTTGCTGGGTGTAGTACGAGATCATTTGCTTTTCGCTGGCAAACGTGACCCCATTTACTTCCGCAGCAGCTCCTTTTCCGTCAAGAAAAACTTCCTGATGGATATGAGCCAGTTTGGCACCAATCGCACCAGCTGTCCATTGGAGTGATGCACTGGCTTCGACTCGCCCCGCTTGATGAGCAAAGTGCCAGACTTTGTCGTTCCAGTTCTGCAGTTGGACATAGCAAAGATTTGATCGATCGGCCAGCAACAGTTCAACGGCACCAACATGAAGTCCGGCTGCGGTTGGCGTCGCCGAGGCTGTCTCTTCAAGTAATGTGGCCGATGCACCTTCTTCCAGGATGATCAACGTATGACTGAAATCGGCAGCTCCGTCCGTCGCCATGCCAATCAAGCTGTGCAACGGTTTTTCGATTTGGACATTACGTGGTACGTACAAAACCGTTCCACCAGTCCAGAACGCGGCATGCCAAGCGGCAAAGCGATCGGCATCGGGCGTAACCGCCCGAGTCATCAGGTGGGGCATTAAAATGTCGCCGTGCGTCTGAACAATCTCGCTGAGGCTTCCAAACAGGACCCCTTGACGAGCCAATTCTTCGTCCAGTTTTGGTTGAGAACTGACTGTGTCAATATGGGTGATGAAGCCCGCAAATTCCGCTCGATCGGCGAGCAGGGTATCGAACGTGGCAACGGACTTCGTCAATGTCGGGATCGAGAACTTCTCGGGCCGAAATGCACGAATATCGACACGTTTCCATTCTTCAGGGTCAAGTTCTGTCATAAGCAGTTCGCGATAGATCTCGAACGCATTGCGGCGCAGATCAGTCACCCATTCGGGCTCGCGTCGCGAGGCAATAAATTGCTCAAAGGCATCGGCATCAAACGCATTGGTACGGGAGGGCGTCACGGTCAACATGGCTTCGGAAATTTACCCGACACTCCCTTCCATCTGCAGTTCGATCAATCGGTTCATTTCGACCGCGTATTCCATCGGCAATTCTTTGACGAGCGGTTCGATGAAGCCGGTTACGATCATTGCAGATGCTTCGGTTTCGCTCATACCGCGGCTCATCAGATAGAGCAGCTGTTCTTCCGCTATCTTCGAGACCGACGCTTCATGTTCGATCGTCAGGTTGTCGTGATTGACTTCGATGTAGGGATACGTATCGCTTCGACTGTGTGAATCGAGGATCAATGCGTCGCAGACGACGTTACTCTTGCAGTGATGAGCGTCGTGAGTCGCTTTGACCAGCCCACGGTAGCCAGCCCGGCCACCATCCTTCGAGATGCTTTTCGAAATCACTCGGCTGGAGGTATACGGGGCACAGTGGACCATCTTGGCCCCGGCGTCCTGATGTTGTCCTTTACCAGCGAAGGCAATCGACAGAGTTTCGCCGCGGGCACCCGGTTCCATTAGGTAAATCGCCGGATACTTCATCGTCAGCTTCGAGCCGAGATTTCCGTCAACCCATTCCATCAGCGAATCGCCATAGGCTTTCGCTCGCTTCGTCACGAGGTTGTAAACGTTATTCGACCAGTTCTGGATTGTCGTATACCGACATCGACCACCTCGTTTGACGAGGATTTCGACGACGGCCGAATGCAGGCTGTCGCTGCTGTAGGTTGGAGCCGTACAGCCTTCGACATAGTGAACCGAAGCCCCTTCGTCGACGATGATCAGCGTTCGCTCGAACTGACCCATATTCTGAGTGTTGATCCGGAAATAAGCCTGTAGCGGGAATTCGATCTTCACCCCTTTCGGGACGTAGATGAATGACCCACCCGACCAGACCGCAGAATTCAACGCCGCAAATTTGTTATCGGCTGACGGGATCACGGTGCCGAAGTATTCGCGAACCAGATCGGGATAGTCTCGAACGGCTGAATCGGTATCAGTGAAGATCACACCCTGTTTCGCCAAGTCTTCCTGAAGACTGCCGTAGACGACTTCGGATTCGTACTGAGCCTTCACGCCCGCCAGGTATTTCTTTTCCGCTTCTGGAATCCCAAGTCGATCGTACGTCTTTCGGATATCGTCAGGAACGTCATCCCAGGATTTTTCCTGACCCTGTGACGCCTTCACGAAATAGAACATGTTTTGAAAATCGAGTTCCGACATGTCGCCGCCCCACGTGGGCATTGGCTTACTGTAGAACAGATCGAGTGCTTCGAGTCGGAACTCGCGCATCCACATCGGCTCGTTCTTCATTTCCGAGATCTGATGGACGATGTCACGATCAAGACCTCGTCGGCTTTTGAAGACATACTTATCGGTTGGATCGTGAAATCCATACTGATAATCGCCTACGCCAATTTCGTCATCAAGAACTGGTACATCAGTCGTCATAATGGGTGGATATCCCTACCGCGAATTGATTGTCTGTGCTTTTGTTCGTTTACAGTCTTCGACAGCCGTGGTTCTAATTCCGTCTGCGACTGTCGTCGCAGAAGATTTTTACTTTGCGATAGCTGCAACTTTTGGGGCAACCTTCTGATGTTCCTGTTCTTCAGCCGCTTCGGCAGGATGTCGCTGGCGAACAGCGGCATAACCGTGATTGTGAAGTTCATGGGCCAGCGAGGCATCGCCGGTTTCGACGATTCGTCCGGCCAGAATCACATGCGTGAATTGCGGAACATTGTATTCCAGCAATCGCTCATGATGCGTAATGATCAGGACACCCATTTGAGGTCCAGCCAGCTTTCGCAGACCTTCGCTGACAACACGCACGGCATCGCTGTCCAGGCCGCTGTCGGTCTCGTCAAGAATCGCAAACTTGGGCTGGAGCATCGCCAGTTGCAGAATCTCCATCCGCTTCTTCTCGCCGCCGGAAAAACCTTCGTTCAAATATCGTCGGGCGAATTCAACATCCATCCCCAGTTCTTCCATGCGATCTTTTAATTCCTTGCGGAAATCTCGCATCGGAATAAGACTTTCGCCTTCTTTGCGGGCTGGGTTTCGAATGTTCGTGACGGCATGCCGAAGAAAATCCGCCACCTTCACGCCGGGAATCGTGACCGGATATTGGAACGCCAGAAACATCCCGAGTCGTGCTCGCTCACAAGGATCAAGATCGTTGAGAGGGACTCCGTCGATTTCGATTGAGCCGCTGGTGACTTCATACTTGGGATGGCCCACAAGGGTGTAGGCAAGAGTACTCTTGCCCGATCCGTTCGGACCCATCAAAGCATGAATTTCACCCTGGCGGATTTCGAGACTAACCCCTTTTAAAATGGGCTTTTCATCGACAGAGACATGCAGATCGGTAATTTTCAGCAGGCTGGACATTTTTTCAAACTCTTTTCGCTTGCGTCTGGCGCGGGATTTAACTGCCCCACACCATTGACGCAACACAGACGGCACTTCAGGCAAACGTTCAAACAACTTCGGTCAGATTTTGAATAATCGGCAACGAGACTCGACCCGTATGGTGCGGGATTGGAAGAATTTCTTGTGATCGAGTGATCTTCTTCGCCTTGATCTTATCTTGAATTCGCATCAATCCTTCGAGCAGCGCTTCAGGTCGTGGCGGGCAACCCGGAACATAAACATCGACGGGAACAACCAGATCAACACCCTTCACAACATGATAGCCGTACTTGAAGTAGGGACCACCACCAACGGTGCAGGCACCCATCGCGATGACATACTTGGGATCGGGCATTTGTTCGTAAAGGCGGCGAACGCGGCTGGCCATTTTATAGGTCACCGTCCCGGCGACGATCATCAAATCAGCTTGCCGAGGCGTTGCACGGAAAGCACCAGCACCAAATCGATCCATATCGTATCGGCTTGCGCCGGCAGCCATCATTTCAATCGCACAACAGGCCAGACCGAACGTCATCGGCCAGATACTCGATTGTCGAGCCCAATTCATCGCCTGCTCAAGCGATGTCGTGATGACGTTCTCTTCAAACCGGCCTTCAATCCAAGTTGTCATGATCGTTCCGTCCGTTTCTTATCTCATTGGTGGAATTGAGTTGAGACACTTCTCCAAAGCCCAAACTCTACCAGCATTCGTTCCGTGTTTCACCCGACAAGCTATCAAAACCTTGCTTCAGGATCAGTTCGCTCTTGCGGGATGAAACTCGCAGCAATTGTCCCCGTCTCGACAACATGAAGCGAGCGTCAACGGAACCCCCAAAACCTGCTCGAATACCTGCTGTTCTAATTCACAAATCCCCGAATCGTGCTGGGCCAGATCGTGGTACGGACAGTGGTTTTCTCGCAAAATCGGGAGCGTTTCGTCCATACCGATTTCCACGGAAAACCCGCGTTCCGAAAGAGCAACACCCAGTTGAGCAAACCGGTCTGTCAGCACGGAACCTCGAACATTTGCACCGTACTGCTTAACCATCGCGTCTCGAATCCGTCCCGTAACACGTTGACGAACATCGATCTCGTCGATTTTCTGAAGCTCGCTCCACAATAGTCGAGCCAGTTCCGAGTAGTTATCCCCCAGTTGCCGCTGCCCCTGGTCCGTGATTTTGTATGTGTGGTGTGGCCGACCCCGACCTTCGCGAATCGTTTGACGGTCGACAAAACCCATTGACTGCAAACGACTTAATCGCAGCCGAACTGCTGTCGCGGTCACCCCGGCAGCTGTACACAATTCTTGAACGGTCCCCGCTCCAAGCCGTTGCAGGCTCAGCAGAAACTGTTCGTCATCGTGTTCCAAAGTTGCCTTCATCGAACCTATTTCCAGTCGAAAGATCGTTAAGTCGCCATGCGGATTGTATCCCCACAGGCAATTAAAACAATAGTCGCTGTCAAAAGTGCGGCAATTTCTCGGGAACGAGAAGCGCTATCATGGCGAGCGTCAATCCGTAGCATGGGCTTCAGCCCATGCAGCAAAACAACCGCAATTGGCTGGAATCAGTCAAAGCAAACGCCAGCAACGTCGTTAAAGGGGATATCGATTTGGTCGAATTCAGGCGCGGAACGAGAGAAACTTCGTTTCGACTCACAAAGGGAAGGAGCCTTCAACCTCTGTGCACCAGAATACATCGAAGAGGGGCCGATGATTTGTTTGGACGAAGCGAGTCAAGAAATTGGCTATTCATAGCCGAGGATCGTCGATTTCTATGCGTATGCTCGGGTCGAAAGGTGGGACTTGTCCCACCCTACATGAACTGTCACTTCAGCACGAAGTTCAGCGAGTTTGAGACTCGTTTGCGGCTCAGTTCGTCGACGATCGTCAACTTCAGCACGTACGCTCCAGTCGAAAGATCTTCGGGGATGTAGAATTGATAGTTGTGGAAATAGTCACGACGGGGGTTACGACAGAAATCTTCCGTCGATGGAAATCCCTTGGTCCAGACGATCTTTCCTTTGGAATCGGTGATCTCAATCAATGACTTGAGCGTTGTGCGGTATTCTCCGTCGACAGTCGGAGCGCTGACAAAGTTCTCGATTTCCGTGTACAGCAGCACTTCGTGTCCCGGAGTGAATTCATTTCGTGGAAAACGATCGTAATTGCCGAAATACGAGATCTTGCGGCAAAACGTCATGTTCTTGATCGTCAAGGCAGACTGTTCACGCATCTGTCTTAGCGCCGCTGCGAGCGGTGCCACCGTTTGAGCTGCACGTTCGGTCGTTTCTGGAAATTGAACTGTGTCGAGTGAATTCGACATCGCCCAGATCAATTGCTGCCAATATTCTTGTTCGTAACTTTCGACGCCGGGAATCGCAGTCAATGCCTCTTCTTGCCGCTGCGCCATCAAATAGAGAAGCCGCAAATGAGCCTGCTTGCGCAGGTATTCGCTCTGCCCACTTCCTGGTGGTTCCGGCTTGGATGAAGCGAGATCTCGTTCGACGCGAGCGATCAATTGTTCCAGGTCCGCTTGCCAAGGAAGCAAAGGGAGCAGGGTTGAAGATTTTTGGCTCGGAGCGCGAGTCGACTCACTCTGGCCCGCCTGCTGAACCTGAGAAGAATACTTTGAGTCCGGCTTTTTTACCAGCGGAGTTATTTCCGAAACGCTGTCCTTCGGACGATCTGCCCACATTGGGATCGATGAAGATGGATTTATTCTTGATGGTTCAGCTTGAACAATAGGTGTATTTCTTGTCGGTGCTTGAGGGGGTGATTCGTCCCAGTTCAATGGACGAGATGCAGTTGGCTGGGAATCAGTCACTTCCTCTTCCAAGCCAACCAGTTCGACGCGAGGTTTTCTTTGGTCCTCACTCACACGGTAATCCGCGTGATTGACCATCGGCGTTTCGGAATCGGCTTCAGAAAAGGAGTCCCGGTTGATTCCGGAAATGACATCCTGTTTTTTTGCAGTGGAATTCCCAACATTTGAAGGGAGATCATCTAATGTGGGTGGCGCAGAGTCTGTCTCGGTGATGTCGGATGACTGTTCGAAATCGGAAGAATGTCCCGCGATGAATTTTTGTGGACTCGTAACGAGTTTGTCAGCTTTGTAGTTGACCAGATTGATTGATGTGCTGGCCTCTGTTCCTGGCATATCGACTTCGTTCTGAATCGATTCTCCGGGCAGATTTGGCGAACCGAACGCAAGGGAACGATTCGATGTCGCGATCTGCGATCCCTTAGACGAAGGAAATCCTTTCGGCCGAAACCTGAGATCTTCAGACCGGCTGAGGGATCGATCGGGCAACGCGCAACCGACCGCAATCAGCGGAATAAGCCCGAATAACAGCGGACCGATGACGGATCGCATACCGATATCCAAATGAATGGCAATGAAATCGGCCAGAAGAGCCGTAGCTCAACGGGTTTGATGGGAAACAACGAGTTGAAGTGCGACGGGAGGAGCGGAAACTAGCCGAATCCGCCGAATCGAACAAGACCGATTCCAAACGGCTCACATATCAACCGACGGGTTATGCTTCACTCTCTGGTGAACTCGGAATACACTCTGCGCTTACTACCGAACGATTGTTTTGAAAGGAGTCTCCCGTGCGCTGGTCTCAGACATTTATCCCGACGATGAAGGAAATCCCGTCGGATGCCGAAGTACCGAGCCATCAATTGATGCTGCGAGCCGGCTTCATACGACAGCTGATGGCAGGCGCTTATACGTATCTGCCACTGGGCGTGCGTGCTTTGAAAAAGGCAGAAGCCATTGTCCGTCAAGAAATGGATGCTGCCGGAGCACTCGAAATCCTGATGCCCGCACTTCAACCGATCGATCTGTTCGAACGGACTGGACGTAAAGAAGCTTTCGGAAACGTACTGATTAACTTTAACGTCCGGCGCGGGGACCGAAATGTTCATATGGCGTTGGGGCCGACACACGAAGAAGTTGTCACCGATCTCATGTCGCGGCATATTAGCAGCCATCGTCAAATGCCGCTGACGGTTTATCAGATTCAAACCAAATTCCGAAATGAAGAACGACCCCGGTTTGGAATTCTGCGAACCAGCGAATTTCTGATGAAAGATGCTTACAGCTTTCATTCATCGCTGGAATCTTTGAACGATGTTTATCAGAAGATGTATCGCGCCTACTGTCGGATCTTCTCGCGATGTGGCCTGGAATTCCTGCCGGTTGAAGCGGAAAGCGGTCCAATCGGGGGGGATGCGTCGCACGAATTCATGATCCCCGCGGCCAATGGCGAAGACCGGATTGTCTTTTGCAAAAAGACAAATTATGCGGCGAATCTTGAGCGGGCCGAAACCGGTCGCAAACCCCCGGTGATCTCCACATCCGCTGATGCAAAGCCGGTCGCCAAATTGCATACGCCCAACGTTGGCAGCATCGAAACGGTCTGCAAGCTGTTGAAGTGTAAGCCCGAGAAACTGGTGAAGACCCTGATTTACGTTGCCGATGGAAAACCGGTCGCAGTCCTTTTGCGGGGTGACCATGAAGCCAACGAAGGCAAAATTCGCAGGGCGCTTGCCGCAAAGAGTCTGGAGATGGCTGATCCTGCCGTGATTCTCCAGGTGACTGGCGCACCTGTCGGGTTCGCCGGACCGGTTGGAATCAAGTGTTCGATCGTCGCAGATCACGATGTACCGTTGGTTGTAAACGCCATCACCGGGGCGAACGAAGCGGACTATCATCTTGCCAATGTCAATGTTGGACGAGACTACGAACTGACCACGACATTTGATCTCCGCAACGCTGCCGCAGGTGACCCCAGTCCGCGTGGTGAAGGGACGCTGGAACTAGTTCACGGAATCGAAGTCGGGCACGTCTTCAAGCTGGGGACGAAATACAGCGTTTCGATGGACGCGTTGTATGACGATGAAACCGAAAATCGCCAGCCGATCATCATGGGTTGTTATGGTATCGGAGTGAATCGCATTCTGGCGGGACTCGCGGAAACAAAGCATGATGAGCAAGGGCTGATTTGGCCGCTGTCGATCGCTCCGTACGAAGTCATCGTCAGTGTGATTGGGGCAAACGAGCCCGAGACGATGACGGCTGCCGAACAACTTTACGGGGAACTTAAATCGGCTGGCGTGGATGTTCTGCTGGACGATCGAGATCTTCGACCGGGAGTAAAGTTTAAAGACGCCGACCTGATCGGAATCCCGTTACGAGTCAATTTCGGTGGTAAAGGATTGAAAGAGGGAATTGTCGAATTGAAGTGGCGAACCTCTGCGGATTCAGAGAGGGTCGCAATTGCCGATGCCGTTAAGACAGTCCTTGAGCATCTTGGCGCTCGACGGAAAGCCGATTTGGCAGTCCTGCCAGATTAGCCAGTAACGCCCGAAGAGATCGGCTGGACGCCAAACGCCTGCGCCGCAGTCATCTTATCGTTTAACCGCGCCTCACAGTGAAGCGGCGGAACTGCCATCAGCCGAGGCGTCATTCCTCGTTGGGGCGTTGCGAAAAGTCGAGGCTGGGGCAACGGTTGAAGAAATCGGCTGGACGCCGATCCCCTGCGCCGATGGCTGCGGGTTAAACTAAGGAACTCGCGTCGTCGTTTAAGATCACTTTGGTGCCAAAAATGAAAACAGCCTGGCAGTGGCTTTGCACTGCCAGGCTGTTGGACCGTCAATCAGTTCTGATCTTTAGAAATCCGTTGACCAGCAGCTTTTGAAACATGGAAAATTGGTAGAATTACCAACTTTCCATTCGTATCAACATCGTCCGGCATCTCAAGCGCAGCAGCCGTTTCATCGGCCAATTTGATCTGCCCGTCGTGCCGGTAACAGTTACTCAGTGCCAGCAGCGCTCTCTGGTTGAACGGTGCAGGAAACATTTGTGCGGCCCGATTGAGTGGCTCAATCGCATCCGCATATTTTTCCTGAGCCTGTAAGGCTTCACCACGAAACAACTCGGCTATCGGAGCGAAAGGGCCTGCATCTGGCACAGTGTTCAACTCTGCTATCGCGTAATTAGGCAGACCTATTTCGAGATAACCCTCAGCGGCAGCCAGCCGTCGAACAATAATTTGCGGATTCAGAACCTTCCCAGATCCAGCGTCTTCAGTACTCATCGCAGCCTCCCTCCCAAGGGGTAGAAGACCAAAACACATCGCAGCAAGTTTCTCGCCAACACGGCGAACAATTCAGATGCACCAACCGTGCCAAAAGTTTCAGCAGTTTTTCAAAAACCGCCATAGTGAAGAATAGGCGTAACTTAGGACACGTCAACCCCGCCTTGGTTCAGAATTATTAGTTGTCAAAATGACAAATTGATTCTTCGAGCTACGACGGAAAATCGAATGTTGATTTTTTTAGGAAAACGCCATGTGCCTACGTGAAGACGCTTTCGTGATGTTAAAAAAATCTCAATCGCCATGAACTGCCAAAAATGATCAGAATTCAATTTTGCCTGTTGATTAGGTGATGTCTGCTGTATTTTCTGGCACAATTGGGACATTGAAGGGCGGCGAAAGCGGCCTGAGTCACTCATTCCGTCGGGATTCGATGTTGCCTGGCAAACTTCAAGCAGCAAAAGATCGGCGGCAAAGTCGTAAATAGTTGTCACAAGCGGGGGCTTGTTCGGTACGACAATCCAAATTCAGCCTTGTCAGCCCTCCAAGTCTATGCCAAACTGATTTCGAATCGGTCGCTTCTTATTGAAATGGAAAGGGTTCGTTCATGCGGGGACTTCTCTTAAGGAACTTGACGTTGGAAGTGTCGCCAAAGTTCCTTGGGGTCATGGAGTGGAAGCTCCTGGCGAACCGCCTTCGGCGGCTCACGACTGCGGTCGCGGGAATTGCCTGCATGTTGGGGAACATCTGCTTCGGTCAGGGGCTTGTCAGCCAGTTGCCAGCAGACGGCGCCTGGGTTCGGTTCGAGGGTACGTATTCTCAAGTCGAAATCCGACCGGAAACAGCTGCGGGCAAGGTTGAAATTGATCCCTGGATCGAGCACGTGACCATCAAGTCTGTTGGGGAAGAGTCGGCAGAATATCGCGGCGAGACGGTTCCTTGCCGATGGATCGAAATCAAGATCGAACGTGGTCGGGAGCGTGACGGTAAAGTTGATACGGGCCTGACCGGCCTCGAAATCTACAAAGTCCTGATTCCTGAAGCCGCAGTCATCGCAGACAACGTTGACGCCGACGGGGTTCCCATCAGCTTTTTGCCACTTGTCAAAGGTTTTCGAAAAGTTGGCAAGGCTGACCCCAAACCGTTGACTGAACCAGCATTGCAGCTTTACCCTTTAGGGATTCTCGTCGGTTATTATCGCGAGATGAAGGTTGTTGGCGAAGATGTTGATGCAGATGTTGGAGTCGGTGCAATCAAAGCAACGCAACTTCAAGGGATCATCAAAATCGAAAGGCCAAATAGCCGAACGGTTCAGGAATCGACAATCTGGAAAAGTAAAGACGTCGCCTTTGGGGTCGCTCGCTGGTCAGCCAAAATGATTCGCGAGAGGAAAGACGATCAATCGCCTCGCAGTGATTTTAAGCCTGCTTCCGAAGTCACGATCGAAATGCAAGCCAAAGAAACAGGTCAGGATGCGAAAAGTGAGCTGAGTGTCCCGTGACCGGGTCATCTCACGGTATCGCCTTGACCGGGATTAGAGCTTCGAGGGGCGTGTGAACCGAAAACTCACCCTGAACCTGTGCTTGTTTTGTGTCACCTTCCTGGCGACAGGATCGCGAAGCGTCTGGACTGAAGACAAGATTCCGCCGAAGAATCAGTTCCCTCCTGCGGCAACTCGGCCAATAAACTTTGCAAACGATATTCAGCCGATCTTCCAAAAAGCCTGCGTTCGTTGTCACGGCCCTGAAAAGCAAAAAGGGGACTATCGACTCGACGTTCGAGAAGCGGCTTTAAAGGGTGGCGAATCTTTCGCACCGAATATTCTCGTGGGCAAAAGCGAAAGCAGCCCATTGGTTCGATTTGTTGCTGGCGCAGATGATCTTGTTATGCCGCCGGAGGGCGACCGCCTGACGTCCGATGAGATCGGACTGCTGCGAGCATGGATTGATCAGGGGGCGTCCTGGCCAGATGACTTTGCGGGAATTGCTCAGGATAAAAACGATTTATGGTCGCTGAAACCACTCATCCGACCAATTGTCCCACGTCGCCAGAAGTCCATCGATCAGCCGGATCAAGAACCTTCGATCGATGCTTTTATTGAGGCTAAGCGGATCGAAAAGAACTTTCTCTCCGTCGGCCCGGCGGATCGACGAACTTTGATTCGCCGAGTGACATTCGATTTAATCGGCCTTCCCCCGACTGCCGACGAGGTCGATCACTTCATTGCCGATCCCGATCCATATGCGTATGAGGCACTTGTCGATCGCTTGTTGAAATCACCTCGGTACGGCGAACGCTGGGCACGGCACTGGCTTGATGCGGCTCACTTCGCCGAGACGCACGGCAATGATCAGGACCGAATCCGCGAGCATGCCTGGCCGTATCGTGATTACCTGATCAAATCCTTGAACGATGATAAACCCTATTCACAATTCGTTGAGGAACAAGTCGCCGGGGACGTTCTTTTTCCAGACGATTCCGCTGCCACCGTTGCACTTGGATTTCTTGCCGCCGGGCCGTGGGACGAGAGTTCATTGCGAGATATCCGCGAAGATACACTCGACCGTCAGGTCGCCAGATACCTCGATCGTGACGATATGCTGTCGAATGTGATGAACAATTTTTGCAGCCTGACAGTCCAGTGTGCGCGCTGTCACGACCATAAGTTCGACCCGATCAGCCAGCGTGATTACTACTCGCTGCAAGCGGTCTTCTCCGGGGTCGAACGAGCCAATCGCCGATACGATGCCGACCCAGAAGCCCATCGTCAACGAACGGAATTGTCACGACGCAAACGCGACATCGAGCAACGTTCACCGTCAGAAGTCGAACGTTTGATGTCCAGCGAAGTTCAGCAAAAAGTTGCGATCTGGGAGCAAAGCCGAGTCTCCCAATCGATCGATTGGCACGTCATCAATGCCGAGTCTTTCACATCATCGGACGGAGCAGTGCTCGAAAAACTGGCTGATGGTTCGATTCTCTCTAAGGGGCCTAGGCCCGAAATAGACACAGTGACGATCGTATCGGCACCACTGCTAAATCAGCAGTCGACGGCAGAAACTACGGACAAAGAAAATCACATATCCCAAGATCCGATTCCGGAAAAAAGGGAAGATCGGAAATTCGACCGAATTACAGCGATTCGCCTGGAAGTTCTTACTCACGAAAGTTTGCCACATCGTGGCCCAGGGCGACAACCGGATAATGGCAACTTGCATCTCTCGGAATTCGAAGTCTATTTCGAAGGAACGAACCAGAAACTGACGCTTGTGAATCCGACTGCCGACTTCAATCAGCAGGACTGGGATATCGCGAAGGCAATTGATCAGAACGAGCCTACGGCGTGGGGTATCCATCCCAAAGAAGGGATGTCGCATCACGCGGTTTTCGAACTGAAAGAGCCAGTCCGACTCGGCAACGACGACAGCACAAACCTCAGTAAATCAGAGGCTGACGCCACGCCTGCCGAATTGAAGGAACCAATTCGACTTCGGTTTGTCCTGAAGCAGCGGCACGGCCGGGGGCATTTGATCGGCAGGACTCGGCTTTCGCTGACAGGGTCAACCCCTCCTGTTCGGGTTGATGCGATTCCTGACGCCATCGCGGACATCTTGGCGATCCCGCAATCCCAGCGCAACGATGCGCACCGATTGGAACTTGCGAGTTATCAGCAACTGGATGAGGTAACTCGCTCGCTCTCCTTACTTCCCAAGCAGAATCTTATCTACGCGGCGGCGGCGGATTTCGAACCGGATGGATCGTTACGACCACCGCCGGGGCCGAGAGCAATTCATGTCCTGCATCGCGGTGATATTCGTCATCCGAAAGAGGAAGTCACGCCTGGAGCGTTAGCTTGTATCACGGCTGTCGCAACTCGATTTGAAATTCCTGCCAACGCGCCGGAATCCGCGCGACGAGCGGCGCTGGCGCGGTGGCTGACGAATCCCGATAATCCACTCACATGGCGATCGATCGTCAATCGAGTCTGGCAGCATCACTTTGGACGCGGACTGGTGGGAACGCTCAACGACTTTGGACACATGGGTGAAAAGCCGACTCACCCTGAATTGCTCGACTGGCTGGCAGTAGAATTCCGTGACGGCGGTCAGTCACTGAAGACATTACATCGACAGATCGTGACGAGCCAGACATACTGTCAAAAGGTGGAAAATCCATCATCGAAAAGCGGTGCGTCATTGGGCGATCTCGCAGATCAGGATCTGCGGCTCTCTCTAGACGCTGACAATCGTTTCCTCTGGCGAATGAACCGAACTCGACTGGATGCAGAGTCGATTTGGGATGCCATTCTGGCGATTTCCGACCGTTTGGACCTTCGCATGGGTGGGCCGTCAGACCGACAATTCGATCTTCAACCGGGAATTCATGTCACACCTCGTGTCGACTATTCAAAGTTTGACTTGAGCACGGATTTAGGCAGGCGGAGAAGTGTTTATCGTTTCCTTTTTCGCACACTGCCCGACCCCTTTATGGAGTCGCTCGACTGTCCCTCTGGCGACCAGATCACTCCGGCGAGAACGAACGGAGTCACCGTCCAGCAGGCGCTGTCACTTTGGAATGACAAGTTTATTTGTCAACACTGCGAGTATATTGCCGCTCGAATCGATCGCGAAATTGCAAATCCAACGGAAGCGGTTCCGAACGTAGAATCGGAAGTCAGCCAGGCATTCCGTTTAATCCTTTGTCGATATCCCAATCGTGTCGAAACGGTTGAAGCCACCGCTTTTACGGACCGGCACGGACTGGCAAATTTCTGCCGATTGCTGCTGAACAGCAATGAGTTCCTGTTTGTAAATTGACTTCTAACATTGAGTTACGAATCCGGACTTTCGTGGCTTCAAGTCAAAGTTTGCGGCCTGGAGAACGCTTAACGCATTTTCTCGTTTTCGCTCGTCAGCCGGTTCAGGAATGATTCGAATACGAAAAATTCAGCCCCTCTTGCTTGCATGGGGAAGGACAGGGCGTATGATATCCTATCGGTTTAGTCGACTTTATCGCGCGTCGAATTGTTAGGCTTCACCGTCAGAAGACTTAATAAAGAGTAGTCCCGACCGGAACAGGGAACTTGTTACTGAGTAAGCTGGTGTGACCGAACCAAATGTTGAGTTCGGACATACTGGTTTTTTTTTGCTCGCCCGAACATCATGACGATGATCTCGCCTAACGCGGGACGACGGCGAATCCTGGAAAAATGCGAATCGGCACACCGCCGAATTCGACAGAGGTTTAACACGATGGCAATGTTGATCACGGGGCTTGGAACTGCTGTACCAGCAGGGAGTGTCGAACAGAATCTCGCCTATGAGGCGATGCATTCATTATGCTGTGATTCCGACGAACATCGCCGTGTGATGCAAATGATCTATCAAGGTGCCGGAGTCAACGAACGAGGCACCGTGTTGCTTCAGGAACACAACGGGATTCCCGCAGAACTTTCAGAAGGTTTTTTCCAGCCACGCGTTGATGAAGATGATCGTGGTCCGACAACTCATGCTCGTATGGAAAAATACGAAGAACATGCCCTCGCCCTGGCGATGGAATCGTGCGAGGCCGCTCTCGCACATGCCGATCAGGATGTCTCAGAGATCACTCATCTGATCACCGTTTCGTGCAGTGGGTTCTATGCGCCCGGTTTCGACATCGGCCTGATTCAGCAGTTAGGTATGTCGCCAGATACGGCACGAACTCATGTTGGGTTTATGGGATGCCATGGGTCGTTTAATGCGTTGCGAGTCGCTAAGGCGTTCGTTGAAGCTGATCCAAAAGCCGTGGTTCTGATCTGTTCCGTTGAATTGTGCAGTCTACACCATCACTACGGCTGGTCGACTGAAAAGGTCATCGCCAACGCCCTGTTCGCTGACGGTTCAGCAGCCGTCGTCTGCCGATCGGCTCCTGAAGGCCAAAGTCCGATTCAGTCGAAGTACGAGATGATTCGAAGTGGATCTCATCTTCTGGCAGGAACGCTTGGAGCGATGAGCTGGAAAATTGGCGACCACGGATTCGAAATGACCTTGTCGCAAAAGGTGCCCGGGTTGATTGAAAAGAATCTGGAACCTTGGCTGACGTCGTTCCTGGCGAAAGAAGATCTGACGATTCAGGACGTTAAGGGCTGGGCGATTCATCCCGGCGGCCCGCGAATTTTGGATTCAGTTTTGGCTGCGCTCTCGCTGTCGAGTGAAGATGTTGCACCGGCTCGGGAAATTCTCGCTCAGTATGGAAATATGTCGTCTGCCACTGTCCTGTTCCTGCTGAACCGGATTCAGGCAGAACCACGACGAGGTCCGGTTGTCGCCTTAGGATTCGGACCTGGTTTGACGATCGAAGCCATGTTGCTGAATTCGGAAATCTAAAACGATTGAACGTCCTTTGGTAAAAATCTTCCTGGCAATGGTCGGATTTGCCTACATCGGGTTGGCCGGCTGGTGCTCGTTGCAACCAGAAAAAACGGCGAAGGGAGTTGGCTTCTCCCTTCAGCCGGGTTCGGGGCAATCTGAATTTCTGGTGGTCTACGGCGGGCTTGAGCTGGCCTTAGGTCTGATTTTTCTCTGGCCCCTGTACCGACCTGAAGAGTCAGCGTTTCCGCTTTTTGCATGTCTGGTGATTCACGCCTGCCTCGTCCTGTTTCGGACGATCAGCTTTTTTCTTTACAACGGAATCGAATCGACCACGTCGTACCTGGCTGCGACAGAGTGGCTGATTTTTCTTGCGTCTGCCTATTTTTTCCTGCGCAAGGCATAAGGCGACACTCGATTTACATTGGGCAACGCCCTGAGTATTTTCATTGGGGCGGGCGAGGATGGCCTGACAAAATGGCCAAACTGGCGTAATGAAGTCTGTTTCACCTGATTATTGGAACATCGGTCGGAACTCAGGGTGCCACGGTTTTGGAGTCTTCGATAAGGCCGTGTCTTCGCAATTCGATAAAGCATCCGAAGAGCACGGCCTAACCGAAGACGGTCGGACCGTGGCACCCATTTCAAGCGATTGGAATCGGGCGAGCCAGATAAGCTCCCAACCACACGGCAACCAGACCAAGCAACACATTTGCGGTCATGTGCCCCAAACTTACCGCGATCCCCCCACCAGGATTATTGGCGATAAAAAACGTTTCGTACGCCAGTGAAGAAAATGTCGTTAAGCCACCAAGCACGCCAATAACAAAAAACAGCCGTATGGACTCGGCAACGCTTTTCGAATCATGAGGCCCACCCAGAACGTAACCGATCGCCAATGATCCAATCACGTTAACGATCAGTGTTCCCGCTCCGATATAGCCGGGAAACCAAGCCTTCATCATCGTGCTGATCCCGTATCTCAGCATCGCACCCAGGCCACCACCCGTTCCGACTAACAACAAATTCCACATACGTTACTTTGCCGAAATCTTCCAAAGGTTTTGATCGCTGCGAACGTAAATGGCACCATTGGAAACGGCTGGTGTACACAAGAAAACTTCTCCATCAAGGTTTCCCGTGTGGACTACCTCGCCAGCGTCGTCACCCAGCTTAACGCAGTGTCCTTCGCCTTTTTCGTTGAAAACGTAAAGGTGACCTCCTGATGCGACGGGAGAACCGCTGAAAGGACCGGCCACTCGAGTTTGCCACTTGATATCGCCCGTCTTCAGGTCGGCAGCAAGCAAGACTCCCGCCCCGTTGATTGAATATAGCCGACCTTTGTAAACAAGCGGGCTGATTGTGCGAGGATCAAGTTTGTTCGTTTGCCAGATCTTTTCCAGACTTGCGCTTTCCCCTGGTGGTTTGAGAGCCGTGATCCCCTTTGATGCGGCATAAAGAATTCCATCAGATGCAACCGAAGAACTGATCGTTGAGGCACCGTCTGTGAATTTCCAGACGACATCGCCGGTCATCGGTCGGACGGCTGCAATTCCCTCGGATGACTGCAACAGCGCCAGATCTTCGTGGCCACCGTACCGTTTCGGCCAGATAATCGCTGAAGTCCAGTTCGCCTTTTTCGGACGAGCCGAAGTCCAACGAGAAACTCCCGTCGCCACGTCGATCCCCGTTGCCAGAGATTCACTGTCGTTTTCAATTTGAGTGATCAGCGTCGTTCCGACGACGATCGGTGATGACGCCATGCCAAGACTGTTGGAGGCGTTCGGGTGGTCGTATGTCAGACCACGAAACCATTCCAGATTTCCATCAAGATCAAGACAGACCAGGTCATTGCTTGAGAACAACGCGAAGACCCGCTGGCCGTCGCTGACCGGTGTCGACGAAGCAACACAGGTCTTTTGATGGTGTGACGTCCGGCCCGTCGCCGAGAACTGCCGCTCCCACCGCTTCGACCCATCGGCAACGTTAAAGCAAAGCACATGTAATCGATCGCCCCGATACCCGCTCGAACTGGTCACAAAGACCCGATCACCCACCACAATCGGCGATGAGAGACCGCGACCCGGAAGGGAACTTTTCCAACCGATATTTTCGGTGGCTGACCAACTGGTCGGGGGTGCAATATCGTCGCCGAGTCCGTTCGATTCGCTGCCACGGAATTGACGCCAATCGCCCGCCTGGACGATCGAAGCCCATCCGATCCACGCACAGATGACAATCAAACTTCGCATGAACGGCTCCCATCTGGTATCAAACTAGTCTCCCCCTCGCTGTCATCGCCAAATGTCATTCAGGGGCGTCCGAATATCGTGGCAGCAATTCGGCCGGAACTCAATACACGGCACTGAAAACTAAAACGAAGCCCCATCTTCCCGGCGGATGTGGTTAGCTGGGATTTGCGCCAGGAATTTTCATTACATCGCGACTCGCGCTCGTGCAATGACTCGTTAACCACCGCCGCAAGAGCGTTGGGGATTCGTCTTGGATTGTAGTTTTTTCTTGTTTTTCTGGCGAAAAACTTGGTCGTGGCGTTGGCGGGTTCGACGAAACCTTCACCGCGTCTGCATTTGGTTCGATAGGTCGTATTAGCCCTATTCTTTTAATACGGTTCAAGCCGAAAAGGCTGGAAAGCGGGTTATGAATGTAGAACCTAGAAAGGGAGGGAAATTGAAGTCAGCGCAACAACGAACTTGCAGCCTCCTCATGGTTTGACTTTGAATTGTCACTATCCGGCCGTTTTTCGCTGGGCTGAATGAGGGTGATTTGACAGGCCCGCGTGCGAGTCCAGGCCACGGATCAGGAGTTTGCGGTTCTTTTGTTCGAAGTCCAGTTGAAGCTCGTGTAACTTTTCCATGACAGTGTGGTCAACGAGACGGGTTTCTGACAGGTCCAGGATGACCGATCGATTCGGATTGATTGAGAGGAGTTTTCGGCGAAGTCCAATCCACGTGCTGAAGACGGCTGAGTTCTTAACATGAACCAGAGTCGTCGAGCTGTCGGGTTCGGTAATCTCAATATTTGGCGTGAACAGCGACCCGATGGGTGCTCCGTTCCAGATGTGGAATGCGGCTTTGACTGCGATGCCGATGCCAACGCCGATCAACAGGTCCGTGGCCAGGACGCCCAGGATCGTCGCGACGAAAATGGCGAGTTGTTCTCGTCCGACTTTGTACATATGAATGAACTCATGCGGCGATGCCAGTCGATATCCGGTAAAGACCAGCATGGCCGCGAGAGAGGCATTCGGAATCATCTTGATCAGGCCGGGCAGCATGGATACGAACAGCAGTAGAAACAGGCCGTGAAACAGATTGGCAAATCGACTGCGAGCTCCGTTATCAATGTTGGCTTTACTGCGGACAATCTCGGAAATCATGGGGAGTCCGCCGACGCACGACGCGAGCGTATTGGCGATCCCGATACCAAGCAGGTCGCGGTTATAGTCGGTCTTTCGCCGATAGGGGTCGAGCAAGTCAACCGCTTTCGCACTGAGCAGCGATTCCAGCGTACCGATCAGCGAGAACATGAGGACATACTGTAACGCATGATAAAGATGGCTTTGACTGAACGCGCCTTGAAAGTCGGGGAATGCGATCCCCTGACGAATATCATTAGGAACATTCACGTATGCCGTCGGATCTAATTTGGCGGCGAAAACATAGCCAAGCAGGATTCCCATACCGACGACGATCAATTGAGCCGGAGCTTTTTTGATCCACGCCAGTTTTTTTGGCATCATGGCCCAGACAATCATGATCCCCAGGCAGGTCAATCCAATCGTGGCGACTTCCGGTTTGAGATGCTGGATCGCTTCCGGGATCGCTTCAATTACCTTCAGTGGTTCTTTTTCTTTTGTGGGGTTACCGATCATGGCGTGGAATTGCTTGGATGCAATCATGATTCCGATCGATGCCAGCATGCCATGAACGGCGGCGGTCGGAAAGAATTCGCTAAGGATGCCTGATCGGACAATTGCCAGTCCGATCTGAACCAGTCCGGCAACGACTCCAACCGCCAATGCCATCTGATAAGCGAGATTATCGGCGACCTTGTCTTCGCCACCAGTAAAACCAAATCCATCGACACAGCCCAGGACGATGACAATCAACCCGGCGGCCGGGCCTTTGATGGTGAGTTCAGAATTACTGATCCAGGGGACGAGCAGACCACCAATAATTGCGGTGAAGATCCCAGCAATGGGTGGATAGCCGCTGGCTTTTGCAATTCCCAGGCAAAGCGGCATCGCGATGAGAAAGACGAGGAACCCTGATTTGATGTCAGCCGAAAAGTTTTCACGGAGCCCGGACAGGCCTGGCTTGGGAACTGACTTACTGGCATAAGACATGTCTTCTGTTCTTTCCGTTCGGACGAGGCGATCTCTAGGAATCGAGTCCTGTTGAACTCACACTGACGCGGAAGACGATTGTCGCGAGTTCCCGAAACGGTGTAACCTCACAATTGGCTGAAAAGCTCTTAAGAATCGTTCCGTGAATGACTTTGGATTACCCGGTGACAGTCGGGATAGAAACAAAAATCAAGCTTTGCAGCATCAAGAATTTGAAGATCGTTCGAAAATACGGGGGGGGGGGGGAGTAGCCCGTTTTTGTCGTATTGGGTTAAGACAGCACACGATGCTTTGGGGCACGGGCTGAAGCCCATGCTCCGGTTTTACTTCGCACTAAATCCCGAGCAGATTTCGGACAGCTTCAAATGGCCAGCCCGACCAGATTCCCCAGGCGATGATTGCCAGATGGAAGGTCACGGTGATCCAGAATACCAGTCGAAAGCTGATTTTCAGCGTTTTATGCCGGAACAGTCGCTGAGCGAGATGTGCCCCTGGCCAGCCACCGAGAATACTTAAGAGATGAAGTGTTCGTTCGGAAATTCGTGGCTCGTTTTTCACAGCACGGCGCTTGTCGATTCCGTACATGACGAAAGCGATTGCACTACAGGCGACGGTCAAAAGCAGGTAAATCGCAAAAAATGCGGAGACTTTGGCACTTTCGCGGGCCAGTGCGAGAATCAGCAACGCGGTGGTTCCGGCCAGCCAGAAGAAGGCCGCGGTGGTAAACCAACGCTGGATCCAGGCAAACGGGTTCAGTCGAGATGTCCACGATCGTGTCACGGGAAACGTCCTTTCGCAGTCTCAACTTTCAAGAGTCTCAAACCCCAAAGCCCGCTTGGTACTGGCGAATCCGTTGATCTGCCAATCTCTTTCAACGTTTCCCGATTCATCCCGGATCACTGGCAAACGAAAATGAACGCCAATGCACATGCCAAACTTTAGCCAAATCGCGAAAATCCGTTCTCAATTCTGCAAGAACATGCCATGTTCAGGGGGCAGATTTGAATTTCACAGTCACGGCTCCTTGATTATCGGCAATTTCACACCAATCGTCCCGACACCGAACGAACAAATTCCCATCCATTTGTGCTTCGTACTCGCCACTTGATCCAAGATCAAACGGTTCAGAAAGTCGATAGTCTGTAAAAAGCACACCTTCCAGCCGACCACGCCCAGCCTCATCACCGTCTGGCCCAACTTTCGAATTGCTTTTAGCGAGTTCCCATTCACCCGTTGCCGAGTACGAAATCTTATCACCTTCTTTGACCATGACTCGCGACGCCTGCCAGCCTCGGTTTGCGGCGACCTTAACCTGAGCGGTGGCGGTTCCTCGCAGTCGTTGAGATTTTGTTTTCCAATCCCAAGCGCACAGGTCACTGCGATACCCCTGGTTCATGTGCTTGAGGAAGAACAGGTATTCAAACGAGATCTCCTTTGACATGGGACCATAGACATCTTCAAAGCTTGTTCGATGATCGTTCATTAGCCCCATGCCGAGCGGTTTGAATCGGGGAGCGTAATTAGGGTTGGTGGACAATAAGTGGCACAGCGCCCATCTCCAGGCATAATTCCGCCAGTTATCACCCGTTTGTTGTCCGGGTGCGGTGATCTCGAGTAAATCTTTCGGTTGCGAGTTTTTAAGATACTTCATGACTTCATCGTGAATTTGGATCCCGTCATTCGTCTCGCGCCAATATTGACCGAGTTCAGCCATCCCTTCTGCGTACCAGGTTGGGCCTGTTCGTCCAAAGTTCTGATGACAATAGGCATGAACCGCTTCATGCTGCGGGACACCTCGCTCAGAAACGGCCCACACGATCGATTTTGCAGCCGCAATCTGCTTTTCGCCGAGGCCATTGTGCTGCGTTAAGGTCAAACTGAGTGTGATCCCAGCGTCGTTCAAAATGCTGTTGATTGCTTCATCAGGAATCGACCCGGGTGGCCAGCGTTTTTTATCGTGAACAACGTTCATTTCGATGATTTGCGAGTTCGGTTTTCCGTAATACTTTGAAACGCGAACAAGCATCTTCTCAAGACGACTCAGCAACTCCTTCGAAGCGTCGGCAGAAAGGTCTGTCCGAATCACAAAGTTTTTTGACGAATACTCATGAATTCCACGGGGCAGTTCATCGCCTGTGTCATTGATTTTCGGGTTCGGCTTGGCTTTTGTGACATTCTTAGAAGATTGAGAAAGTGATTCGGCTGGTTTGAACGTCAAAAAAACACAGAGACCTAAACAGACCACTAATGCTCGATGAAAGTCGCTCATGGTTTGTTTCCTTTGATCGCGAAAATGTCCGTCTGCGATTGTACCGATGATAAGAAGAGATTGCCCGCAATTCATCCAAATCCTGCTGAATGCGCAAGCAGAGATTGTTACGTAAAACTGAATTCCTCGTTAAGTCTAGGCCATTCAATCTTGGCTTCATGTTGGGGTACTACAATTGCGTTGATGAATCGAACTCGTTGCGGAAAACAGAGGGTTACAGAATGTTCAAAACCTTTTCGCAATAGTCGGATTTATCTGAAAAGCGGGCTGCCAATGAATCGAAAGATACCGCTTTGAAAAACACAGGATTTCGAAAGGATTTAAAATGAATGTTATGCTCGCTTACTTTGATCCGAGTGCTGGAAGTCTTCTACTTCAGGCATTGGTTGGTGGCTTCGGCGGAATTATGGTTGTTGGGCGATATCTATGGATGCAATTACGCGGCCACGAATGAACACAAGCGGTACTTTGGCGGTGACAGGAAATTCCGATTCCAACCCAGTTCCATTCGCGATGAACTTCGATTCCGGTTCGTTTCGTGACCGTTCGGCGCGTGTTTTTACGTCTGGGGATCAGGTTTACCGCGCGATGTCTGCCGAGGCATTCATTAACTGGCAGCAGGTTTCGAACCAGGCATTCTTTCAAAAGAGAAGTTTGAACGGGCAGATTGTCGGGACTGAAGAGATCTCCGCAATTGAGCGTGCAAAGCTCTCGATTCCCAATCACGTCGCGGCGGTACTCAAGCATGAGCGGATAACTTTTATTTCGTATCCCTATGAATGGTCGTTCGGGATGTTGCGGCAGGCTGCGCTACTTCATTTGGAAATCCTGATTGATGCCGTTACTTCGGGACAGATTCTGAAAGATGCCTCACCGTATAACGTTCAGTTTCGCGGATCACAGCCCGTATTTATCGATATCGGTTCGTTCACTCCGTTAGTGCCTGGCGAGCCGTGGTTGGCTTATCGGCAGTTCTGCGAGATGATGCTGTTTCCACTGCTACTTCAGGCTTACCGTGGAGTCGACTTTCAAACAATCTTGCGGTCACAATTGGAAGGAATTCCGGCGCGTCAATTTATCCAGTGGATGCGGTGGACGGATCTGTTCCGGCCCGGTGTCTTCACGAATGGCTGGCTGCAAGCCAAATTGGAACAAAAGACCCAGGCGACACAAACGAGTACGGTTCGGGATCTTCAGTCGAGCGGATTTAATTCGCAATTCATCCAGCGGATGTTAAAGAATCTCAATCGAATCATTGAACGACTGAAATGGGCCCCCAGACGGACTCAGTGGATGTCCTACAACGACACTCTTCCACATGTGGCCCAGGATGGCCAGGCTAAATCCGAGTTCGTTCGTCATGTATGTCAGACGAGTCACCCTCGGATGGTTTGGGATCTTGGATGCAATGACGGTCGGTACTCGAAGATCGCCAGCGAGCATGCATCCGTAGTCGTTGCGATGGACCAGGATCACGCTTGCGTCGAACGACTATTTAATACATCGTTCGAATCCCGATCGAATATTCTGCCGCTTTGTATTGACCTTGCGAATACATCACCCGCACAAGGTTGGCGAGGCCGTGAACGAAAACGACTTGAAGACCGGGGACGACCGAATTTGGTAATCTGTCTGGGGATCATTCATCACCTTGTGCTGGCTGCGAATATCCCTCTTCCTGATGTCATTGATTGGCTGGCCAGTTTGGGTGGTGACTTGATCCTGGAGTTCCCGTCCAAGCAGGATGCCATGGTTCGGGCATTGTTGAGGAATAAACGCGATCAGTACGAGGATTATTCGCTCGAACATCTGGAGTCAGAACTGCAAAAACAATTTCGCATTCAACAGCGTCAATCGCTTCCATCCGGGGCACGAACGCTGTTTCACGCCATACCGATTCATCCTGTGTAAATGGAATCGATTTCAATGCCGCCAATATCGGCACAATCACAGTCCACCGCGAAAGAGAACTCCAGGGTACGGACATTACATCTCTTTACGCTTTGTACGTTCGGTATTACACAACCGTTACTGGCAACACTTGTGCAACAGACGGTTTATCTCCATGACCAGCAGTTCAGCTGGGTCGAAATCAGCATCGTCCTTGCGGTGCTTTCCATCGCCTTACCGCTTTGCGTTGTTGGCGCGGACATGATTCTCCGCCGGTTGTCAGCCAAGTGTTATGGCATAGGTCGCAACACAGTCATGATCGTTCTTATGACCCTCGTCATCTTATCGCTGTGTCGCCCCTATTTGCGTGATGATAACTACCGACTGAAGGGCTACACGGGAATATTTGAACCTGCCGCCGTATTCGCCTTTTCGTTTGCGCTGGTGTTCATCTACGAGCGAAAGTCATGGCTGAAGTCATGGCTGACACTGACGTCAATCGGTTTGATCCTGTCTCCAGCCCTCTTTCTTTTTCAGTTCGAACGAATTCGCATGAAAGAGAATGAGATCGGTGAAACCATCCGGGCCAAGAATCCGATCCCAATTGTTTTCATTATTTTCGATGAACTTAGCGGAAACACGCTGCTCAATGAAAAGATGGAAATCGATTCCGATCGATTTCCGCGATTTTCGCGACTTGCCGAGACATCGACCTGGTATCGCAACGCGACGACGGTCAGTCCTCGAACGGATATTGCAGTCCCTGCAATCTTGTCTGGTCGATTTCCAACAGACGAATTACCACCGCTGGCCGCTCACTATCCGGGAAATCTTTTTCAAGTCATCGAAGCGACCAAATCCTTCGAGATGGTCGTGTTTGAACCGATAACCCGCTTGTGCCCAACGTCGATCAGGCCTTCGTCATTGCCAAAGTATTCCCGCACCAAGAAATGCACTGATCTTTGTTGGGCACTCTTCACGGTGTATCCACATTTGATCATTCCGAGCGATACGCCAATCTGGCTACCGGCGATGCCCAGGGAGTGGTTTGGTCTTCCGCCAGTTGAAATCGCTGAAGCTGCAACCGTAGAAAACAGCAAGGGACTGATACAATATCCCGGCACAGAAAGCCGTGACCACCAGCTAAAGCACTTTTTAGAAGTCTTGAGTCCTGTTGAATTACCCCCCTTTTATTTCTTACACATGGTATTGCCTCACTATCCGTGGACCTTTTTGGCTTCAGGTGAAAAATATCAATCAGAATTTGGGTTGCCACGAACACCAATTGGAGCTCGTGGTGATTTGGGCGAAAATTGGGACGATGATCCAGCAACCGTAATTCGAAATGAATTCCGGTATCGCCAGCAGGTCGGTTATGTCGACCGATTTATTGGCCAGGTCATGGACCGGCTGCAAGAGACGAACTTGCTGGACCGCTGCCTGCTGATCGTGACCGCAGATCATGGCGTTTCCTTTCGTCCTGGGCATTCACGACGTCTTCCTGACAACGATAACCTGGCAGATATCCTGACCGTACCGTTATTCATTAAGCTCCCCGGTCAATCGACAGGAGCAATTGACGACCGAAATATCGAGTCGGTCGATCTGCTTCCGACAATTGCGGACATCATCGGAGTGACGCTTCCAGAGCCCGTCGATGGGATAACGATTTCCCAAGAAGTCCGGCGTCCCCGAAAGTCGCTTTATTATCAAAAGACAATGACGGTCTGCGAACCCGATGTACCGCAGCGGCGAAATTCCATTCGCCACCAACAAGAGATTTATGGAACTGACACAATTGATCGACTGCCAGTTGTCGTTGCGAGACATCCTGAGTGGCACGGTCGTTCCATCAATCAATTTATCATTGACGAACAGGTGATTCCTGCCGAGTTTTTCAGCAGTCAAAACCGACGTGGCAAAGTTAAAATTCCGGGAGAACACGTCAATGACTCAAGATTCATTGACGGAATTCTCGACATCGATGAATTTCCCGCCTTGCCAGCGGAAATCGTGCTCGCCATCGACGGCATCGTACGCGACACCAGCAAAACTGTTGTCGTCACACCTCAGGAGCACCGTTTCGAATTCTTGATTCCGGAATCGATTGCGCCCGGTTCGGTCGGAAAGGTTGAGCTGTTTGTGGCGGATTTGAAACGAACAGAGATCAGGCTTAGTCGTTTGAAGAATATAAACCAATCGAAAAATGAATGACATCACGTCAACGTCAACGCGATGTCATACATGCATTCCTGGATGGCTCAATCACGCGAAGTCGGTCTAGGTTGACATGGACGTTCGAAAGATCCGTTCAATCATCCTTGTTGGCATCAAGTACCGACAAGAATGCCTTTTGCGGGATTTCGACCTGGCCGAACTGCTTCATCCGCTTCTTACCTTCTTTTTGCTTTTCGAGCAGTTTGCGTTTTCGGCTGATGTCACCGCCGTAGCATTTGGCCGTCACGTCTTTTCGGACTGCTGATATCGTTTCGCGTGCGATAATACGTGCGCTGAGTGCAGCTTGAATCGGAATTTCGAACTGGTGTCGTGAGATCTCTTCTTTCAGCTTTTTGCAAAGTGCTCGACCCCGGCGTTCGGCCTGTGCCCGATGGACGATACAGGCGAGAGCATCGACTTTCTCGCCTTTGACCAGAATGTCCATTTTGACGAGGTCAGCAGGACGATAGCCGATCACTTCGTAATTCATCGTGCCATAACCGGCCGTGATACTTTTCAACTTGTCGTACATGTCGAAGACGATTTCAGCGAGCGGCAGTTCATAGATGACTTGAGCTCGTTTCGGACCCAGGAATTCGGTGGTCTTGTAGACACCTCGCCGGTCAGCGCAAAGTTGCATGATCGGCCCGATCCGGTCCGACGGAAGAATGAATACCACTTTGGCGATCGGTTCGCCAAACTCTTCGATGTTGCCACCTTCGGGAACTTGTTGAGGATTATCGACGAACTGGGTTTCACCGCTTCGCAGTTTCAATTGATACGTTACGTTTGGTGCTGTCTGAATCAGGTCAACGTTGGCTTCTTCTTCGAGTCGCTGCTGGATGATCTCCATATGCAACATTCCGAGGAATCCACAACGGAAGCCGAACCCGAGTGCCTCAGATGTGTCTGGAGCAAACGAGAAGCTCGCATCATTGAGACTCATCTTCTGCAATTCTTCGCGCAGCCGTTCGAAGTCGGTCGCGTCGATGGGATACATCCCGCAAAAGACCATTTGCTGAGGGATTTCGTAGCCCGGCAGAGGGGTAGGTGTGCGATTGTGGAAGTCGGTGACGGTATCACCCACGTGAACATTACCCAGCACTTTGATACCGGTGACGATGTATCCTACTTGACCAGGACCAAGCTCGTCGCAAGCAACCATATCGGGTCGGAACTGACCGAGCTCCAGGACTTCGTGCGAAGTCCCTGCCTTCATGAAATAGACTTTTTGGCCTTTACGGATTGAGCCTTCTTTGATTCGGACGTAGGTGACCACGCCGCGATAGTGATCGTATTTACTGTCGAAAACCAACGCTCGCAGCGGATCAGTCGGGTTCCCTTTTGGTGCGGGAATCCGATCAATAATGGCTTTGAATACGCTTTCAATACCGATGCCCGCTTTACCGCTGACTCTCAGACATCCCTCAGTGTCCAGTCCGACGACCGATTCAATTTCGTCAAGGACTTCATCGACGCGAGTCACGGGCAAATCGATTTTGTTCAGTACCGGAATGATTTCCAGGTCGGATTCAATCGCCGCGTAGGCATTGGCAACGGTTTGAGCCTGCACGCCCTGGAAGGCGTCGACCAGCAACAAAGCCCCTTCGCAAGCGGCCAGACTACGCGAAACTTCGTAATGGAAGTCGACGTGTCCCGGCGTATCGATCAGGTTCAACTCATACTTTTGACCGTCGAGGGTATAATTAATCGCGACGGCGCGTGCCTTAACCGTGATCCCTCGTTCACGCTCGACCTTCAGGTCATCAAGGATTTGTTCACGGAATTCTCGCTGCGTAATGGCCCCGCTCTTCAGCAGCAACTGGTCTGCGAGAGTGCTTTTGCCGTGGTCAATATGGGCGATAATCGAAAAATTACGAATAAACCGCTGGTCAAACATGGGCAATCAAAACAGGAAGGAGGAGTCTGGCAGGAAATGCTCGCGATCGTCAAAATGAGACCGATCGGTTAAACGGTCGAGCACCCTGATTCTATAGTGAAACCGGCCCAACCGGAATAGAGACCTCATTTTGGGAATGCCAAGAACGATTTTTCTTCGAGAAAACACTGATTCTACTGAAAACTGTGCCACTGCTTGACGGTCCTCCGTCAAGCAGTGCCGAGCGATTCAACGAACTTCGATCTCAAGCCACTGCTTCTCCGAAGACTGTGAAGTATTGGCACATGAAGACAAAAGCAAAAGAAGAATCCTGGCGTTGCCTGCCGGTGTGGTTCGGTTTCGATTGATGCAGGACTTTGTATAGTGGCGTTTCCTGGAAATTCATTTTCAAACACCATTCATAGGATTTCAACTGCGATGCCCAATACGCGTCTGATTCCGGCGGCTTGCCTGGTTTTCATATCAATCCAATCGGTGTTTGCCGCAGACCTTTTAGACTGGCGATCCTGGCGCGGTCCGCTGGGAAACGGGAGCATAGAACAGGGGAATTATCCGGTGAAATTTGGTGCGGACCAATACCTATGGCGCACGGAACTACCGGGCAAGGGTTGTTCGACTCCTGTGATTCTCAACGGGATGATTTTCGTCACGTCTGCTGCCGACGGAAATGACGCTCTGCTTTGCTATGACTTCGACGGGAAAGAGAAATGGCGGCGGGCATTTGGCGGCGAGAACCCAGGAAAGCACCGCCACGGGTCCGGAAGTAATGCGTCGCCCATCACCGATGGATCGGCAGTGTTTGTCTTCTATAAGAGCGGAACATTCGCTGCGGTAAACCTCGATGGAACAGTGCGATGGAAGACTGACCTTGTTGAGCGATTCGGGAAGGATACGTTGTATTGGGATCACGGTATTTCACCCGTGCTGACCGAAAAATACGTGATCATGGCTCGTATGCATGAAGGGGAATCCTGGCTGGCTGCCTTCGACAAGCAATCGGGAGAAATTGTCTGGAAGGTTGCTCGAAATTACTCGACCCCGCAGGAATGCGATCACGGCTATTCGACTCCTTTGGTGATTCAGCACCAGGGGAAAGAATCGATCTTGGTCTGGGGGGCCGAACATTTGACGATCCATAATGCAACCGACGGACAGGTGGCTTGGTCGTGCGGAAACTTCAATCCAGGTGCGAATAAGTTGTGGCCTGCGATTGCGACACCTGTCATCGTCGGTGACATGGTGGTGATTGCCTATGGTCGTAACGATCGAGGAATTCCGCGATTGCACGGGATTCGACTGACAGGAAACGGCGATGTCACTCAGACCAATCACGTCTGGGAGCGAACCGATATCGGGACATTCGTGCCAACTCCCGCCGCGTACAAAGGTCGAGTGATCCTCGTTCGAGACCGGGGCGAAGTGGTCAGCATTGACCCGGCCACGGGCAAGACGGTATGGGAGGGAGCATTTCCCAAGCATCGCACAAACTATTACGCATCGCCCCTGATCGCAGGAGACAAGCTGTTTGCCCCGCGTGAGGATGGGGTTGTATTTGTTGCGAGTATCGCAGGGGACAAGTTTGAATTGCTTTCGGAAAACGATATGGCCGAATCGGTGATCGGTTCACCAGTTCCGGTCGCGAACCGCATCCTGATCCGGGGCGAAAAACATCTGTTCTGCGTCGACGCGGCGCAAGCTGCGAAGTGATTGGACAAACTTCGAAATCATGACTTTGTGCCACTGCATCGGAGTCTTCGGAGACGCAGTGTCTTCTCTTCTTTTGTTGGTCGAAGAGCACTGCTTGACCGAGGACGGGCAACCAGTGGCACATCGTTTCGGACATCAACAACGCATTCGATCTCAACAGCCTGGCGGTGAATCACCGGGACGATATTGACGTAACAGGCTTGGTTGATAGCATCCGGACACATCACGGACTTCTCCTGAGAAACTTGACGTCGAAATTGTTGGCAAAAATTCCTTGGGTTCATGGAGCGGGAGCTCCTGGCAAACCGCTTGTGGCGGCTCTCGATCAAAAGTGAGATCGTATGTTTACGAGGCAACGGATTGCTTTCACCGGATGGGCTTTGATCACCACAGGGATTTTTGGAATCGCCTCCAACGACGGTCGCGCGTCAGACAACAAGGTGATTTTCGATATTCCGAGCAAAATTGAATGCCGCGACGTCACTCCTGAAAAATGTGCGAAAGCACATCCGACGATGAAAGTGATCGAAGCCCGATTCCGTATCTCGGCGGGCTTCGTTGAGGGTGACGAATCGAGTATCGAAGATTTTGGAATTGCTGCATGAAACCCCTTCAGGCCAGCTTTTGAAGTTTTCCACGCCCTACTGGTTAAAGCGAACGTCAAAACCCAAGCCATCGTCCAAGGAATTGTCGCTGGAAACGGCAAGAACGAAATTGCTCGATATTCAAGAAAAGTTAGAACGTCTGTCGGGTTCAGCTGACCATACTCACTGACTTGTTGATCAACTCGATTGCAACTGTCTCCTTGGGAGCCAGGGATTCAGATGCAATCGAGTTGTGGTCCAGACGTGCCAACGTCATCTCATGGTCAGATGAAAAGACCAAACAGGTGTCCGGTAATTCTGTTGCGCGTTATGAGCCGAATAACGGTCGAAACACGGGGTTCCACGGTTTTGGAGTCTTCGACAAGGCCGTGTCTTCATGGCTCGATAACGCGTCCGAAGAGCACGGCCTTACCGAAGACGGTAAAACCGTGGCACCCCTTTTCGCAACTTTTTGTCTCAATAGCACTTCGTCCCTCGCAACCCACACGTCCCATCTTCGGGACGATTCACCAGGCATGTCTTCCCCATTTGTCAATTTGGCCAACGCAGCCCGGGGCAAAACGCCAGCCGGGAAGAATTGACAACAGTTTACATCACTTCGATGACACCCAGCAAAAATGCTTGTCGTTTTCGCGCGTGACAAATACGTAATCTTCCGTTCCTGAAGAACCCGACATCTATTGGGAATCGCTTGTTTTTATGGGTTTTGACGAAGTTAAAGTGCTGGAAAGTTCCGTGAATTGTGGTAATTCATGTGATCGAATTCATGGCTTCGGACCATTCGAAATCGGTTTTCGAGATTTGGCACGGTGCATGCATTTTCCTTTCCCATGTGAATGAGGAACGTTCAAACGGATTCAGTGAAAGGGAAAGATCATGTTACGAAAAACAATTGTTGGCCTGGTTGCGGTAACAAGTCTATTGATTGCTTCAGCGGGATCGGCATCAGCCCATGGCCATTACGGACATCACCATGGCGGTTATGGGCATGGCGGTGGATTTCGAGGTGGATACGGTTATGGCGTCTACGCACCACGAGTGATCGTTCCAGCTCCTCCAGTTTATGCCTACCCGCCAGTTGTTGGTTATGGTTATGGCGTCCAACCGGGATATGCTCCCGGCTATGGATACGGTTATGCACGACCAGGAATTGGCATTTCGACACCGGGCTTCGGTCTGTATGTCAGGTAGTTACAAACGCTCGACCCCCGCGATGCCAATCACGATACGCGGGGGTCGATCAGGATTTGATTCAAAAAACGTCAGGCGTTTTGTCAATCTTTCGAATTCAAATGAGCACTGCTTGACCGTCTTCGGCCAAGCAGTGCTCATTTGACGGAAGAAGGAAAAGACACTGCTTCTCCGAAGATTCCAGGGAGGCTTCGCCTCAGACCAAAGTAGCCATCATCGCTCCGCGTGATGAGCATTGTTCGA
>CAILLA010000123.1 GCA_903834925.1 uncultured Schlesneria sp.
TAAGGGTGATTTTCGTCTGATGAGTCTGGCTGAATCGGTTCAACGGAAACTTGAATTGGCTCGCAAGAAAGCGATGGAATCCGCGAACCGCGTTGTCGCAGAACCCGATTCAGCGTCCGAATCTCTCGTTGTGGAACAGCTGACGCAAAACGACGATCCGGAACTCCATCGAATTGCCTTCATTCCGATGGAATCCACGGAATATCTCAAAGAAAAATCGTTGGTTGAAGTATTCGAGAAAGAGCAAGCGCCGATCTCATCGCTGGACTTGCAGAAACTTTTTGGAATTATCCCCCCAGTCCGCGGAGTCAAAAAACCAAAGCGAGTCATCGAACAATTTGCTGGAACGAGGCGCCTTGAAGACGTTGAGATTTCGCCCCGAAATCAGATTGAGAATTCTCAACGGTCGCCGCAACAATCGAATAATCAGAACAATAAAGTGGTCGACGAGAGCTTCGACGATCAACTTGAGTACACGTTCACCAAGCCCCCTGCGCCAAGCAACGATTCCGCCAAGGATCGTTGAGCATTTTCGTTTCGAAATGCCTGATATACAGATCACATGAAACGAACCAAGAAAATCGTCGCCGAGCAACCTGGAACCCACGCCCGCTGGGGAAGTGTCAGCCCGCTCTTACTGATTTTGCTGGGCGGAAGCCTGATCGTTGTGGCGTTTACCTTGGATGCGTTCAGGCTTCATCAAGCTGGGTTCAAAATGTTGACAGCAAGTGACGCTGCCGCGCTCGCTGCAGCGGGGACTTTGATTGATGACCGGACATTGCTGATAGACGATGTCGGGATTAATGCTCTTTGTACGAAAGCCCAATCCGAAGCGATTCGGTATGCGTTCACGAACGGCGGAATTGGACCTTCCAGCATGGCCACCGACATTTCCAATTCCGTTGAAGTCCTGTTCGGGTCGACAGACCAAACCCAAACAGGGCAATTGCCCGATATCGTTCGTGTAGTCGTTCACCGAACCAGCCAACAAGGCAACGCGGTCCCTTTGTTGCTAACCCCATGGATCTCAGCCGGTGGAGTCGACATGCAAAGGCAATCCATCGCATTGATTGACCGATCTATCGTTGGTTTTGCGCCGTCGATGGAAACCGCGATTCCGATGGTTCCGCTAGGTATTCGTTCGGACCCGTCGCGAAGATCCCCGGATGCCTGGGAATCTCTACTCGCAGGTACCCCTCAAGATGACTACGCGTACGACGCGCCGACAGGAACGTTTCTCGACCAACAGGGGGATGGCTTACCCGAATTTCGGTTTGAGTTGTCGCGAAACTTATGGCCGCTTCGTTTTGGGACCACACCGAATCTCCAATCACAAATCGAATCGGGTTTGCAGTTAGAAGACGTTGCTGAACTCGACGGCAAGATCCAACTTTCGACTGCTGGCTCGATGCTCAATCTGCTGGTTCCTCCCGTAGACAGCGGAAAGGCCGAATCGACATCGCATTGGTCCGGACTCAAAAAAGGATTGAAAAACTTAGCGATTTCAGCTGAGTCCCGGATATGGCCGCTGGTCAGTCCCTCGACTACGAGCCCGAGTCAATTGCGATTGGTCGGATTTATTGCGGCTCGCGTGGTTCGGGTCGAAACGCAATTCGCAAAGGCAACTCGAAGCAACAAGGATTTAACTTCGCACGATCCGATCGTGTCCTTTACAGTCGTGCTTCAGCCTTCGGTGATGGCGACCTCAACGGCATTGACCGCGCTACCAGAACCGCTTCCCGAATCGACGTCGGAAGTGATTTCCAAAAACCCGTTTATTGCGAAGGTCCGGCTCGTGCAATGATAGAACAAGCCCACACAAGGACTCATCTCGTTTTGACGCACGATCGGTGCGAAATGGATCGATTGCTATCGCTCCGCGAATCGATCCACGGGACGGGTTCGCGCTGCGACGCCGAAGACTGCGTCGAATTCTCGGATCTTTCGGTTCGTCTGGCACGCCAACGGCCTGACGCAGTGCTCATCTACGTTGGAAATTCCCCGTTGTCGATTGCCGCACCTTTGATCTTCGAGGCGACGAACGCCGGGGTTCCGGCGCTTCTGATCGGACCAAAATCCAATGCCGAGAATATCGTGATCGCCTTTCGGCTTGGCGCTCGCGACTATCTCGATGAAACGAACCTGGTGGATGGCCTGTTGGGGTCGCTCGATTCACTCTCCCAGCGCGGTGATCTCGGATTTATTCCAGGGCATTGTGTTTCCGTGCTGTCGGCACACCCCGGCGCAGGAGTAACAACGATCGCGATGGGACTTGCCTTTCGTTTCGCCAAGTTATTATCGGTGTCGACAGCACTCGCCGAATTGAATAATGCGGTGCCCGAATTAGCTCTATTGCTGGACCAGTTCCCCACACGGACGCTGACCGACGTTCTTGAGCGGGCAGAAATCGTCGACGTGACAATGTTGCGTCAGGCAATGGTGAACCATCCTGACGGTGTTGACTTGCTCATGCAGGCTCGAGATATCCGCCAGCCGATTCCTCCTGGAACGATTGCAATACGCCGGTTGCTCACGTTGCTTCGTGCGATGTATCGAACGACGGTTTTTGATCTCGGCCATGAGTACACGCCGAGCGTGGTGGAAGCGGTTCGCTTGTCGAACATTACGTTGGTCGTTCTTCGTGCCGATGTACCATCGCTTCACCTGACCCGTCTGTTACTGAAAGACCTTGCAGAAAACGAGGTTTCCGCCGACAAACTCATGCTGGTTGTGAACAGGTCAGGTCAAGGAGGTGAGTTGGATTCCGCTGCATTGACCCAAGGGACAGGAATGAAGATCGAAAGCTGGATTCCCGATGCTCCAAAGCTGGTCAATATGGCACGTAATCGTGGGGTCACTCTCGATACGGTTGCCGAGGGGTCTCGACTGTCTCGCGAGCTGAAAAGTCTTGCGACGAAGCTAGCTGCAAAATTCAAATAGAGAAAATCGAAACGTGTGGCTCAAAGGCGATAAAACATGCCAGCGGCGGAATCAGACCGTAGCCTTGACCGACTGAAAGTCGAAATTCACCGCCGGGTTGTTGAGACACTTGATCTCGAACAACTCGAAAGAATTGGCCCCGAGCACCTCCGGCGGGCGGTTCGCGAGCGAACGATCGCTCTGTTAAAGACGACCCCTCATTTGATGAACGAGGTTCAGCGAGAGAGGCTTGTCGAGGATATTCTTGCCGAAGTCTTCGGGGTTGGTCCGATCGAACGCTATATGAACGATCCGGCAGTGACCGATATTCTGGTAAATGGTCCCGACCACGTTTACATCGAACGAAATGGGCGTCTGGAACTCACTGCCACACGGTTTGCCGATGATGCACATGTACTTCAGGTGATCCAGAGAATTGCATCAAGGGTGGGACGACGGATCGACGAGTCGTCTGCGATGGTCGACGCTCGTTTGCCTGACGGTTCTCGCGTCAACGCGATTATCCCCCCTTTGTCGCTGACCGGCCCCGTAATTTCGATACGTCGCTTTGGTGCCAAACTCAGCGCAAATGACTTAGTCGCTTCCGGCACCGCCGCTCCGGAAATGTTGGATTTGCTCTATGCGGCTGTCAAAGGGAGACTCAACGTACTGGTTTCTGGGGGAACCGGTACTGGGAAGACAACATTGCTGAATATCCTCTCGGCGCAAATCTCGCACGATGAACGACTCGTCACGATCGAAGACACGGCCGAGCTTCAACTAAGACAGCCTCACGTCATTCGACTCGAAACGCGACCGTCAAATATAGAAGGAGCGGGCGAGGTCAGGCAGCGTGTACTCGTTCGAAACAGCCTTCGAATGCGCCCCGACCGGATCATTGTCGGTGAAGTTCGCGGCCCCGAGGCGGTGGACATGCTTTCTGCAATGAATACGGGACACGAAGGCTCGATGACGACGATCCACGCCAACGACACTCGTGACGCTCTCAGCCGACTCGAAATGATGGTCGCGGCCAGCGATCTCAACGTACCAATTTCGGTAGCACGGCGGCAGATCGCCTCAGCAATCGATCTGATTATCCAATTGGCCCGACTCAAGGGGGGGCAACGTCGAATCGTTCGAATTTCAGAACTGATCGGATATCGCAGAAAACAATTTGTGGTTCGAGATCTTTTTCATTTTGCCCAGACAGGAGTGAGCGAAGGTATCGCAGTGGGCGAGTTCCACGTAAGCGGACACGTTCCCACGTTTCTTCCCAGGCTCGATGTTGCCGGAATCACGCTTCCGCCAGAAATGTTTCTGGCGCGTCCACTTTCAATGCCAGTTGATCAACTGCAATCGAGAACAAACGCGGGGGAAAGGCCGTGACCGTTCGCGATCTAATGATCATCCTAACGGGTCTTTTTTTGATCCTATGCATTCTGGTTGTGATGTACCTGCGCCGGCTTCGCAACGAACAATCGCTTCAGAAGCGGGTTGCAAACAGTGCAATCGGCTCGTCTGAATTCATTCAGGTCGCACCAACGTTTTCCGAAAGTCATTATTCATCGGTCGAACGTTTCTTTAGCAATGCCCTGATCCGTGCGGGTGTTGAAATGTCGACGCCGACATGGTCAATGGTCGTGGGCTTATCTGCGTTATTGGGCAGCCTGGGGCTTTTTACCGTTTCGAGCGAGCCATTGTTTTCTCTTGTTGGAATGGTCTTTGGATTTTTCACTCCGTTTGGCGTGCTTTCGATTTTGGCGGCACGACGTCGCCGACTGATTCAGAGCCAACTTCCCGATGCGTTATTCATAATTGCACGGGCGTTACGAACAGGCGTCGGAATTGAACGATCGATGGTTCACTGTGCTGAGCAATCCGCAAGACCAATGGCGGACGAATTTCGTCGAACTTTACGCCAGGTAAGTCTCGGGCTTCCCATCGCGTCCGCAGTTGACGGAATGGCCGACCGGCTTGCGTTAGAAGATCTGGATATCTTTGTCGCAACGATCCGGCTTAACCAATTGACCGGCGGTAGTCTGGCACCAATGATCGACCGTGTCGCCAAAGGGGCTCGCGATCGAAACGAATTTCGGGTGCAGGTTCAGACAGCGACCGCACTTTCGAGGACAACAGCGGGATTTATTGCGATGGCACATCCCGTCTTGATTGTGACGATGTTTTGGCTTCAGCCCGAGATGATGAGTGAATTTGTGAAATCGTCAATTGGTTGGTCGGCCTTGATGCTCTCAATCGTGCTGGAAATTGTAGGGGTGTTATGGCTGTTGGCGATTCTGCGAATTCGTTTGTGATTTTGTGAGGGTATGCGGCGAGGGATATCCGAGTGATGGCGCTCCTGAAATTCCTGGCGATTTCGACGACGGCATTTCTGTTGGCCCAGAGGTCATTCGAATTCACGTGCAAACGACAAAAAGCATGTGCCGCAGGACCCTGAAATCTTGCGAGGCCGGCCCATCTTACCTGAGGCATCAGGCTCGACAAATCCTCGAGTCCGCAAAAAGGTGTTGACCAGAAATCGTCCTTCTGGCCTTTTTTTTCCAGCACTGGTTAAGTCGTACATTGTTCATCAGCTCAGGAATTCTTTCGCCGTAACGAATGTAAATTGAACTTTCATGTTTCTGGTGGCGTTTTGGATTCTCACTCACCACAAATTCTGAAAACGCTTCCTTTTTTTGTCCGGGAACGCGTATTTCAACGTTCTTGTAGATAGCAGACAGCTTCGCAAAGCGGGTGGCTACAACGAGCCTGGCACACTCTCAAAGGTAAGTCCACGCCATTCCTTCCAATGAAGTTTCACGTTGAATAAGTTCGGCAAATATTTTTTTCCGTTCTGACATTGGAATACAAATTGCGGTCACTGCCAACCACTTTGATCGACTGCGCCTAAGCCAGTGAAAGCCGCGTTAAGCGAGCAAGAACCCTTTCATGCAAAATTCTGAACTCGACTTGGATGCCCTGTTGAGACTCGCAGCCGATGGGTCGGTTCATGCTCTGTGGAGTCTGCTCGAGGTGATTCAGTCGCCGCTGTTGAGGTATGTTCAAGGACATTTTGACCGTCGAGTTTCTGCGCGTATCGATGTCGATGATATCGTTCAAGAGATTTTGCTATACGTAACCAACCATCTTGTGGAACTCGCGCAGCCTTGCCCAATCCCGTTCAAGGCACGATTGAAGCAAATCGCGAAAGAGCATCTTGGCATTATCCATCGAGCTCACGTGAAGGCGGCCAGGCGAAGCGTCTGTCGCGAATCAAGCGATCGGCTTGGCATTGAGAAATCAAATGCCAGTTCTGTCGTTCGTCAAATTGGTACAGTCGAGATCTCACCGCAAACAATGTGCGAACAGGAAGAAGAGGCATATCAAATACGTCAACTTCTCGAGCTGCTTCCGGAGCGAGACAAGATTCTGATCCAACGGAAATACTTCGAAGGGCGAAGTACCGAATTGATTGCGCACGAACTGGAAACCAGCGAAGCTGCGATCCGCATGCATATCGTCCGAATGATCGGCCGCATTCGCCTCTTGCTGCGAGACCGCAGCAAACTCAATTTTAAGAAAACTTAACATTTTGTTCGAAATTCGCGTTGCGCTCCTCGTTTTTTAATCAAGACATATAGTGGATGACGAGATCTTCAACTCCAAATTTCCGTGGTGCTTCGTAACCGCCATTTGCAATGCACTGGGCAGACTGGATGTATTGATTGACGATCTGATTGCGCCAAGCGGATCGTGCAGCAGTTTTTAATGTAGTTCCCGTTTTCAATGGCGATGCCTTTGTTGTGACTTAATAGAAGCAACACGATGTTGCGGAAGCGGGTAGCATGCGCGTTGCTAAGACGTGTATTCGACACGCAATTCCTCATGGACGGCAAACTTTTTACTGAGTTCGGTTCGCCCTTTGATGAGAACGACACGGTGTCATCGTGTCCCGTCTCGTATCCAAGTGCCACGGCGTTATCAATTGTCCGTTCGTGTCATTTGCCGTTCGGCAATTTCTGAACGTGCTAATCATCCTGAATTTTGATGGCGTCGACATCGCTTTTCTATTGGTGGCGAGTGTTATTTCAATGAACATGCACCTTATGATTTTTGGTTGGAAATGAATTCCTGCGACCCCATCGTGATCACCGGGATTGGGCTTGCTGCTCCGAATGGCTGCTGTCGTTCGGAGTATCGCGATGCACTCCTCAAAGGACGATCAGGGGTCGTCGCCTTTGAAACACGGCACTTGGGAAGTGTACCAGCAGGGGTCTGCAATTTTGATGAATTCCGATTTCAACGACCCGCCATGCGAAGAAAAGGAACACGAGCGGGTTCCATTGCGATTCACTGTGCAAACGAGGCAGTGAAAGATGCGGACTTGAATTGGGCGATGGTCCCTTTGGACCGCGTCGGTATCTGTTTGGGTATCACCGAACACGGGAATGTCGAAACAGAAAACCAGATCCACGAACTGGCCCAATACAACAACGACCTGGGGACGTGGTCGAATTATCACAATTCGCGAACGGTGGCCAACAATCCGGCTGGCGAAGTTTCGATCAACTTGGGAATTACAGGGCCTCACCTGACGATCGGAGCCGCCTGCGCGGCAGGGAATGCGGGCCTGATCCACGGTGCGCAACTGTTGGCTCTTGGTGAAATCGACGTGGCCATAGCGGGCGGAGTTTCTGAAAGCATCCGCTCGTTCGGCATTTTTGCAAGCTTCCAAAGTCAACGGGCCTTAGCACGACATGCCGATCCGGCCAAGGCCTCTCGGCCGTTTGATCAACACCGCAACGGCATCGTTGTCTCCGAAGGAGGCGGCGTATTTGTGCTGGAACGTCTGTCCGATGCGAAACGCCGCGACGCCCGGATCTATGCGGAAATCGCAGGCTATGCCATGAATTCCGATGCCAGTGACCTGGTGAACCCACTCGCAGAACGTCAGGTGCAATGTATCCAACTCGCTTTGAAACGAGCCGGCATCGGTCCACACGAAGTGAGTTACATCGGAACGCATGCGACCGGGACCGATCGTGGGGATGCGACGGAATGCGAATCGATTCAAGCCGTCTTTGGTGATCGATCGACGCTCGCGATTACCAATACAAAAAGCCTGATTGGCCACACGATGGGGGCTGCCGGTTCGCTTGAAGCGATTGCGTTGATCTCGGCGTTTCAGGATGGTCTGGTGCATCCCACGATCAACCTTGACGAACCGGACCCACGGTGCAACCTGCCACAATTGGTGACGCGAAGGCCGCGCGAGATCGGTCGGTTTCCCTTCGGCATAGTGAACTCTTTCGGCATGTTAGGAATTAATTCGTCAGTCGTTTTGCGACGGTCGCAATGGAGTCCGTTTTGACGCGATGAAATCGATCGCGTCATCCATCTCGTACGCACTTTGCCATCGATCACCATAAGGAAGACAACATAATGTCGGTTGATGTAATAAACCAGGATCGAGCGGCTCTGCGAACGGAGTTGTTGCGGATTCTGAGAGGGGTCTTACGAGACGACGTCGCAACAGACGATCTCGACGACGACCTACCGATCAGCGAACAAGTGACGATGGACAGCATGGACTTTTTGGATTTCGTGATCGAAATCCGCAAACATTTAAGGGTCGACATCCCTGAAGAAGACTACGCGGAACTGGTCACGATTCAAGGTCTATTAAGCTACATAACGGCACAGATTGAGGTAAGCGAATCTTCTTCACCACACACTCAAGGAGGCAACTAAGCGTTTCACGGTAATTCTTCGAATTCTTCTGCGTCCGTTTCCGGCGTTTGCCTTCGGGCGAGCTTTTCCTCGCGTTCATTGCAAATTTGATCGTTTGTTTTGTGTTACTCGGGCGTGAATTTCAGTTTGTGGTGCCGTCGCGTTCGGTTCCATCCGACCACTCTTTCAAAGAGATGTGACGGCGATGCTTCAAATCGATTTCACGAACGTGTTGTTCCACCCCTCCTTGTTTTCTGTAAAGGGTAAAAGATGGTTTTTTCAATGTGTCGTTGGTTTAAAGCTGCGCTCCTGGCTACCGGCGTCGTCTGTCTCGCATCTGCGGATGTGAAGGCTGGATCGATTACGATTAATCCTGGTTATGACGAAATGAAGACGCAAACTGCTTATTTTGTACCGCCAGCGCCACCAAATGCGTCTCCAATACCGTTCACATCGAATCCGCTGACGAACTTCAACTTTGGCGGCTCGATTGGTAGCCAATATGTTGGCGCTACCGATACCATCATTCAACGTACTGACCCGTCGTTTACGCTTGTAAATGACGGCGATCACCATGTTTCGGCAATAACCGTTGCAGCGATTTCACTCAAAACGCAAGACGACGCCTTGTTTGCAACGCTCGATCCTAATTATGCGTCGACAGGTACTATTGATATTACGCGCACGAGCGATACCGGCGGTACATGGACCAATGATTTCTTTGTTCACATTGATATTCATGCGGGTTCCCCTACAGGATCAGTGGTGTACACAGACATTGTCAAGCACTTCACAGGACACGGAACTTGGGCAACAACCCCTGGGCCGTGGAATCCAGGCACGATTATCGCCGGCGTAAATCAAGATAACAATTTTTGGATTACTGGCCCTGCCTACCACGATGCGGGTGGCGGCACGGTACACGTTGTCGAGAGCATTCAATCGGTCCCTGAACCCAGTAGTGTCGCATTGCTTTTGTCTGGTGCTACGATGGTCAGCTACTTCGCGATCCGACGTAAGAAGGCATAGGGATTAAGTAACGCCGCTTTCTGCGTGAACGAGAAAACCCAATGACTTTGGTGCATGACTTCGAATGAGCCTGATGTGCGCAGGGGTTCAATAGGGCGCTGTCTCGCGTTACGGCTTTAAAAGTATTGGCAGTCTTTCTAAACGATCCGACCCGCCGTGCGCATGCGGCGGGTTGGTTGGTAGGTTTCATTTTGTTGTGACACTGCTTCGGACTTCTTCGAGTTTGAAACGTGACTCATCGAGTCACGTTACAAACTCTCTTTCAAAGTAGCCATCATCGCTCCGCGTGATGAGCATGCGTCGGAAACGACTCAAGCGTTGCCTTAACATTGGAATAAATACGTCGTTTGAAATCCTTTTTTGAAAACGAGCAGATCGGAATATGACGGGTTCCCGAACAATGCTCATCACGCGGAGCGATGATGGCTACTTTGGTCTGAAGCAACGCCACTCTAGCGTCTTTAGCGACGCAGTTTGTTTGCATCTGAGTTCGGTTTGCGCCTCGGCACTGCTTGACCGAAGACGTTCAAGCAGTGCCGAGGTGTTTCGAGGAACCAATGGTTTCTTGAGCGAAAGATGCTTCACACCGTTGCCCGGAGGGGGGCTGGGCATTTGTGCTCAATACGTTTTCGGGCGAACAAAGGATTGAAAGACGTCGTTTATGAATCTCTGGGATCTCCTTCGAAATCCTCTGTTTCACATCGACGAAAGGGAGACCACCTTTCGTCGTCGTGGTTTTCCGTCGGGTTCTCCGGTTGCTCAATCGCATCTTGAAGGGATTGGACGTTCTTTTCTGCGCGGCTATCACGGGGCGGTTGACTCGGGCATGTCGAAGTCAATGACCGATTCTCTTGCTCAGGTTGGCTCCGAATATCAAGGGTTTGCCTATGAAGGGGCGGCCATGGGCTTGGGGCTGCTTGATGCACTTTCGTTCGGGAAAAAGTTCCGCTGGAAAGAGTTTGTCGACGGACCTGGCCAGCCGCATAAGTATGTCGTCCACGTCGGTTTGGGTTGGGTTGTGGCCCGCCTTCCCTGGTTACGATCTCGACCCGAAAAGTTCATTTCCAATTTTGACCCCCTGCTAAAATGGCTGGTTCTGGATGGTTATGGCTTTCACGAAGGCTATTTTCATTGGAAGAAGTGGGGACCCGATACCGGGCGCAGACCCAAGTTTGAGGGCTACGCGTCACGTGCGTTTGACCAGGGACTGGGGCGATGTCTCTGGTTTGTGTCGTGTGCAGACGCCGTTCGTGCGGCGGACTTGATCGAACGATTCGAACCCGATCGACAAGCGGATCTGTGGAGCGGTGTGGGTCTCGCTTGTGCATATGCCGGAAAGCCGACTGCCGAAGAAGTTGAATCTCTAATGCGCAGTGCTGGTTCACACGTTATTCATTTCCGGCAGGGGATCACCTTTGGTGCCGAGGCACGGGAATTGGCTGGCATTCCAGCCGAACACACCGAACGGACCTGCCAGATCGCCTGTGGCATGTCGGCGTCCGAGGCCGCTCGCCTGACCTACACCGCAATCCCGCCCACGGTCACTGACTCAAGCATCGTACCCGCATACGAAACTTGGCGATCACAAATTCGCGATCTCCTTACTGAGGGAATTCCATCATGTTTGTAAAAGCTCGGGCCAGTCAGTTGGTCGCGACGGCTCTGGTTCTTGTCGCTTACTACTTCGCTCGTGAACCGCAGATCAGTTCCGTCGATCGAGAAGCGCTTTCCGTGCGATTCAAATTTCAGCGAGAAGTCGTCTCGATTGCTCCGTTCGACGCCGGGCCGCTTCGGACGACGCGAAAGGTTCATCCCAGCCTGGAACGGATTAAATCCTGGATCTCGGCCACGGGTGCGGCGGCAACGTTGGCTGATCTCGATGGTGACGGGTTCGAAAACGATCTGCTGCTCGTCGATACTCGAATCAATGAAATCGTTGTCCAACCGTGTCCTGGAACGGGCGACCGCTTCGCGCCATTCACATTGACCGCACGGGGTCTCCCCTACAATGAGGAGACGATGTCACCTACTGGATCAATTGTGGGTGATTTCAACGAAGATGGGAACGTAGACGTCCTGGTTTACTATTGGGGACGGACACCAATCCTGTTTATGCGGCAGCCGGTGTTTCCTCTAGACAAGGTCACCCCCCCTGCGAAAGAGGAAGGCACAAACAACGCGCAAATTGATAATGGGGAAAATCCTCATTTTGTGGGAAAGCCAGATCTGCAACTGCAGGATCTTTCGTTCGAGCCAAAGGAATTGCTTCCTCCTGAGCCGGGAGAGGAACCCCAGCGGTGGTTTACGCATGCCGCCACGCAGGCCGACATCGACGGCGACGGGCATCTTGATCTGATTATTGGCAATTTCTTTCAAGATGGCGCGGATATCTTGAATGTAAAGGGAACCGGCGTGGCCACCGTCATGCACGCAGGGAAGTCGAAAGCAAAAAATGGAGGCGGAGCAAAACTATTCCTTTGGCAATCTGCTCCCGCTGGCTTGCCACAATTTAAAAACCGCAGCGATGCTCTGGAACGACATTGCGGTAAAGGCTGGGTCCTGGCGGCAGGAGCGGCAGACCTCGACCTGGATGGCCTTCCCGAGATCTATCTGGCCCACGATTTTGGTCCCGACCGTCTGCTGCACAACCGGTCGACACCGGGCGACCCCAAGTTCGAACTCTGCGAAGGTGTTCGAACATTTACAACACCAAAATCCTTTGTCCTGGGTAAGGATTCGTTCAAGGGAATGGGAATGGGGTTTGGCGACGTGAACGGTGACGGGTTGTTCGACATCTATGTCAGCAACATCGCAGACGAATGGGCCTTACAAGAGAGCCATTTCTTGTGGACCAGCACCGGTCAAATTGAAGATTTCAAACGAGGGGTCGCCCCCTATGTTCAGAACAGCGAACGCTATGGACTTTCTCGTAGCGGCTGGGGCTGGGACAGTCGGCTGGTTGATTTTGATAACGACGGAAAACTGGAAGCAATTCAGGCGACAGGCTTTGCGAAAGGGACAATTCCTGAGGGTGCAAAACTCTCAACGATCGACAAGGCACTCTATGACCTTGGCTTCCTCAAACATGGCATCAATCGCTGGCCGGAATTGCAGGCGCTCGGAACGACGAACGACCAATTGATTCACGATCCCACTTTCTGGCCGAAATTTCAGCCCCCGACTGCCGACCTCAGTGGGTACAACACAAATCCCTTTTATGCGAGATCCGCTTCGGGTCGTTTTGTGAACATTGCCAGTGATCTCGGAATCGGCGACGCGTTTAACACACGGGGGATCGCCGTGGCGGATGTCGATGGTGATGGCCGACTCGATTTCGTCTACGCGAACCAGTATGCACCCTCAGTCATGTTTCATAATAACAGTTCGCCCCAAAATGCCTTTTTAGGATTACACGTTTTTCTGCCACTCGATCCAGACGACAAGGGACCCTTAACCATCCAGCCAGGCCCGTCGACGAATCTGCCAAAGACTCGTCGGGCAATCGGTGCGATCGCCCGATTGAAGATGCCTGATGGAACCATCCAAATCGTGCAATCGGATGGTGGCAGTGGCCACTCGGGTCATGGCAGCCAGGCGATTCACTTTGGTCTCGGAGAACGTTCACCAGACGAACAGTTCGAAGTCGAGCTTCGTTGGCGAGCCATTGATGGGACGTTGCAAACGGCGGACAAGAAGTTCTCGCCAGGCTGGCATACAATTGTATTTGGCACCACTAAGAAAGGAGGTGCCCAGTGAGCACCACATCGAATATCGCCACCGTCTTTTTGTATCCGAAACAAAGCCCCGGGCGTCGGCTGTTTGCTTTGTGGTATTTCATGATCCTGATGACCGCGTGGAATATTGCGGGACATACCTTCCTGGGGTTTGAGCAGGCGTGGGCTCATCCCGTTGTTGCTGTTCTGGCCGCTTGTGCGACGCAGCTTCTGCTGGAATGGGTTGATGCCCGCAGTCTGGGTCGAAAGCCTCGCTTCTCAGGTTCGGTCGCGAATTTCATCAATTTTCTGCCAGCGCCTGCGATCTCGGGTTTTGCTTGTGCCATGCTGCTCTATCCCAATGATCGACTCGCGCCAATCATTTTTGCCGCAGTGGTCTCGATTGCATCCAAGGTTCTGTTACGAATTCGGTTGGCGAACGGTGCCCTGACGCACTTTCTTAATCCCTCGAATTTTGGGATCGTGTCGACGCTCTTGTTGTTTCCCTCGGTCGGTCAGGCTCCACCTTACCAGTTTACCGAGAACATCACCGGGTTCTGGCATTGGGCCTTGCCTGCCATTATCCTGGTCACGGGGATCATCGTTCACGGCTTTGCGACCGGTCGGATCACACTTTGTCTTGCCTGGATGGTGGCATTCGTCGTGCAGGGGTTATTCCGAGCCTGGCTGGCGGGGAATAACTGGTATGTGCCTCTGATGCCGATGTCGAGCGCGGGATTCATTCTGTTTACGCTCTATATGATTCCCGATCCCGCAACGACACCGATTGCTCAAGGCCGACAAGTTCTGTTCGGTGCCTCCGTCGCATTCGCGTACGCCGTTCTTCAGTTGTTGCACGAAGTCTACGGTCTCTTCCTGGCGTTGACTCTTGTCACCGTCGTTCGTGGCCTGTTGATCGCAGTCGGGAGCCGTCAACCGGCACGGAAACCACCAACCAGTGAAAATCGCAATATGTCAGGACAGCCGAGAAAACCACAATTGGAAGCGGTTGCGGCAAGCTGAGGAAACCAATTGAATCGATACGTCAGCCACCCGGAGATCACGTTTGAAGACACCAACCTCGTTGGTAATGTCTATTACGCAAACTTTGTGCGCTGGCAAAATGAATGTCGCGATAATTGGTTGAAAGAGACCGCTAACGACACCTACGCCGACCTCTTTCGAGGGGTCCGGCGTTTGATTGTTGCGGAGCTCGGACTGAAATTCCATGACCCGACTGGTGCCGCACTAGGTGACGCTCTCGAAGTGGAAATCGCCACCGATGCAACAATAGAGGGCTTACAAAGGCTGACGTTTGAGATTCGCAGACTTCCCAGGCCGGGATCATCCGAAGCGGCGGCGGTTCTGGTCACCGGCCATCAATGTTTCACGATTGTCGACCGTGAAACCCAATGGGGCTTATTTCCTGCTGAGTGTGAAACGGCTGAGCCGTGCGGACCCGCCTATGTCATGGAATTTCCCGTGCCGATGACTGCTGTTCAAAAAGACGGCCACCTCAGTGCTCTGGACCTGGTCCGCTGGCAAGGGAAATGCCGCGAACGGTTCCTGTCTGAACACGCACCAGAACTCCTGAAATCCGTGGCCGGAGGAACCTTGGCCCTGCATACCAATCAGGTTGGACTTTCCCTTGTGGATGACGCTCGCATCGCTGCATCGGACCGAATTCGTTTGAAAATGCGAATGACAGACCTCAAGTCTCGATTAACAGTCCGATTCGATTACGAATTGACGAACGATTCGAGGGACACACCCACCGTTCACAGGATCGCTACGGGAACACAGGTCCTTTGTTGTAAACGGCAGAACGCCGAAGGCCATTTTACCGCGTGTGTATTCCCGCCCGAAATGCTTCGTGCGCTACGCCGTTTTACAGTTTCCAACGGCATACGTTCGTGTATCGACGATTTGCTTATACACGCGGCACGCAGTTAACTCAGGTAGCTCTTTTTCCGGCCGTAACCTGAATGTCAACCTGGGTAATGACACGGCTGCTCGGGTCGGCAGAAGACTATTTCTTGAGCATCTTCCAAACGTTGAGAAACGATACTCCGTTCTTGATTTTTAAGGGCGTCGAGAACATCTTTGCTTTGTTTGTCGTATTGCGGTTGTCGTCAGTGGTTGCGGCTGGAAAGAATCCGTGGATTAACGTCCACGGCTCGTCAGGGAGATCGCTAGATCTCTGGGTTCATCCATGGGAATCGCTTGGTTTGATGACTTCCCTGGGGTCTAAGAGTTTGAATTCGTTTCCAAGACCACTATGATTCTGACGCGAATGATTTCGTCCTTCCGCTACAGAAAGTCCTGCCGTGAGCCAACTTGCCGAACTCGCCGCCAAAGCCAAAGCACAACTCGATGCCCATACCTATGAAAACGTGCAATGGCATTTCCATGAATCGACCGGAAGCCCGTTCTGGCTCGAAAAAGCCACAACCTACAATTTTGACCCTTTAAAAGAGGTCAAATGCTTCGACGATTTGAAAAAGTTCCCGCATTTCGAAGATGACTGGCTGCGAGGTGGTCCTATCAGCCGCTGGATTCCGAAAGGGCTGGCAGGAAAACCTGCTTATGTATTTGAAACTGGCGGAACGACTGGAATTCCGAAAAGCCGGATGGTGATCGAAGACCACTGGATCGATTACGAGAATTTCAGTGACACCCTTCCTGACGAATATTTTCCTCGTGGCGCCAACTGGCTGATGCTTGGCCCGTCCGGTCCTCGGCGGTTGCGGTTGGCTGTCGAACATCTGGCACAGTATCGAGGCGGAATCAGTTTTTGTGTCGATCTTGATCCCCGCTGGGTGGTCAAGCTGCTGAAAAAGGGGAAAATTAAAGAGGCCGAAGACTACAAAGAACACGTGATCGATCAGGCAGTGACGATTCTTTCGGCCAACCACAACATTCAATGTGCGTTTATGACACCAAAGCTGTTGGAAGCACTGGCGATGCGATTGCTCGACGATGGAACGAGCATCGCTGAATCGGGTATTAAAGGAATTTTCGCTGGGGGAACCGAATTCACGCCTCAATGGTATCGCACCTGTCGTGAAGAACTGCTCGGACCGGATGTCTATATCACTCCGACCTACGGCAATACGCTGATGGGCCTGGCCTGTGGCAAGCCGTTTGATCCTGCCGACAACTACAAGATCACCTACTACGCGCCGCAGCCTCGGGCGGTGATCGAGACCGTCGAGTTCAAGGATTACAATCAAGTCGTCGGTTATGGTCAGACTGGCCGGGTGAAGCTGTACACAATGACCAAAGAATTATTCATCCCCGGTTTCATGGAACGGGATGAAGGCGAACGTGAAAAGCCTCATGAAAAATACCCTTGGGATGGCATCAGCGGCACGCGACCGTTCCATGAATATGCGAAAACAACGACCGTTGGTGTTTATTGATTTTTTGAAAGAGAAGAATTAGGTCCTATGGGTCGTACAAGACCTATAGGACCTATTCTGTCGACTTTCGCCTGTGTTTACCCTACTTGAGAAATCACGATGTTTGATATTCCGATTCTTCGATTTGGTCAGACTTACGAATCGATGGAAAAGCAGCCCGTTGTCCATTTCGACACGGGTGAACCGGTCGCTCAGTTACATCAGGCAACTGGGGCGATGGTGAAGCTGGACTTGAAGAAGTCCCAGAAAGCTCGCGATGCGCTGCGAGCTGTTCCGATTGCCAAGCTGATCGACATTTGCAAAGCGGCCGCACGGATGTACCTGGAAGAGACGCTTCCATGCGGTAATGGTTCGTTGTCACCCGCAGAATTTTGCCGTCTGCAATCGGCAACGACCGGGCTGCCCGAGAATATGTGCGCCGCAAACATGCGGAAGAACGCTTTTGTGCTTGGTCATATGGACGAAGTACTTGATGCACTGACTCGGGGATTGCCTTATGAAATCCTTGAAAAAGGGTATGGAAAAGAATCTCGCGGAGTAATGGTTTCTTATCAGGCGACGACACCTGTGTTCGGGATGGTTTTGCCGAATAATTCGCCCGGGGTGCATACTTTGTGGCTTCCGGCAATTCCGATGCAGATCGGTTTGTGCATCAAGCCAGGTTCGCAAGAGTTCTGGACGCCATACCGAATCACAGAAGCTTTCTTTAAAGCGGGTTTACCGAGAGAAGCGATTTCCGTGTATCCCGGCGGACACGATGTCGGTGGGGCCGTCATGACCGATTGCCAGCGGGCGATGATCTTCGGTGGCCAGACGACTGTTGATCAACACGCTGGAAATCCAAAAATCTCGGTTCATGGGCCCGGTTTTTCAAAAGTAATTCTCGGTGACGATGTGGTTGATCGCTGGGAAGACTACCTGGATCTGATGGTTGACAGCGTGTTTGCGAACAGCGGACGAAGTTGTATCAACGCCAGCGGGATCTGGGCATCAAGACACACTCGCGAGATCGCTGATGCGATCTCTCAACGGCTTGGACCAGTCGTACCGCTGCCGCCGAACGACCCGAAATCCTCGTTGGCCGCATTTACAACTCCGGGTGCCGCCGAAGCGATGAATGCTCAAATCGACGAAGGCTGTCAGGCAGATGGCGTGACGGAAATGACGGCAAAGTATCGAAATGGACCACGTCTGGAGAAACGAGAACGCTGCGACTATTTGCGTCCGACCGTCGTTCATTGCACGGGGCCTGACGTGCCGTTGGCCAATACCGAATACATGTTCCCGTTCGTGTCTGTGGTTGAGTGTCCGCAGAACAAGATGATTGCTCAAATTAAACAGACGCTGGTTGGTACGGCGTTGACTGACGACGCGAAGTTCAAGCAGCAGTTGCTCGACGCGACAAATATCGATCGATTGAATATCGGGCCGGTGAAGACGGTTCAATTGAACTGGCTGCAACCGCACGAAGGAAATATTGTTGATTTTCTGTTCCGGAACCGAGCATTTCAGGATACGCCTCCGGCGGCTCACTGAATCGATTTTTTCAGAGAGTCTGTTCTAGAGGAGATTTCCAAATGAATTGGTTGTCAATTCGACATGTTTTTGTTTGCGCCTGTATCTGCGCGATGTGTACGCTGTCATCGGTTACTGCTGAAGAGAAGGGGATTGACGGCTTTCCTCGACTTTCTGCTGAACGTGACTGGCCATGGTGGCGTGGTCCGAAGCGAAACGGCTTCGCGGACAACGTCCCTGTTCCGACGACTTTAAGCGAGACGGACAACGTCGTCTGGAAAGTTCCCGTGCCGGGTCGTGGACATTCATCTCCGACAGTCGTGGGGAATCGAGTTTTTCTTACCACGGCCGATACAAAAGAGAAAATCCATTATGTGCTGGCATTCGATCGCCAGACTGGGAAACAGATTTGGCAAAAGGAAGTGAATCAAGGCGGATTTCCAGAGAAGAATCACGCCAAAAACACGGAAGCAACAGCAACAGTGGCCAGTGACGGCGAGCGATTGTTTACGGCATTTTATCATCATGACAAGGTTGTTGCGGTCTCGCTCGATTTTGACGGCAAGGTGGTGTGGGAAAAAGACGTTTGCCGCTTTCGACCTCGGACTTACGAATACGGGTATGCTCCCTCGCCCATCATCTATGAGAATTCCGTGATTATTTCGGCGGAGTACGACGGGGACAGTTTTTTGACCGCGCTCGATCGGAAGACTGGGGATCGGATCTGGCAGGAACCTCGACCGACAATGATCAGCTTTTCGACTCCCGTCATCGCTCATGTGGCTGGTAAGGACCAGATGTTGATGAGTGGTGCTCAAAAGGTTTGGTCTTATGATCCGACAACGGGAAAGCCATTATGGTCGACCGAAGGAACGACGTTTGCGACCTGCGGTACGATGGTCTGGGACGGCGACATCGTGTTTGCGAGTGGTGGTTATCCGAAGGCAGAAACGTTGGCAGTGAAAGCCGATGGCAGCGCTGAGGTCCTGTGGCGTAACGGGCAAAAGTGTTACGAGCAATCGATGCTCGCCTATAACGGGCACCTCTATGCACTGACCGGTAACGGAGTCATTTTTTGCTGGCGGGGATCAGATGGTAAAGAGATGTGGAAAGAGCGGCTGAAAGGACCTGTTAGCGCTTCACCGATTCTGGCTAACGGAAACATCTATTGGGCAAACGAAATGGGGACGATGTATGTCGTTCGAGCGACGCCTGAACGGTTCGATTTGATCGCCGAGAATCAAATTGGCAGTGATTCGTTTCCGAGTCCCGCGATTTGCGGAGGCGAGATTTTTTTGCGAGTGGGTAAAGGTTCAGGTAGCGAACGTCAGGAATGGCTGTTTTGTTTCGGAAAACGATGATTTTGAACGTTTTTTTGGCGAGACGTTACAAATCTGTGAGCTGCCGGAAAAGTTGACGCATTCGACTTACTGAGATTGCTAGGAATGCCGGGAACAAGTGATTTCACATGCATCTCGCCCGAACGGTTGAACTTGAATAACTCGTCACCCGATAACTCAGGAGCCCGCGAACGACGCACCGGCGAACTTCAAGGGATTGGAAAAGGCTCGGCGGAATGGAATGAATTGCTTCAGGGGAGAATTGATTTCCGGCAAGCTGGCCTGTCCCGTAACGACAGCTGAGATGACCCACCATGTGATACTTTTCGGGATTTCGACCGGCAAAAAAATGCAGTGATACGAGCACCAAGACTTTCAATAGAGACTGCATAATCCGACTGTTTGTTGAGCCTTTTCCTACGTCGCCGTCGTTGAGCCACCCCCTCGGTTCCACGACGGCGATTTTTTTGTTAGACACATCGGTTCCGCCCAACCTTAGTGAAACACTGCCTGCGATCGGAGCAGTACTCAACGAAAAACTGATTCGGTTTACCGCACATTTCCGAACAGATCAGTTTTTTCAGCTGGACATTGGAGCGGATTTGTATTTACGACACGTAGGACGTCCGTACGGCACGCTGATTGCTTGTTCTCTCTTTTAGTAATGTCCAAAATGAACGAAAAACAGAACAAATCCGATGATTGCCGCTGCCCCTCATTACGAATCCTCAAATGTGGAGAATCGCGAACTCGAGTACTTGCTACTCGGTGATTTGCGGCAGGTGTTGGAAGAACCGTCCGGACCGCAGAATTCACGCTGGCTGCTGGCCATTCTCGATATGATTCTTGTCGGTCGACCTCGTGTTCACCGGTCGATTTATCTACCGATTCAGACGCCAGATGATCCTTATCGTCCGAGGTCTCTCGAATCGGGGTCACTCGTCGAAAAACTGAGGAGGCTACGTGACCGAGTCGCACACCGAGCCGGACATTCCGCACTTGCAAATGAAATTCGCGAGGAACTTCGAGAGGTCATGCAAGGGCGAATGAGTTCAGCGGGGTGTCTGTATGACGCTTGATTTGGACGATTGCCGGAGTGTCTAAGGGCAAATTTTGAAAATGACTGTCAGGCCATGCAGATTTTCATGACCTGACATTTGATGAGACTGAATTTCGACCAAGAAATCTATTCCGAAAGAGCATTCGCAAAGTCAGCGATCAAGTCGTCTGGATGTTCGATGCCGACGGAGACTCTCAATGTCGAATCGGTGATTCCTGCCTCACGGCGAGCTGGTTCGGTCATTGAGGCATGGCTCATGGAATCGGGGTATTCGATCAATGATTCGACGCCACCTAGCGATTCCGCCAGTTGAAACAGCTTCAGTCGGCTGACAATTTTTTCGACAGCCGGTCGTCCCCCGTTAACGTCAAAGCTTAACATGGCACCAAACCCGGACTGTTGCCTTTTGGCCAATTCGTGTTGGGGGTGATCAACAAGTCCCGGGTAATAGACGTGTTTCACTCGATCATGCGAATCGAGGAATTTTGCCAGAGCCATAGCACCGCGCTGATGAGCTTCCATTCGGGGGCCGAGCGTTTTGATTCCGCGTAAAACAAGCCACGCGTCAAACGGAGAGCAGGCAAGGCCTAAGGCATTGACAATGTAGCTGATTTTATCGGCATGGACTTTTTGGTTTGTGACGACACAACCGCCAACCACGTCTGAATGTCCATTCAAATATTTGGTAGTCGAATGGACGACAACATCAACGCCATGCTCAAATGGTCGCTGACAATAGGGCGAAAGGAACGTGTTGTCGGCGATCGTGATCAGCCCGGCGGCTTTTGCAATCGCGGTGATTGCAGCGATGTCAACGATATTTAGTAGGGGATTACTTGGGGTTTCGATCCAGATGCACTTCGTTTTCGGTGTGATGGCCTTACGAACCTGCTCGGGGTCACCCATGCGAACGAAAACAAAGTCGAGACCCATGCTGCGGAAAACCGAATCGAACAGTCGATAGGTTCCGCCGTAGATATCGTGTCCGGCAATAATCTGATCGCCGGGCTGGAACAGATGCATCGTTGCCGTAATCGCAGACATTCCCGTGCATGTTGCACGGCAATCGATTCCACCCTCTAACGCGATGATGTTCTCTTCGAGGGCCCGACGAGTCGGATTCCCACTTCGCGTGTAATCGAACCCGCGATGCGTTTTCAGATCATCCCAGCGAAAGGTGGACGATGGGTAAATCGGGGTTGTTGCACTATTAAAAGTCGAATCTTTATCGACACCTACATGGACACATCGAGTCTCAAACTGCATGTTAACCGTCCTTCAACGAATCTACGACCAAATTGAACCGATATGTTAAAGGGACGGTTCCGACTCGACAATCGAGTTCACCAAAACTCTCAGGTTGATCACATTTTTCTTCGGTTTGCAGCGTCTGAACACCGGTGCCAAACCAAAAAAAAGGATGATCAGAACAATTCGGGGTTTGAGAGTCGCTCGAAATCCATTTCGACGTTAATCTTCAGCAAAATCGGTTTCCACGTATACAGATTCTGGAACTTGCTCGTGACTCAGTCGAAAGCCTCCGCCCCTGACAAAGTAGATCCTGGTTCTTCGGAACTGACTCCTCGTCTTAACTTCGCACTAAGCGTGGCACGAGAAGCCAGCGAGTTGATTCTCAAATATTACCAGACGGCGGATCTCGCGGTCGAACGCAAGGGTGACGCCAGCCCTGTGACCGAAGCGGACAGGGGTGCGGAACTGCTGATTCGCGAGCGATTAGCTGCTTCATTCCCTCACGATGCAATTCTCGGTGAAGAATTTCCTGATCAACCCGGAACGACCGGATTTCGCTGGATTCTTGATCCCATCGATGGAACCAAATCCTTCATTCATGGCGTTCCGCTGTTTGGGACATTAATCGGCGTTGAATACAACATGCGATGCGTAATTGGCGTCTGCCGATTTCCAGCCTTGAATGAAGTCGTTTATGCGGCACGAGGAAGCGGTGCATGGTGGCAAATTGGTAATCTCGAACCTCGTCGTGCCCGCGTTGCAGCAACAACAAAACTGGAAGAATCGACGTTCTGCACGACGAATGTCACTCGATGGCAAAAGATCAATCGTTGGACGGAACTCGAAACACTGTTGAATTCTGTCCATCTGGCACGTGGCTGGGGTGACTGTTTCGGGCATATGATGGTTGCTACCGGCCGAGCCGAACTGATGATCGACCCGGCGATGAATCCCTGGGATGCTGCGGCTCTATTACCAATCGTCGAAGAGGCTGGAGGACATTTCGTCGATTGGAGTGGAAAGTCGACAATTTACGGTGGAAATGGGTTATCAGTCGTACCCGGTTTAAAAGACAAAATCCTTGGAATTCTGAAACCGACGTTTGAGATTGATGGTGCGAACTTCACTACGCTGGAAGGGTTCTATGATGAAATTGAGCGGGTTTTGATCCCAGGAAGGGCATGGGGTCGCAATCTCGACGCCTTCAACGACATTCTTCGAGGTGGAATGGCAACGCCTGATAACGGATTCGTGCTTCGATGGAAGAATTCGGATCAATCACGCGTTCGTCTCGGCTTTGCCGAGACCGTTCGCCAACTTGAGCACCGTCTTTCAACAGCCCACAAATCGAACCGGACATCCATTGAACATGACATTAAACAGGCGAAATCGGAACATGGATCAACGGTTTTTGACTGGCTGATCAAGTTGATCAAGGATCATGGTACCTCAGGCGAGGAATCCAGCGATCAGGTTGATTTGATTTTGGAATAGTTTGGTTTGCATCCTAATTAGATCTGAGATTTGAGATATAGAGTCAAGGCTCGTTACCTCATTTGGTTCCGTAAATCGTTGAAATTCGACGAATCTCAAATATGACACTTAGGAATCTGAGGCATGGCAGGAAGCCAGCAACGCAATTTGGCGACGCTTATCCTTGTGACGATGATTCTCCGGCTGGCCTGGGCTGCTGGTCTTGAGACTGGCCAGGACGAGGCCTATCACTTTCTTTATACGGTTCATCCGGATTGGAGCTACTTCGACCATCCTCCGATGGTGATGTTTGTCGCCAAATTTGGAATTGCGGTTTGCGGCGGCTGGATCCATCCATTGTCCGTACGACTGGGGTTTGTTCTGCTTTTTGCAGGTTCAACGTGGGTCCTTTTCTGTTGGACCAGACGTTTTTACGGTGAGCTGGCAGGATTCTACGCGACGCTCGCTCTGAATTTGAGTGCCTATTACACGGCAGCCGCAGGTGCGTTTGTCTTGCCTGACGGTCCTCTTTTGTTCTTTGCGTTACTGACGATGTGGGGTGTCAGTGAGGCACTTGTCGGTTCCCCTGGCCGACTTCTTCCCTGGATCTGGGTAGGCGTCGCCTGCGCCGGAGCGATGCTCAGTAAGTATCACGCGGTGTTCTTGCCGCTGGGAACAGTTTTTTATATTTTGGTCACCCCTTCGGCACGTTGGAATCTTAAGAAGCCCGGACCTTACCTGGCCGCAGGGATTGGATTCCTCGGACTGATTCCCGTTCTGATCTGGAATTCACAACACGATTGGGCCTCCTTCGCGTTTCAGAGTTCTCGGGCTGTTGGATTGGAATTTCGGCCGGGTGGCTTGGCTCTGATGCTGTTTGGCCCGATGGGGTTCTTGTTTCCCTGGATCTGGTTTACGTTTGCGGTGATACTTGTGACTCGAGTCCCCAAACTCGCGTCAGCGACAGGAATCGATCGGTTGCTACTTTGTCTGTCGCTCTTGCCACTGATCCTCTTCACGGCTGTCGCTTGTTTTCGTCCAATCCTACCCCATTGGCCTCTGATTGGATTTCTTCCACTGTTTCCAATGGTCGGGTCGATCTGGGCGTCGCGCTCAGATCGCGAACCTGTTGCTGTTCGACGCTGGCTGGTCTTTATGTCTACGGCACTCGTGATGATCGCTGTCGCGTTTCTCGTTCAAGCAAAATTCGGTCTGATCAAATTTCCATTTCGTGACCCTTGTATTGAAATCAGTGGGTGGGAATCGGTTGGTGAAACACTGCGTCAGCGTGGATTGGTCGATCGCCCCAACACGTTCTTGTTCACGGATCGTTGGTATGACAGCGGTGAATTGGCATTCGCCGTTCGCAACCGGATTCCCGTCACCTGCTATAATCAGGGTGATGCCCGTGGCTTCGCATTCTGGAGTCGACCGGAAGATTGGCTTGGTCAAGACGGAGTCTTGATCGACGAGGAAGCAAGACCTAATCTTGGCGACGTATACAAGCCTTATTTTCGCGACATTCAGCCCCTCCCCTCAATCGAGATGACTCGCGGAGGCCGACCGTTTCGAACGCTAAAGGCCTACCTGTGCATCGACCAGCAGCGACCATTTCCGTTCGTCTACGAACGCAAAGCCAAATCGAAATAACTGAGTTCTGTAACGGGTGCAACGTTTCCGTAGCCGAATTTCCGAAAATGTGGTCGCAACCCGCGTGCATCACTGACCGCTCGAACGTTGTTCGATACAATCGATGACATCATGACTGGAAATTCATTTGGACAAGCGTTTCGGATCACAACGGCTGGCGAAAGTCACGGGCCGGCGAATGTCGTCATTATTGATGGTGTTCCTCCGGGAATTCCGCTGACCGTCGAAGATTTGCTTGTCGATCTCAACCGTCGGCGACCGGGACAAAGCCATATCGTTACCCAACGCGACGAATCGGATACGCCCGAGATTCTCTCTGGCGTGTTTGAAGGCCGTACGACGGGAACGAGTCTTGCAATCTTGATTCGTAATCAGGATCAACGCAGCAAGGATTATGGCAACATCCAGCACGTCTACCGTCCTGGACATGCTGACTACAGCTTCGACGCAAAATATGGGTTTCGCGATTATCGAGGTGGTGGACGTTCGAGTGCCCGTGAGACAACAGTCCGTGTTGCCGCTGGCGTTGTCGCCAAGAAGATTCTCGAGCAGGAGTTCGATGGGCGCGTTGTCGGGTATGTCACTCAAGTGGGGGAAATTAAAGCCCGGATTGATGACCCCGCCAGTATCACACTGTCGCAGGTTGAAACGTTGCCGAGTGGTGAACCGAATATCATTCGCTGTCCCGACCTTGCAGCTGCCTCTCAAATGATTGAATTGATCGAGCAGATTCGAAAAGAGGGTGATTCGATTGGCGGAGCGGCAGAGATCGTTGCCACCAACATTCCCGCCGGTCTGGGTGAGCCTGTCTTCGATAAAATCAAAGCGGATCTCGCCAAAGCGCTCTTCAGCCTTCCCGCTGTTTTGGGGGTTGAATACGGCATCGGCTTTGGCTGCGTCACCATGCGCGGCAGCGAGCATAACGACCATTTTATTCCGTCCACTCAACCTCGTCGCGACGGTCACAATGGGATCACCACCGACACCAATCGACATGGTGGGATGCTGGGAGGGATCACCACGGGCCTTCCAATTATTCTTCGTGCGGCAGTGAAACCAACCAGCAGCCTTCCGCTGGAACAACCGACGGTGACCGATCAGGGTGAACCGACGACGATCCGAACAAAAGGTCGACATGATCCTTGTTTGTTGCCTCGCTTCATTCCAATGGCCGAAGCAATGGTTGCCATCGTTCTCGCCGACCATTGGCTCAGATGGCGAGGACAGAATTCGGGTCGGGCTGACATGTGATCTGAATTGCCGTTGATCAAGTTCCAGTTGCCTGAGAATACTGTTCCTCAAGGGTATAAACGTAGCACAACAGACTTCACATCGCCGAGAGCGGGTAATGGACGACTGGCAGGTTTTATTGTTAACCGTACTTCACCCTCAGGTAATTCAAGCGTTCCGAGCTCGATCGTCTGGTAATCGTCCCATCCGTTTGTTTTGCCAACCTTGCGAGTAAACGATCTGCCGAGTGCTTCTACTGTTACATTGTTACCGGCTGCTTGAGGGTCGCAGGCCCATGTCCATTCAACGGCATACTTCGCCGCGATGGGAACATTGATTGTCCAGACAACGATATCATCGGCACTGCTCCACCAACCCAGGTTTTTATGCTGTTCTTCAATCACGATTGTCGACCCATAAATTTCAGCTTCAAACGGAGTCAGAGTGATCGTCCCTGATGCGTCAGCCTGCACCACGCGTGGTGCGTTTCCAGGAAATGACTTCATGACAGGCAATGGAACGTTTTGCCGTATGTAGGTTACCAAAGCTGCCGCGTCGTGAGGACTCAGTTCCCGTTCCAATCCTTCGGGCATCAATGACTTGGTGCTGCTTTGTAATTCTTCGATCTCATTCCGAAGCAGAGAAATTTCCTTCCCCTCAGCGGCACGCAGAGTCAGGCTATTGGCCGTTTCCGAAGAAAGAATTCCTGAATGAGTGATCCCTGCTTTCGTTACGGCAGTGAATGTCGTGAATTTTGTTTCGACCGCTCGATTCGGGTCGAGAACCGCTGTCACCAGAGCTTCAGCGGACTTGTCCGTTAGTGACATCAGATCGGGCCCGACGGCATGTCCGACGTCACCCAGCTTATGACACTGAGCACAGCGTTTCAGGAATATCTGACTGCCGTACTGCGGGTCCCCTCCCTTTCGAACGATCGGCAGGTATTCGGTAACCAGTTTGGCTCGGTCCGTGTTCAGATTGATCGCAAGCACTTTTGCAGCTCGATCCCGCACAGCCTTCTGGTTATGAACAAGCAATCGCTGACGACTTGTCGGGTCGAGATCCGTAGGAGTCAGCATCTTCATTTCCAGAGCTTTGAGCAATTGATCACGCCATGCTTCACGCCTGAGTAAAACAGTACAAGCCTGCACTCGCAGGCTTGGTCCGAACGACCGATAATTGTCGAGCAGAATTTTTGCGGCCTCGGGATCATTGGTACGCCCCATCGCCTCAAGCGACGCCGACTGCAATTCTGGAGGTTGCTGAGGTTTGAAAAGTTCACCAAGGACGGCGAGATCCTGTGTTGAATGACCCAGAACTCGCACTGCGGAGATTCGGTCAATCACAGACGCTTCTGCACTTCCTGCAAGCTTCCTTGCTGACGAGAACATCGATTGCAGGCGTCGATTGATCGGAATTCCCTCGGCTCCAAGCTCACGTAGCCAACGATCAAGCGATTCGCCACTTCGTGCTAACGAGTTCAAAAACTGCTGGACTGCCGAAAATTGCCATGCCGAATAGCTCCCGTCCGCTGCAGGTTCGGTCGCCCTTGTGAGTAACGCAACGAGCGACGATTGATGTCGAAGTGCCGTCGCTTGTCCGAGCAATACTTCCAGCAGGTCCACAGGAACTGATCCGTCATTGGTGACCTCCTCCAAGACTTGCTGAAGATTGTCTTTACCAACAGAACTCATGACTGCGGTCAGCACGTAAACGTCGTTAGCGGATTGACGGGCAATTTTACCGAGTAGCCGCCCGACGTCCGGTTGCTTAAAGTTTCCGAGAGAATACGCAAGTTGCAGTCGCACTTGTTGATCAGGATCGTCGGCAAGCCGGTTTAACCTTTCGATCGTTTTCAGGTCCGGTTCTCCGAGTGATTCCAACAGACGGACCGAGTGGCGTCGAACCGCCGGATGTGGATCTGTCAGCAATTCGGAGACAAGTTCTGCGGAGACTCCCCCTTGAATGCCATCCAGAGTGCAGAGGGAATGCAATCGACAAAGTGGATTCGGGCTTCGTCGAACCTGTGATCGAAGCAGAGGTATTGCATCGGCATCAGCTTGATCGATCAGCAATTGCTGTACGAGATCTCGTTGCCATCCATTCGGATGATCGAGCGAAGCCACAAGGTCGGGCAGCGCCAGACGATCGAAGCGCGGGATCACTCGCGGTCTTGATCCGATTGGTATCACACGCCAGATGCGTCCCTTGTCTTCGCCCGCTCGAAGGTTCAGTTTTCGTTGCCACTCAACAGGAATCCATTGAGGATGCTCGATCACCAGTCGATACATGTCGGCAATCCAGAGTCCTCCATCAGGACCTGTACGAATCATCGTTGGACGAAACCAGTTGTCTGTTGACGAAACAAATTCCGAGTCCTCTTCGCCAACGGCTCGCTGGCTCGTGAAGCTCATTCCGTCAGCCGACATCACCTCGTGATGAATCAGGTTATGCACGGGTTCACTGACGAACGTATGCGAGACGATTGGCAATGCTTCACTCAAATCACCGCCTGCTGTCTTCGCCGCAGCGGGCCCAAACAAAACGTTGTCTCGATACACAAAAGCACTGCAGGCCGAGGTGAACCTGTTTGCCGTATGGAAATCGTTAAATCGAGTCATCGTCTTGCTGGACGGGTAGACCGGCGCTGCACCTGGTGCGACGGAAACGTCTCGCAAGAGGTTCGGTACAGTGAGATGCGAGTTTCGACTCAGATAATGATCGTCGAGCAGAAAATGCCACATCGGTCGGCTGTTGTTGTTGCCAAACCAGTTACCCCAATCATCCCGATTCCGACCAAACTGTGATGCCCCGGCCACCGATTCCATCTCACCTGTTTCGGGACGAATGCGCAGATCTCTTCCTCGAAGATCCAGCGTCTTGCCAGTCTTCTTTGAAGTCACGATTCCGCCACTGTCGCCGTTCGCCAGGTACAACCAATTGTCCAGACCACGTGTAAACCCGTTAATGCGATGCTGTTGATTCCCTTCAACAAAACCCGAAAACAACACTTGCCGGACATCGGCTTGACCATCCCCATCGGTGTCTTCAGCATAGAACACATCAGGTGCCGCCGAGACAATTACCCCCTTTTTCCAGGCGATCACTCCATTTGGAAACGGAACTCCGTCAAGAAATAATGTTGACTTGTCATATCGACCGTCTGCATCGGTATCTTCGAGATAACGGACACGTCCACCAGGCGTTCCCTGCCCGTCGATCCCAAGCGGGTAGTCCGCCATTTCCGCCACCCAGAATTTTCCGTCGGCACCCCAGTCAAACGCGACTGGATCCATTGTCAGCGGCTCATGTGCGACAAGCTCAATCGTATATCCCGGTCGAACTCGCATCGAATTAATTGCCGCAGCGGGTGACTTTGCGTCGGGTATCCGATCACCCAGCAAATCGTCAAACGAGACTTGCTGCATCAAATCGGGCAACACGTCGGTCTCTTCATTGATCCAGCAAAGTTGCCGATCTTTGACGAAGAATCCATTATCGGTTCCATCCTTCCGCACAATGAGCGGTAACGCGTTTGTCGATGGTTTTTCATTGCGCTGTTCCGACATGAGGCAAATCGAAGGGTCTTTTGTTTGAGGGTCAAACAACCAGACACCGTATTCCGAACTATTGGAAAGCACGACGTCCAGATATCCGTCGCCATTGATATCGACCTGCCGACGTCCCTCGTCAGCTTCCTTTGGTGGTCCGGGTTGGGGGACGGGAACTTGAATGAGTTCCCATCGTCCATCGCGATTCGCATCAACAAGACGAAGTCCACTGTCACCCCCATCGAGATTCCTAAGCGATCGTCCTCCCAGCACATTCGCATTCAACCGATCGACACACTCTTTGAAATTCAAAAACTTGACTTTCTTTCCGTGCCTGGCGATCGCGTGGTCGATCAGTTCGATCACCTGCTCGGACTTAATCCAGCCATGCGGATGAAAGACGAGGTTCATCACCCCTTGCTTGGCGACCGTGATATCAAGAGCCACTTTCAAATCACGGACGGTATCAGGGTTGTTCGGCTTATGCAGGTGATTGGCCGACCAGTCGCTGGGGACCATGCAAGGAAATTCCCAGCAGGTGTTCTGAATCACGTAGGGGTATGGAAAATTTTCGATCGTGTTGACGAAACGATCATGAACCTGCTCGCCACGTTTTAATTTCCGTGGAACATACTTACGGAATTTTTCGCGTCCATCGTCATCAATGATCCAGTCGCGAGGGATGCTCGGATCATCGGCGGTGTAGAGGGTGAAAACCGACGAATCGAGCTGCAGAAAGTTGCCTGCGGTCGTCGTCTTACGGAAAATCTCGGAATAGAACCTCGGACTGACCGTATTCAGTGAATCACAACAGGGCATTCGAAAGGCAACCGGTTTATTATTGGGAATCGAGGTCATCAGGTCGACGCATTTGTCGTACGTGGCCTTCGACTTCGCGATGTCTGCGCCCGCCAGCAGTGGGCAGGGATGATCAAACGTGTGACATTCAAGACTCAACCCTTCCTGCAGCCAGGACTGCAACTGAGGGTCTTCAGGTTTTACCGCACAGGTCATGATGCTGACCGGAGCACGCCCGTCGATCGCCTTGAGCCGCTGCAGAATCGGTCGCAAGTAAGCCTCGTACTTGGCCGGATCACGCATGTCATCGATCGCCAGCACGATGACGCATTCGACCCCGTCTTCACCTACCCATTGCGAGGTGAGCAATTTCGGGAAATCCTTGTGGGGAAACCAGACGTCATTGGAATTGTCAGACGACGTTGGCTGACCCAGGACGTCAGAACCCAGCCACTGAAAGACAAGCATCAGTACGAGAACGGGAAGAAATCGGATCATAGGCTTCACATTGACCGAATAATGAGTCGGGAATTGAAATCAAGAATCAAGACTAACCGCGACAAGAATCATTTTCATCTGAGTCTTACCGAAGAAAAATCCCGGCGTCGCCGCATCGAACTTTCCATTTGGGGGCCAAAGGCGTGCGCAACGATGAAGCCGAGCCGCGTTCTCAATTTCAGCGTAGGTTGGGACAAGTCTTCGAAGTCCCAACACAATCATCCAAAAAGTTGGTAAAGTTGGCCGAGTTCCCTAATTCATAGCGTTTCCGCAGGTTTGAACTTGGCCAACTTCAGTATCCTCGCGGGAGTATGAAGCCGAGCCGCGTTCTCAATTTCAGCGTAGGTTGGGACGAGTCTTCGAAGTCCCAACACAATCATCTAAAAAAGTTGGTAAAGTTGGCCGAGTTCGCTAATTCATATCACAACTTACTCGTAACTACTTTCTCGCCGCGTCGGCGCCCCTTGGACTTCTTCAGGATTGAAATTTGACTGGTTGAGTCAAGTTTCAGGGTTTCTGCAAAAGTAGCCTTCTCGCTCCGCCGAGAAGAAAGCCGAATTGCCATTGACCTTACGATTCATCAGGGCTTTCAAGTGCCAGTCGAGTTCTGCTGCAATTCGGCTATCGTCTCAGCGGAGCGAGACGGCAACTTTAGTCTGAGGCGAAGCCCTCGCTGGATTCTTCGAAGCAATTCGCCGGTTCCGCCGTATCAACAGAAAGCGACATAAAATTACAATAAATAATGTCGCAAGTCAATGGGTAAACAAAACTTCGTTCTTAACGTTTGGAACGTGCTCACAAAAAACAATTCATTTACGGTCAAATAGACACTGTTTTTTGAGGGAGTTCCAGGGACATCAACCGTCGCCGAACAACCTCAGTTTCGTCCCTGATCGAGATAATCCGTGCAGGTGCCAGAATGCTGCGGACTGTATGCCTTTCCGATTTCCGCCGGGCTTGCCCCAGCGGGATCACAAGTTGTCGGCTACAACGAGCGGAGCGAGTTGCCCCGCTCTGCATTGGGCTTGCCCCAATGGAAGCCACGACGTGGCAGCTACACCGCCGACACTCGCCTACGAATCCTATCGTACTTTCCGAAAGCCCCAACACTATCACTGAAACGGTACGCAGGCTTCATTCCCAGAGCATGGTTAGGTTGGGATCACCTCGTTCAATTCCTGTCGGTGAACGATCCTACTTCCATCCAGACAAGCTGATGGCGAGCGTCTTTCAACGGATTGAAATATCACGTGAAGTTGGCGTCCGAATCCATCGTCGTGATCCTCTATGGAATAAAAGGTGGGTGCCACGGTTTTACCGTCTTCGGTAAGGCCGTGCTCTTCGAACGCGTCATCGAACCGCGAAGACACGGCCTTGGAGAAGACTCCTGAGAGGCTTTGCCTCAGACCAAAGTAGCCATCATCGCTCCGCGTGATGAGCATTGTTCGAGCACTTACCAAATTCCAATCCGCATGTTCTCAAATCGGAAATTCAAACGGAATAACTGACCCGATGCGTCGGCAACGCTTGAATCGTTTCCGACGGATGCTCATCACGCGGAGCGATGATGGCTACTTTTGCAGAAATCCTGAAACTTGACTCAAAGAGTCGAGTTTCAGGCCGGAAGATTCCAAAACCGTGGCACACCGAGTTTCGAGCTCTATACGACATTCTTGGCGTAATCTTTTTACCCAACGTCAATTTGGCCAATTCAACAATCCAGAACGACGCTCCTGCGAATCCGTCCAGTCGATGAGGATCACTACGCGAGGAACCGCCTCGAATAATCCGACCCTTTTCGCGATCCCGTGGAAATTTTTTTTCGCCTCGTTCCCTCGGAAGGGAACTCGGTCCGGGGGACAGGCTAAAGCCTATCCTACGTAAGACGCACACATCGCCCGCTCCGCCGTCCGCTCCGGCACCTACGTAGGCAGGCTACCGCCGTGCCTACTCCGGGCCTCCGCTCCCGGCTCCGCTACCTGCTTTTTCCTTGGCCTCCGGCGGTTGGCTCAGCCGAACTCAGACAGACGCGGAAGCCCAGGTTGTTGTTCCGGTTCGACGGCTCGCGCCTGCTGCGAAACGCCGCCCGGCAGCTCGCAGCGGCGAAGCTCCAGCTGCCGCCCCGAATCACCCGGTTCGAGCCTTGAGGCGGTCCCTCCGGATCAACGACAGGTCCAGTTGGATATTTGCCATACAGATCCTGACACCATTCCCAGACGTTTCCGTGCATGTCGTGCAGACCCCAGGCGTTCGGTTTTTTCGTCCCAACTGGTTGCGTTTGATCGTTGCTGTTCGCGTCAAACCATGCGTAATCACCTAACAGCGACTCGTCGTCGCCAAAGCAATAGGCATGTTCGCTGCCAGCTCGGCAGGCGTATTCCCACTCCGCTTCCGTCGGCAGTCGACAGCGTGCCCATTGGCAATATGCCTGTGCATCGTCCCAACTCACCCCCACCACGGGTTGCTCGGGCTGATTAAACCGACGATCATCCCAGTACTTCGGTGGTGTGACCTTCATAATCCTCTTGCCGCCTGCACTCGATGTCGACTTGAGAAACAATTCGTATTGGGCATTTGTCACAGGATATTTCGCTACCCAGAACGGGGACGTGAGGCGAAACGTGTGTTTCACATTGTCGCCCATCTCGAACGTGCCAGCGGGAATTTCGATGAACGTGATTCCCGTTCGTTCATCGACGCGGATTTGTGATCCGCCGTCAGTGAATAAGACGCCCAATGTACTCAAGACTTCTCGAGCATATCCGTCTGTTTCGGTGTTTGGGGCCATCGCCATCAGCCGACGACAGATTTGTTCCAGCTCAGAACGGTCCTTCGGCAACAACTCATTAGCACGACCGCGTAACAGCCGAAGAATTCCTGCAATTAGCCTCGGTGATAACGGGCGTTGCCAAAATTGCCGGACGACTTCAAACAAGTTTGCCGGTTTCCGATTGCTAATCGGTGCCAGGAATGGTTCCGCGACAAAGTAAAGCGATTCGTTCAGGCAGCGATCAGCCAGGTCGGGGTTCGACTCAACCAGTCCTGTCGCCACCATCTCGGTGAAGAATCCTTTGCAGTACTCCTTCGAACGACGCAAGGACAAGAGCGCCACTTCGTGCCACCAGCTTTCGGACGCACGCTTTGCCACTTCCTTGGCCCGATTCTCACGCGCGGCGTAATCCGCCGCGAGATATTCCTGGAACGTCAAATGCAGAAATCCGCATCGACCCTCACCATCACCTGTCATCGCCAGAATGCCGAACTCGTTCCGCATCCGATCGATAAACGCCGCTCCGTTTCGGCCCAATCCGGCACTCGCCGAAACGTCCGCAAGTCCACGCTCCGCCTCGATCGCCAGTTCCGCTAACGTTGCCGATGTCCGGTTCTGTTCCTGATGCATCCACCAGGCAATCCGCGCTAACACCGCTTGAGCCGCATCGGCGTCATATGTCGGGTACAGATCGCGTCGCCAATGATCCAGTAACACGCGGATGCAATGCGCGTAAAGTTCCGCGCGACCCGTTGGCAGTTTTTTATCTTTTTGAAAGACGATGCACAGAATTGTCAGCAACAAGGGGTTGGTGGCGAGCTCGCGCATTCGCCCGATCTGGTATTCCGATTTTTCGAGGATCGCAAGCAGGTCGCCACTATCAGCAGCGGCATTTTCGTCAGCCTCTGGACCTGGACCCTTTAACTTGCCGTACGCCGCTTTGAACCAGCAAATGATGAATCTTTTGACGTGGTCGTTATCGAGCGGACGTACATGGAACTCGACAAACGCCGGTCCCAAAGAAACACCGTCACGAAAATATCCCTGAAATCGCGATGTCACCAAAAACCAATCGTTTACTCGGTCTTTGATCGCGTCTCGAATCCATTCGGCAGCGACCTTTCTCGCTTCGGGATCGACCACTTAGTCCAGCCCGTCCAGAATCCATAACAGTCCGGTGGTTCCAGCCCACAGCATCATGCCTGGTGATTGAACCTCTTTGGCTACGTGATCGCTGTGAGTCTCTGCAATCAGGAAAATACACAGTCCATCGTTGCGTCCCAGCATTTCATTGGTCAGCCGCCGAAACCGTAAAAAAACGGGCGTGATCCCTGTCGGCAGGCCGAGTTCCTCTGGCTTGGTTTGGCCACTGGCAAGTTGCCAGGCGATTTGCCGTGCGCCCGTCGTTTTGCCTGACCCTGGTTCACCCAACAGGATAACGCCTCGTTGCTTACGTCGTTTCGCGCACTCGAAGACATGCCTCAGTTCGACAGATTGTTCGAACTCAGCACTTCCGTCCTGGAATCGATCGGCGTGCCGTAATTCGATTGACTGCTTAAGCGTCGTCTGCAAAGGGATAAACGCTTCCGAGATCGGCAATTCGATCTGCAAATGCAGTCCCATCCCAAGCAATTTGAGATGAGCTGTATCAGCCGCCAAACGGACAAGGTATTCACGGATGCTGTCCGACGATGGCACAATTTTTATTTGCACGCCAACTTCCGGATCAGGTTTCGCTCGCAGATCCGTACATTTTGCGCGAAGCCGTTTAGCAAGTTCTTCGAAATCGTAATTGCAGAGGTCCGCACGGAATACGACAGCCTGTTTCGGGAAAAGATCCTTCAACCCGTGGCTCGCAAGCCACTCCTCCGATGGCATCTGCGCGCCATCCAAGAGAACCGGAATAATGAACTTGTTGTTTTGAAGTGCGAGCGCAATCTCTCGACGAACCCAATCGTTTGGGTCATCTAGGCGAGGATGTCCTTCTAATTTGCCCTCTTCGAACGCGATGAGCTTCCAGCGTTTTCCAATGACCACCAGCATTGCGCAGCAGTCGAGGACATTTTTTTCGATGTCAGAAGGAAAGTGCTCGCCCCCTTTAATGCTGTTTTTGTCGCGGAATATAGTATTACTACCAAACTCCGTATCCAGCATTGTCTTGAGCAACGCCACCATTTGGTTCGAGTCATCAATGCGATAGTTGATGAAAATCATGGGACGATCAATGCTCGGAAACGGAAATGTTGGCCGACGATCATGTCGCAAAGGACCGGGAAACGATTTTCAACATACCGACCAAGGTCAAACAAGGCTACTCGTCCGCACAGCGGGCGAACAATTCTGAAAACATGACATAGATGCTTAAAGTGCCCGTAGCATGGGCTTTAGCCCGTGCGCCCCGTGTGTTGCCATCAAAAGAATCGCGTAATCAAGTCTCGGCGTCATGCGTCGAAGTATTCGTGATGAGAATCAAAGTCGAAAACTTCGATTGAAAACGGGGTCGCTTATGAATTGAAGCGTAACTCGCGTTTTGAGTCTAAACGGCCGTATCCCGGAATGATTTCGGGAACGATCGCGTGGCCAATTTCTTGCGATTTGGATTCCCAAAACATCGATTTTTTAGGGTTCGTTTTCTCACATTCTGTTTTAAGATATACACGGATGGAATGCGAATTTTTTCTGAAACGCAAAGACTTGCACGGGCTAAAGCCCATGCTACGAAAGCAATACCTCGACGTCTCGCGATTGTTCGCGGTTGTTTTCGCCTAACGATGATAGAAGCCTGCGAATCAGTTGTTCGGCTTCGGTTCTTTCGATCAGCCAGCGGTCGCGGGCAGCGAGCCAGTTTGTGTGTTGTGATGAGGACTCGGCGGCGGAAATACGAAGGCGTTCTTCGCCCAGGCGCAGCTCTTCGTCGCGGGCGGCAAACCAGTGGGTTAGCTTTTGACGTTCTTCGGCGAACTCGGTTCGCTGACGTTCGAATTTCGTTTGAGCTTCGATCTGTTCGCGTCGTTGTTCGCTGAGCGTTTCATGCAACTGCTGGTAATTGTCCATCAGGGCTTTTCGAGCCTGTTCGACTCGTTCTCTCGCGTCTTCCTGGTCCGTGGCTCTCGTGACCTGTGCCCAGGCTTCTTCGACCGCCAAACGCATTTCGAGGGTGGCTCGATGAGTCTCTTCGAGTTCGGCTCGTAGCTTATCCAGGCGGACGCGGCGACTTTCCAAGCTGTCGCTTCGTTCGGCGACCGCTTCCTGCTGACGACGGAGTTCGGCTTGCTGGTACTCGCGTTCCTGATCCCAGGCTTGTCGCTCGGCCTCGATGTTCAATCGATCCGTCTCGACCGTACTCGTGATCGCTTCGCGCATCTGATGGAACGCTTCGTGTTCGCGATCAAGAGACTTTTCTCGTTCATCGATTGAGGCTCGATATTGATCGATCTGTCGTAAGCGGCGGATGATCTGCATGCCCGCTTCTTCCAGCCGCTGTCGTTCGACCTGTCGCTCACGACGATGTTCGTTTTGTACCTGCTCGAACTCGTATCGCGATTTATCCAGATGCTCCTGCTGGAACCGGATTCGGCTTTCAATCAGAGTCCGTTCACGCGCGAGTTCGCTCTGCTGTGCAGCCAGCGTCTCTTTTTCGCGAGCATAAGCCAGTTCCCATTCCCCACGCTCTGTACGAAACGCTTCCGTCGCTTGCTCGTGCTGGGCGATCAGTTGGCGTTCGAGTACTTCCCGCGCAGCCGCTGCCTCAGCCTCTTCACGCTGCCGTGTTTCTTCCCATGCTTCACGCACACCCTGCAAAGCGAGTTCATTAGCTTCACGAGCGGCCTGGGCTTCGCGTTCCCATTCCTGACGTGCGGCACGCAGTTCGGCTTGCTCAAGTTCGCGAGTCTGCTTCCATTCGTTTTGCTCGGCCTCAAGTTGCCGTCTGTTCTGTTCTCGCAATTCGGCCAGTTCAATCGCCAGGGCTTCGCGAGTTGTGACGAATTCCGCGTTGGCGCTCGTGACGGTCGATTCGAAAAATGCCTTTTCGCGCTCGAGTTCCGCTTTTTCTGAATCACGAACTTTTTGCCAGGCTTGCTGATCCTGCTGGAACGCCACATGCCGCTGCTCCCACTCCGTGGTCAGCGCATTCCATAACTTTTCACGCTCGGACTGAAGCGTTTGGTCGTTTTCAACAGCTAGCTCAGCCAATCGCTTTTGCAGCGTTGCTTCGAGACGATTGACTCGATCCAGTTCGACGCCAAAAGCGGTTTTGGCTTGTTCGAACGCATCTCGTTCGACCTTCAGTTCTGCAATCACTTCGAGTCGATACGATTGTTTTCGAAGTTCCAGCTCGTTGAGCTGGCGAGCGAACTGAGCTCGTTCCGCTTCGAACGCACGCGACTGCACTTCAAAGGCTGCGTATCGATCGGCAAATGCCTTTTCGTTTGTTTCAAGCCGAAGCGTCAGCGCATCCAATAGCGATCGCTCGGTCGCGACCGACTGGATGGACCGCGAGCGTTCGTTCTCAAATGCGGATTTCAATTCCTGGAAAGCCCGTTCACGAACGTCGAGCTCGTCCTTTTGAGACTGGATTTGAAGGTGTAACCGGTGAGCGATCTGGCTCACTTCTTGCAGGAAATGCGTATCCAGCTGAGGAAGTTCAGAGGCCGTTCGAGGGCTGGTCGATTCTGCAGATTTTCCGTCGAGCCGATTCGGATGGTCGCGACGTGATTCTGGCTGGCCAGAGTGTCCAGCATAATTGTGAGCCGGATCAATCCGGTGGCCGATTCCAGTTAAATCGGATTTTTGAGCATCGCCAGCCGACTCGTTCGTCGGTCGAACGGTCAGGCGACCAAAATCATCCTTAACTTGCTCTTTCATACGGGAATCCTTTCCCTGCGCTCCCCCAACCACTTTCGAAGTGGCCTAACATCAATAGCCGAAAGTCTTTCGGTTAAAATGTTGAAACACAACCATTTGGTTGAATTTCCAGGGGAAAATGATCCGTCAAAAAACAACGAACACGGACAGTAAGTCCGTGCTCAGAAAATACTTGCAATAATCATCAGAACATTGCCAGATGTTCGATCCGTCGAACAACTGATTTATCGAAACTAGATATTCGCTTCAACGTTCTTAGCTAATTCTTCCGGTTTAACATTTCCGACACAACTGGCGACTCGCTGTCCCCCTTTGAAAAACAGAACCGTCGGAATCGAGCTGATTCCAAACTGACCTGCGTAGTGTTGATGCTCATCAATATTCAGTTTGCCCACCTTGACGCGCCCTGCGTAAGTTGCGGCGATGGCTTCAATTTTTGGGGCCAGTAACTTACAAGGGCCGCACCAGGGTGCCCAGAAGTCAACAACCACAAGTTCTTTGCTATCAAGAACATCTTCCTTAAAACTGTCGTCCGAAAACTCAACCAAATCGCCTGCCATGATTTCTTCTCTCGGAAAGTAAAACTACCTGATCGCTTAAACTGCGATATTTTTGTAATCCGTGCCGTACGTGGGATTATAGGGAAAAGCCTGTGGCGGTCAATTTGGATAGTTTCGAACCACGGGTCATTCGGGAAGCAATCGAGATTTTCAAGATCGGAAAAGCTGTGTGCCACGATCATGGAGTCTTCGACATGGTCGTGAGACGTTGGATATGCTGTGTTCGATCACGGCCTTGTCGAAGACTCCAAGACCGTGGCACCCCCGTTTGAAACACTAACCCGCTGTCAGATCATTCGTCCGTGACGCATCCTTCCGACGCACTCTTGACGTTTTTGATATATTTGTACAGCGTCCCGCGAGTCGACTTCAAATCGGGTGCTTTCCATGCCTTGCGTCGCGCTGAAAGTTCGGCGTCTGACAGATCCAGGTCGATGCGATTGATTTCCGCATTAATCGTGATTTTATCGCCGTCTTTCAACAGGGCGATCGCCCCCCCTTCCTGGGCTTCCGGCGTTACGTGTCCAACAAGGAACCCGTGCGATCCGCCTGAGAATCGGCCGTCGGTAATCAGTGCTACGTCTGCACCGAGCCCAGCTCCCATGATCGCGGATGTCGGAGTCAGCATTTCGGGCATCCCTGGACCACCCTTCGGTCCTTCATAGCGGATGACAATCACGTCTCCCTTATGAATCAAACCGTCTTCCAGTCCCTTCAGCATCAGTTCTTCGGAATCGAAGACTCGAGCCGGTCCCGAGAAGATCAAACCTTCTTTACCAGTAATCTTGGCGACGGCGCCGTCCGGGCAGAAGTTGCCGCGCATGATGCGGATGTGACCGGACTCCTTTAACGGTTTTTCGATCGGCTGAATGATTCGTTGACCCTCGGCGAGACCAGGCAAATCTTTCAGATTCTCGGCCACAGACTTGCCCGTCACGGTCATGCAGCTGCCGTCGATGAGTCCCTTTTCGAGCAGATACTTCATAACGGCTGGCGTACCGCCAACGTGATGCAAGTCTTCCATCACGTATTTTCCGCTCGGCTTCAAATCCGCAATGTAAGGGATACGATCGCTGACCGATTGGAAGTCGTCGATGGTGAGCGGCACATTGACCGCACGGGCCATCGCGATCAAGTGCAGCACGGCGTTCGTCGATCCACCTGTCGCCATGATCAAGACCATCGCGTTCTCGAAGGCGGCACGGGTCATGATGTCCCGTGGCTTCAGATCAAGTTCCAGCAGTTTGCGAATCGCCTTCCCTGCCGCGATGCATTCACCCAGCTTGATCGGGTCTTCAGCGGGAATGGAGGAACTGTACGGAAGCGACATTCCCATTGCTTCAATGGCCGAGGCCATCGTGTTGGCCGTGTACATCCCGCCGCAGGCTCCGGCGCCTGGACAACTATGTTCGACGATCGACTGACGTTCTTCGTCCGTGATCTTGCCCGTAATGTATTCGCCGTAACACTGAAACGCCGAAACGATGTCGAGCTTGGGATGCAGATCAATGCAGCCCGCCTTGATCGTTCCGCCATAAATCATCAGCGATGGGCGGTTCAAGCGCCCCATCGCCATGATGCAGCCAGGCATGTTCTTGTCACAGCCGGGAATCGAAATATTGGCATCGTACCATTGGGCCGACATCACAGTTTCAATGCTGTCGGCAATGATGTCGCGCGATTGCAGCGAGTACGACATCCCGTCGGTCCCCATCGAGATCCCGTCGCTGACGCCGATCGTGTTGAATCGCATTCCATACAGTCCCGCCGCGTTGACCCCTTCTTTCACCTTTTCGGAAAGCTTGTTGAGGTGCATATTGCAGGGGTTGCCGTCGTACCAGACCGCGGAAATCCCGACTTGTGCCTTATCCATGTCTTCGCGGGTCATCCCGGTCGCATAGAGCATGGCCTGCGAAGCCCCCTGCGAGCGGGGCTGAGTGATTCGTGAACTGTATTTGTTGATCTGCGTCATCTTAAATTTCATTATCAAAAAGGGGGGTGGAAACATTGTCACTAAGTTGTGGGAGTACCGGAAGAAAAAGTACCTGCTGGCCCTTACCGTTCTTTGACGCCGTGCTGACAGTACTCTCGCGTTATTGGGGCCGAAAATTGCCGTTACAATTCAGACATCGCACCGATGATTTCATCCGTGATATCTAGATTATTCTCGTAGATGACATTTCGACTGAGGCTCTGCAATAACTTCACTGGGTCATCTTCCTTGACGGGTTCAGGTTGCTTCCAGAGCACCAGGTCGATCCCGCGAGCCTGCGCGTAATTTGCAATTTCTGGTGCCGTTTTCTGGTAAATCGCCAGGTAAATTCCGGCTTGTTCTTTCTGAAACTTTCGTGCTTCTGCCGCTTGAAACTCCGATAATTCCGTTTGCTTTTTCTTCAGCTGATTCTCGATTTCCTTGCGTTCTTCCGACCCTTGTTCAAGTCTCTTCCATTTTTCCGTCAGCTGCTGAAATTCCATGATCAATTTTCGGGACGCTTCTTGAGACTCGGAAACCTTCGTCTTTAGTTCATTCTGGTAATTCTGATAGATTTTTGACTTCATATAGACGCGCGTCATGTCAATAACTGCAATTCGCGTCGCCCCAGGGGGCGAATCTTTTTTCCCGGAGTCAGCCGACGGATCTGCGGTGGCGTGACGACTGAGTGCCCCGAAGAAAAGTCCGCTCAAACAAACTCCAATCAGCATCGTCGACAGGAACTTCGCCATTTCCGAGCCCTTTCATCGAGTTTAGGAAGGATGCATGACTATTCAACGAGCGTCGATGGATGTGGCACGCGATCAACACGAGGCAAAACTTTCGGAACATAGATCGTCGTGTAAGCCAAGGCTTTTCGGTGAGCGTCAATCGCAGCCTGATCGGACCAGTGTTCGTTCAAAATGAAGACTTTGGGGTCATTGTTAGAATGATAGACTTCAAATCGCAGACAGCCCGGCTCCTGTCGCGACAACCGCCCCTGCTCTGAAAGCAAGCTTTGAATCTCGGAGACGTCGTTGGCATCTTTGACCGTCAAGACAACATTGATGTAGATCATGTGATTTCCTATGAATCAGAACTGCTGCAGGAAACGAATGTCATTCTGATAAAAATGTCGAATATTCTTGATTCCATGACGCATCATACAGAACCGGGCGATCCCCAGACCAAACGCAAAGCCGCTCACTTCGTCAGGGTCGTAACCAACAGCCCTTAACACGTTCGGGTCGACCATGCCGGCGCCACCCAATTCCAGCCAGCTGTCACCACGTTGCACATCGAATTCAACGCTCGGTTCGGTGAACGGGAAGAATGACGGACGGAACCTGACGTGAACATCTTCACCGAGATAAGCGGTCGCGAACAGTCGCAGCACAGTCTTCAGGGACGCCATCGTGACATCCTTACCGACCATCAAACCTTCCATCTGATGGAACATGAGGTGATGCGTATCATCGATTTCGTCTGGGCGATAAACGCGTCCGACCGAAACAATTCGAATTGGGGGCTTTCGATTTTCCATCACACGGATCTGAATCGTTGAGGTCTGGCTGCGAAGCAATCGAGGCCCACCCCCTGCCACACCAGCGGTTGCCAGATAGAAATTGTCCAGCGGATCGCGAGCGGGATGGTCGTCTGGAATATTGAGTGCGACGAAGTTGTGCCACTCATCTTCGATTTCGGGACCGTCTTCCACCTCGAAACCGAACCGAGCCATGATGTCCTGGAATTCGTTGATCGTCTGCGTCAACGGATGCCTTTTGCCGATAACCGGCCGGATGCCGGGCAAGGTCACGTCAATCGCGGTTGCCACGACTTTTGTGTGGCTAAGTTCTTTCTGTCGCTCTTCCCATGCCTTGGTGACGGCGTCTTTAACTTCATTGAACCGCTTACCAACCTCAGGCCGTTGCTCAGGCGGAACCTTGGCGAGATTCGCCTGCAGGTCTTTCAACTTTCCCTGCTTTTTACCAAGGAACTCGATTCGAGCCTGTTCCAACGATTCCGCGTTGTTTGCCGCTGCAATTGCGACTAGGGCTTCGTGCTGGAATGCGGAGAAGATCTGGCTGAGTTCCATAATAGTTCCTGGCGATTAAACAAAAAGACACCACCCCTTGATCAGCTTGGGGCAGTGTCTTGATCAAATCAACTCTCGCGAACAATCCGGTCTAAACCGCCTGATTTGCCTTTTTCAGCCCCTCACGCACCAGCGCCGTGACTTCGTCGAAGACTTCCGGGCTGTGAATCGCCATTTCGCTGAGTACCTTACGGTTCAGCTTGATGTCCGCCAGCGTGAGTCCATAGATAAACCGTGAATAGGACAAGCCACGCATTTCAGCGGCCGCCTTGATTCGGATGATCCACAGAGCTCGGAATTCACGCTTGCGATTCCGTCGGTCGCGATAGGCGAAAACGCGGTTCCGTACGACGGTCTCTTTGACGAGACGCAGCAGGTTCTTTCGGCCGCCGTAGCTGCCCTTCACTTCACGAAATAGTCGCTTATGGGACTTACGACGTGCGACGCTAAAAGAAATTCTCATAATGACATTCGCTGATTAGAACACAAACCGAACGACGGACAAGGAACGAATAAGATTCGTCAACTAATGACCTGCAGACCGCAGAGCATCGCAAATCATTTTGGCGTCAGCCTTTACAAGAACAACGTCATTTCGATTCTGGCGTTTTCTTTTGCTGGATTTATGGCTGAGCAAGTGGCCTCGGTAAGCGCTGCGGCACTTTGCCTTGCCCGAAGCGGTCACTTTGAACCGCTTCTTCATCCCTTTGTGAGTTTTTTGCTTCGGCATGGCCGTAATTCCTTGGTTTTCATAAATGCAATGCAGGTGATGAATCGACGCCACCGCATTCCCCTGACATCGGGGGGGAGGAGTATATCCGATTCGCCACAAAATTTTCCAGCGACTTTTTTATCGAACGAAAATCACCGGGGCAACCCTCACGCTTTTGGAGAAAGGACGGCTGTCATATTCCGGCCCCCTTCCATCGACGGTGTCTTTTCGACTTTGCTGACGTCCTGAAGTTGCTCGATGATACTTGCGAGCATTTCCCGACCGCGATCGTGGTGAGCGTTCTCACGTCCTTTGAACTGAACGTTGAATTTGACCTTGTCCTTGTGAACAAGAAATTCACGAGCCTGCTTCACTTTGAAATCGATGTCGTGCTCGCCCGTTTTTGGGCGAAGCCGGATTTCTTTGAGCTGAACCTGATGTTGCTTGGCAGAGTTTGCTGCCTTACGCTTCTGCTCGTACTTGAACTTGCCGTAGTCCATGATTCGGCAGACGGGCGGACGTTCATTCGGGGCTACTTCAACCAGATCCAGGCCCGCATCCATTGCGGTCCTCATCGCTTCCGACGTGGGGATCACCCCCAGCATTTTTCCTTCTTGATCCACGACGCGAATCGGCGAGAGACGAATCTGGTCGTTAATTCGATGCGTTGTTTCGATTGCTGCGTTCTCCTGAAATGGTATCGATATTGCCCGGCGGCATTCCGAGCATCACTCAAACTGGGACATATAGTATTATCCCCACGATCGTCAACCGTCAATCACTCTCTTTTCAATCTCGCGGTTTTCATCCAGTTTTCCCGGCGAGATAGGGGCTTGAGACAAGAAAAACCTTTTGATTGCGACACTGACCGGGCGTTCCACGAAAAATCTCTCGTCCATCAACCTCCAAACTGATTGAGGACGAACTCTCTTTATCCGTTAACAAGACGTCGCCCGGTTTGAGTTGGGCAAAATCGTTGGCGGACAACTTCAAACGTGCCACCCGAGCGGTCACGATGACTGGCACTTTTACGGCAGATTGTCGAATCCGTTCAACGCCACTCTTAACGGCAACGTTGTTCGACACCGCAGTGGGAGAAACCTCTTTCCAGGGAACACACAATTGTACCAGTCCCTGGCAAGGTGGGCAGAGGATTTCAAAACTGACCAGGACAACCGCCTCGTTCGAGGTTGGCTGGACTGCCAGCCCGGCATCACTAACGAGACTCGTCATGGCAAGCGAACCCGTCCGCAAGATATCGCCCGTCAACTCATGCAAAATAGTCTTTAAAGCCTTGTCGATCAACCGAATTTCCACATCCGTAAACGGTCGATCCAGCGCCAATCCCGAGGCCGATCCGCCCAGTAGGCAATCGACAAACGCAAACGCGAGCGAACGACTTACATCGAGCAGCCACGTTTCTGGCGAGCCTTCCGTCTTGAATACGGCCAGGCAGGCTGGGTTCTCACAGGCGGCGAGATAATCTCGATACGTCGATTGTTCAACTGCGAGAAAGTTGACACCCACAGCAGTCCGCAGAAGTCGAGTTAATCCTGTTTGGATTCGTTCGCTTGCGGAAGCGGCTGCAAGCCGTAACGAATCCAGCTGAGGCTTCTGAAGTGGTGACGGGTGCTCGAAATCGTAAAGATTGATCGCGACGACAGGCTTGGTTTCAGGCGCATTTTCGGACGAAGGCCCCGTCGAGGAAAAATCCAACGACGACAGGATCGCTTCAATTTCCGACCGGCTTAAGACTTTGCCCATCCGTGGCCCCCCTTTTTTTCGTCTATTTTCGAATCTGGCCCGACCCGTGAGCGACCCATTTATAGCTTGTCAGTTCACGCAGTCCGCAGGGGCCACGAGCGTGAAACTTGTCCGTTGAAATCCCGATTTCCGCCCCTAAGCCAAACTCGCCGCCATCATTGAATCGAGTGCTCGCATTCACCATGACAGCTGCAGAGTCAACTTCGCGTGTAAACCGATTTGCTGCAGCCAGATCGTTGGTGATGATCGTTTCCGTATGATGAGAACTGAATTCGTCGATATGGTTAATTGCGTCCGAAACGTCGTTAACCACTTTGACCGAAAGAATCAGATCCAAATATTCCGTATGATAATCCTGTTCAGTAGCCGGTTTTGCTGAGGGAATCCAGCGGCGCGTTCGTTCGCATCCACGAACCTCGACCTTTTCCGCGTGCAGCATATTTCCCGCTTTGGGAAGAAAACTCTCGGCAATCTCCGCATGCACGAGCAACGTTTCTGCCGCGTTACAAACGCCGGGCCGCTGACACTTGCTGTTTTTCAGAATCGCCAGTGCCATCTCTTGGTCGGCAGACTTGTCGACGTAGACATGACAAATGCCGTCAAAGTGCTTGATGACAGGCATACGAGCTTCATTGGCGACGCGTTCGATCAGCGATTTTCCGCCACGAGGGATCGTCACATCGATTCGGTCGCCCCGCTTCAAAAGTTCGCCGACGATTTCGCGTTCTGTCGTCTGAACAAGTTGCACGGCATGTTCGGGCAACCCCGTCTCAACGAGTGCGTCACGAAGGACTCGGTGTAATGCCAGATTGCTGTGAAGCGCTTCCTTGCCGCCCCGCAAGATGACGGCATTGCCACTTTTTACACACAACGAAGCGGCATCCATGGTCACGTTCGGACGCGACTCATAGATAAAAAAGACGACCCCCAAGGGGACCCGAACTCGTGTTACAAGTAATCCATTCGGGCGAACATTCGAATCAAGAAGTTCGCCAATCGGATCGGGCAGGGAGGCGACTTCACGAAGCGCCGATGCGATGCCATCCAGTCGCGCAGGATTCAGTTTTAATCGATCGATCGCAGCGGCGTTTAATCCGTAGTTGTGAGCCGCTGCTAAATCGAGAGCATTGGCCGCAACAATTTCTTCAGATCGAGCCACCAAAAGTTCGGCTGACCGATGTAACCAACGTTGTTTTTGCTCGCCACTGACGATCGCTAACTCGCGCGAGGCTTGCCGAGCCTGCTTCGTTAACTGATCGGCGTATTCTTTCCATTCTGACATCAGCTTCCCCCTGTAAGTCATAAAGTATCGTAGGGACAAGGGGAAGCGTCAATCTCATGTCGACTTTGGCGAATCAGCAAAACCATTCGACTTCAAGAGAATTCCTGGTTTCGCCAGTTACGAAAGTCAGGCATGACTACAATTTGATTTCGAAATGATTATCTCCATTCTCTTTCACAGTGAAGTTCAGGCCGCTGGTGTCCGCCTTGCCGTATTTTGCGGGAAGTAAAGTGACTTTTTTGGTTTGATCTTTCTTACCTGATTTCGCTTTGTCGATCATTTCCTTCTGCAATTCCGCTGCTCTTTTCAGATAGGCCTGTGCGTCTGCATCCGATTTTGGGGGTTGAGAAACGTCTTTGAATGCGTCGGCACTGTCCTCGGTTGCATCAACGGAAATCGCAATTTTGACGGGACCGACTGCTATTGATGAAACTTTGAACTTTCCGTCAACGCCCGTGATACAAAGCGAAACGGGACCTTTTTCGGGAACGATCGTCACGCGCGCACCTGCTAACGGGGCACCCGAGAACGTTGCCGTCCCGTCGGCAGAAGCGGACTTAAGCGTTGGTTGCGAACACCCGACATTCGCCAGCAGTAAACAATACCAGAAGACTCCAAGCCATCGATAAGCACGTAACACGGGCTGATTCTTTCTAGATTTTCGAGCGCAACAGTCGCTCTCGATAGAATGATGATAAAAACAACAAAAAGGGGACCAGCTCTACGGGATTCAAAAACCGATTAAAGGAATTTGAATCCCGAAAGTCGCCCGCCCCCTTTTTTCGAGTGCTTTAGTAATCGCCAACAACCTGACCATCGGCACGGTCACCAAGTCGCTGATAAACTCCTGGATGATCGATGTTCTGGTTCAAGAAGTGGACCGAGCCATCAACAAACAGGTAATGTGCTCCGCCAACGTGCTGGGAGCGGAACCCCCAGCTGATATTCCAGTTGTTTGGGTTCGTGCAACCTTGAACTTTAATCAATGCACCTGTCGCCCAGCTGCATGTTGTATAATCGTTGATGGGAACGATTGTTGAAGCATGGAAGTTCCCGATGCCGTTTGTTGCCCAAAAACCGCCTCCATAGTGGTCGTTGCAGGTTGGAAGGATTTCGCCCATATGAATCGTGTTTGACGTGCCGTCAGAGACGCTGGCAATATTAATGCTTGGCCCGTCACGGCTTCCCATACCGGAAAGCTTGCTCGGATCCAATCCATCGCCGTTGTTCTCGGATTTAAAGGCGAATTGGTTGTATGGATTACAGGTACCACTGACGGATGCATTCGCCTGCGAACCAAGCGAACCATCATAATTCGTTTGTCCGACACCACCATAGGTACTTTGGGATCTCCCATCGGATGGGCAAATCGCCATCGGAATCACATGCAAGCTGACCCTGATGTTGTCAGAGAGAATTTGCGCAGTTGCATCAGAAAGTGACATGTTAATCTGATTGAACAGGGGAGCTTGATCCAAATACGGAAGCAATCGCGGCAGGTGACCCAAGTTTGGTGGTGTACTACAACAGCCACCTGTCCCACCAACAGGGAACATCTTGTAAACATCGTGATAGTTCGCCATCGCCAGCCCAAATTGCTTCAGGTTGTTCTTGCACTGAGTTCGCCGCGCTGCTTCGCGAGCTTGCTGAACAGCGGGCAATAACAGAGCAATGAGGACTGCGATGATCGCAATTACGACCAGCAGCTCAATCAGGGTAAAACCCTTAGGCCTTCTACGTCTAAGCACCATAAATCTCTCCTGTTCAAAAACATTGATGAAAAACGAACCAGATTCTTAACACGACTGGAAACAAAAAGAAGTTCCCAACCGGAGAACACGCGCGGAATGAGTTTCGTAATTAACAGATCGTTCACATTAGAATATGTTTATCGAAACTACCACGCTGCAAACACCATTGCAAGTTCAATAACCGCTCATGTTCCGTTTTCTGAAAAGCTGATTTCAGATGTCACGGCGCAACGTTCGAGCGCTCGCTGAGAATCTCAAATTGGTGTTTGACTTTCCTTGACAAATCGGTTGTCATTGATGGACGGTCTCAACCACCGCCTGCCGTTCATTCCCACCATTTTTATTGCGTTTGCCAATATCTTCGAGGATCACCTCGTATGCCGCTACTTTATCGTTTGTTCGTCGGATTCGTTGCCGTCGCAACCGCTTCCCGTTTCGTTGTTGCCGCCGATCGGAAGATTGAGTTCAACCAGGATGTCCGCCCGATCCTGTCGAATAACTGTTATCTCTGCCACGGTCCAGACAAGAATCAGCTCAAGGCCGGTTTACGGCTCGATAAATCCGACCTGGCGAAGTCCAAACTGGAGTCTGGCGAGACTGCAATTATCCCGAATGATGTCGCTGGAAGCAGTCTGTTCGCAAGAATCACTTCCACAGATCCTCACCTCAAAATGCCGCCAGCGGAGAGTGGCAAGAGTCTTACCTCAGCCGAGATTGAAACCCTCAAGCAATGGATCGAACAGGGAGCCGAGTATCAGGGGCATTGGTCATTCATCCCTGCGGTGCGCCGGGAACCACCGGTGACAAAGTTCACAAGCCATATTCGTAATGAAATCGACCGATTCATTCTCAGCCGACTGGAAGCCCAAGGTCTCGAGCCATCGCCCGAAGCGGACAAATTCTCGTTGATTCGACGAGCAACGATTGATCTAACGGGACTTCCTCCGACCCCAACGGAAGTGGATGCGTTCCTGGCGGATAGCTCGTCTGAAGCGTACGAACGTGTGATTGACCGTTTGCTGATGTCACCTCGCTACGGCGAGCATCAGGGTCGGATTTGGCTGGATGCCGCTCGTTATGGAGATACGCACGGACTGCATCTCGACAACGAACGATCGATGTGGCCGTACCGCGAATATGTCATTAATGCCATGAATCAGAATATGCCGTTTGATCGGTTTACAATCGAGCAACTGGCAGGTGATCTGATCCCCGACGCCACGGTCGTTCAAAAGGTTGCATCGGGGTTCAACCGTTGTAACGTGACCACGAGCGAAGGGGGGTCGATTGACGATGAAGTTCTCGTCCGTTACGCCGTCGATCGAACGGAAGCGTTGTCGACCGTATTCCTGGGACTGACACTGCAATGTGCCGTCTGTCACAGCCATAAGTTCGATCCAGTTTCGCAGAAGGAATTCTACTCTCTCTATTCCTATTTCTATTCGATGGCCGACGCGGCAATGGACGGCAATGCCTTGCTGCCACCGCCAATCCTGAAGCTGCCCAGCGACGAACATACGAAAAAACAACGCGAACTCGACGGACAATTGGCCTCGATCCAGCAGTCCATCGCAACCGAATTGGCGAACACCGTTTATGTTGATCCCTGGGAAGGATCAATGCCACCCGCTGACGCACTTTCGGTCCTACGGCAGGAAGTGGTCTGGATCGACGATGAACTTCCAGCCGGTGCTCAACCTCAAGGTGACACTCCCTGGAAGTTTGTCGCGAAAGGTGAAGGTCCGGTTTTCTCTGGCGAAAAGTCTTCGACACGGACCGCGACAGGTTTATCACAGCACTTCTTCACGGGTGCCAATCCGGGCCTGAAGATTGGAGAAGGGGACATTCTCTTTGCCTATGTGTTCCTCGATCCTGCCAATCCTCCGAAATCGATTATGCTCCAGTTCAATGACGGCAGCTGGGAACATCGCACCAACTGGGGTGACGAGGATGCCATCGGCTTTGGTGCCAAGAATACTCCCAGTAAGCGACTTGCCGGACCACTGCCAAAAGCGGGTGAATGGGTCCGCCTGGAAGTCAAGGCGGCGGATGTCGGACTGGCTACCGGAGCAATGCTGAACGGTTGGGCGTTTACTCAATCAGGCGGGACATGCCATTGGGACCGCGCAGGTGTGGTTACCTACGCAACGCCAGCACCGACCGAGTTCAGTTCACAAATTGCGTGGGAACAGTCAGAACGACCAACCCCGAAAACCACGTATCCCGCACCAATTCAAGAGGCATTAAAGCTTGAGCCAGCGAAGCGAACGGCGGATCAGCAAAAGCAGTTGCGAGATTACTTTATCCAGAATGTGAATACGGGAACCCGTTCCACGTTTGCCGCATTGCAAACCAAGATCGCCGATATCAACAAACAAAAAGGAGATGCTGAAGCGACGGTTCCAGCAACCATGGTCAGTCAAGACCTCCCCAATCCTCGTGATACATTCGTGCTTGTTCGCGGTGCTTACGACAAGAAGGCGGAAAAGGTCGATCGTGGAGTTCCTGCGGTACTGCCTCCGCTTCCTGAAGGTGTGCCGAACAATCGGCTTGGTCTGGCAAAATGGCTTGTCGCTCCGAACCACCCGCTGACCTCACGCGTGATCGTGAATCGTTACTGGCAACAGTTTTTTGGCACAGGAATCGTCAAGACAGCCGAGGACTTTGGAGCGCAGGGAACCTGGCCAACCCACCCCGAATTACTCGATTGGCTCGCCACGGAATTCATCCAGACTGGCTGGGATGTCAAACGGATGCACAAACTGATCGTCATGTCGGGAACCTATCGTCAAACCGCGAAAGTTTCGCCAACATTACTCAGTCGCGATCCTGAAAACATGTTGCTCGCACGCGGACCTCGGTTCCGATTCGATGCGGAAGTAATTCGTGACTCGATCTTATTTTCGAGCGGATTGCTGGTGGAACGGGCTGGCGGCAAGAGCGTGAAACCTTACCAGCCCGAAGGGATCTGGGAAGCGGTTGCCTTCGTCGGCAGTAACACCCGCGATTTCAAACCGGATGCCGGAGAATCGCTCTATCGCCGCAGTCTTTACACCTTCTGGAAGCGGACAGCCCCGCCACCGTCGATGTCGACGTTCGATGCCCCGTCACGTGAGAATTGCACGGTCCGTCGCCCTAGGACGAATACGCCTCTTCAAGCATTGGCGCTGATGAACGACAAGCAGTACATCGATGCCGCTCGTAAGCTGGCCGAACGAATGCTGCGAGAAGGTGGGGCGACTCCCGATCAACGTTTGACGTACGGCTTCCGTTGGATGACGGCTCGATTGCCATCCGCACGAGAATTGGAAGTTTTGAAAAAGACGCTCGATAATGAAACCGCCGTGTTCCAGGCCGACAAACCTGCTGCCGAAAAATTGCTTGCTTACGGCGATTCACCGCGAGATATGAATATTGAAACGGCCGAATACGCCGCCTGGACAATGATCGCCAACCTGCTCATTAATCTCGACGAGACCATTACGAAATAACGGGAAGAATCTCATGGACCCATTTCTCGAATACAAATTGGCAATGACCCGTCGGCACTTCTTCGGTCGGTCAGCGACCGGCTTAGGTGCGGCTGCGCTCGGCGCCTGCATGAATCCCAGTATTTTCGCTAACGACCTTGCTGCCGGTGGCGAACGACAGACGTTCGGTGTGATGCCGGCATTGCATCACGCCCCCAAGGCCAAGCGAATCATCTGGATGTTTATGGCCGATGGACCGTCGCAACTGGACCTTTGGGACTATAAGCCAAAACTCGGCGAATACTTTGATAAGGACCTGCCCGAGTCGATCCGGAATGGCCAGCGAATCACCACGATGACATCCGGTCAGGCCCGGTTTCCTGTGGCTCCTTCGATGTTCAAATTCTCACAGCACGGCAAGCATGGTGCATGGATCAGCGAACTTTTGCCCGAAATGGCCGGAGTCGCCGACGATATCTGCATCATCAAGTCGATGCACACGGATGCCATCAACCATGATCCAGCAATCACGTTTATCACGACCGGAAGCGAAATCCCAGGTCGTCCTTCATTAGGAGCCTGGTTGTCTTATGGGATTGGAAGTCCGAACGACGATCTGCCGTCGTTCGTGGTGCTCATCTCGCGTCTGGCATCAGGTGGCCAGAATCAGGCACTCTTTTCGCGCATGTGGGCATCCGGGTTCCTGCCGACCAAGCACGCCGGGGTCTCGATGCGATCGTCGGGCGATCCTGTTTTGTATCTCTCGAATCCGCCGGGTGTCAGCAGTGACGTACGTCGGAAAATGCTGGATGGACTTGGTGAACTCAATCAGGAAAGACTGGCTGAAGTCGGCGACCCTGAGATCTCGGCCAGAATCGCCCAATACGAAATGGCGTACCGGATGCAGACATCGGTTCCCGAGCTGTCGGATATCTCGAAAGAACCGAAACATATCCTGGACATGTATGGCCCGGAAGTCACTCAGCCTGGTACGTTTGCTTACAACTGTCTGATGGCCCGACGCCTTGCCGAACGCGGCGTTCGCTTCACGCAAATCTTCTTGCGTGGCTGGGATCATCACGGCGGGTTGCCAGGCTCAATCCGTCAACTGACCAAGGTCGCCGATCAGCCATGTGCCGCTTTGATTAAAGACCTGAAGCAACGCGGGATGCTCGAAGACACGCTGCTGGTCTGGGGCGGTGAGTTTGGTCGAACTGTATACAGCCAGGGAACGCTCACTAAGGATAACTACGGTCGCGACCACCATCCACGCAACTTTACGATGTGGATGGCGGGTGGCGGGATCAAGCCTGGTATCGTTCACGGTGAAACCGACGATTTCAGCTATAACATCACCGAGAAGCCGGTTCACGTTCACGACCTGAACGCCACGATTTTACATCTGCTAGGGATCAACCATGAAAAGTTGACCTATCGTGCACAGGGTCGCGATTTCCGATTAACCGACATCCACGGCAAGGTTGTAACGGATATTCTTACGTAACGATGGCTGACTCACGAAGCGCAATCGTTTAACCGCGCCTCGAAGAGAAGCGGGAGCGGAGCGGCGGTCTTGACGTTAACCGGCCCGTCATTTCTCGTTTGAGCGTTGCGACGGCGATCGGCTTCGGCACCCAAGAAACGAGATAAACCGTTACTTAATCCGTGGCACTTCGATCAGTTCGGGAATGGGATCGAAGGCCCATGATTGGATTGGCGGATACCAGAGCTTTTTCTCTGGCTGATTATTCGGGTTTGGTAAACTCAGTGTTGCGGACGTCAGTTCATATTTACCTGGGTGTTCTTCGGTGTCTTTGTATTTCGAGTGGAAAATCTCGGCCAGTCGTCGAATCTCGGGATCGTTCGGCGAATCGAAACCGCCGACGGTCACGATGGATTTATACTTGTCGTGGTAGACATAGGCTTCAAACCGATCGGCCCCCAGACATTCCCTTGCTGCTGGGCTACTTTGTCGCAATGCATAAGCAAGTTGAGCCGCGTCTTCCCCGGCGCGGGCAAGGCTGTCCAGACCGCCGTCTTTCTTCTTAATTTCGAGGTCGAAATTCCCTTCATTTCCTGCGAACCGACTATTTCCCATCGGAATCACGGACTTCCCTGTAAACGTGGCGACTTTTAACGTGTATTTCCGTTTGAGGCTCACCAAGGCATTATCGATCCCCGAGTTCAGACTTTTCGTGACGTTATCGGTCTTGTTCCGGGCCATATCATCTGGTTTTCTTAACGGATTGACAGTCATAAAGGCTGCTGCGAATGGTCCCTTTGCGCCACCGGTATCGCGTACGACCGCTCCCGACTTTGGATCAGAGACAAATTTCGGACGATAGCGTTTGATGTAAGCCAACGTCTTCTGGGCAACCTGATCCTCAACCTTTTCGTAGTTTCCGGCCAGGACACAAATCATGTCGAGCTGTGCTGCGTAGTCTCTCTTTTTGGGATTGCCCATCCGGTCGTAGGTCTCAATCGTTTCCTTCTTCGCGTCGCGCGAATAGGAATAAGCAGGGATACCCTTTTCGCGAAGCTCGTGAACAAGATCATTTGCGGCTTGTTCGGCAGTCATCCCTTCTTTTTTGCGATCTGCTTCGTGGACATCACGAAAGGAAGCCACCATCACCATCCAGGGACCATGCTTTTCAGTCAGTTTGTATTCTTTGCCAGGATCATTTTCGATTGCGTACGCAGTCGAAAACGACATCGACGAAATGCATGTGATTAATACGAACAGCAGTGATTTTTGAATTCGCACGACAGACTCCATCCTTAATTGCCCGTGACGATATGAACCGCATGTGGCGACTTGACGATCGACCGCAATCGCTTCTTTTTCCAGATGTGATGACCGGAGAAAGATAACTTGAGGCGAATTTCAAGATTCGTGAGGGCGGGAACGTATCAGCAACCTTTTTTTGTGTCCATAGGCAGTTTTTTCCGATGTTGGCACGCTGGGTGCATAACTTCAAAATCACCAATCTCGGTTGTAAAACGTTCTCATCTGTCCTGGGCGACATCACCGCGCCAGCGGTCATATCCTGGTCACTTCAGATCGAATCAACTCGGCATCAAGCACTTTTTCAAGCCATGGATGGCTCGAATGGGTCTCGTTGTAAGAATGGCCGTCGGCAGGCGGTACGATTGGCAGATTTACAAAAGGCACGGAGGCCGATTTCATGCAGGATCGAGTTTCACTCGGTGGTCGAA
>CAILLA010000124.1 GCA_903834925.1 uncultured Schlesneria sp.
GGACGATCGCTCGCGACGTGATTCGGCGAAGGGGGTTTCGGCGGTCCAAGCGATTCCGCTTATCGTGACGCGACTTCTTGCTAGAATTGTGCCGGGGTAGCGGTCGTTTCGATGACCCTTTACGCTTCGCCTTCCTTGGCTCCCTCGGTGTCGTGTTTTGTTCACACTCACAACATCGCAGAGAGCCAGGGTTTCTAAAACATCATTTCCGAGTCGCGCGTTCCCCTAAAGTGCAGTTTCTTAACAACATTCACACTTCCGGCTGTGACATACAAGACCGGATACACTTCTTAGTCAGATCCCGTGTGGGATTTGCCCCATCAACACCAGAACTAAGACAATCACAAGAATGAGACTCAAGCCGCCGCTTGGGCCATAGCCCCAGTTTCGCGAGTAGTTCCAGTTAGGGAGTCCGCCCATAACGAGCAGAACGAGTATGATCAGCAGAAGTAGGCCCATTGCGTTTTCCTTATGTTAGTAGTGAATCGGACAACCGAATCGATTGTTAGAATTCTGTTTCCAGGTGGATCGCGTCGACCCTCATCGCAACGCCTCCATCGTTCTTGTCCGTAGTTACTCGAATTCTCATTCCAGATTTCAGGTGCTCAGCCTTGCAGGCCATTCCATCGACAGTCATGGCCGCGTCTTTGGCCATCGTGTGAAAATGGTCTTTTCCTTTACTGTCGGTGATCTCAAGCTTGTTTCCGATCAGGCGGACAAACTTCCCATCGTGTGTATTGGCAAACATCTGGTTCTTATCAAGTGCTTCGATCTGGGTCGCGACTCGTTGATCACCATTTAAAGTGGTCACACGAATTTTCATCCCAGACTTCAAATCGGAGGCTTTGCAATCATTGCCGTCACACGTGACTTTCGCTTCGAATGCCAACAAGTGCGTGTGTTCTTTCCCTTTGTAACTCGTCATTACGAGTTTATTGCCAGTGAGACTGACGAACTTGCCGTCGTGAGTGCTCTCAATGGCTTCATTGGCCCCCCATGCAGCGGAAAGCGTGAGCATTGTCGCGGCCACTGAGGCCATCGCGCAACGACGATGAAACATGGTGATTGCTTTCGTTTCAGGAAAAAGTAAAGACAACCCATGTGCTGGCGAAAGACCAGCACATGAGATTGTCGTCGCGGTCAGCCCGTGCTTAACGGTAGCTCGGCTCAGGCTTTGGCGAATTCCGTGTGCTTTTGAATCGATTCAACCTTTGTTGCCGTGTGCTTGTCTTCAGGCTTCGTGGTGACGCGAATCTTGGCTCCGGGCTTCAAATCTTCGGTCTTGCATGCGGCTCCGTCGCTGGTCACCTTGGCGTCTGACGCCACCGTGTGCGAATGCGATTTGCCTTCCTGGCACGTTGAATGAAGTTTGTTACCTTCAACGCTGGTGACTTTGCCTTCGTGCGTGTTGGCACAAGCTGCAGGCTTGGAGGAGCCTCCAGCCGCCATAGCCTCTGGTTTGACTTCGGGCTTCTTGTTGTGATCTGTCGTGTGCGTCGTCATAAAACATGCCTTTCCAGGCGAATTTGCGTGGACTCTCAAACGGAGGCAACATGCTTCCGCTTTCCTCCAATCCTTACGGACTGATAGAGCGTTTGGTCCACGCTGCTTATTGCGTGCTGCTGGATCGTGATTCGATACAGACTCCATTCGTTCGGCACGCGATCGAAACCGTAAGATGAGAACGCCGGTCAGGCTGCACGATGTAACAGCGTCTAGTGTGGTATCGTGCCGTCCACGATTGAACGCATCGAACCACGAATTCCCGATAGGGAGTGAACTGAAACCGTACTGTAGGAACCCGCGTATTCTCACGTCATTTCGTCGAAGTCGGTTTCAGCGCGGTAAGGAAGTCGTCAAGTTCCTTTTCCGCCTTTTCCTTGGCGTAACCATATCGTTGCTGAAGCAAGCCCGTGAGCTGGTCTCGTTTCCCTTCAACAACCGTCAGGTCGCTGTCCGTCAGCTTGCCCCATTTTTCTTTGACTCTGCCGGTCATTTGTTTCCAGTCGCCTTGAATTTGATCCCAATTCATAATCGCGATTCCTTAAAAAGAGTTTCCATTACTTGATGACGGTAAGTTTCAATTCATTCGAGGCGTCAGCCCCGACCGCAGGATGACCCGTCAGTTTGATCGCAAAATTTCCCAGTGACGCATCGTCCGCGCTTGTCAGCGTGATTTCCGTTTCTGCATCACCTTGCTTAATCACAGGAGCAGCTGGTTCGAGTGTCACACCAGTCGGCATTTCTCCGAAAGACAATGCGACATCCTGGTCGAAGGTCTTGTCTCGCTTGATGCCGATCGAGACTGATTTCGTTTCGCCTTGTTTGAGCGATGTTGAGAGCCGTGGCGTGCTGAGTGTGAAAGTGTCTTTCGCGGAAATCGCGAGTTTGAAGTCGACCTTTGCATCGCCCCCCTTCGCGGGGTGTCCCGTGACTTTAATCTTGAACTCCCCAAGCGCTGATTCGTCGCTGGCATGGAACACGATCTTCACATCGGTATCGCCATGCTTGATCACCGGACTCGCAGGATCAATCGTGACCCCCTTAGGGACGTCTGCAAAATTCAGTGCCACATCTTCATCGAAGTTTTTGGCTCGCTTAATTCCGATCGTCGCTTCGGACTTTTCGCCCTGTTGCAAGGCGGACGACATCACAGGCACGCTCAAATTAAAAGTGTCATCGGCCTGTCCGTAGGCAGGCTTTTTGCTGCTCGTGTCGGTCGTTCCCGGCCCTCCCGGCGTTCCTTGCGAGCAGCCTCCAAGGGCCGCCAGCGACACGATCGTAAAACTTGTGAAAAGACGTTTCATTTGCCATCACCTTCTGTGAAAGTTTGTGATCGTGACGACCACACGACATGTGAGGTCCAATTCGATCTCAGGGACGTTGCGATGCAACGGACTCCAAAAGCCTTCCGCTTTAATTAATGATCAAGCTGTCTGATTTCTTGATTCTCATTCTTGGCGCCTTCGCCAGCCTGAATCGGAATCACGATTCGGTTGCTCTTCCAACCGATCATCGTCAACTCGCCATTTTTGACTTCGCTTTGGTTCAAACGGACTTTTTCAGTCCATTGATTCGACTTGTCTTGTATGAAATATCGATTCATCGTCGTGGTTCCTTTTCAGAATGAATTGCCCGTACGTGCGATGCCGGAAGATGCGATTCGAAAGTGATGACTGGCGTCAAAAGACTTTGTCCCGTCGGTGAACTCAGCCTGTTCGTCCATTTTTGCTGGATCGTGCAGCTCAACTCCGCCTGATTCGCCAGTGAAGTAGTCAACGATTCGCGGAACCGAACGAGAGGCGATGTCCTGAACCACACCGATCAGTACTCCGAACGCAACGTCTCTGAATTGATTCCACGAGGACGATTCTCGTCCCGATTCATACGCCGCAGCAACGGTTGGAGCAGGTGGAGAAACCCGTTCTTGAGCACTCTGACTTTCTCTGTTGGAAACGAATGGAAAAGCTGGCACGGACTCTTGCAACGGCTCAGACTTCTCTTCGGCTCTTGTAAAATACTCGGACGCCAAATACCCAAGAACGGCTGCTCCTCCGAGAACCAACAACGGATGTCGTTCGATTTGAAGCCCGATGTTGAATGCGTTACTGACGGAATGCACTGCATCCTGAACCGCGCCGGATACCGACTCAACACTCTCTTGGACCGCCTCGACCGTCGCATTCACGGCACTCCCCGTGGACTGAATGGTTTCGGCGACCTGAAGCTCCAGTGATTCCAGCTTTTCATTGAGCTGAGATCTGGTCTCGTCCATCTGCTGTCGGATTGTTTCGGGAGTGTCGAGTGCGTCTTCCATTTTTGTGTTCCTCAAGTCTTCAAGTTGCGGCCTACGAACCACCCCAAGCCAATCGCGATCAGGATTGCCGGGATCGGGTTCCGTCGCACGAGGTGAGCCACGTCTTCGGTCATTCCACTCAACTTGGCACTCTGTAAATATTCGCCACTTTCCTTGACCACTCCCGCAACGGCTTGAGACGCGTTTCCAACGATGCCCGAACGAGGTGTGTTTTTGCTCAGCCTGTCGCCAAGACCCTCGATACAGGTCCCCGCACTGGCGGCCAGGTGATCTGCTTCTTTCCCAATATCACAAGCCGCACGACTGGCCATGGCACCGACGGCCGAAGTCGCATGGCATGCCACTTCACCTGCGGACGCAGCGGCCTCTTTGGCTTTACCCACTGCCTGATCCCATTCCTTCTTATCAAGGCCTGACATTATTGTTGAATTCGACATTTCTAAAACTTTCATGAAGACGTAACGGTCCTTGACACTGGCTTCAACAAGAAGCAGGCCCAAAACCTAAGGGAGATTCTTTTGCTAACTCAGGAGAGTGCCGCGGAATCCTGGAGTGCAGTCACATTCGGCACCGGCACACCGAGCGCCGTTGCCAAAGCAATCTGATGATCTTGCTCCTGAACCAGGATGTTCCGAATTTGCTCGGCAACGGCATATTCACCCAACGCTTCACACTGTCGGACGCGTTGCCGATATCGTGAAATCGTCGTGTTTTCGTTCTCAAGATCAAACCTCAGCATCTCTTCCGGATTGGCTGAGGTCTTGACAGGCTTCGGAACGGCTAACGGCATGCCACCCAGGTAGTCAATCTGGCCAGCAATGATCAAAGCGTGTGAAAGTTCCTCGGCGGCGTGCAGTTCCAGTTCTGCCGCGATGTTCATGAACTGAGCCCCTTTGATCACCTGTGAGTAGATCACATAGGAAATGATCGCCTGATACTCACCGGCAAGATCTTCGTTCAAAAACTCCACCAATTCATCTCGAGTGACCTCCTGGCGGTCGTGACGGACGTGCGTCGTCTCAAGCATTTCGGGCCTCCTTTTTATTCAAAGTCGTCATAACCTTTGTTCCGTTAAACACTTTCATCGAAGTTCGGTGAAGGCTGAATAACATGTTCACTATTGGCAACGGTCGAATCTGGCCTACCACTTTTATTACTTAACGTTCGCTGTCTAGCTTCGAAATATGGTGTCCGCATCTCAGACATCGTTTTTATAAGAACAAGAATGTACATCGCCTCAACAATGGCGACAGTAATCAACACAACGAGTACCCATATTTTTATTTTTCACCGTCCTGCAAGAACGTCGGTCATGCACTGTCAATGCAGTACGGCGCGTCTCACGCAACTAGTGACTCCTCTTTTCCATAAGGCATTTTGCGACATTCACTGATGCGTCACTTTGATGAAACGTCCGACTTGGGGTAAGGGCTGTCATAGACGATCGTTGAACACTGTTGGTCTTGGCAGCATGTGATGCCCGCCCTTGCGTGAGCTGATCGAGTTCACGCTCAGCCTGTTCCTTTTCATAGCCATAGCTCTCGTGAAGAAAGCTGATCAATTGATCTCGATTGAGCGCGATAATGGTTAGCTCGTCGTCGGTTAATTTTCGCCAGTTCCCTTGAACTTGATTTGTAATCCGATTCCAACCACTTTTGATTTGATTCCAATTCATGACGAACTTCATGATTCATACTCCTTCGAAATAGTTATATGCGAGTCTGCCAGACAGGTTTCATTTGCTGAAATCAAGGCCGGGGTCCTCTTTGGGAGATCCCAAGAGTTTGAAATTGAATTTTTGAGTACCATCAGCGACCAGGCCGGCGATCAGGACTCCGCCATCTTTTCGCTCAAGCGCCAAAGCATTGTTTTCGAATTTGTATTGACCGCCGAATTCTTCAACCTTTCCTTTTAACGTGAATTTCCAATTGAAGGTCGACTCTTTTGTCAGCGTCAATTCAAATTGCGAACCATCGTCGCGAGATGCCTTCCAGGTGCCAAGCACCATTGAAGGATCGATTGGCTTAACTGCTTCCGCTGGAGCTGTCGGTATTCCATCAGCAGGTGGTTGAGGCGACGGGTGATCTGCGGCTCCGACAGATTGGCCTGGATCTGGCTTTGAGATCAGCGCCAATACGTCAGCCGCCACACGGTCGTTGGGAACCTGCTTCAACTGCCTTGCCGCTGCTTCGGGGTAGCCATCCACCATGTAGTGGTACGCTAAGAGAAAGTGTGCAGCAGCGTCCTGGGGATTCGACTTGCTGAATGCTTCCAGTGCGCGAAGTTGAGTGGTGTAGATGGGAACGCCACTATAAAGGCCACTCAGTGTCGTCCAGTTCCATCCCGAGCCTACGGCCAAAACCGAGTGAATCGTCGCGGCAGCCTGCTGATAATCGCTTTTGGCAAACAGGATTAAAGCGCGAAACTCATGTAATACGGCGTCCGTCGGGCACTGAACGATCCCCTTATTGATCGTATCAAGAGCCAAATCGTAATTGTTCTGCTTGAACGCTTCAGCGGCGGTATCCAGACTCTGATCGCAGGCCGATCCCGTGCCAGAAACGACGGAAGTTGGATTCGCTACGGGGATGGGTTGCGAGTAGCTGTAGTTTCCATACGAACCGTAACTGTTGTTGTAATAAGGATTACTATATCCGAGATATCCGCTGTTATAGCCCATATAGCTGCCATAACCACCGTAACCCATGCCGTAGCCGCCATACCCCATTCCGTATCCGCCGTATCCACCACCCCAACCATATCCGCCGTATCCGCCCAGCAATCCGTATCCGAGGCCCATCCCGAGACCGAAACCTAAACCGGAACCAAAGCCACCACCAAATCCACTATACCCGCCATACCCACCGTAGCCCCCATGTCCACCATACCCACCGCGGCCAGCATAATTACCGTTCCAGTTGCCCCGGTACTGGGAGTGATTATTGATATTGGAATTGTTGTTGATGTTGTTAAAAGTCTGGTGATTGACCGTATTCACATTTCGGGAATGATTGCCAATACCCGAGTTCGTTCGTGCCCCAGTAGTACCTTGAGGACCACCCGATCGAACCTGGCCTGCTGATCCAATATGGCCGGTCGGTCCATTATGGCCGGCCGACCCGATATGGCCAGCTGATCCCATATGCCCTGAACCCTGCGATGAGCGAAGTTGACCTGAACCGCTCGGCTGACTGAACGATGGCGAGCGAGCGACGCCCATCGAGTGCATACCACCGGCGGCTCCACCACCTGACGGCGCCCGCATACCAGCAGCAGCTCCGCCTCCGCCAACAGAAGCGCCATGCACTGCACCGCCTCCGCCGCTAAAACCTCCACCCGGTCGTCCAGCGCCACCTCCGCCTGGGTGTCCACCGCCACCACTCAATCCACCGCCGGGATGACCTCCGCCGCCACCGCCTCCGCCAGGATGACCACCGCCACCACCACCGCCACCTCCACTGGGATGACCTCCTCCGCCCCCACCGCCACCATGCCCGCCCCCACCGCCGCCTCCACCGTGTCCGCCCCCACCTCCGCCGCCGCCACGGGCAAGCAAATCAGACGAACTCAGTGCGGCTGCAAGACTGCAGACGAGTAACGTTTTCCAGAAGTTGCGTTTCATAACCCGATTCTCCAACAAACGATTGCGATAGAATGTGCGGAAGCGTTGTGTGAAAAGTCTTATTCCGATTTCAAGGTGACTGTGTCGTCGGGTGTTAACGGAGCGGGTGCCCGGCGGACGATCGTCACAGGCTCGCTGTCGGGAAGCTCAACTCCTCCGATCTCATGATCCACCGATTGCCAGGTCATTGTGTCGTCATCGACCTGCGTATAAATCGTTGTGCTGGATGCAGGCTCGCCGTCCGCTGTGACACCGAAAGACTTCAGCACCCAACGATCGCCGTCTCGATGCCAGTAGCCCTCGCTATGACCACCTTCCGAATCGAAGACCCAGGATTTCAGCTTACCGTTCAAGGGATCCCAACCGATTCGCTGGGTGCCATTCATCGTTTCTTGCCCTGCGATATGAATTTTGAATTCCCGAATCAGGAAGTTACCGCCGTCGATCGCGTTGCATGAGAAAATCACGAGCATGTCGTCCCCTTCATCAACCCAGTCTCCCTGCAACCAACTGAGTTGCTCAAGCTGCGATCGATGTTGCCGACGATTCTTCGGGGCGTGTTCGCGGACGCTAGCCGTCAACCACTTGCCATTCGACTTCACATGAATTGCGGTGTAACCGCTGAACACAATGTCAATTTCATCATCGTCCGATGTGGTGAAAGCGGTCGTTCCATCTTCAATGGCCACACCAGGACTGATGAACCGGATGCTGTCGATGATGATCTCAATCTGACAGTCCTTGTTTTCCGAAAACAACGACGTCATCGCTTCCTGGATCGCCTCTCGGCCTTGGTGAACATTGCCGCTTTCATCAACGTATTCCGCATCTGGCGTAAAGTGAGATGCGACCAACTTGGCGTCGGCATCGCAGAATGCCTTCGTATAGGTGTCGCCAGTCAACCGGATCGCTTCTTCGTCAGGCGAAGGTTTCGCAGATTCCTTTTCATTGGCCGGCTTCTCTTCTGGCGTTTTCGATACACCCTTCTCGTTCGGGTTTAAATCCGAAGTCGCTACGGGTTTTGCATTAATCTTTTCCGCTGCAGAAACATTCCGGTTGCCTCTCGGCGTCGGTGCTTCTTCTGCTCCACCAACATTATGTCCGAGCCCCGCCAAAAAGAGAGCAGTTCCACAAAGTAGTAATCGCTGTTGCTTCATGTTGAATCCTTTTTAGGAACCGCCCTCGTGCGGAGAATGAAAAGACCGATCACGTGAAAATCAGTTTGATGCAGGAGCGGGAGCCTCTGGTGGAGCAGGGGCCTTTACGGGAGCAGGGGCCTGCGTTGGAGCATTAGGAGCCACTGCGTCAGCCGCAGGTGATGGTGCCCCATATTCCGGACGCATCGCGGTACCACTCCACTGCTGATTGCAGCAAATTGCGGGCTGGTTATTCCAATTGCTGGCCTGACCAGCAGGCATCGCATTCATGTAACCCTGATTACAGCAGGAATTTCCGGCCCGTTGATAACCGAAGTTGCTCGTTTGCTGGCAGCAACGGTTCCGTTGACGACCACAATGTCGAGCTTCAGCATCGTTACTACCGAAAGTAAAACCAACTACGGCAATGAAAAGACCAGCCAGAGAGAAAAGTTTCCGAGACATTGTCAATATTCCTAAATTCATAAACTCAGACATGCCCAATTGGGCCAAATATCATGACGGTCACATGCCATCATGCATTCCTGCGCGGTCTCACTTTAAGCATCCACAATAAGATCGAAATCTCTGCATTGTCATGATTAACAACAGCAGACATGGCTTATTGATTATTCCTCAGCTGAGGGACTGTTGTCCGTAAGCAAGAACACTTGCACCATCGTGCCCGTTGTAAAGGCATGCACGACCGAGCCTGTTTTCGGCTCAATTTCCGTCGCGGCTTCGCGAACCACGCGTCCGGAAATCCGGTTGATTTCCAGCCGGAGTGGATCGGATGAGTTAGAGAAGAGTTCTTTGTGAAAGTGCTGTACCTGTGCCGCCCCAACCGCAGTCTTCGCCAATGCCTTTTCTGCAAGAGTCATACCTTCGTGCAGCGTCACAACCAGAATGTCATCACTCAAAACGACGGTCACGGAGCCAGGTAAATGGCCCGTTCGTTTCTGCTCCAGCGCACTCGCGGCTTGAGCAATTCGCTGTGCCATGATCAGATTAGGATGGTCCATTGTGTTACCCTGGCTTGCCTGCAATCGCTAAACGCCAAATCCGATGCCGGCAGAATGTTACCAGCCGTTCGTGAACGAACTGTAAATGCCGAATCCGTATGGGCTATAAATGGGAGAATATGCAGTTCCGTAATAGCCATAGTTCTCATTAGGGTCGTTGTAGCTTGCGTTTCCATACCCATAAACGCCATTGCCGTACCCTGTATATCCGTAACTTCCATTGCCATTCCCGTATCCACCGCTAAACCCTGGTCCGTTTGTGTTGTGACCCTGGCCATATCCGCCGTAGGAACCCTGGCCATATCCGTTGTTGTATCCGCGGTTGTACCCACGAGGTCCGATTGATACCCGCGCCCCAGGTCCGTAGCAGAAAGCGTCATTCGGAGGGATGACTGCCAAGATCAGACCCAAAGCGAAAACGGCATAAAAAAGTCGTCGCATGATTTATCCCATTCGAAAAATTCGTTTTCACAACTGGCTCGTCGCCAAAGGCAACGCTCAAACAGACGATGCCTGCGATCGCCAGAGCAATTGAAATACGCCGAAACACGGGATGCAGGATTCCGACTTCATCGGACTGCACATCCCACGCACCAGTCATTAAGCGACGCATCGTGATCACTCCATCGAAAGATCCAAAGCAGATCAAGAAGACATCCCACTCACGAATTCAGAGCCCCAAGTCGGGGCAGGGCAAAAAAAAAGCCGACGCGGCAGAACACCTAAAAGTGTTCCATCGCGTCGGCTTACTTTATAACGAGCCCCCCGGCACAGGCCGGACTGCTTTTTAATTAGTTTTCCGATCGATGTTGAAAGCAGATTCCAAATTAGAAACCCTCGCAACGACTCTCATCATACATTGCTTTGCAAGAATTGCAATGATGTTGTTCTATTAATTTCATAATTACGTTGATAAAATCAATGCGCAAATAGAGTGAATTCAATTTCAAATCTCGTCCACTTTGATTTTTTTACACTGTGGCCGTTGATCAGCGATGAGCGTTCTGAGTCTTCGGAGAAAGCAGGAATCGCGATGAAGTCGCAAGGAGAAATCGAAGCGGCGATCAGCCAGGGAATTTCCCGCTTCGAACAGGAATATATGGGGCGCGGCCCTAAGGATATCCAGACACACCTGATCGTTGATCTGGTGGTGGTTCGACTTTACGGAGTGCTCACCGCAGCCGAACAGCAACTGGTCAAAACGTTGCATCCCGAAAAGGGGCGGGATCTGCTCAAGCAAGTTCGAACCCAACTAATCGAACTGGCGCGTCCGCTGATGGAAGCAATGGTCCAGGAAGCAACCGGAGTTCCAGTCATCAGCCTGCACCACGACATCAGCACCACCACGGGGGAAGAGGTCGTTTTATTCACGCTGGCGCATCCACCGAAGTTTCGCGAGATAAAACACCGGTAGGAAAATCCCCTGTCCCCATTTGGAGTTTTTCGCTAATATACGGCTCACTTCCAGGGGCTCCATGGACGGGGCAAGTCATGTTTCGGAAAACGGTCTGGTTCGCGGTCTGTATCTGGGCGACAGTGGCGGGTTGCCGCTCGTTTGCCCCGGCCGGACGCGCTACGGTCCTGAACAACCGGGACGTCGCAACCTCTTCACCAGTCGGGATTTGGAAATCAAACCCCTCAGATTTGAAGATTGAACAAACGTCTGCGACATCGGAAGATGAAACGGTCGAAGTGATTCCGACGGCGACGAACGAATCTCGCACGGCCTGGGGTCGTCCAGATCTGGACAGTATTTACAGTCGAACCTCACAGTCCGACGAAATGCAACGAAATCCGATTATCGTCATCCCAGGAATCCTCGGTTCGAGGCTGGTTGACGAAACCGAACGACGTATCGTTTGGGGAGAATTCGGCGGCAATGGAATCGATCCGTCTACTCCGGAAGGTGCAAGGCTGCTGGCATTACCCATTGAAGACGGCCAACCTTTGAAAGAATTAGCCGACACGATCAAGGTCGCCGGGCCGCTGGATACGCTCAATGTTCGCGTATTCGGAGTATTGTTTCAGATGGCCGCCTATCGAGACATTGTCACGGCACTCGGTATCGGAGGTTATCGTGATGCCGCGTCGACCGCTTCGAATGTCGACTCAACGACACAGATTGCCAACTGCTTTCAGTTCGCCTACGACTGGCGACGCGACAATGTCGAAACCGCCGCACTGCTGCACGAATTCATTCTGGAAAAGAAGGCTTATGTCGAAGCGGAACGCCGTAAACGCTACGGTGACGACGCTCAGCCAGTTCGTTTCGACATCGTCGCCCACTCAATGGGGGGCGTCATGGCAAGATACTACCTGCAATACGGGAATGCGCCCCTTCCCGAAGATGATTCACCCCCTGAAGTGACTTGGGCTGGTGCGAAATACGTCGACCGGCTGGTAATGGTCGCCCCTCCCAATGCAGGCTCATTACAGGCAGTTGAATATCTGACGAAAGGAGTGCAGTTCTCACGGTTCTTTTCCAAGTACGAACCTGCACTCTTAGGAACAATGCCTTCCGTCTACCAACTGCTCCCACGAACTCGACATCGACCAGTGGTTGCTGGCCCCAAACGTGTGGCGGTTGATCTTTACGATCCCAAAGTCTGGGCACAGGCTCAATGGGGATTCTTTAACCCCAGTCAGTCCGAGGTTCTTCGTTTATTGCTGCCGGACGAACCCGATCCACAACGTCGGCTGGCAATCGCCTATGAACACTTGTCGAAATGTTTGCGTCGAGCGGAACAGTTTCACGCGGCGATCGATACAAAGGTCGTGCCCCCCGAAGGAACTTCGATCCACCTGATCGCAAGCGACGCTCATCCAACCGTGTTCCAATACCAGATCGATAGCCGCGGCACGTTAACCCCGACCGCCAGGGTCGCCGGAGACGGACTCGTTACACGACACAGTGCGTTAATGGATGAGCGTCTTGCCGATCGGTCAAACTGGGCCCCACGCCTGCAAAGCCCCATCAAATGGAACAGCGTGACCTTCCTGTTCACCGACCACTTAGGTCTAACCAAAGACCCCGCATTTACCGACAACGTCCTTTACCTGTTGCTCGAATCGCCTCGATAAGACGCATTGCCCTAACCAAACAGCTTGGTGACGGGTTTTCCACCGTCAACAATCTTCAGCGGCCGACCGATGGGGCTCATGTTTTCCTTAGCCGGATTGACGTCAAGTGACTTACAGATCGTGCTGAACAGATCTGGGATATTGACCGGATCATTGACGATCCCCATGCCGTCTTTGGCCGTTTCGCCGATCACCTGTCCCCCTTGAATTCCACCACCGGCCAACAGCGCATTAAAATTGCGAGGCCAGTGATCACGTCCCGTTCGCGGATTAATTTTTGGAGTCCGTCCAAACTCGCCCGTCCACATAACTAAAGTCTTATCGAAAAGACCTCGATCTTTCAGGTCCGCAATCAACGCCGACAATGCAGGATCGCATTTGCCGGCAAGTCCCTTCACTCCATCGAACACGTCCTGATGTGAATCCCAACCGTTCATTCTGACTTCAACAAACGTGACACCCGCTTCAATCAATCGACGTGCGAGCAGGCAGCCTTTGCCAAATTCCGAATTACCGTAACGCTCTTTCGTTTCGGCTGTTTCGAGACTGAGGTCAAATGTCTTGGTCATCGGAGACAGGACCAGTTTTGCGGACTTGTCGTAGATTCGGCGATGATTATTCACGACCGTGTCTCCGCCGCGTGCGGCGAACTCGCCTTCGAGTTTGTCGAGCAAACCTTGCCGCCGTGTAAACCGTTTCTCGCCGACGATCGGCCCCACATTGTCTGGCACGGCACCCACGTTGCGGCCAGAAATTTGAAAGGGTTCGTAATCAACTCCAAGAAAACCCGCACCCGACCCATTGGCGCCGCGATCACCAATCGTCACCACAGAGGGCAATTCGCGGTCTGTGATCGCCAGTTCCTTGGCAATGCACGACCCCAATGACGGATGTTTGACAGACCCTGATGGAATGTAACCCGTGTGCATCTGGTAAGCGGCACGAAGATGTTCACCCTCTTTGGTGGTCATTGAACGAATAATTGCGATGTCCTTCATCTGCTGAGCTGTCTTTTCCCAACCCTCGGCAATATGGATACCAGGAGCGGTTGTGCTGATCGCGGTTGTTGGCCCACCATTTTCCGTCCCTGGTTTTGGATCAAAAGTTTCAAACTGCGAAGGACCACCCTGCATAAACAGCAGGATCATCGCGCGCCCCTGTTTTCGCAGTTCATCAGCCCGCACCGACATCACGTCGCGAAAATTGACGGCCCCCGCAGCCGCTACTGCTGACGCCCCGTACAAAAACCTTCGACGGGAAACCGACTGACGATCAAATGCAACGTTTTCGTGCCAGCTGAATTCCGTCATGGCGAATCTCCAATAAGAATTGTTTAGTTTTTGAATAGGCGGACGTAATCGTCGCAACATTACCGCCGGGAAATGAACTCGCTCGAATTGAGCAAACTCCACATCATGTCTTCAAACGCTTCGGGTCGGTCTTTGACCTCAGCGATGTAATCCGAACAGATTTTGATTTCTTCGGTCGATGGCTCACGAGCCAGCACGAGCAAATGGAGCTCTCGCAGTGCGTCGCGATTATCTTTGTGTTCACCCAGGATTCTGGAAAGCTGAGTGTTCCCCCTGGCCGACATTCTCGCTCGAAAAACGCGAGAATTCATCATCATCAACGATTGTGGGATATTACCCATCACATCGTCCTTGGGGATTGACGGATCGATCCCGAATAGAGCGTCAAACAAGAATCGTGGACTTTGCAAAAAGGCGCGAGGTTTGTCTTTCGCTTCCTTTTTGTCGCCAGCTTTGACCGTACGACCATTCATTTCCGCTTCGGTCACGCCAAATACCTGAGCCAACGAGTTGAAGACAACATCCGAACGAAGCGGCACTGGCGTTGCAGATGCAAAGGGAAGATCGTTTTCCGACGCAGGCCGGGATTGAATCTTTCGCTGGTAGGCTTCGGTGTTCGCGATCGTTCGAACCAGCCACTTCGGATTCAGCCCATTTGCTACGAAATTCTGGCAAATCAAGTCCAATACGGCGGGGTAACGAGCCTCACGTGTCGGCCCAATATCATCAACCGGCATATAGAAACCTTCGCCGAGCATCTCAGCCCAAACCCGATTAACAATTGCCCGCGCAAACCAGGGGTTTTCAGGTGATGTGAATGATTTGGCGACCGCCATTCGTCGTTCTTCATCGCTCTGCCCACGTGGCAAGGTCTCCCCGCTCACAAAGAATTTCGGATCAACGATGGCACCCGGTGAATCGGGGTGCTTGAGATCGACCATGTGATGTTCTGTTGATCCACGACGTCGGTTGACGGGTGGCTGTGCTGCCTTGATTTCTTCGACCGTCAGCAGTTCATCCTTGTTTGTATCACCAAATGCAAACAACCGTTCGATTGCTTTGGCAGGAAGCCTTCCGGCCGACGCCTTTGCTTCTTTCATTCCTTCATTTTGCATCTCAACGTTATCGCCTTCGCTCTTACCATCTTTCAATGTGGCAGGTATCCGCCGTCCGATTCGTTTTGGTCCGGCTTCAAGCTCTTTCATCGACAGCTTCTGATCGTTATCGCGGTCAAACGCACGAATGAACATCTCAGGGTTATCGCGCATGAAATCCCCTTGCTTATTCTCCGTGTTCACCGAAACGATCTCATACTCGGGCGTCCCTTTCATCACTCGCCGCTCGGTGATCCGGGGGAAATAGGCGGCCAGCTGATGGAATTGCTCGCGCTTCCAGATATCTGATGGATGATCGTGACAGTTGGCACATTGAAGCTGAATTCCGAGAAACACCCGACATGCCTCAGCGGTAACGTCCTCTGCAATCGCACCTTGCGCAAAAATCAATGCCGTTTCAGGATGCTCTTCTACGTTGCCGGAAGCGGTCAACATCGCGGTAACCGTCGAATTCCATCCGGTCCCCTGATTCCATTGCACTGCCATCCACGCCGTGAATTCTTCCTGATTGAATCGCGATCGCTGTTCCGTCGCGCGGAAATAAATCACGTCCCGCCAATACCGAGCCCAGTTCAGACCGAATTCGGAGGAATCGACCAATTTGTCGATAAGCACATCACGCTTTTTGGAATCGGTATTCTGCCGAAATGCGATCACATCCTGAGGTGATGGCAACTGGCCTGTGATATCGAGCGTAACCCGCCGAAGAAAGTCTTCGTCACTGCAAGTTTGGGCAACCTGGACAGCCGCTTTTTGCAGTTCGGCTAGGATTTGACGGTCGATTTCCAGTGCAACTTCTTTTGGAGAAAGACCTTTCGCCGACACCGGAACTTGCGGCTCATCCGCGACGGAAAAAATCGCAAACAAAGCTACCTGAACGAATACAAACCCAACATGAACACATGGCCTGCGCATAACTGGTTCCTGTTTCGTACCAGAAAAGATCAATCTTTCGGACGATCCATAGGTCAATTCGGCATTTCTATCACACTTTTCCCGAACTTTCACGAGGAAAGTTTTTGCCGATAGTCAGTTAAACCCCCGAATGCAGAGAATGTTCCGCAGATTTCAGAAAGAATTCAGGTAGCAATACAAAATTCGGCGAATGCTTGGGTTTTATTCGTCCGTCGGCGTTGAGCACCTTCATCAAGCTTGAGCCCGCCTTTCAAACGAAGAACCAAGAACCAAGAACCAAGAACCAAGAACCAAGAACCAAGAACCAAGAACGAAGTTCATCGGCGTTGAGAACCTTCGGAAATATAACGGAATTTCCCCAATGTGCTCACCATCGAAAATGAGCGTCTTGCTTGAGCACCACACCCAACGTCCCATGGGTCCCATCAAGTCCTATATGTCCCATTCTTCCCACAAAAAGCATTTTTGGATGAGCACCTTCGTTTACGGGAATGCAAGGTAATCCCTATCCTCACTTCTTTACCTTCGCGTCCTTCTGTTCAAAAGTCTTCTCTTCCGTTCTGCTTTATTCGCGGTTCCGAGAAATCTGGTATCAAAGTTCGAGCGAGTTCGCGCGACTTCGACCACTCCTCGTAATTCATAGGGCTTTCGAAGCCAATGTCGATTTTTCCGTCGTATGAAAGTTCGCGCGACTTCACCCGAGTTCGCGCGAGTTCGATCAAGTTCGACTTTCTCTTTTTCGTGCTTTCGAACTTTCGTGTTTTCGTGATCGGTTTTCATCTTGAATTCGCGGAAAGCGAAATCACCAGAAGGATCACGAAAAAACGAAAGAATGAAAGCACGAAAAAATGCAGCCTGTTACGTGAGCCTCTTCGGACTACAGCACAGATTCGACCGCACCCTCAAGGCAAGCAACGAACCGCCACGAATCACTCGTCACTAAAAACGACCGATCCGAATTAAAATTCATTCCAAGTTGCCAAAGATCAAAAGATCAATTGTCGCCGTCAGGTTTTGGTTTCTGAAATCCTGGCGAGCCGTGGACGTGAATCATCCGATTCCTCGACCTTTTATTTTTCGAGGTCCGCCTGCCAACAATACACAGGGCTCATACGGGTCTCGCAGCTCGCCAAAAACAAATTAACAAAAATTGTTATAAACTTTATTTATCGCAAGTCAACAGGAAAGGGGAAAAATTTAAAGTTTGTGCCTGGGGACACACTCTGTTTCCTTGTCGCCGACAAAACGCTGTCGTAGCCAAGCATATAATCCTTTTCCCATATTGGCGTTAGGGAAATTATTCCGTAAGCCCTCAGCCTTAATTCCTTGGAAGGACAGTGTCCCCGACTTCAGCGCGTTTGAAAGCCACAGCTCGGCGACCGAGCGTATCCTGGGGCAGCCGATGCCCCAGGATGACATACGACAAAAACCGGTAAAGAGCCTCATTGGGGCGGCCAAGTTGTCGCGGCCCCAGTTTCGCGGTAGCCATGGAGAATCAAGACAATAATCGACTCATCAATACAGCCATTCGTAAACCTATTATTGATAGAGACTTATTTCGAATCAGCATATTTATTATCCGCATTGCACATCACTGGCAAACGATTATTTTTCGCTGATTGATCTCCCCTCACCCCGTCTGTATCGTCCAGTATTTATGAAAATTTTTATTGAACAGTTGATCGTCCACTTCTGCTATAAGAGATCGAGAATTGTCCAAATGTACCCTTGCTTGAATCTGGAGCGGTCAGTCGTTGCGTTGAACGAGCGAGAATAAATTCCCCATTTCTTTAGGATTTTCTCGTTTTCGTGTCACACAACACCGAATTGTCGGCATTCATGATTGAAAAACGTCATTTCGAAGGAGAATTAGGTGACCCATGCAGCTGCGACGGCTGAATCCCACTTGAACCAACTCGTTCAGGATTGGAAAAGGGGTAGCCGAACCGCATTCGACCAGCTTTGGCAGAACGTTGAATGTCGCTTACAACGCGTCGCGCGTAAGTTGGCATCGCCTCACGCTATTAACGAGGAAGGGAGCTTGGGGTTCAGCAACCAAGTCGCGATCGTCGTCTGGCGCAAACGAAGCACTTTCCACGGAGAAACCGTCGACGATTTCGATAATTGGGCTTTCGCCATCCTGCAGAAAGTCATCCTGAAGGCAAATTGCCGTCGACGGCTTAAGACTGCCTCGATCGCCGACGATCACGCTGCCGACGACGCAACGATTTCACGACTTTTTCGCGAGCGAGATTTGGCGAAGTCACTCCTTTCCAAGCTTAGTTCTGACGAAGCTCAACTAATCCGCTGGTTCCATATGGAACAACTTTCGATCCAAGAGATCGTCGGATTGCTTGAAGCGGCAAAAATGTCGGTGAAAGCGAACACGGTTTGCCAAAGGCTACGTCGTGCGCGAAAACACATTATCGGTTTTGCACTGGGAATGGACCGTGATTGAAGATCCCATCCTTCATGCTTTGATTAACTCTTATCGCTCTGCCAGACTGCGAGTCGAATACGAGGAAGCCCCGGACCTCCAAAAACTGCGGGATCAATACCTTACCGCAGCTCAGTCGTTAAGTGAGGTGCTTTCGGTTTATTTCTGTCAAGAGGACGAAGCCCAGACAATCCTCGAAAAACACGTTGAGATTTTTCACCTTTCGGGTGAGAAACGTGAATCTGCATTACAGAAACTCTACGAAGATCATCCTGACCTTGAAGATTTCATTGACGAGTGGGTTGACGAACAAGAAGTCATGGCCGAAGCCTTTCGGCGAAACGGACGTATTGCAACGGTCGTCGCAGGGACTGCGGATGGGAATGGAAACGATCGACGGGATGATGACCAGCAACATCCTTGGATTGGCCAAGTCGTCGGCGATTATCGCATTGAGGCAGTGATTGGCCGAGGTGGCATGGGGGTTGTGTTTCGAGGGCGGAAGACGATCGGCGACGCGGGTTCATCGGCAGAACTGATCGCCGCGATCAAAAGCATTCGAGGCAACGACTGGAACGATTCAACGGAAGAAGTTCGGCTGTTTCTTCGCGAGATTCAGCTCCTTGGCGATCTTCAAAATCAGCATATCGTCCCGATTCGCGACGCAGATCTGCACGACGGAACGCCATTTCTGGTGATGCCCTATCTGAGCGGGGGGACGCTCCAGGACCGTCTCGGCACGTACCGTCACCGCTACAGAGAGATCGCGGCATTGATGGCCGAAATCGCACGGACTGTTCAGACGGCACACAATCAACACCTGTTGCACCGCGATTTGAAACCTCAAAATATTTTATTCGATGGTATCGAACAGTTCTTTATCAGCGATTTTGGATTGGCACAGCTCAAGGCCGCAAAAGCGGAATTCGCGGCCGCGACACCGACAATGTCCGGACGCTCTCGTCAAAAGCGGATTGCGACACTCTACTCGGTCAATCGGATGGGAACACCGGGATACTCCGCCCCGGAACAATGTCCTCCAATAGGATCACCGGCTCAACACCAACTGATTCGAGAGGCTTCTGATGTATTCAGTCTCGGAGCGATCCTCTTCGCGTTGGTCACGGGCGAGAAGCCGCCTGATTTTCAAATGGCTGGCCTGACTGCAACAGGGCGGCCAATTTTTCAGGAACTGCCAAGTTGTCGAGAACTCGACGCAAAAGTTCCTGTTGCGCTGGAAGCGATCATTCGTACGTGTCTTCAACCAAATCCGGATGATCGGTATCAAAAAGCAAGTGAAGTTGCCGCAGAACTGACACGCTTTCTGAAGCACGAACCGATAAAAATGGCTTCCTATCGCGCGGATCAACTGCTCTTTCTTTTCTGTCGCCGGAATTTACTTCTGACGGTTTGTACGGCCGCCGCCTGCATGTTGATTGGGTCTTTTGTTGGGTTCACGATCTGGCATCTCGGTCAGATTCAACGAGAACACGCCATCACGCAGAAAGCGCTAGAGAAGGAGGAACAAACTTCGCACAGCCTGATCGTACGCGAGGCACAACGGAGTCGCCAAGCCGGTCACTTTGAAATTGCTCGTGGCATGCTCTGTCGGATCGCTCCACGTCGGCGAAGTCTCGACGATGCGATCATGGCGGGCGACGAAATCTGGACATCGCGTCGATTATTGGCCCTGCACGAAGGTCCTTTGACGGGATTATTGGTTGATCGAATTCATGGTCGCGTCGTGTCGACCGGACTTGATGGACGGGTGATTGTCACTCGTCTTTCGGACGGGGTTGAAACGGCCGTGCTGGCTCCAGGCCTTTGGTCCGAAGCCGAGCGTCGATTCAAGCTCTTGGTGGAATACCCTCCACAGGAATGTCCTTTTGATGTCTATCTCGATCTGCGCTGGATTGACTTAGGCGAACGGTTCGCCGGACTAACGACTTCGGGACGCATGGACGTGTGGGATCTTTCGGCGGGCGAACTCGTCGAAAAGACAATGACTGGGCTGATAGCAGACGTGTTTGAGGCTCGCCCCAATTCCGAGATTCGAGTCCTGGGATGTCGCGATGGAAGGGTCATTCTCTGGAGTCCAAGCGGCGGTATTCTGAGTTCAATCAACGCGGAAGGACCGGTGACCGATCTCGTCACACACCCGAACGGGAATTGGATCGTCGCGACCGCTTCAGGTCAAATTCTTCTGCTGGATTCTGATGTGACGCAAATTCTGTCTCGCTTGCCCTTGGCAGAAACGATCTGGGATCTGAGCTTAAATGATGACGGAAACACTTTGGCCGCTGCGACGAACAGGTCGGGTCCGGTCATCGTGAAAATAAAAGACGAATCGTTTTCGCCTCCGATTCATCTGCCACCGCCCCTCGACGCCGTTTTGGACCAGAGATCTTCCATTCAGGTCGTTCAATTCGCGAGAGGAGGACGGCAACTTTGGGCAGGAACATCGAGCAGCACCGTTTGTGCGTGGGATCTCAGTGAATCCCGGCTCGTGCAGAACCGGACGGTTTCCACCAGCCAGAGCTCAATCCTTGGAAATAATTTCGATCGTTTTCCGCACCGACTCAGACGGGTTTTGACAGCGATTGAAGCTGGTGAAAATGAATCTGAGGTGTTAATGGGAGGTCGGAACGGCGCCGTCATGGAGACGACTTGGAATGGAGGGCCTGAAACGATACGCCTCACGGAAGGAGCAAAGTTAAGTTTTTCGTCCACTGATCCTGATTTCTTGCTTGAAGCCACCCCTAAGGGTGACGTCAACGGATGGCGATTGAATTCTGGACATCAAGTCTCTACCCACGAGAATCGGCACGGTAGCGAAGTCTGTTCGATGTCGTGGTCGACGGACGGAACGGTGTTGACAGCTTCGATCGATGGAGCGATTCGCTTTTCGCGATGTCAAAACGATCATCTTGTCGATTTCAGATCGGGATATCAGCACTCGACGCCGATTCGAGCTGCCTGTATCTCGCCAGACGGCCAGAGATTTGCAGTGCTTGATGTCAGTGGTGTGATTTCATTGATGTCGGTGTCGGACTTCAGGCAATTTGGAACACACGAAGAATCACCCGAATTCGCAGCACTCACGAACGACATTGTCTTCGACCGTAAAGGCGAGCAATTACTCGCATTCGGAGCCCCAGGGGGTTCTGTTGTCGTCTCGGGCCGAAATGGCCGTTTGGAGTCTTATAAAGAATGGCTTTCAGTCGGACAGGGGACATCCATCGTCCGCGATCCTGATCAGGATGGAGGATTTCTTGTCGGTGACCAAATGGGCCGCATCAGCATCATTCCCCTTGGCGCAATTCCGAGTGGATTCACATTCGAAGGCCAAGTTCCGTTGGTCGGTGTCGCGATCGTCGGCGGGAGTTCGAAGTCAAATCCATTTCGCCGCCGCCTGGTTGCCTGTTCGCGCGCCGGCGAGATTCGGTTTGCTGTCTCTGACGGCGATTTCGCAACGTTTTCGATCTTGTCGCCAATTGCCTCACAACGCAATCCCGCGACGGGTCTGTTATTGTCTTGTGACGATCATACGTTAGCCGTCCCACACGCCGATGGTCGCCTGGTGATTTGGCGCGCTGATCCATCATCGTTGATCGACTCGTCCCCGGCTCGGTCACTTACGCCGGAGTTCTCACATTTCTTCGACCACGACGTCGAGCTGACAAAAAAATCCGTAATACCCCTGGATGATGGCAGCGTGGCAATGTTGTTCCTGGGGAAGATAAAATCCTCGACGAAACGCGAACTGATTCTCGCTAAGTGGCACCCAGAACAACGCCAATGGAAGTCGCGCATCATTCGACAGATCTCCGTTTCAGAGAACGACCCTGGGACGCTCGATTCCATGGCGCTGACTCGTATCGGGCAGCGGCTCTTTGGATGTGTGCGAGAACAGACAGAGGGCTATAGCGCGCGCTGTTTCTTCTTTCAAGTCCCTATTAACTGCACTTTAGGGGAACGCGCGACTCGGAAATGATGTTTTAGAAACCCTGGCTCTCTGCGATGTTGTGAGTGTGAACAAAACACGTCACCGAGGGAGCCAAGGATGGCGAAGCGTAAAGGGTCATCGAAACGACCGCA
>CAILLA010000125.1 GCA_903834925.1 uncultured Schlesneria sp.
ACGACGGGTTCAGAATAGGGACATCGTTCGCGCGTTGCCCGGCACAGCCGGTTCATGCGCGTCGGACGACGGGTTCAGAATAGGGACATCGTTCGCGCGTTGCCCGGCACAGCCGGTTCATGCGCGTCGGACGACGGGTTCAGAATAGGGTCATCGTTCGCGCGTTGCCCGGCACAGCCGGTTCATGCGCGTCGGACGACGGGTTCAGAATAGGGTCATCGTTCGCGCGTTGACTAGGCGAGCCGGGCGGCGTAAGCCCTCGGACTCTTCTTGGCTTTTCTACTCACTACTCTCGCAAAACTACTCTCTGCCGCTTCAGCCCGCCTCCCGGCTCACCTCGTTTTCCAGTTGTCGCGAATTCGATTTGCCCAAAGCAATCGGTACCAGACTCCGCTTCCCGTTTATTGAATCGCGGGACAACTCCTCGTATTGTTGGGATTGAACCCATTTACAACTACGAGAGGCCACTGATGATGTCACGACGCATGGCGACGTTAATTGTGTTTTTGTTTTGTGGATTCATCACTCAGACGACGGAAGCTGCCGAAAAGAAAAACGTCGTCATGATTGTCGCTGACGACCTGGGACGACAGCTTGGTTGTTATGGTGACACGGTCGTTAAGACACCCAATATCGACCGACTCGCCGCCGAAGGAATTCGGTGTACTCGAGCCTATTGTACGACGGCCAGTTGCAGCCCAAGCCGATCGGTAATCCTCAGCGGATTGCACAATCATGCCAACGGCCAATTAGGACTGGCTCACAACGTCCATCACTTTGCCGGTTACGAGTCTGTCCGTTCACTGCCACTTTTGATGACATCTGCCGGTTATCGCACATGCCGAATTGGGAAGTTGCATGTGGCCCCTGAATACGTCGCCAAATTCGAGTTTTCTCGAGACATTGGAATTCAAGGTGCTCGAAACCCGATTCAGATGGCCAAAAACGCCAGGGAATGGATCGAAGAAAAGGATGCTCGTCCTTTCTTCTTGTATTTCTGCCCGACCGATCCTCATCGTGGACCCGGCCCCGTCGATTACGCGAACCATAACGAACAGCCCGACTTCTATGCCGGGGTGACTGCCGAGAAGTATGACCCGGCCAATATCCCCGTCCCCGAATGGCTGCCCGATCGCCCGGAAGTCCGCCGCGATCTGGCGGAGTACTACCAGTCGATCTCACGATTCGATGCCGGCATCGGAGCTTTGATTCAATCGTTGCACGAAACGAACCATTGGGACGACACCGTGATTTTATTGCTCAGCGACAACGGCCCGCCAATTCCCGGTGCAAAGACAACACTCTACGAACCTGGGATCCATCTCCCCTTAATTGTCCGAAACCCGGATCTTTCCCGCCGCGGGACATGTGACGCACTGATTACCTGGGCTGATCTCGTTCCCACAATTCTGGAAATGTGCCAAATTCCTGTCCCGACTGGCATCACGGTGCAAGCCGTGGAAAATCAAGGGCGCGAATCAGCCAAGGCCACGAAAGCAAAAACACCGTTTGCGTTTCATGGTCGCTCGTTCATGAAAGATCTTGCCCAAGAGCATTCTGAGAACCCGCGAGACGTCTTCTTCTCGCATACCTTCCACGAAGTGACCATGTACTATCCAATGCGAGCCGTCCGCAGTGACCGCTACAAGCTGATCTGGAACATCGCTCATCCACTCCCGTTCCCGTTTGCTCAAGATCTTTACCAGTCAGCGGTCTGGCAAGAAACGCTCAAGCGAAAAGCCCCCAATGAGTTGTACGGAGTTCGTAGCGTCAAAACATTTTTGCAGCGACCGGAGTTTGAGCTTTACGATCTGGAAGCGGACCCCGGTGAGGGTACAAACCTTGCCGCATCTGTCGAGCACTCAGCCACACTTAAGTCGTTGCAGGAAAAACTCCGCAAATTTCAGAAGGAAACGGAAGACCCCTGGCGATCAAAATGGGAATATGAATGATCCAGCGCTTCACGGCCGGCGAACGCCGAGCGGGATTCTGAAAACGGCACTGATTTGAGGTGCCACTGCATTGGAGTCTTAGACGATGCAGATTTTTTGTTTAACCCGAAGCCAGCGGCGCAGGCCGATCGGTGTTCAGCCGATCTCTTCAAGCGTTGCCCCAAGCCTGTCTTTTCGTAATGCCCCAACGAGAATTGACGCGTCGGCTGACGGCAATTCCGCCGCTCCGTTCCCGCTTCTCTGCGAGGCGCGGTTAACCGAAGGCAACAGATTCATCACTCGCCCCCTTTTTCTGCAGAGATGAATCGAGGAAGTTGCTTGTGGAATCAAACTCGGAACCGCAACATAAACGTTCACTTAAATAACACGGAATCCCAACGATCACAAAAGCTAACCCTGCTTCGAATTCATTTTCAGAAGGAAACTCCATGGCGATTACTCGGAATCAAAACGTTACAGGACTTCTGATCGCGACTGCGGCCGGCTTGGCAAGTGCTGGGATGTTGACGTTTATTGACGAAGAGTCGACGGGAGTTTCCACGGTGATTGCGGCAGACAAGGCAATCGGCAAGGACTGGACACTGCCAGAAAATCCCAATCCGCAAACAATTCTTAACGAAGCCCAGGCCGATGCGCAGGCGAAACGTTACGAAATCGCGTTGGCCAAACAAGTCTGGTTCCATGAGAATGCATTGAAATTGAATCCAGGAATGACCGGAGTTCGCCTCTCGTTTGCGCTGTCGAGTTGGGAAAGTCTGGGACGTGCGTACCCGCCGGCGATGACTAAGCTTCAGGCCATTCGGGATGGACTCCAGGAACGCGCGATTAAGGGTGAAGACTTAATGAGCGGGTTCGCTGATCTGGCTGCCATCAATCGAACATTGGGGGAAGATTCTCGAACAAGCGAAGCCTTCAGGGCAACCGATGTCCTCAATCCGAAGGCAGCCAAAATGGCGATTTTCTACGTGAAACCAGCACTCGTCAAATCGAAGGATTATGAGCTCTACCTCAAATACACCGATGTGAAGCGAGACTATCTGCAGATGCGACAACTTTACGAGCTTAACATGCAGATGGCTGAAGATAAGAAATTCGGTGGCAATCTTGGAGACTTCGCAAAAAAGTCGTTCCGAAACGGGAGCGCAACACTTGTTGCGATTCTGGCGGTGAGTGATCGTAAAGGCGAAGCTTCGGAAATCGCGGCACTCGCAAAGAAACAACTCGAAGACCCTGAATTCTTTAAGGAGCTTGACGCAGCTCTGGTAGGAACAGTCCCCAATCCTTTTCCTTAACATGGATCATTCGTTAGCCCGACGCGCAAGCGAGGGAACTTCGCCACAAAATGACACGGTGGGTGATTTGGCGATTGCGCCGGACAGTATCGTCGTGGATGAAACTGTATTCAAAGCCGGTTGTGATTCGTCCCTCGCTTGCGCGTCGGGCTAACGTTTCACAGCTGTTTTTAGCAACATCGGTTTAACTCTTGATCCAATATGATTTTTCCGAATCACGGAACATGCCGGATTAATCTGGGCTAAGCTCCGTTTTAATCGTACGGGCAAATCCGATAACATGTTGTTGGAGGTTTGAATGTCGACAGTGCCCAACAACTTCATGAACGATGCAGAATATCTCGCGTTTGAACGAAGTTCCGAGATTCGACACGAATATTATCGTGGACAGGTCTTTGCGATGGCAGGGGCAACTGCCAATCATAGCTGGATCACGGATTCGCTCATCGTCGCTTTCAGGCAACGACTTTCTGACGACGGTTGTCGTCCCTACTCAAGGGATATGCGAGTCTATATCGAGGGGTCCGGGCTTTACACGTACCCTGATGTCGTGATCGCGTGTCCGCCCCAATTCAAAGACGATCGAACCGACACGCTCGTCAATCCACGGGTGGTGATCGAAGTGCTTTCTCCTTCCACCGAGGATTACGATCGCGGAAAGAAATTCGATCTTTATCGTCAGTCGCCCACGCTCGACCAATACATTCTTGTGGCACAGGATGCGCCGCGAGTTATCAGTTTCGTCCGCCAGTCTGACGGAGTTGCCTGGCTGATGAACCCGCTCGACGGCCTCCACGCAGATCTCGATTTCCCCTCGCTTGCAATCAGAATACCCTTGTCCGAGATCTTTCGCGGAATTGATTTCGCATCAAACTAAGGTGCAAAAAGGTAGGCAGGTGGAATCGGGTTGTCTTGCATTCGAAGATCGCCAAGTTTCTTGCGCATGCTATCGCGATCATTGTCCGTGTACTTCTCTGCGAGCTTTTCTTCTTCTGAGATGACCCACTCCAACACTTCAATTTGCAGTTCTTTCAGAGATTTCTCTTTGCGAGTTTCCCACCACTCGTGTGCAGTTTTGGGTTCCCCCAACTTGAAGTGAGCGAAGTAATTCGGAGGTCTGGGACTGCGCTGCGAAAAACGGCTGCCTGGCCCTCCCAATGCTGAATAGGGTTCAAGGTGGCTATCGACGAGATGAATACAAACCTGGTCGACAGTTTTGTTGATTTGGGCTTCGACACCGTCGCCATTCAAGCAAAATCGTTTGTCATCAAAGTGATTGAACAATCGGTGAAATGCTTTAGGACCGAGTTTTCGCAGGGCTTGATGGGCACTCGAAACCTTTTTCTGCGCCTCTTTGTCATACCCCTCGGGATAAACGGCAAAAGGCCCTCGGCGTGTCGGTGCCTCATTCGGCGAGACGAGCTCGCTGATCAGACGATCGATCTGCTCGTCAGTAACTTCGGCATCTTGTGCCGTGGCCAGTTGAATCTGACAGATCAGGATACAACAGACTGCGATTGTTCGGGACATTACAAAAAACTCCCTCACGTATATCGAACTCGATCATTCACCCACAACAAGGACAAAAAACGAACCCGGAACAAAATTGCGGCGACCTTGTGGCTGGGGTTGGCCTTCTGGCACCGGCACGGCCGTCGCTGCGGACAAATACAACCGATGAGTTTTCGGATCAATGGTCATCGTTCGAGCACTGGGTCGAGTTATCCAGATGGATGACGACCACTCGATTGGCACGCGAGACATACAGCCGTCGAGCGTCCGAGTCGACACTCAAATAATCCCAGCCCCCTTCGCCCCCGACAGCATTCTTGTGGACCTTCCATTCCGGCTTCGCAGCACCCGCCCCCGGTTCTTGAGCCAATAACAATGCAGAAGCGATCGCGAGACAAGGGATCGTAGGAAACATGGAAGTCACTCTTTCGACAAAACGCATTTCGAGCTACGGAGAGAAGGGATAAACCACGATATCAAACCCCGTGTTCGAATTCTCTTCCGCAATGACGTTGAGAACACGCCGCGCGGATCGGCGCGGCGTGTTCTCAAGCCGAGCACCGATAACGAATGAGGAGGCCGCACAACTCATGTGTCACTCGCTTTCGAAATCGCTCCAAACGTTGCCCGTCCTCTGAAATCTCTCCAGGTTCGCCCGCCCGCAAATCCGCGCACGTTCTCATCGCGAGAATTCCGAGCCGTATGTTTGGCGATTTCCAAGACCCAATTTGGCGAAACATTTGTTCGAAAAAGTTGTGTTGCTCAAGTCGAATTCCGTGAGGACGGTGGTTGTACCTCCGCAGCCGATGGAATCGTTCGCACTGTCATCAATTCGTCGGAACCGTATACGATGCAGAAATGGCAATCGTCTTTTCCCCGAAGGGGATATGGATACCAGCCCGGGGCAAGCGAGTCTTCGAGCGCCGCCCCGGGTTGCGGGTCAAGGAATTGTGGGTGCCCTGAAGGGGCACGGGAACGCAATGATCGCGATTCGGGCAAAAATTTATGCGGAAATTGTGTGTCGCCGGTTCCGTTGCCCTTACAGGCATCGCCGTGAAGGAATTTTCTTCGAGAAAACAGGGGCTCGAACGAGATCTTGTGCCACTGAATGACCGTCTTCGGTCACTCAGTGTCTTACAATTGCTAGTTTACAGGTCAAAGACACTGCGTCGGAGAAGACTCCGATGCAGTGGCACGTCACATCGGTATCGTTTTGGAAAATCACGGCGTTGCCTTACAGGGCAAATCCGTTTTTTTTGATTGTGACCCAGGGCGGCGCTCGCGGACGAGCTTGCCCTGGGCTAGTTTCCGCTCCCCCTTCAGGGGAAAGATTCGGTGTTGTTGGGCATGCGTTTGGGGCAAACTCGTCGGAGGATTTGGCGCCCGTTCTGAAACGTCGCTGGACGGGCCCAAACGATTGACGAGCGTCGTGATCGAATCACTTCCGAAGCTAGCAGCGTCGCCCACGTGGCCGACGCTGCTCGTGTCGAATGCAATTGCCCCAAACCGGGTCGGTCAACACCGCTATCACGTCCCCATACAAACTCAGGATCTCTTGCCGTGTAGCGCGTCGGCATTAATACTGAGGTACTCAGATCCCCCCAAAACGTTGCAATCGAGGGGAATCGACGCACTCATTCTCAAGCCGAGCACCGATCACGAATGAGGCGGCCGCGCAACTCATCCGTCACCCACTTTCGAAATCGCCCCAAACGTTGCCAGTTCGCTGAAACCCGCCGGTTCCGCCCGCCCGCAGATCCGCGCACTCTTTCATCGCGGGTATACCAAGCCGTATCCTTGGCGTTTTCCAACACCCAATTTGGCGATATGTTTGTTAGAAAAAGCAGTGTCTCCTAAGTCCCACGCGCTGCCGGAGTGCAGCAATGGCAAGTCAGCCTTGCGGTTTTCTTTTGCTTCTTTTCTTCGTTATTTTTTTGCGAGATGCCGACTTATTTGCATTCACGGAGTTCGACTTCGGCAATTTTGTCGGGGAAAGGGTTACCGCAGCGGACTTCGTAAGTTCAGTCTCGATTTCCTCGACAGTCGGATGGGCGGACTTCAGGGTGGCTGGCAATGCGCGAGTCAGTTCGTATTCAGAAATTCCAATCGGCTTTAACACGCCGCGCAATGAGTACTCGGCGACGATGTGGTTGCGGTCCTGGCAGAGGCTCCATCAGGAGGGCGTGGTGTCCCCAAGGAATCGACCAGAGAATAGAATTGAGGCCAGTAGCAGATTGTGCCACGCCTTGCGGCACTTTTTCAGTGCTCGCAATTTGTGCCACAGGCTGTGGCACATTTGCCACAGGGGCTGGGTAGGCACGAAAGAAGGCGAGCATTCGCTTGATGTTTCGCTCTGAAAACCCCTTTTCCTCGGGTAATTCGTTCGCCAGTTCGCGGGCCAACTTCGGAATGACGGCGGCTCCCCAGCCTTCTTGTTTCTGTCGAGCAGCAATAATCCGACCGATGTCCCAGTACAGTTGCACCAGTTCTGCATTTACCGCCAACACGGCCCGAGCCTGAGCCTGTTGAATCCGCGTCTTAACCTCGGTCAGGAGTTTTAAAAAGTCGGCTGGGGTGGGCAATTGAGGTTTTCTCATGCGACCCGCCGTTCGACCGTTATCAATTTCGCACTCTCAATTGTCCGCCCTGGTTCGCGGTGGTATTCATCGAGAAGGACCTCACCAATCATTGACCAGCTGCCTTTCCCGATTGCGCGTGACGTCGGTACCGGCTCGTCAGCACACTCACGCCTGAAGGATAGATTTGAATGGTTAATTGATTCATTTGATTCGCTTCATCTATCCGTCGATGGTGGAATTGTCAAGAACCTGCGGACGCAGTGCGATCGTCGTTCCGCTGGGTTCGTTTGCTGATCCGGCTTCGTGAGCACCAGACAAAACGCCGTCCTAAACGTTTCATCAGAGACAAGTTAAAACAGAAATCTGAATGCATTCGAAAGTCCTGGTATTACCGAACCCGCTGTGTCCCCGGTGACGTCGACGCTAGCAGCGTCGCCCACGTGGCCGACGCTGCTAGCGTCGGAAGTGATAGACCGAAACCGGGTCGGCCAGCACCGTTATCACGTCCCCAAACAAACTCTGGATCTCTTGCCGACCGGGTAGCGCGTCGGCATCAAAACTGGTGTTCTTAGATCCCCCAAAAACTGGAAATCGAGTGGAATCGACGCACTCATTCTCAAGCTGAGCACGGATAACGAATGAGAAGGCCGCGCAACTCATGCGTCACCCGTTTTCGAAATCGCCCCAAACGTTGCCAGTCCTCTGAAATCACTCCCGTTTCGCACGCACGCACGCCGATCCGAGCACGCTCTCATCGCGGGTATACCGAGCCGTATCCTTGGCAATTTCCAACACGACTTTTTTCGATACTTCATTTCGAAAAAGCTGTGTTCGCCAAGTTTAAGATTGCCGTTAACCATCAGGGTCTTGTAGCAACTCTTGCAATCGGACCTGTAGTTCAGGCGAGAATCGATCAAGCCATGTTGCATCGATCATGCCGATCGAAATCATATCGAGCAAGTGGACTTGGTCCTTTCTACGGAATGAGGTCAGTTTCATCTTGATCAATCGTTCGAAAGGCAAAGTGCGAGCATCTTCGATCCATTCAAATTCATCAATCGATGGAACTGGCTCCGAATATTCTTCGCGCACCTTCTTTCCAGCAAACACAACATGCACTGCATCCCGGGCTTTGGCATTCGGCCCGTCCAGGAACATTGTCACTCCTGCGGATTGACGAAAGATAAAACCTGCGGATTCCAAAACCGGGATCGCATTTTCCAAATCGGACTCGTTGAGAATGATATCCACATCCTGAGTGTTTCTGACAACGGATTCATCGACTTGAGACACCCAATGCTGGACCGCGTTACCACCGATGACGGCATACGGGATGTTCGCAGCATTAAGAGCCCGCGTGACGCGACGTAAGCGATCCCTGACCTTTTCCACGGCTGTTTCGATCCTGTCCCAAAGGGCGTCACCGGAATACCTGACTTCAACCATTTTGAAACTCCTGTTGCTCAGCATACCACAGAACGGAGGTTCTCAGATCCCCCAAAAAGTGGCAATCGAGGGGAATCGACGCACTCTCTCTCAAGCCGAGCACCGATCACGAATGAGGAGGCCGCGCAACTCATGCGTCACCCGCTTTCGAAATCGCCCCAATCGTTGCCAGCCCTCTGAAATTTCGCCGGTTTCACCCGCACGCAGATCCGCGCACGCTCTCATCGCGGGAATACCGAGCGGTAATGTTTGGCGATTTCCAACACCCAATTTGGCGATACGTTTGTTCGAAAAAGCTTTGTCCCCCAAGTGGAGACAGCAGGATTTTTAGATCCTTCTGCCTTTCTTAGTAATCTGATTCAGGTATCTCTCCTTCACCAGTTCGTCAGCATCAAGCTCGCCAGTGTCTTGCTGATAGCGTGTGCAACGTCCAAGAGAGCTTTCTCAACCTCACCTGTGCGATTTGCTGGCAGAGTTTCAACAGGGCTTCGCACAGGTATACTTCGTTCGTGTTTGACTTCCATCGTATTACTTCACTTTCCGGAGTTCACAATGGCAATACCAGATTTCCGAACTGAAAAAGAGTTTCGAGACAAATGGATCGGCCCATTTTTGTCAAAACTCGGATTCATTGTCGTGAAGAATACTCATGGCGCAAGTGAGCAGGGCAAGGATTTTTACTTTGCTGAGTATGATCGTTTCGGTCACACCCGAGTTTATGCGGCGCAGGTCAAACTTGGGAATATTGGAACGGGATCAGAGACGCGGGATATACTCGACCAAGTGAAGAGATGCTTTGAAGTTCCAATTCGATTCCACAAATCAGCACATGAGCAACGGATTGCATCAGTCTATGTGATGACGAAAGGGACGATTTCACACGAAGCAAAGAATCAAATTCACAGCTGGTGTAATACTGAAAAAATGGGCGAGAACGTATTCTTTTTGGATGGCGAACAGCTTGAAAACAAGGATAGATTCGCAACCTACCAGAGCGATCAAGAGAAACGGCGACTGTTGACCGCATTGCGAAATGAATTGAATCAAAATCGCAGTCAATTGAAGCTTCAAATGCACAATTTGCAATCGGGACGTGTGCTGTTTTTCCTGTGTCGCTTGAGTTCACTCGATGCGGTTTTGCAACTATTTCCGGGGCACGCTGACAAACCCCTAATTGAATCAATGGAACATCTCTACCGCACGCTGTCGCTATTCAGAAGTTTCGTCGTTCCCACGGTCGTCGATTTTGACGAAACACAAAAAGATTACTTCAGAATCAGCACGAAAGACAGTATTGCGAGAAGCAGCAATCTCATCACTTATTGCGATGAAGAACTCCAGAAATTCGACGAGCGCTATTCACTTGAGATAATACCAGAACATGATGAGGTTAAACCCAAGCGAAATGGTACGACGAAAGCAAGTGGGCAAGTCCAATAAATTAGAATTTGCTGTCGTCGATTATCTTTTTCGGGCGGTATCGGGGGCGAAATCTGGATTCGAGTCCGAGTTGTTTGGCGGTTGTTTCTCCCATGTCTCTGAGGCGAACGGGCGGCCTCGAACGACGAATGCTTGCGCGGCTTCCCGTTCCTTTTTTGCCAAGGCTCGGTTCACTCGTTTTACCCAGTCGTCAGCTCTTGGGATTGGCCACGGGCATAAAAGTCGAACGCTGCATAGTCACCGTCATCGTCAAAAATGAGATCCCGGACATTTTCACGATTGAGTAAGTGAAAGTTCATTCCCCCCGGCGCTTGGCGTGCTGTTCGTTGCATGCCTACGAGAAGATCACAAGAAAACGCCCCTTTTTAAAAAGTATTTAGAGACTTAACCCGTTTCTTCGTCTAGACTGATGAGACACGAATAGACCTGAGTACTGCTAACGCGCGTTGAGTATTGGTCGTCCATACTTTTCCAGAAACAGTGTTCGTACCGGCGAGCTGTCCCTACTGTTGCTCAGTTCTTCCAGAAATCGAGTGCGTTGCTCTGCCATCGCGTCCATCGAAATACGAACAGATTTCCGCTGGTCGTCCAACGTTCGTCCGAGGATGGCCTCGGTCACGTGGTTGAGCCATTTCGGCTTACCATTCCAGCCGAACTGGACGGGAATGACCGTGACGGTTCCCGTTGCATCCGCCGTGACCAGCGAAGTGCTGTCGCTTTGAAACTGGATGTCAAATACAGTGCCGCCGAGGCGTATGGTCTCCGTAATTGGAAATCCGCTCTCTACCTCAAAAGCTCGCAAGCGATCTTCTGTCGCCAATGCGATCGCGCGTCCATCGGGACTAAGTGCCACATGGCGGACTTCGTTGAACTCCATAGTTCTCGGTGTTACCAGGCGAGTCATCCCCGGATGGCACCTGACGGCTGTTTCAGACTCGGCGTGCCGCGGAAGGCTGATCCAGGCACCGCCGGGAAGTTGAAGTTTCAGCGTCTCACCGACCACCTGAACTTCGATTGCGGAAAGAATTAGCCGTTCCGCAATGTGACGCGCGAGTTCGCCGGTTGCTGGGAATCGCAAGGATCCAAACGTTTCCTTCTTCATTGACGATGAAAGATCAAATGACACGATGCTGGCGCTTGCCACGCCTTTGATACGATACGAGGCGTCTCGCAAGAGTCCCCGAAATTCGTTACTCTTTTCGGAACCCAAATGACTTTGATCCAGAGTGTCGTCGGAATCTACTTTTCGAACTTTTTTCCAAACCCGATGGATTTTGGTAAACATGTCGTCGTCAAAGTACTCGGCCGACACGACCCGGTCTCCACTCCTGGTAAGTCCCATTTCTAAGAGACCATCGTTGTACCCAAAGCCACCGTCCTCCCGAAGATCGTAAATCAATTGTCCTGATGCAACAGAGAACACCTTAATTCCAACACCATCGGCGTTGACCAAAAGTACGGTACCTTCATGACACACCGTTAAAGTTGCGTTTTCAACGTTTTCCCTCACCCCTACGTGGAATTTCGTAGCAAGTTCTGGTTTGTCCAACGCGAGCAAACGCCATACTTCAACATCGCCCTTTGAATTGAGCGTAAACAGTTCCCTACTGCCGGTCGACCACTGTGCAGCAAGCCAAGGGTCTGCGGCGCGTAACAACGTAGCTCGTTCTTCTTCCGCGAGCGCTCGAGGCCAAATCATGACGCTGCCATCGCGATCAATCGTCGCCAGACGTTCGCCGTCCGCATCCGGCTTCATTTCCTGATGGCGCAACAGCTTTACTCTGGTAACCGAGTTCCCGCTATGCCAGGCAAATTCGTTCCCCGAATCGTCCGTTTGCATTAGGAACGAAGTACCATGGCGGTTGAGTGTCACGAACCGCTGTGACATCTGATCGGGATACTTATCCCTTGGAAGCAGCCACCGGAGTTCCCCCCTTCCAAAGTGGGCCAACAAAAAACCTTTGTGTTCAACCGGTTCCCATGACTCCTTTGGAGGGGTATAAAGCGCGAACACGGCTAGTTCACCGTCGTTACTGACGGCGGTAACTGTCACGACGTTTTCTTCGGACAACCCAACATTTCCTTTCGCGGTTCCGCTTGCGACGGGGCGCATTACCGCCGTGACCTCGAATCGATCGATGGAGTAGGCACCGCCTTGCTTGCTTGCCACGACGACGTATCGAGCGTCGGGGGAAAAACCAGCGGACATGACCGTTCCGTTGACGAAGATGAGTTTGTCGTCGGGAAAGACCGATTTTCCAGTTCTTGCATCGAGCACATCGATGCTTGCCGAAGTGGAACCTTCGCCGGGAGGACGCACCACCATTACCCAATTACGCTCGGGATTTTTACTCACCGCCAGGCGAGGCTTGAGAACGGTCCCTTCTTTCGATGGTCGGAAGGCTTTCGTACCGGCCGTCCAAGGCCAGCGACCCTTACCTTCCTCCACCCAGAATGCGCCAAACGTGTTGCCATCGTCGTTGAATACGGTGCGACCGTCGGCGCTGAATTGTGGAAAAAACGGCGACTTAAAATAATTCAAGTACAGCTTATCAAGATCGACACCACCGCCGACCGAGTCTACTGCTGGGGTGAGTAAAGTGCCAGTTTGAAAGTCCCACACTTGCAACAAAGCCGCATCGACGCGTTCGTCGGGGTCACGTTCAGGATTGTAGAAACGCGTCACGGTCAGAATGCGGTTTCCGGTCGGAGCGAACGACGGCGGTATGCTCTTTCCGGAATCTTCTGCTTTTGCAATCTGAGGTGGTACGGCGAGCGGCTTGCCGGTCTTCAGATCATGGAACGACATGCCGCCACCGTCTTCCACGATGGCCACATATTCTAGATTCTCTGAGAAGCTCGCCCGAGCAACGCCATTGCGAAGTGTCAAGTTCTTCACCTCAGGCGGACAACGGAACGACAAATGCACCATCCGGTTGAGATATCGAGACAAATCGGGATCGTTATCGGGTGCAGTCCTGGAAGCCTCGCACGCGAACAAGAATCCAGCGATAGGGTCGTGTTCCAGTTCTGATGCGGTTTGAGACCGGATATACCAATTTGCGGCAGAATTGGCCTCCGCCTTTGTTCGTTGCTTGACTGCTTGCTCCTTTGCCTTCTTCTCATCTTCGAAAGATGCCAAAGCGGATTTCTTGGCGACGAACGCATCTGCCCACTGGTAGGTCGCAAATGCAGCGAAAAGCACGACGATTATCGCTGGAATCAACGTTAGGAGCGCCCGCAGATTTCGTTTGCGCAAGACTTTATGTGTCCGAATCAGTTCGTCGACGGTCTCGCGAGTTGGCCCAGTTGCGAGCGAGTCGGCTCCGCTATCGACGAACAACTGCGAATCCGGCAATCGTTTCAATGTGGGATAATCCGAGCGGTCAATGTCAGTGAATCGGTCCCCAAAGATAATCGGAACGACTTGGCGACCCCGTGCCGTGAAGATTTCCACTTCGTGTTGAACGGGCTTAGAAATCGTTACGGCCTCACGAGTCGCAACCAATACCAGCCTTTGCGTGTTCCGAAGTGCAATCTGCCCCATCCGCTTCCAGTCGTCGCCGCTCGCGTAGTCTGCGCGATCAAGAAAGACGTCGAAGCCGTTCGAGCGGAGCATCTGGGCAAGATTGACCGCGTAAACTCCGCCACTGGCCCAGTGATACGAGACGAAAAAGTCGTAACCCCAGAGCCAATCTCGTAGCCGCTGCCAGCAGTTTCGCATCGTCTCGGCCTTCAACGCTGCTTGCGATACCTCCGAAAGTTCACCGACAGATCCATGAAGGGTGGGTTCTCGTTTGATATCATCACTGGACATGTTGTTTCTCTTATCTTGCAACTCAGGGACCTTGGTTTCAGTAGATTGACCTTCCGATGAAATCTCACCCAACTAACGTCTACGGAGAGCAACTTGCCGCCGAGTAAATACCCGCAGCGCGTGTTCGTATCGCATCGTTCCGTAGACAAACCAGCCATCCGTAAACTGGCCGGGCACCTGGAACGCATGAATGTATACTACTATTTCGACGAACGAAATGAAACGCTTCGAAGACTTCGCGAGCAAGGCCACTCGGAACCGCAAGATTGAGGACACAGCCGTCTTCAAGAGCGGGACAAAGGGATCGGGCCGAGGGTTTACGGAAGAATTTTTCTAACGCCAATATCGAACAAGATTTATACGCTTGACTACTTCAGCGTTTCGTCAGAGCGATGAAAACGACGTGCGTTGCCAGCGGCGATGTAGATGTGTGCTCGCCAAACGGGAGCAATCACCGCCCACGGGAACGGCACGACGACGACGGATACACGCGAGGACCGCTTTGCCGGGGTTGGAAGCCACATCCTCAACCGGGGTTCTCTGTCAGAAATTGCTCAATTTCACACACTTCAGCGGGAGACAACTGCCATGAGGCGGCACCGACCAATTGGCTGAGTTGTCTTGGTTTTCTGGCTCCCGCGATTGCACCGGTGACGGACGGCAGCCGCAACGTCCAGGAAATGGCCAATTCTCCCGGTAACTTGCCGTGTTGACCGCCGATCCCGCGCGGCAAATCTACCAAGTATATGCAACTGATTTCTAGCGTCGCACGGAGGTCGCGTTCGGCGAAAACTTTCGTTCATGTGATCGCAGCGGACGTTGACATGACCCGTTCAAGAATCTCTTCGCGGTGTTGCTCGGCGTCCAACAATGGAACGCGAATCATGTTTCTATCGAAATTGCAGGTGGGATGTCTGCCGAATTCGTCGAGCCATGCGTAACCGAACTTGTTCTGCTTCACATCGACAACGAGCAACAGTGTGGGAATGTTGGACTCTGCCGCCCGCGCCACGAGTTTCGAGGTGATTGGGAATTCTGCGGGAATCGGCAACTCTCGTGCCTTCACCTCAATCGCAATGACGTGGAACCCCTTCCTTTCGGATTCAAAGAAGGCAAGGTAATCCACACTATCGAAGGGAGAGCGAGAGACAATCTTCGCTCCTAAGTCGGTCAAAAACATCTCCGCGAGCAGTTCGCCCCGGTGGTAAACCAACTCCGGCGTACGAGAGGATGTCATTTCGTTTTCCTTATGCAAAGGCGGACTTGTTCGGCTTGAAAGTACGCGCCGCCCAGAACTTCTTGACCTCGTCATACAGCGTTTGCAAATTCGCAGCGTTCAACTCATACACAATCGGAATGGAAGTGATTCCAGTAATTGTTGAGCGATCAATTGACCGAATAAAACACCGTTTTGACGGTTCATGCACTCCGACCAAATACGTCGGACCCGGCACCTGTGCGAGTTGATTTCGGTCCTGGTTGGTTAGACGGACCTTGATGGATTTCACGGTTAATGGACCAGCAGTAGTTTTGACCTGCACAAAAAACACTCCGCTCGCCCCTTCCAGAATTACCACATGATCGACGTCTGGACATTTCTCACCCAAGAAGTGGGCGCGAAACAGTGGTTGGGGAAAGTTCCGGTAGTCAGTAATTGCGATATGGAATAAGGACTCGCCCCGGCCTCCGCGGACATCATTAATTGCCTGCGGTGCCATTTTACAGTCCGAGCCCTCTCTTCCACTAGATCACTATCTTTGAGAGACACTCACAAAATCGTACCTCGGAAATTCGGACAAGACAACGGCAGGTGTTACGGACCACTTCTTCAGCCGGGGTTCTCTACCAGAAATCGCTCGATTTGACTCATTTCAGCGGGAGACAACTGCCATGAGGCGGCACCGATCAATTGCTGAGTTATCCGGGTTTTCTGGCTCCCACGATCGCAGCAGACGGCAACCGCAACGTCCAGGCAATGTCTACTTCTCCCGGTGACTTGCCGTGCTGACCGCCGATGCCGCGCTTCACTTCGACCAGACGCAGGTTCCGCGAGAACGTAACCGCTCACGGGGAATGCAGGGGGACAGACCCATTTGAAGGGCAAATCATGAATCGGACTTGACCTACTCAATTGAGTTCGGTGTTTTTCGCCATGAAAATGCGTCAGTCCCCGGCCCGTGAACGGTTAACGCGATAACAACGGTTCCTGAAATTGCATGTTTTTTCTCGACGCCAATCGTCGGCGGGAAGCGCCTCATGTCGCTCCTTCGTGCTAACAGAGCACCGTGAAACGTAAGCCTGACGCGTAAGCGAGGTACAACAACGCAAGCCCCTCGCTTGCGCGTCGGGCTAATGAATAATCCGGGTTAAGCCGCAGCGCGGCGACCGAGATTGGATGTTAGTGCCAATCGTTACTGTTGATCCCGTTCGATCCTCGATTGGGAGGCGGCGAAATTGAGATGGTGATTCGACTCGGCCGCCCCGCTGGGGCTTTTTATCGGTTTTTGTTGTGTTTCATCCTGGGGCGGAAGTGCCCCAGGCTTTACTCGTCCGCCGCTCCGCAGCTTAAGACCGCATGGGGCCGCTCACCGCCCACGGGGTCAGAATTTTGCGTGGCGTCACGCCCAGTCGGCTGTTCCCAAAAAGTGAATGTGCCCAATTCCTTGATTTGCTTTTCCAACTCCTGGTAGTGTGCGGCGAGCCGTTGAACATCGTGCCCAAATTCCTGTGAGATTTCGTGCCGAATTCGTCGGACTTCGTTCAGGTCATCATCGATCATGTCAGTCGTCGCCTCCCAGGAAGTTAAGCGGAGTGGTCAACTCCGGAGTCAGCAGCCCAAGGTCGCTATTGACCTTTCTGATTTGGCCGATCTTCTTAATGTTGGCAAGATGTTTGCAGTTCCACGTTAATTCCGGACCTTCGACTCGTCGTCCGAACGCAACGTATGGTAGAAGCTTGGAATCGTCGTTTCGATGTAAATCGTTTTCGACATGCGCACCGCTCTGTGACAAGTCGCTGCTTCCCTTTACCCCCCCCTCAAACCAGATATGATTGACGTGCGGAAGAATGTCCATGTCAACATGCGAGTTCGTGCAGCTCCAGGATCGGTTTGGCATTCGATTCCAGCCAAAATGGAAACGGCGTGTGTTCCCAGCCACGAGGTAAATGTATGCACGCCAAACGGGACCAATCACGGCCTACGGGAACAGAACGATGACAACGGAAACGCACGACGAGCGATTTACTGGGGTTGGAAGCGACTTCCTCAGCCGGAATTCTCTGTCAGAAATCGCTCAATTTCGCTGACTTCAGTCGGAGACAACAGCCATGAGGCGGCACCGATCAAATGGCTGAGTTGTCGTGGTTTTCTGGCTCCCACGATCGCAGCAGACGGCAACCGCAACGTCCAGGCAATGTCTACTTCTCCTGGTGACTTGCCGTGCTGACCGAATCAAACTCAACGCAACGACCAATGACCGTCGCATGTGGGGTAAAGCGAGGACCTTCTGATGCCGTAGAAATCACGTGATTGACTTAACCGCGAAGCGATGTCGGCATACAGCCTGGGGTTTCAACTACGGGAACGGGCCGAATCTGAAGATGTTTAGGCCTGATAAGGGCGCAGGATTCCTGCGACTGATCCCGCGATGGCATCGATGGAATGGTCACAACAGAACGGTTTACCAATCGAACCTTTTACGCCTTTGCCTTAGGCAATGTGAGATTCCTCCTGCGCTCCTTCAGAGCTGGAATCGCGCCGGATGATGATCGTAACTGGGGTTAAACCCCCAGGCTGCATTCCTGCGCCGCTATGCGGCTAAATACGATCCATTTGCCTTTGGTTCGTATCCTGAGGTAGAACGTCCAGCAAGCTGAACTCGGTCGCCGCGCCGGGGCTTATGCATGAGGTTCCGATGCTAGCAGCATCGGCCACGTGGCCGACGCTGCCAGCGTCGGAAGTGATCGGCGAAAACATTCAAGCTCATGCGGAAATCAAGCTATCCTGTCGCCCCGTGCTTGAGGAGAATCTCTTCGATATCTGTCAGTTCGAATTTCCGTGCCCAGGCCAAGGGAGTTGCCCACGGTTCGTCATCGGGCAGGTTGGTTGCGGCACCTCGCTTGAGCAGGAACTGGACCATTTGTCGTCGGGACTGCGCCTCCTTGGGGTCTTTGTCGCCGAACATGTGACTAACGGCGGCAGCCAATGGCGTTTCGTCTTCTTCGATGCTGCGGGCGTTGATGTCGGCGCCCGCCTCCAGAAAGACCGTCGCGAAAGATCGGTTTCCGTACTGGGCGAAGAGGTGCAGAAACGTTTTGCCGAGCCAGTTGGACCGGTTGGGATCGAATCCCCTCGCCAACAGTTTGCGGATCAGCGCAAGGGACCGCGGATAGACCAGTTCATCCGCCATGCGATTAACGATTTTGGGATCGGAGTCGAGATAAAGATCGATCAGGTTTTCGTTGCGACTCCACATCACGCTGCCGAGAAAATCGCGGTGGCGGGTTACCTCATGACCGTCTTGAATGGCCTGCTTCATCTGGGGTACGGTCATTTTGCGCGGCGTCGTGTAAGCCCGATAACGACGCAAGAGCTTCTCGATCGTTTTCCTATGTTCGCTGTAGGAGATCCTGCCAGCTTCAAGACAGTACGTGCCATTGTGACCCGAATTTGGGTTGGCCCTTCGTTGCAGCAGTAACTGGACGATGTCCAGGTGTTGCTTTTCACAAGCCCAGTAGAGCGCGAGGCCACCCCCACCGCCATCGTTCTCGGGCGAATTCGGATCGGCACCGTGTTCGAGCAATTGTTCGACGATATTAAAATAGCCTCCTCGGGAGGCTGCGGAAAGGGGGCTTTCGCCCAATGAGTCGAGTTGCCTGGCCAGTCTAGCATCCTTGAGCAAGAGTCGCTCGACTCGTAGCTGATCGCCAACGCCCGCCGCCACCGAGATCGTATAGTTCGCTCCCCGGTCGAGCAGGCATCCGACGACTTCGGACATTCTTGGGGTCGGCGGATGCGTCCAGCAGCCAGTAATATACGGGTTTCCCCCAGCGTTAACTGCGAGAAGTGCCGGAGTAAAACCGTCGGCGCGCTCGGCATCGATCGGAGTACCCAGCGCCGCGAATCGCTCGATCAATTCCACTTGTCTGGTGAAGACGCTCCAGTGAATAGCGTTATTGCCACAGTCGTCGCTCGCCAGCGCGAGGCTTGGCTGCCGCCGTAGGATGGTACGGATCTGTCGCAAATCTCCGTCGCAGATTGCGTTGCTCAGTTCATCGAAATCGGGCGTGTAATTATACCTGTTTTTTTCATCGCCCGCAGGAGCACTTTCTCAACGGACCGATGCCCGCGCTCTCTGGACGTGTGAAGCTGGAAACCTCCGGTCTTCGCCCCCTGGTCCAGCAGCAGCTTGACGATCTCTGCACATCCACTTCGCACCGCAAGATCGATGGGGTACCGATAAACGTACTCGGCGTTAATCAGCCGTCGGTCCTTCGCTAAAAGCGCCTTCGCCTTTGGTACGTCACCGACAGCGCAAGCTTTGAAAAGTTCCCAGACATCATGCCCGTTCAACGTCTCCGCGCCACTCACATAGGCTTTCGTCTTCATCACTTCCGGCTGCGTCATCCGCTTTTTAACGTCGTTCATCAGAAAGTCCTTCGAAGAGAATCTCGATGATTTCTACTCGCAACGATTGTTGTCGTAACCGCCACCGTGCAAACGCCGGCGACACCTTTTTTCTGCTTTTTGAGGCGTTTGTTAACAATACGGGACTCATGCGTTATCTGTAAATAGAGCAAGGCAGGAATAGAACGAGCTTTCGGAGGGTTCCAATAGACGGTCGGCCCGCATTGCAGGTCTTTTTTCATAGTGAAAATGCCGTTGCTCATGTCATGAAGTGCGTCCTTGGTGCAAGAAGAAGGTTAAGAGTCGCCACGAGCGGTTCGCCACGTGCTTCCGCTCGGGCAAGCCGAACGGTGAGGAAAAGATCGCCTGCAGCCTGCTGAGGTTTGTTGATCGATTGCGTCTCCAGATCAGGCTTGTCCATCGAATCGTCACGGCGTTCGTGGGCCATAATCTGTGACATCGGTTTCACTCTGCAAAAAAAATGATTTATTCTGAATAAATGCAAAAGCCGTATTGACCACAAGTGTAACGATATGTATTTTTATGTCGGCTAAATGGTGATATCAGGTTTTCTTAATAAGGGGCGGGTTTCGGTGTGGGTTGATGTTCCGACGTGATCCGGTGATCCGGTGATCCGTGAGCTTCAAGGAATCCGTGGATTGACATCCACGGCTCGCCTGGGGAAGGCTTGGGCCTTTGGGTTGTTGTGAGGGCGCACGGGCTGAAGCCCATGCTGCAGAGTGGTGTCGTCGATCGACAAAAAACGACGGCCTTGGAACTGAATTGACGTTGGGTCGGCTTGTGGAAGATTCGCAGCCCGTCTTCGTTTTATTCAGAATTGTTGCAGCGAATTTGATCTTTGACATCTTGGAATAAATTGAAATACGGATTGCATCGGTCGTTTGAGATGGGGGCGATCCGTGCGGGTTCGTTGTTTGATGGCCGCAAAAAGGGCGAATTCATGCGGGCCGGTGCGAGATGTTTAAATGAGGATCGAAGACTCGTCCCGCTGTACGTCGCTTCAGGCCGGAATGAAGTTGGCCAACTTGGCCAACTTCAAAACCATGAAAACCTTACAAAACAGGGAACTTGGCCAACTCGGTCGAACTTGGCCAACCTTTTTTGATCGCTGTCGTGGGACTTCGAAGACTTGTGCCACCCTACGAATTTCGAACCGAACGGATGGCTCGGGATGGAACCTCCCCTCCCGAAGAAAAGGCAAGAACGAATGAAGTTGGTCAAGTTGGCCAACTTCAAACCCGTCAGAAAGCCTATGAAACACGGAACTTGGCCAACTTGGCCAACTTTTTGTCGATGCTGTTGGTGGGACTTCGAAGACTTGTCCCACCCTACGAATTTGGAACAGAACTGGCACTCGGAATGGAACCTCGCCCTCCCGAAAACAAACGCAGGAACGGGCGAAGTTGGTCAAGTTGGCCAACTTCAAAACCTTGAAAACCCTACAAAAAAGGGAACTTGGCCAACTTTTTTGGTGATTACTGTCTCACAGCTTGACGCGGGGGCTAAAGACAGGTCAGATTCCATTGGGATGCTCGCCCCCGCATTATTCTTCGGAATCGAAAAAGTCATTCACTTGGAGTCGTCGTGATGCATTGTTCGGGTTTTTCTAGGTTTTCGTCGATTGCCTATGTGATGTCTGTGTCAATTGCCGGAATGCTCATTCGGAGCCAGGCGTGGGGAGCCGATTTGCCTGCGATTGCGATTCAGATCGACGCGCGCGAACTTCCTCGACGACTGGTGCATACGACGCTCGATATTCCTTGTCAGCCGGGACCGCTGCGCTTGTGGTATCCGAAATGGATTCCGGGGTCCCATGCACCGAAGGGGCGCGTGGAAGATGTCGGCGGGCTTCGCATCGAAACACCGGATGGTACGTCGATCCCATGGAAACGGGACGAAATTGAAATGCACTGTTTCACTCTTAAGGTCCCTGACGGAGTGAAATCGATTCGCGTGAAGCTCGATACGATTTGTGAAGCCAGCGGCAGTGACGCGGCGGGGATTTATACGTATGGAAATGCATCCATCGGGACGATCAACTGGAATACGTGTGTCCTTTATCCCGAGGGAGTGTTGGTCGATGATTTGCCCGTCAAAGTCCGGCTTCGGCTTCCTACGGATTGGAAATTCGCCACGGCTCTGAAAGGGGAACCGGCGGTTGATGGTTGGATCCCGTTCCAACAAGTTTCGCTCAGTACTTTGATCGATTCTCCGTTGATCACCGGGCGTAATCTGCGAACCATTAAGCTATCTGCGGAAGGAAAGACTCCGGTCTATCTACATCTCACATCGGAGTCGGCAGAGGCTTTGAACCTCGATGCCAAGGTGATCGAGATGTACTCGAAACTCGTCCGCGAGGCCGAAGCCTTGTTCGGAGTCGTCCATTATCCTGAATATCACTTTCTGGTTGTATGCACCGACGATGGTGGTCGATTCGGTGTTGAACACCTTACTTCCAGCATGAACGGGGTGAGTGAACGGAGCCTGATCGACGACCAATACCGTAAAGGCTGGGTGGCGATGCTGCTTCCGCATGAATATGCCCATTCGTGGTGCGGAAAATATCGCCGACCGGCTGATATGGTTACTCCCGATTACCATACTCCGATGAAGACCAAATTGCTGTGGGTCTACGAAGGGCTGGATACCTATCTTGGTGAGGTGCTGATGGTCCGCTCTGGAATCGTCTCACCTGAGGAGTACCGGACAACACTGATGCGCAGCATTCGGAGCATGTCGGCGACAACGGGTCGACAATGGCGTCCTCTTGAAGACACGGCTCTTGCCAGCCATATTTCGCGGAATCCCGGGCGGTCGTGGAACCAGTTGCGCCGGATGCAAGATTACTATCCGGAAGGGATGTTGCTGTGGTACGAGTGTGACACGATCATTCGGGAACGGACGGATGGCGCGAAATCGCTGGACGACTTCTGCAAGCGATTCTTTGCGAAGGTGAAGGGACGCGATATTGTTGCTGGTCACGATTATCAGGACGTGATTCGTGACCTCAAGGCCGTCGCAGATTACGATTGGGACACGTTTATACAGCGACGCGTCATGGCCGTGCAGGAGACTTTGCCGCTGGATGTCGTCGAGCGGTTGGGCTATCGGTTGCACTACACCGATAAGCCACCCATCCTGCCGACGAATCCTCCCGCTTGGGGAGCCGATTCCGACGTTACTGCCTCCGATTCATTGGGGCTGACTTTCGTCAACGGACAGATCACAGTCGTCGTACCGGGAATGCCGGCTGATCAGAGCGGAATGGCCCCGACGATGAAAGTGATCGGAGTGAACGGAAAGAAATTTTCGTCGAACCGACTCCGCGACGCACTGGCGGATAGTATCTCGCGCAAGAAGGTGGACTTTTTGGTCGAAGAAGGGGACGAATTCCGCACGATCTCGATCCCTTATGCAAATGGGTTGCGATACCTGGAATTGGTTCGAATTGATGGCAAGCCAGATGTTCTGGGTAATATCCTGAAGCCACTGACCAAGTGAGACGGATTGAAACGGGTTCAATGACGGTCGGGTGAACCAAGCGATTAATCCAGTGCAGTCGACATTGGTGAACCGTGTTGTCGTTGTTGGGCGCTCGGGCTGAAGCCCAAGCTACTTGAAGAACGGCTGGTCCGATTCCGTGGCCCGTTTGTTTCACGAGAGAAAGTCGAACGAAGGTTTAAGCATAGTCCGCGCGTCGACCTTGCGAGGAAAAGTTTGTTAGAATACAGCTGAGTGTCGGCTTTGCCCGGTCGTCGGCAGATTGGCACTTACTGAAAATTCTCAATTCATCAACAAGGAGTTTGCCACGATGATTCGACAGTTGAGTTTCTGGGCGGTTTTGGGGTCTTTGACATTTGCGACTGGATTGGTGACTGCGGACGATAAGCCCGCTCCGACGGAAGCGGAAAAGGGAGCGATTGCCGAAATTCGAAAGTCCGGTGGCCAGGTGATGGAGCTGGCACAGAACGATTCTCGACTTGATGTCGCTTTTCATCTGGCCGATGGCAAAATCACGGACGACCAATTGGTTCCGCTGAAGAGTTTGCCAAACGTGGCTCAACTGAATCTTCGTGGTCGGGAAATCACCAGTGCAGGACTAGTCAACCTGAAGGATCTTAAGGGGCTGGTGAGGCTTCACCTGGAAAAAACCAAAATCACTGATGAAGGCTTGGAGCAACTCAAAGGCCTCGAAAATCTCGAGTACCTGAATCTCTATGGAACGGCTGTTACGGATGCTGGCCTGAAGCATCTCGAACCATTGAAAAAGCTGAAAAAACTTTATCTTTGGCAAACTCAGGTAACAGACGCGGGCGTTGCTGCTCTGAAGGCTGCAATTCCCGAACTTCAGATCAACCGGGGTGTCGAGCCAGCGAAACCTGTCGAGGAAAAGAAGGCTGAAGAACCAAAGCCCGAGGAAAAGAAGTAACACGACTTCCAAGGGGTTTCATTGACAGAAGCGAAGACCGTCAGGAAGCATGTCCAATACTGTTCATGTTCCCTGACGGCCAATTCGTAAGAATGCGATTCTTAGAAGGGGCTCAGTCCCGCCAGTGTCGAGATCAGCATTCCGGCTGGCGTTGGTGCTTCGCCCCCCGACCACATCGTGGCGATCCCACCCCAAAGAACCGTGGCGGTTACGGCCATGAACAGTGCCGCACAAGCGATTGGCGCGACAGCCAACATTCCCCATGCTGGTTCTTTTGGTTTCGCACGGGCTTTTGGAGTGGGTAGCTCGTCTTCACTCTCTGCAAGCTCTTCGATTTCGGATGCGGACATTTCCGCAGCGCTGAAGACATCATCAGATGCCTCGAAGACCTCTTCGTCGGCGTCTTCAAATACTTCGGCGGTTTCAAACTCGCCACTCAAGTCGTTCGTTACTGCGGAATCGAGCTCGTCTTCGATTTCCAGGTCTTCGACCTCAGGCGGTTCGTCCATTTTGAACGATTCGCTGAGCGTCGGTCCTCGTGACGTGATTTTCGCCGGTCCCTTATTAACAACCGTGCGAGCAAATGCAGGTGAATCAGCGTCGCTGTCGTTGATATTGATTTCTTGAGTCTGTTGGGCCTCCTCAAGACTGACATCAAAGCCTGAATCGTTCAGAAGGTCGTCCGAAATATCCAGTGTTTGCGTGCCGCTACTATCAGAACTCTCTTCGCCAAGATTGGCGAAATTGAATTCCTGACTCTCGATTTCGCCCAGTGTCGCACCAGGGTCATAAACATTGTCTTCAAAAGTGATGCCGCTGTCTGATTCCTTCGCCAAGCCTATTCCGCTTTCGGCATCGACAAGACGGATACCACTGTCGGCGTCCAAAAGACTGATGCCACTGTCGGCTCCGGCAAGACTGATGCCGCTACCTGCGTCAACGAGGCTGATACCACTGTCGTTTCCACCCAGACTAATACCACTATCAGCATCAATAAGACTGATGCCACTGTCGGCACCTTCCAAACTGATGCCACTGTCTGACTCAACAAGACTGATTCCGCTATCGGCGCTTTCCAATCTGATACCGCTGTCCGCGTCGACAAGGCTGATACCGCTATCGGCATCAACTATGGCAATCTCATTCTCGGTCGGTTGATCGTTTGAGATTTTGTCGAGCTTCGATGAACCCCTCGTTGATAAGTCGGGAGATTTGGGGACGACAAGGGTAACGTCACTGTCGCTTGCATCCAGTCGAGCACCTGACGTTGCAATCGGGTGTTCGCTGCTCGAAACAGACGATGACAGTTGAACGTCGCTGTCGCTGTCGGGAGCAGTCAATTGTGACGAAGCGAGTCGAACATCACTATCGCTGTCGCTGGCACGAGCTCCAACCTGTAGCGTGGCGATCGGGCTGTCAACAATTGGTGAAGGGACCGAGACGAGTTGCACATCGCTATCGCTGTCGGCAGGCGATAACAAGGAGGACGCAAGGCGAACATCGCTGTCACTGTCGGTCGCACGGCCTTTGTCGTGAGTCACAGCAATCGGACTGTCGACAATCGGTGATGAGACGGAGACAAGTTGAACGTCGCTGTCGCTCTCTTGGGGGGTCGTCACAAGACGAACGTCGCTTTCACTTTGTGGCCCAGCTTGTTCGAAGTTGAAAACAGGGATCTCCCCCTCGATTGCAGAAGGATTCGCCTGCTCTTCCAAAGCCGCTTCGTCCAATTCGAGAAACGAGAGATCATCGTCCATTTTTGGCAGTTGACCTTCGTCATCAAGGATCAGAAAAGGGATGCTTCCAGCGGAATCCGGTTGAAACTTTTCACCGGACGCTCGCGGCTTCAGTTTTCCTTCAGCGACGAGGGTGACAAAATCTTCGTTGCGATATTTGAACGCCCCCAAGTTCGCGAGCGCTTTAACCGCACCTGAATCCACCAGCGCGGCCAACGCCTCTTCATTGACTCCAAACAACTGGAAAACTTCATCGGCAGTGAGGAATTTCTTCTGTTCCATGGCTCTTTAATTTCCGACGACGATTTTTTAAACACCATCAATGATGAATTTGAAGGAGACGGTCCCCAAATTCGAAAACCTGCAGTCAATATTACGTCAGCGAGTCAAGCCGAATTCTGGTCAACTCGAATTTCTGCTCAACCCGGTTTGTACTGCATCATAACGTGCTCGAACGGCACGTTGAAACAAATTCCGGGTCCATTGCCGATCATCGACCACTTTAAGATCGGCAATTTAGGTAAAGCTTGATACGGGAACTGAGTGAATCTAGATATAAGCCCATTTTATCCCGTTTACCAGTCGATTTTTTCCGGAGTTTCCAATTCGGTGGGCAAGTGCCTGTTTTGGTTCGTAGATTCCGGTTTTCGAATGAACAGCGTCCGATGGATGCTGGAACTGCGATTTGGTACAACTCCGTCTGGTTCGTGGGGTGGTTCGCGCAGGAGTCGCTTGGTGTTCGATAACCCTGCGTGAGAGAGGTCAGGTTGGCCAAAATAGAATCCATCCCGTCGTTTTAAGGAAATTGGAACATGAGTGTGGCGATCTCCGCCGTGCATGCCAGAGAAATCCTGGATAGTCGCGGCAATCCGACCGTTGAGGTCGAAGTAGAACTCGAAGATGGCACGGTTGGCCGTGCTGCAGTCCCCAGCGGCGCAAGTACTGGCGCTCATGAGGCCTGTGAATTGCGTGATACAAGCGACAAGAAACGCTATCTCGGTAAAGGGGTGCGTCAGGCGGTAGAAAACGCAAACGAAACCCTCGCCGATGCCATTATCGACATGAACGTCACCGATCAGGCCGCGATTGACAAAGCGTTAATCGACGCCGATGGTACGCCGAACAAGTCGCGACTTGGGGCAAACTCGATTCTCGCCTGCTCTCTTGCGTGTGCTCATGCTGCAGCCCGGGTGAGCTTCCTGCCACTCTTCCGTTATCTCGGTGGTGTCGGGGCGAACACGTTACCCGTGCCGCTGATGAACATCATCAACGGCGGTGCCCATGCCAATAACGCAATCGATTTACAAGAGTTCATGATCGTTCCTGTTGGTTTCGACACCTTCCGCGAAGGTCTGCGAGCCGGTGTGGAAACGTTCCACCAACTGAAAAAAGTTCTCAACGATAAGGGAATGAGTACCGCAGTCGGTGACGAAGGGGGATTTGCTCCAAATCTCGAAAGCAACGAGGCCGCGATTCACGTCATTCTGACGGCGATTGAAGCTGCTGGTTACAAGCCGGGTGAACAGATTAAACTGGCACTCGACTGTGCATCGACCGAGTTCTACGACTCAAAAACCGGCTTGTACGAGATGGACGGTAAGAAGATCAAGGTCGATGAACTGGTCGGAATCTGGAAGACCTGGTCCGAAAAGTATCCGATTTGCTCGATCGAAGACGGTTGTGCCGAAGATGACTGGGACGGATGGAAGCTGTTGACCGATGCAATCGGCAGCAAAGTCCAACTGGTCGGTGACGACCTGTTCGTGACGAATACTCGCCGCCTGCGAGAAGGGATTTCGAAGGGTATCGCAAACAGTATTCTGGTCAAAGTGAACCAGATCGGGACCCTCAGCGAGACGATTGACGCTGTTCAAACGGCTTACCGTCATGGGTATACCGCTGTGATGAGTCATCGTTCCGGTGAAACGGAAGACACGACGATCGCGGATCTTGCGGTCGCCTTGAATACCGGACAGATCAAAACCGGATCGGCGAGCCGAACAGACCGGATCTGCAAATACAATCAATTGTTGCGAATTGAAGAAATCCTAGGTTCAGACGCCCGCTACGGTGGAACGCTCTAATCAACGATTGGCAGCGAAAAAGAAAACCGCCGGATTCACAAGAATCCGGCGGTTTTTAGATCCGATCTGGTTTTCTGACCGCATGACATTCGGTAGTCCAGCCATACTTCGTCTCGATTAACAAACGCCGCCTCAATTCGCTGAAACGGTCGCCGCAGCCAAAGTGTCCAAGAACCCCTTAAGTTGTTTGCTGCGAACGGGATGCTGTAACTTTCGCACGGCCTTTGCTTCAATCTGGCGAACACGTTCACGAGTCACTTTGAAGATCCGGCCAACTTCTTCTAGAGTATAAGTGTAACCGTCACCCAGGCCATATCTGAGCTTGATGATTTCCCGTTCACGGTAGGTCAGTGTCTTCAGGACAACGTCGATTTTGTCTTTCAGCATCTCTTGTGTTGCTGAATTCACGGGGCTTTCGGTGTTATCATCTTCGATGAAATCACCAAAGTAACTGTCTTCGCTTTCTCCGACCGGTCGGTCGAGGCTGATTGGATGTCGCGAGATCTTGAGGACGCGTCGTGTCTCTTCCAGACTGACCCCTGCCGCTTCGGCGGTTTCTTCGATGGTCGGCTCGCGGCCTTTTTCCTGCAACAGTCGCTTGCTGACTTTCCGCAGTTTGGACATCGTTTCGATCATGTGAACCGGAATGCGGATTGTTCGAGCCTGATCCGCGATGGCCCGGGTGATTGCCTGACGAATCCACCACGTGGCATACGTCGAAAACTTATAACCACGTCGGTATTCGTACTTGTCGACCGCCCGCATCAATCCCGTGTTTCCTTCTTGAATCAGATCGAGGAAGCTGAGGCCACGGTTGCGATATTTCTTGGCGATTGAAACGACTAGACGAAGATTTCCGCCTGAAAGCTCCCGCATCGATTGCTCATAGGCACCAAATCGTTCACGTACGTCGTCGAGACGTTGACGCAGGGTCTGTGGTGTTTCAAGTGTCATCTGCATCAGATCGAGCAATTCTTTCTGCAAGTTTGCCCGTTCATCCCGCGCCGATTTCAGATTCTTCATCCCGTCAATCTGACGCTGAAGCAGATCCATTCGGTTCGAAATCTGTTCCAATCGACGCATCGTCGGTTGCAGTCGCTGGGTCCTGAGACTCAGTTCTTCAAGCAGTGTGACCATCTTACGACGGCGGCTTTCAATCCGATTTTGTAAGACCTTGACATCGGCGGCGGAGACGCCGGGCGCGATCATCTTCTCAAAATCTTCGACACTTTTTTCACGAAGAATTTCGAGTGTTCGAAGATTATGTGGCATGCGACCGAGAATCTGATTCTTTTCCAGCCCTTCTGTCACGGAAACCTTGATCGTCCGGTCAAACGGGAGTTCTCCGCAGTTGACTTTTTTCAAGATATCGATCGATTGCTTCAGGGCATAATCGCTTTCGAGCAAATGACGACGGAATCGCTTCCGAGTGATTTCGATTTTTTTGGCGAGCGAAATCTCTTGTTCTCGCGTGAGTAAGGGGATCTCGCCCATTTGCGTCAGATACATTCGGACAGGATCGTCGATCTTTCGCGATTTGTCTTCGGCTTTTTCGCTTTTTGCGGCCTTGGCCTTACCCGCCCGGCGTTTCATGAAAATCTCGGGAGTCATCGGCAGTTTTTCATCTGCGACGATCTGCATGCCGAGTTCGTCGAGCGACATCAGCAAGTTGTCGAGCTTTTCCGGGTTGACGGCTTCGTCCGGCAGGTACGCATTGACCTGCGAGAACGTCAAGAAACCTTGCTGCCGACCCGTTTCGATCAATTGGTTCAAACTCGAATCAAGTCTGTACACAGGAGACTCCTCGAAAGGATACTGAGATTCGTGTAAATTCTACTTTTGAAAGGAAGGGGCTTGACAAATTTTCAAGTCACATTCCATTCGACATCTTCATTTTGCAGTACGTTCTCGGTGGAAACGGGCCGCTTGTTCCAATAAGTGGCGAGTTTCCGCTGTAAGCTTTGCCGTCTCTGACGGACGTTCGATCAGCAGGCTTTTGGAGGCTTGGTTTGCGTCCATATTCCGTCGCCATCGAATCCGGTCGATGACGCGTCGTAACGCTTGCTCCGCAGTTTCCGTGCCCATGGTGCGAGCGTCGGTCACCGATTTTGTGATGTTTCGATGCCGAGCTTGCTCTTCAAGCCAGACCAACAGTCGTTTCCACTGCAAACATTCCGTTCGTGAAAGCAAACGCTCGAAGGTCGGTTCAACCCCTTCTTCCAGCAAATCGAACCATAGGGACAAGATTTCTTGCAGTGACTCTTGGCGAAGGTCATTCGTACCAATCTCTCTTCGAACGTGGTCGGTCAGGTGCGGATGTGTGAAAAGTATCTGAAGTAATTCGCACTCAAGCAGATCGTCTCCATTCGCCGTTCGCTGAAGTGAATCGACCGTTTGCTTTCGCCGCCGCTGCTCCTCGTCGTCGGATGGTCCGTTTGCGCTGATTTTCCGTTCTGAAGTCCGAGAAGGTTGAGTCGTCTGTTGACCTCGCAGTTGTTTAAGCCGTCGTCGAACTTCCAGTTCGGTCAGCCCCAGACGCTGTGGCAACTTGCCCAATAACAAATCTTCTTTGATCGTTCCAACGATTCCTGGTGACAAAGTCAGCAAATTCAGCATTCCGTCCAGTACTCTCTGGCGAGCATCAACGGTTGTTGTTCCGAATCGACTTAACACCAGACGTAATTGATATTCGAACGCTTCTGGCGCCACGTCAGCCAGTTCCAGCAACGCGTCTCCCCCTCGTTCATCAATATATTCATCGGGGTCAAGTCCATCGGGAACGGTCAGAATTCTCAGGTCGACATCCTGAGCCAGAAATCGAGGAATCGCCTTTTCAGCGGCATCCATCCCAGCCTTGTCACCGTCAAAAACCAGTACGACTTTTTGAGCCAGTCGTTTCAAGACGGTCACATGCGATTCCGTCAGCGCTGTCCCCAAAGTGGCAACCGCATTCAGAATTCCCCCTTGATGGGCTTTCACACAATCCGCATAACCCTCCATGACAAGAACCGTTCCGGTCTTCTTAATGGCGTCTCGGGCGACATCCAAGGCGTAACAAATCCGACTTTTAGAAAAAACAGGCGTCTCGGAACTATTGAGGTATTTCGCATCCGGCTTGCAGGTTGAGTCAGGAAGTATCCGTCCCCCGAAAGCAACGGTGCGACCACGTTCGTCGTGAATTGGAAACATCACCCGATCAATGAACTGATCGTAAAATCCGGCACGACCATCACGTTCCTTCGCCAGGGAGGCCCTGACAAGAAGTTCGGCGTCGTATCGTCCTTTGGCCCGCTGCAACAGCCAATCCCAGCTTTCTGGATGAAAACCAAGTTTAAACTTCGAAATCATCGCGTTATTGAAGCCACGACTATGGAGATAGTTCCGAGCACGCTCAGCAATCGCCGTCGACAACAAACACTGATGAAATTCGATTTCTGCCCACGAAAGGACGTCATAAAGATGCGGCTTTTCGGGCGATTCACCCGGCCCTCGACGTAGCATCGCAGGCATCTCAAGCCCCGCTCGCGAGGCCAACATCTCTAATGTTTCACGAAAATTCAGTGCGTCCTGCTTCATGACGAACGAAAAGCAATCGCCACCCTCCTGACATGACCAGCATTTGTAGGTCTGTCGCTCGGGATTCACGGTAAATGACGGATTGTGATCGTCGTGAAATGGGCAAAGTCCCTTAAAAACCCGTCCATTCGGGTGAAGAGCCACCGTTTCGCCAATGAGCCGCACGATGTCCGTCCGCGTACGAACCAGCTCTTTGAACTCGTCGGAGGAACCACCCGCGACAATTGTCATCCTCAATTCCTTCTTACTGGTATGCCAATCGAAACAGACCGACCGAGTGGCAACTTCACGATATTCAACGCAATTTAGAAGGGGATACCGAGATCAATCGAAAACGACGAACGAAGCGAACGTATTCAGCCAAAAACCGGGATTGTCAAAAGCCAACATCAAGCGAGACTGCCGGGTAAACCCACCTAGCACAAGTGCCGGTGACGAATCCTGATCAGTGCGATGTCGGTTCAAACCGCTGTGGTCAAGACGTGGGCACGTCGGTTAAGAGACCAAAACGAAGCGGAGAATCGCCATACCTGGTTCGATTGTAACTGAGGAATGACGTCAGTCAAGGACTCTGTTCAAGATCAACAGATAAATGCCTTTACGGCTTGTTCAAAGCTGAATTGCTCGCATGATCCGACCTTGCACAACGACAACATTTACGATGATTTCATATTTGAAACTCAAGTGTTTCGTGCCGTCTTATGGAGTCACTTTTTCGCGCGACGCAATCTTTCCAATCAAGTCTTCCGGGCCTGCGTATGTGTAACGCCAAATTTCGTCCCCCGGCAATTGAACCAGGGATGGCGTCGCTTTTCTGCCGAGTTGAGCAACATAATGCACAGACCTGGCAGCAAGTGGACGTCCCTTGTCGTCCGTCTCGATTACCAACCCACCTTCGGGCGTGAACTCCTCTGCGGCCTTGCCTGTTTCGATATCACGCGTCCGTGTCCAGCCAATCAAACGACCATCATTTGCATACCGATAGGTATCTTTCCAGGTCTTTGGCGTCTGAATTAATGGATCGGCGTAATTCCCGATGTCAGTTCCTCCGTGATAGCTGACCGAGCGAATCCTTTGATGTTCATCATATTCACGCTCTTCGTTATCGAGAAAGTGCCACGTGATGAATGCGGGAGCTGACCAATCCGTGCCATTATGCGCGAAGACGCCAATGTCAACGCGGTTGGATTCCAGATCGCTTGAGGCGCTAATCTTTCGTCGAGGATGCCATGCCACGGTGAGTTCAGCCCGGCTGGCGGCTTTGTCCAAAGGTTCGATTGTAATCAGTGACTCGTCGCCTCTTAAGACAACCCAGGCAAACCTCATCGGCTTCTTGTTCATATCAACACTTTCGCGTGCAGAGACCGACATCCGCCGACGGTATTGCATTGACCGGCCAATACGGGCAATCGCACAAGGCGTATCGAAAAGGTCCTCACCATGTTCGCTCGATTCAAAATAGTCAGATCCAACCACTGCTTGTTCTTGCTTCTCTACACGGATTCGCGCCAGCGGCGGAATTGTTTCAATCGTCATTGCGTGAGTCGCTTCGATCAATTTCATCGGATCAATTAGAGTTCCATCGAATACTGACGGATGCGCACGATAGGTCAGGTAATCGTCCGGTTTTTCCACCGCTATATAGTTACTTCGAAAAATCTGTTGTAGCGTCGGTGCGATCCATGCGTTCTCGGTGAGAAGTTTCTTCACCTCGGGCCGAAATGCCGCCAACATACAAGCCAGTGCATCCAGGAACGGCTGATCACTGTACGACGAACCCTGGCTGACCAGTACATACGGCGTATTCGCGGGATATACGTCACCAAATCCGAAGCTTTTTCCGTTGTGCCCAGGATCGTGGTCCATATGCTCTGGGTAAACATAAAGGTGATTTTGAAAGTATTGCTGCGCCAATACTCCAATCGAATGCTTCTGAACGTAGGCTAATCGGGCATTACTTCGCCAATAGGGGCCGCCTGCCATCGCGGTGGATGAATTTCCAATGACGACACCCCCGTGCAAGATTCGATTTTGCAGTCCATGCGGTATGTCCTCTCCCAATTCCGGTTGATATTCGATTCGGTAGATTTGAGGAAATTGAGCGTATTTCAAATTCGAATGATCGCGATCACAGTTGTCGTACAGATCGCCGTAATTTCCAGCTGCCGTTTTCTCTGAGTTCCACTTCCACAATTTGCGACCAACTTCACCGTGTTCTCGAATGATCGCTAAGGTCTTGTTCGGGCCCTTCCAATCATAGGCCGTTCGTAAAAGGTTTGTTGACTCATCCCAAGCGGCGTTTTCGGGACCAATTAGAGCGACCCCTAATTTTAACTGAGCTGGTTTTGGCTTGGGGCGTTCAAACGGCCGACTCGCTTCGGCGATCAAATTCGCGAATTCAGGATGCTTTCGGACCGATGCCAGATCGGGATCACGCTTCAAGAACGTGACGTCGCGAAACCCGAGTTCCTGAGCACGCTTGAGCGACGTAATACATTCTTCGACCTGGCCTCTTTTCGCATAAATTTCCGCGAGAATATAGTAGGCGGTCGCCGAAAATGGCGCAACTTTTACAGCTTCCTGGCTATTTGACAAAGCCTCGTCCAGTTGGCCAGTTCGAGCGTAGAAAATTGCTTTTTGCTTGTGCGCCTGACTCGCTTCAAGGAGCGCAGGACGACGAAACACGTTTGGTTCGTCCCCAAAGCATGAATACCGACCAAAACCAATGATCAGCACGACAATCTGTATGGTTCGAAGCACAACACTCATCGGTCTGCACTCACAGGAAAAATCAATGACCAGTCCGAATCAATTTAGACGACTACTCGCCAACAGACGACCATCTTACCCGGCCTGACGTCCGATTGGGTAACGACTCGGTCTCTCAGAACGAGGCGCCTTTCGAGAAAACGGAAACGATTTAAAGACCAGACTGTGTGCTTTTCGGCCTCAATTATATCCAAAGCCTCACGCTAGAATGTCGGTGACTACCTTTCCATGTACGTCGGTTAAGCGGTAGTCCCGTCCCGCATGCCGATAGGTCAGCCGCTGATGCTCCAGTCCAAGCAAATGCAGTATTGTCGCGTGAAAGTCGGGCATCGTGACTTTGTTCTCCTGGACATAATAACCAAATTCATCGGTCTGACCGTAGGCCGTTCCACCACGAATCCCTCCGCCAGCCATCCAGACGCTGAATGCATGAGGGTGATGATCCCGACCATCCGTTCCCTGAGCAGCCGGAGTCCGTCCAAACTCGGTCCCGAAGATCACAAGTGTGTCTTCGAGCATTCCACGCGATTTCAGATCCGTGACCAACGCCGCAATCGGTTGATCGACTTTTTTTGCATTCGTCGTGTGATTGTTCCTTAAGTCCCCATGTGCATCCCAGTAATTGCGCGGATAACTGAAATTCACCTGCACAAAACGGACACCCGCTTCAAGACATCGCCGTGCCAGCAGGCACTGCCTCGCATATTCATCGGTTGGCTCGACGCCAACACCGTATAGCGCCTGCGTGGTCACCGATTCGCGGCTGATATCCATCACTGACGGAGCTTCGGCCTGCATCCGGTAACTCATTTCGAATGATGCGATCCGTGCTTCAAGACGCGGGTCGTCGCCCACGCGAGCTAAATGCTGCCGATTTCGCTTAGACAACAGATCCAACTGCAAGCGCTGCAAGCCAGGATCATCACCAGGTTCGAGATTGGATAGTTTTGTGGTCTTAAAGTCGGTGCTGCCATCGCCAATTCGCGTTCCTTGATAACTGGCAGGCAGAAACGCCGAACCATAGTTCTGAGTCCCTCCGTGATAAAGTGATGGACTCAGGCTGAGAAAACCCGGCAGGTTCTGATTCTCAGTCCCCAGTCCGTACAACGTCCATGCTCCAAGGCTCGGACGTGCAAACACGCCACTACCCGTGTTGATATTCAGCAGTGCCGGTCCGTGCGAGACCTGATCACCACCGTTCATCGAACGAATCACGCAGATGTCATCAACGCACGAGCCGATCTGTGGAAATAGATCACTGACCTCAAGGCCGCTCTGGCCATATTTCTGAAACTTCCACGGTGAGGCAAGAAGATTGCCGGTCGGAGCGAACTCGAACTTCGGCTTGGTGATTGGCAATGGCTGCCCGTTCATTTCCGCCAGCTTCGGTTTCGGGTCGAACGAATCAACATGCGAGACCCCGCCATGCATGAACAGAAAGACCACTCGTTTCGCTCGCGACTCGAAATGCGATGGCTTCGGAGCAAGCGGTCCTGTTGTGAAGTGAATATTGTCGGCCTTCACATTGGAAGACATCAGTCCCATTAATGCGATGTGTCCGAAACCGCAGGCTGACTGCTTGAGCCATCGTCGTCGTGATTGTTGGGCATTCATGGCGTCTTGGAGTGAAGAGCACGGGCTAAAGCCCATGCTACGCTTTTGTTGTCGAGAAAGCGGAAGATTCATGGCGAGATCACTCCGTGTACAGAAATTCGTTTGAGCACAGCAATGACTGACAATAGCTTTGCCATGCCTCTTGTACTCGCTTATCAGGTGGGCGGTTCTGATTCACCGTTGACTCCTGGTACGCTTGAAGGAATTGCATAGCCTCACTCGCTTCCTCTTGCGTCGGCATCCGACAGAAAGCAAGTTGATGAGCACGCTCTATCCGCTGGAGATCGGTCGTCGTTTGGTCTGAAAACAACTGATCCGCCAGTCCCTTTGCCTGTTCACGAACAAACAGGCTATTCAGCATAAACAGCGACTGAGACGCCACGGTCGTTTCATTGCGGACCGAGGTTACACCGTTGGGGTCGGCGGCGTCGAACAGTGCCATTATATCTGGCAGCATATTACGAACGATCGGCAGATACAGGCTTCTTTTCGCAAATGTGGTGTATATTGGATCGTCTGCGGCCAACCGATTCGGCATAATCATCGCACCGATATTCTCGGCCTTGCTGACCATATATTCGGCGCTTTCGTTCGTGCCCGGCATGCGATCCAGCTTCCCGCTGACTGCCAGCATCGCATCCCGCAGTTCCTCGGCGGAAAGACGGCGACGCGGAAATGACGACAACCACCTTCGATCCGGGTCATTCTGCTGAACGGTAGCCTCCGAGAAACCACTCTGCTGATAGGTATGTGAAAGTACCATCAGGCGGTGCATCGCTTTAATGCTCCAACCGGATTCCAAGAAGCGGGACGCCAGCCAGTCAAGTAGCTCTGGATGTGTCGGCCGTTCACCTCTTGCCCCGAAATTATCGCTCGTTGCAACCAGACCACGACCGAAATGGTGCTGCCAGATCCGGTTGACCATCACGCGAGCCGTGAGCTGGTTGTCCCGGCTGGCAATCCATTGTGCAAGTTCCAACCGTCCACTGTTTTCGGTGATCACACTGGCAGGATTTCCGTCTGACTTATTCGCTTCACCCAACGCGGTGGAATCGGCAATGATCTGAATCACACCTCGCGGAACCGTATCACCCAGAGAAAAACGATTTCCCCGAAGATGAACCTTAAGATTGCGAGGGAGAGTCTCTTGCGGTGCCATCACCGTCAAAGCTTCTTGACCGTCGGCTTGAGGGACAGGGAATTCCCACCACATCGTGGCGTTACGATTCTCGTTTTGAAACGGTTCAGTACTGCGGAAGATTCCGGCGAGTGCGTAATAGTCGGTTGCACGGATCGCATCGAACTTGTGATCATGACACCGGGCGCAAGCGAGCGTCAGTCCCAGCATCGCTCGTCCTGTCACGTCGATCTGATCATCGACGATATCCAGTCGCGACTGCTCCTTATCCGTTTCCGCCAGGGCCTTTGGCCCGATCATCAAAAACCCCGTGGCAATGATCCGACGTGTATTCGTTTCGATAGAAGTCGTTTTCGGCAAAAGATCGCCAGCCAGTTGTTCGATCAGAAACTGGTCGTACGGCAAATCACGGTTGAACGCATCAACCACGTAGTTACGATAGCGCCATGCAAATCGCATGACAGCATTGGCATCATTGGCCGTCGATTCGGCATAACGAACCACATCCAGCCAATGTCGCGCCCATCGTTCTCCATAATGAGGCGAGGCCAGCAAGCGGTTGACAACCGTCTCATACGCCATGGGGGAATTATCTACCAGGAAAGCATTCACTTCCTCGGGCGTCGGTGGCAGACCGATCAGGTCAAAAGTCACTCGTCGTATTAACGTCGATTTATCAACAGCGACTGAAGGTGCAATTCCCAACGACTCGAGTTTTACCTGAATAAAACGATCAACAGGCGACTTGATCTGTGAAGCATTACTAACCGCAGGAAGTTGAGGATCTCGAACAGGCTGATAGGCCCAAAAGCCTTTCTCTTGTTCCGTAAATCGGGCGCGTTGAGCAAACCGATTGAGTGGCTTCAATGTCATCCCATACTTTTCGGCAAGATGCCCTTCAATCCCCAGTCGCTCACGATCACTTAGTGCCTGATTGTAGACCAGGACTTCACCCACATCTCCCTGGATTGCACCGGCCCAACTGACCGCTTTCCCCAAATAGGCACCGATATTTGTTCGGTGCTGAATGTCAGGAACTGTGTCGCGACCTTCAAGTGGCTCGTTTCCCGCACGTAATGCCGCCTCCCCATTGATAAACAACCGGGTCGAACTTCGCATCGGGCCAGGTGTTTTTGTCACGGTGAGGATAATCGACTTACCATAATACGGTTTAAACGATCCCGCACCGGGCGACGCGTCGTGATTCCATCCACCGGCAAAATGCAGCGCATGATCCTCACCGCGATTGATCTGGAACAGCGCAGCCAATGGCCGTCCCGGATCACCACCGGGGTTGGCAGGATTCCCAATCCCCAGGATTCCATCATAAGGAGGTTGTGCTTCATGCGACTGAAGATTGACGACGACGGTCATTGAGAGTTCGGCATCACCTTTGATCTCGACAGGTCGATCGGGAGATGAGGCGTATCCGGTTGAAGTATCGAATCGAATGGCCGGACGCTTCATTAACGAACTCTGCCTGGCAAATTTGCCAGGTAGTCCGACCCCGTCGGCTCGTACCCCTTTCGTGACAGACACGTCACGACCATGCCCACTTTGATCGGGCCAGATCTGAACCGGCTCGCCGTCGTTCAGCGCCAAGGAATCAGCTCGCAGCCAAAGTTGTAGCGACTTTGCTAACTCTCCGTCGTTTGGTGAAGTCAAAGGAATAGACGTCGTCAAAGGTACTTCGGCCGCCGCGGAAGTTCCTCCGGGCCAGATCGTCCCCCCCTTGATCCATGCGATCAAATCGGAAATTTGAGTCTCCGTCAACTTGCCGTCAGGCGGCATCGCCAGTCCGTTCTGGTGCTTCACCGCCTGCACCAACAGACTCTGGTCCGGCTTCCCTGGAACAATCGCAGGCCCGGTTTCGCCCCCTTTCAACGAAAACTCTTTGGAATCGAGACGTAATCCTCCTTTTGACTTCGATTCCGAGTGACATTTGAGACAACGATCAATCAACAGCGGACGGATCTTGGCTTCAAACAGCCGTTCAGCCTCTGCCGACTTTTCTTCCGCAGTCACGTAAAGCGGCAGACCAACCAGGATGAGCCCTATCATCCATGTGAAAGAACGCCAGCGTATCGCTCTAACCTCATTCAATTGAATTCGCTTCCTTTGAGAATTGGTCCGAAATCGATCGGGAGTTGCGTAACTTCTATATATGACATTGACCCCACCGGCGAAACTCATCGATTTGCTGTTATACTGCGATACGCACGTTACATGTCGGACAGGCGTTATGACGCGGAAATAAAGGTTTCATATCGGCCCAACCCAGGACCACCGAGCAAGAGCGACTCCGTCTGGGATCAGGTCTGATGGCAGTGGATGGGATGACATTGTCTGATTCGCCCAGTGAAAGTAGGCAATCAGTGTTGATCGTAGACGCGGGTCGCTCGAAAGACCGGTGTCGTCCAGTGCCTGCGCGAAACAAGCTTCCGCGCGTTCGTCCATCTCACGATGTTCACCGTTTCCCGCATGCATTCGAAGCACAAGAGATTCATTGCCTATTGACTCTGTGTATTCTGTTGGTCCGCCGAGTGCCTCGGACCAATAGGCCGCGAGTCGCTCGGTATGCTGTGGATGAAATCCGTGCGAGAACGCATGGCTCACGATCGGATCGGCCAGGCATCGAATGTGCCACGCATTCGCCAGATCGAAAATTGCTTTTCGACCTCCTGCAGCTTCGTAGATTGTCTGAGACATTTGCGGATCATTCATTTAAGCAGGTTTTCGAATCGCCGAAACTACGCTCCAAACCCCCCAATACAATATACGTTCTCGATCAAAATCGGCGAACGAAACCGTGAGGAATTTATCGAGGGTTATCAGATGGCAGACGATTCCACGACGTTGGTAACAGAACTTGACCAATCGGCTGCCGTGAAACTCGCCATGGAACTCATGGCTGTTCCAGGGCGAAGCAAACAAGAAGGCCGAATCGTTGAATTGATTCGTGCAAAACTTCTTGAGGCAGGCGTCTCGCCATCGAACATCACGATTGACAAGTCGACTCAGGAAATCCCTGGCGGCGGCGATGTTGGAAATCTGATCGTCAATCTTTCGGGAACAAAAAAAGGCCCACGTCGGTTGTTGATGGCGCATCTCGACACTGTACCGATCTGTGTTGGCTGCCAACCGAAACTGGAAGGAGATGTCATTTTTTCCACTGATCCGACGACCGGTCTGGGTGGAGACAATCGAGCGGGCGTTGCGGTTGTTCTCACAGCAGCTCTCGAATTGCTTAAGCAGAAAAGACATCATCCCCCCATTACACTCTTCTTTCCCGTTCAGGAAGAAATCGGTCTTTACGGTGCCCGATTCGTAACGGCAAACAAACTTCGATCACCTGAGCTTTGCTTCAATTGGGACGGGGGAGATCCTGGGAATGTGATTATCGGTGCCACAGGAGACTACGCAATCGAAATTGAAATCGACGGACTGGCAAGTCACGCGGGGGTTCATCCTGAGCGAGGCATCAATGCCATCGTCATCGCGTCGTTGGCGATTTCGGATCTTACGGAAAACGGCTGGCATGGATTAATTGTAAAGGGGAAGAATCGAGGGACAAGCAACGTAGGCATCGTGAACGCCGGCGAAGCAACAAATGTGGTCACGCCGAAACTCTCGCTAAAGGCCGAGGCACGAAGTCACGATCCCGTTTTCCGAAAGAAGATCGTCGAAGCCTATCGAAAGGCGTTCGTGAAAGCAGCCAAATCACTGAAGTCAGCAGATGGAACGTCTGGTAAAGTCACCTTCAATGCAGACCTGAAATACGAATCGTTCCGGCTCGATCCAAAAGAACCGATTGTGTCAGTTGCCAAGAAAGCCGTTGAACGGATTGGTTTGACGCCGGAACTTTGTATCGGAAATGGAGGTCTCGACGCTAACTGGATGACGGCCCACGGATTTCCAACAGTGACACTAGGATGCGGCCAGCGAGACATCCACACGGTGAAAGAATGGCTGGATGTTCCCAACTTCCTGCAAGGCTGCCAGATTGGATTGCTGCTGGCCAGCGGAGAGGTTTGAACAGGTTGTTAAGCACGACAGTCTCCTAACGGCCTTATCTTTAACCACAATTCCCTACCCAAAAAAAACAGCCAACGATCCTAGGAATGGCGATGCGAAGGCGAGAAGAATTTGCCAGAGGTTCACGTGGATATTAAAGGGAGCCCATGTTTGTAGGCGCAATTGCATGAATCCGAACAACGGATGCTGAAGATAAAAATATTGGTGCAGACAAAGGCTTTCGATCGAAGTGAGTTCCAATTTCTTCAGGGCCGCATTCTTGCCGATGGTGAAGTCTGACAGGATTCGACGCATGACAAAACACAGATCAATCCCTCGGTAATGCCATCTCGTTTCGCGATGTCCCGAACGATCGCCTCCTTGTTGGTATGGCAGTTAATAAGATAGATCACCCGACGTTGTCGTTTTCCGGCCAATTCCTGACTTGCGCTACTAATGCAATCGGTCAATCCAACCGACTATTCCTGGAAGTCCTTTAACAAGATGTTCATGAAGCACAAAACGCCACCGAAACCTTTTGTGTTGGCAAGCATCCGAAGGGTTCCCCGGAGACGAACCCAGTCAAAACCGGTCAGAACACTCTTGATTTTCGATTCATGAATGCGGAGAAATGATTTCATGGCGTGAGTCCTCTCCAGTGGAACGAGTTTTTAAGCACACCCAATCTACCAACGGGGTTCACGTCTTTTTTCTCGTCAATCGAATGTAATTCCAAACGGGGCGCCCCCTTTTGCAGAGTCTAAACGGAACTCATGGCTTCCTCTGCTCTTGATCTTTACGCTTGGGTTGCAGGCGACAGCCCGCACCAGGTTTATTTATGGCAAAAACTTTTCATTTTTCTTCTCCTTCAGGATCGATAACTGTACCGTTCTATGAGGTTGAACGCCGGTAAGACACGGGCTAAAGCCCATGTTACGTGCGAAGAGGCCGAAAAATGGTTGAACACGCTGAAGGCTTCGTCCGACGCTAGCAGCGTCGGCCACGGTGAAGAATTCAACGATGCCAAAAGCCGGATTCTTCTGCAATTCTTGAAAGTTCAACTCTCCATATTCATGTTGACTCAAGCTCGGATCAAAGTTACCCCCAAAACGTCTGTACTCTTTTGCTCGACTTTTTGTTCGAGCCACCCGCAGTAACGCGACTCTTGGGTCTTGTCCTGACTGTCTGACACAGGTGGTTTTTGTCGGACAGTATGCACTTGCGGCGGCTTTCTTCTTTTCGACGGCGATACATTTTTCGGATCTCGCGCTCAAACCCGTTCACAATGGAACCCGACGATGCTCAATATTTTTCGAGCCTGGCTGAATTCGTTTCGCGCTTTGGCTACGAGTCGTCGAGGTCGATCTCGGCGTCGATCGGCCTTTCGATTTGTGGCGGACATTCAGGTTTTGGAGCCGCGTTCTCTGTTGTCGGCGTCGTTCCCTCAGTTCATCGATCCACATCCCTCCGTCGGCGACGGAGGGATGTGGATCAGTCATTGATCCTTTAAAGAATGGAAATGTCGTCGTCGTCGCTCCGGGTGATAACGCAGGGAGAACCAATGCCGGGGATTTCACGAATTGCGTTATCGATGAAGTTGGAAACAGCAACTTTGTGGTGATTAATCAAGCTTGGAACAACGGCATTGTTGCTGTGACGTGGGGAAGCGGAGCCACGGGAGTTAGTGGAACGATCAGTGCCTCAAATAGCTTGATCGGAAGCAGTGCTGGCGATGCCGTTGGTGGAGGTGGAGTCACCGTCCTTCCCAATGGGAATTACCTGGTCGACTCGTACAACTGGGCCAATGGAAAGGCGACAAATGCAGGGGCGGTGACGTTTGGTAATGGTGCGACCGGCGTGCATGGGGTTGTCAGTGTTTCGAATAGTCTCGTTGGCAGTTCAACGAACGACAAAGTCGGGGGGATTGCGGTCAACAATTGGTGGCCCTATCAGTCGCTGAGTACACTCGCGACACCAGCAACGAGCCAGGTCGTCACACAGAACGTGATTTTCAATTGGTTCGGTTCAGGCATTCAGGTGCTGAAGAACGGCAACTTCGTCGTGAGCAGCGGGGAATGGAATCAAGAGGCAGGTGCCGTGACATTCGGAAACGGCGTCACAGGAGTCACGGGTGTCGTTCGTGCATCGAACAGCCTGATTGGCGGTGCGGCCCACGACCAGATTGGTAGTTTCGGGGTCACCGTCCTGGCAAACGGAAATTACGTCGTCGACAGTCCTTTCTGGGCTAATGGAGCAGCGACGGGGGCAGGAGCCGTGACGTGGGGAAGCGGATTCACGGGAATTCACGGTGTCGTCGGCGCGTCGAACAGCCTCGTTGGCTCGATAACTGGCGATTATGTCGGTTACAACGGAATCACCGAATTACAAACCGGTACCTATGTGGTCGATAGTTCCTATTGGGGCAACGGGTCGGTCGGAGCCGTTACGTTCGGAAACGGATGGCTCGGCGTTAAATGCCTTGTCAGCTCGGCGAACAGTCTTGTCGGCAGCACAAAAGATGATCGTGTGGGCGGTCTGGTTCCTGGTCCTTTCGTGTTTAATCCTGCGGTCACAGAAAATGCTCATTCGACGTCATCTGTTGCGGGCCGACTGATCTACCCATTGAGATCGGGTATCGAATTAATGAGTGACGGTGATTATCTGGTTGTCAGTGGAAATTGGAATAACGGCGCTGCAACGAATGCAGGCGCGGTAACTTGGGGAAGCGGAATTGTCGGCGTACATGGCGTCGTCAGCTCAGCCAATAGCCTGGTTGGTACGACGAAAGGCGACGAAGTTGGCAGCGGCGGAATCATTGCCGTTGGCAACAGCAACTATGTTGTCATCAGCGACAACTGGTCGAACGGATCAATTTCGGATGCGGGAGCCGTAACGTTCGTTCGTGGTGACGGCGGCTTCAAGGGCGCCGTCAGTTCCAGAAATAGCCTTGTCGGAAGCTCGGCGGGGGATTTCGTTGGCGCAGGCGGTGTTGAAGTTCTGACTAACGGCAATTACCTGGTACGTAGTCCGTCGTGGGGAGTCGGCACCTTCGAGACGGGATATCTCTTTCCCTGGACAACGCTCGGACTTGGTGCTGTCACGTGAGGCAGTAGTGTGACAGGGGTTGTCGGCGTCGTCAGCTCAAGTAACAGTCTTGTCGGAAGTTCAAAGGGTGACGCGGTCGGTGCTGAGTCCGTGACAACACTTTCGAATGGAAATTATGTCGTCGAATCCAGTGAATGGAACGGCGGAACTGGTGCTTCCACCTGGGGTAATGGGAGCAAAGGGGTTAGGGGTGTCGTCAGCGCCGCGAACAGCTTCGTTGGAAGTGCAAATGGTGACTATGTCGGGAATGTTTCTGGTGGTTGTGTTCCGCTCAGCAACGGAAACTATCTGATTCTCAGCCCGAATTGGAATCACCGCAAAGGGGCCGCGACGTGGGTCAACGGGAAAACAGGAATCGTTGATACGATCAACGCGGCCAATAGTCTTGTCGGTAGCTCGACAGGTGATCTTGTCGGCGAGAGTTACACACTTTTGGCGAATGGAAATTATCTGATCGTCAGCCCCTACTGGAATGGTAGCCGAGGTGCAGTAACTTTGGGCGGTGCTGCGCATGGAACCGTTGGCGTCGTCAGTGTCTCCAATAGTCTTGTTGGGAGTACAGCCGGGGATTACGTCGGCGGATCTTACGTTTACGCCCTTCCAAACGGAAACTACGTCGTCGATAGCCCCAGTTGGTCATACGGACTTGGGGCGGTGACGCTTGGAAACGGTGTAACAGGCGTCACGGGTCAGGTGAACGCTGCAGACAGTCTGGTAGGCAGTTCGACCAACGACTCGGTCGGTTCAAATGGTATTAGGGTATTGAGCAACTCCAACTACATCGTCACCAGCATACACTGGACCAACGCGACGGTGAAAGATGCCGGAGCCGTGACGTTTGGGAATGGAATTACTGGAGTCCATGGATCTGTCAGTGCTGCCAATAGCCTTGTCGGCTCCAGTACGAATGATCAGATTGGTGATGCTGGAATCTATGAGTTCAGCAATAATAATTACCTGGTAATCAGCCCCAATTGGAGCAGAGTGAGCGGAAATTCAAATGGCGGTGGCTTTGTAATTCCGAACGCAGGTGCAGTGACGTTTGGCAGTGGAACGACGGGTGTCAGCGGACTGATTACGACCGCCAACAGTTTCGTAGGGCCTGGCCCGCTACTCACCACCCCTTCAACTCCATTTCCGTTGCCGAATTACTACTACTATTATTACCCACAAGTCATTTTCGATAACGCGGATCAAACGTTTGCAGTGACCTTTGGTGGTCAAGGAGCGATCTTTGTTGGATCGCAAACCTCAGGAATTCCTGCGCCGACATTGACTCTTTTCGCGGTTGATCCGTTAGCTGCGAAGTACGCCACAAACAGCAGTGGCACTCCGGTCGCTCCCACAATCCAAATCGTGAATAACGCGGGGAATTTGCTGTCGGCCACGATTCAGATCACGGGTAATTATCGGAATGGTCAGGACCAGTTGGTATTCAAGAACACATCAAAGATTACTGGCATTTGGAATGCCTCGACGGGAACCCTGACATTGACCGGGCAGGGGTCTGCTGCTGACTATGCCACAGCGCTGGCGTCGGTCAATTATCGAAATCTTAGTAAGACTCCAAATCGGTTGACTCGCACGGTGAGTTTAACAACTGCGGATGGACAGAACGTCAGTAATACTGTCGCGAGAAAGATTTCGTTCAGCTGAACGGCTTCATCAACGAACGAGACGGGGAAGTTCTGCTCAAATCAAAGTAGCCATTATCGCTCCGCGTGATGAGCATTGTCCGAGAACCAAGCGGATTTGGGACAGCCTGGTTTCAAATCAGGAATTCAAGAATGGTGTTTGTTCCGCTGCTAAGGCAACGCTCGAATCGTTTTTGACACATGCTCATCGCGCGGAGCGATGATTGCTGCTTTAGCGTTTGTTTCGCAAAGAATAAAAAGAGCACTGGTTGATCACGATCGGACAACCCGTGCTCTTTCGCTTTGGACATCGCTACTGATGCAATTCCGTGAATTGCCTCGAAGTGTTGTTTGCAATCAAACGTCACAACGAATTCAAGAATTGCTGCAGCAAACTCTGCTGAGAAGTGGTGAGTTTCAGATACTGGTTTACCGAATACGTTGCTTCACCGGCATGGGCACGGATGGCCGCGTCGACCGTATTTGCTCGACCATCATGCAGGTACGGTCCACTTGCAGACAAACCCCAAAGGGGGGCCGTTCTCATTTCTGTTGGACCGGCATTCCCTTGAGCGATCCCGTCTCCGAGTGGTCCCATATCATGCAATAACAAGTCCGAATAGAGCGACACGGTTTGGGAACTGAGCGCTGCAACAGGATTTGTTCCCGTTTTCATTGTGGGGACATGGCAACTGGCACAACCGATCTGCGTGAAGAACGTCCCACCGAAGGTTGTCGAAGCATTGGCTGACTGTGCGGGCGGCGGAGCTGTGAAACGCATGAAATCTGCCAGACGATCAATTCCGGCTTTCCCAGAGTGCGAGTCCGTCTGATCGTTAGGAATCGGAACATTCGGTGGTTCCATTTCGGCGAGCAATGTTGCATTTCCGTTCGGAGCGTTTTCAACGGGATAAATTCGGTTGGTGATTCCCATTTCATTCACAAACGCATCGGCAGAAAACGCGAGCAGATTGGGTTGTTGAGCCTTCCAGCCGAAACGACCAACAACGGTTTTTCCTGTGACGGGATCAGTCACCATCGCGGCTCGACCAAGTACTCCATTGACCGGCTTGGTTCGTACGTTCGCAAGAATCGTTGCGTCGGGGATTGCATCAATCAGTCCCAGGCCGAAGAGTGGCTGCGTATTTCTTTTCGCGGTGGTATTGGCCTGTGAAGGAACCACTTCGACACCAAACGGCTGGAGAGCTCTCTCTTGAAGTAATGACCCGCCAAGTGCGATCAGCGGATCAAATACTCCCGCTGTGGTCTTTCCAAACCGGGTCGTATTGATGTTGCTGCTGCCACCGACGGCAGGCCCCGAATGACAGGCGACGCAGGAGTCGCGATTGAAGATCGGCCCCAATCCATTTCCTGGATTCTGTCTTGCATTGAATAGGTTCTGTCCGTCCTTCCATGCCGCTTGTTGGGGCCCCGTCAGTCCGGGCAGTGCAGCCCCAAAGCCAGTTGGAGGCGGTGATCCCGGTGGACCTGGCGGCTGTGGGGGTTGCTGTGGAGGTGGTGGGGGTGGAGGGGGTTGAGCACCCAGTTCCCGTTCCGATAAGGCAAGGAAGGCAATTGCGAGGATTGCACAAGAATATGTGCAAACAACGATACTGCGTGTTTTGAGGTTCACGATTTGTTCTCCAGACGTGTAACAGTCAGAAATGTAAAGAGATCTCTTTCTTCTCTGTTAAACCATCGAACGGAGAACATGTTTCGCAGTTTTCAGCGATATTTTCCAAGAAAAAATCGCCTCAAGACAATTGAACAATTGCGTTATTTTCTTGCAGAGCCTGCTGCGGGCATTGACCGCAACCCAATTTAAGATGCGGCCGCAGGAACACGTATGAATGGGGCAAACGGAAGGCAGAGACCCCAAAACGAAGAAAAGAAAGAGTGGAGCACTAATCGGCACTAATCTTCGCTAATCAGAAAATGCAACAATCTTTGAAATGCGCCTGATTTCTATTGGTAGTGCTTACGTTTGATTTCTTTAGTTGGATGCGGCGAATCTGTGGAAGAAAAGAATCCGGGGGCTTACGCCGCCCGGCTCGCCTTGACTGTTCATTTTCGTTTTTTTCGTGGTTCAAATTCTTCTGGCGCCGGGCAAGCGAATCATTTTTCCTCAGGCAGTTCGATTCGCTTGCCAGCTGTGAAAAGCCCCCAACCGAGTAGCAGCGTCAACGCGACAATTCCGCCAAGGAGGACACGAGTATCATTCCAGGGGACCCAGTGTGGGATTTGATCGGCGGCGACGTTCTGGTTTTCATCTGGCGAACCCAGCTTCGCCATGATTCGCGTCGAACCTTGCGAAATCGCAGCCTGGAGCGCAGCAGTGTCGTAATGGCCTGCTTTCGCATCTTGCGAACCATATTGCAATGAGAACTTCTGATCCGTGGACGCCAGAAACACCAGTTCGTAAAGTGGTCCAGACACCTCAACAGCAGTGATCGTTAGAGGAGGGCTGTCTCGATTATCAATCACGACCCGGTATCGAGATGCGTGTGATTCACGCATCGACAATGTCAGCTCCTGCTTTTGAATTGTCCCGACGGAAAATCGGGTGAGGGTCCCGCTTGCAATCGCGTCCCATACCATTTTTCCGTTGTTATCTTCTGATTCGGCCTCAACCGTGGCAGAACGGCTGAAGTTTTCCGAGTCGGTGATGACTTTCATCTCGGTCATTGGTTCCCGTTTTGTGTCGAATGTCAAAAGCGTCTGATGATCCTTTTCTCGCTCCGTTACGGCGAAGTTGGAGACGGGGTAGGTGACCTTCAGTTGATGGCTTTTCACCGACGTTTCATCGTCTCGGTAGAATTCCACTCGATCGATCCGGAACGGCCGTCGAACGATCGTAGTGTTTTCCGTTCGGTCAATTTCATTTGTGCCGCGTAACCGACGGTGCAGTTCCAGTAGGAGTGATTCTTGCTCGGCGGTCACGTCTTCAATGATCAGTCGAAATCGTCGATGGCTACCGGTTTTGACGGGAACAAAGTCATTGCGGGCATCGACATAGCGAGAATAGTCGAAGATCAATGATGGCGGACCCGCCGCAGTCCACGAGTTTCCATCGGTCGAGGATTCGACGCGTACCTGATGTTCGAAATCACGTAGCGGCGTGATGATTCGGATTCCGTTTGGCAAGGGGTCATCGTCCCCGAGCGCCAGTTCGACTTGTAATCCAATCGCCGAGTCGACTTTCGCGACGAGATTTTTTACCGGCCAGGTTTGCCGAACCGTTCTCGCCTTCAGCTCATAAGCCGTCTGAATCAAAAACGCGACGGACTGATCGCGGTTGTCGTTCAGCCTGACATCCGGCCAACCGTCACGGGTCGCCATAAAAAAATTCGAATCCAATTGAATACTGACAAGCGTTGTGGCGGCGACTTCTGGCAGTTCGACATCCCGGTGCCAGCGAAACGGAGGAACATCGTCCGCGACAAGAGGCAACGTCCACAACAGCAGAAAACACAACCACAACACCATGGCGAGTGCGTTGCTGAATCTCAATATGCGAGTGCCACTTGATAACCGTATTTGGTCACCCGGTGCTATTCGAAGGTCTCGAAAAAAGGGAAGACACTTCGTCGAAGAAGACTCCGATGCAGTGGCACACGACCCGAGATTTACGTTTTGACAGTGCACTCGACCAATTGAACGACTCATGTCAATGCCTTCGATTTGTCTTCCTTACTCTTTACGACGAATGTTTCTCGGTATTTCAAGTAAATGAATGATCCCGCCAGTACCATCACGCCAAGGATGATGAATGCGATAATCCGGTAGAACGAATCGAGTTGTGCCAGGTCACGGAAGAAGACTTTCCAAATGACGATCGCAAACAAAGACAGCCCCGCATACCGAAGCAAACGGATATTCCGCCAGATCCCCTGTAAGAGCCATGAGAATGCGAAGATCGACCACAGGATCGAGACCCCGCCAGACCTGAGTCCTGGAACATAAACCGAGAGGAACGTGTTGAGCTCCAACGTGAGGAACGTAAACAGTGTTCCCATTCCGAGCAAGCCGAAAATTACTGCGGCGTCAAAGTCACGTTTCCGATCATGAATACAGGCATAAGCAATTCCAAAAAAGGCAATGATCGCGCCGAAATCCAGCAATCGCATCGCCGCGTCATGGAACGAATAAATATTGCTCGCGTAAACATCGCGATAGATCATGTCTCCGGCCAGATTCCAGCTGGGGACATCTACGCAGAAGAGTTTGACCAGAACTGCCAACAACCCAAACGCGACGACCGTGATCAAGGTCCGGCTATGAGTCGCAATGGCTTGCCATAACACGATTCCGCACAGCACTAGCCAAAGTAAGGTCAACATCGGAAGTTTCAGTGGGGCGTAGGTGAACCCGATTGTCCGATTGACTTCCAGGTGCAGGTACAAGAACAGCATGCCAAGCGCCATTCCGATGATCGCTCGTGGCGCCCAGTTAGTTGGGATCAGTTCTGGAACATCATTATCGGGAACGACAGCTGAGGCTTCGCTACGCTGCCAGCCGAGCAGCAGCCGTTGTGCTCCCCCGAGCGAGATCACGGGGACTCCAAACATGACGATCCGTTCCACAAATTGCGGCCAGTACTCGGACCAGGGAATACTTGTTGCCAGCCCCTGTCCGAACTGTCGAGGCAAATCAATCAATCCAAACCTGAGCATCACAATTCCGTACAGAAAGAAGCTGACGTACTTGAGTGCATGACTTCCCAGTTGTCGAGCGATCCACAACAGGACCAATGCCTGCAATGCCCAACTGACTGTGATCCATTGCTTTGACAAAACCAGTGGCACAGTGACGATCACGAAGAACGAGGCCAGACCCAGGAAACTGACCAGCAATTCGCGGTCGATCAGCTTTCGGACCAGGAAGTAATAGACGTGCAGAGTGTAGAACAGTGCCAAGCCGAGCGTGACCGCAGCGGCCCATTCCTTGCCGTAAGGAACTGACACCAGCCGATAGCTTTCACCGAAGTAGACGAACGCATTGATCAACAACGCCGACAGATCGAACAGGTTGGAATGTGCTCGATTCACCAGCTTGTACAGAAACGTCATCGTTGAAAACAGGATGAAGAACGCCGTAAGAAACGGAATCACGTTCCAGAAGTCTGCAACGGTGTAGGCTCGCATGGCATAGAAGTACAATCCGTAGGTGCATACAAAGCTCAGCAGGTTAACGAGCGGCCAGTTCTTCCAGTAACAAAGGCATAGGACTCCGATCCCGAGTATCAGCATGTAACCGAAAAGCGCGATGAAATCGACCGAACCGGTCGAAAGCATCAAAGGTGTCCCATAGCCTCCAAGAATCCCGAGCACAGCAACGAGCATTGAGTTAAAACGTACCGAGATTCCGCCAGCCAGGGCTGTTACCAAACCCATCAATGCAAATGCCGGGATCGGTTCCACTAAATGATAAAAATTTGCGGCGGCAAAAACGCTGAAGTACAGCGTCGCCAGTCCCCCACCCATCAATCCTTGCCCGAAGATATGATATCGGCCGCCAAGTAAACGAGTGCCGACCGTCAACAATGCCAATCCCGCACCGGCAGCCATTGCCACTCGGGCCACAGGCTTGATCAAGTTATGATCGAATGAGTACTTCAAAAAGAAGCCCACTCCGATCACCAGGATCAGAATCCCCAACCGAAGCAGCCACTGGCTGGCGATCGCGTATTCCAATGAAACACCGGTCGGGGCGTGTTCTTCGCCGACGATGATCCAGCTCCAAATCTTTTCCAGTGTCTCTTTTGCCGCTTGTTCAAACTTGCTCGGCTTTCGCGGCTCGGTTGAGGCAACGTTGTTTTCCGGCTTCGATTGTCGACTGCGTAACAATTCCGTTGTCGTCAATGTTCTGGAAGTCGGTATTCTTGGAGGGGTGTCGCGACCAACCGGAAGTGCAGGCGAAACAAGGTCATCATCGAAAATGACCTCGGCAGGCTCGTCTTCAGGTGGCTTGACCGGCTCGTTTGTGGGAACGTGAGATTGTGGTGAAACAGGGAAGGTTGGATGTACGAGCGGTGGCGTTGAGGGCCGGATTTCGGCTGGTTGCGGACGGACAGTCTCCAGCGTCTCCTGAACGGGTGCCTTCAGAGATTGCAACGAGATCTCTTTGAGCTCCAGGATTTCCTTCCGAAGGAACGTAAAGCTTTCCTCTTGTTCTTTCAAACTCTTCCTGAGTATCACTGCACAATAAATCATGAGGAAAAAAAGGAGTACGAGCATAGCGCGTTCCCGAAACCAAACAGAGAGAAAGTCAGAGTCACCCTTTATGGCGATGGTTTCTCGGAAATATCACAGAGAAAGTTGTTTTTTTTCGAGAATTCGAAAAATTGGCACTGGAACGCTTTGCCAAACTGTTGGTTTCGTCGTTTCGTTTTGCACGAAAAGCCGAATTGAATGGCCAGACGCCGACTGTTATTCTTGAACGGTATCCATATAAAGGGGTTCCAATATGGGATTGACTACCTTTTCAAGACTTGGTTGCGTGGTCTTATTGCTGACATACGGCGTGTCGGGACCCGGACGTCTGTGTGCCGATGAAGCGAATGTCGCGGCGTCAGATCTGAAAGAGGAAACCTTTGGTTCCGCTGCTGACCAAGGTCGCCTCGTCTGGGCCCTGTTGGAGGCTATTGAGCAACACCACATTGCACCACCACCGCGTCAAGCTTTAATTCGAGTCATCACGCGGACATTTTTCAGGGTCCCAAAGGATGCGCCGGACGATGTTCTTTACAGGGAATTACTCGAAAGCCTCGATGCAGAATTTCTTAAATGTCAGAGCGCTGATGAAATGGCGAAATTCGTTGAGCGAACCGAATGCCTTCAGCTTGATTTCGGTCGCGTGATTGCCGACTTGAAGTCGGGTTTCGGCGAGATCCTGGGTGAGTTCCATTTGATCCGTTCCAAAGACCATGATGTCGAAGAGCAGTTTCGAGGTAATCGATATGTTGGGCTGGGTGTCGGATTGCGGATGAACCCATCCGGTTCGCCGAGTTTTGCACGTATTGTTCCAGGGAGTGCTGCTGACCGTGGTGGTCTGGTGGCCAATACCTACATTCACGAGATTGACGGTCGGTCAACAGAAAATCTTTCTCAGGAGAAGATTCTCGATTTGCTGCGCGGACCAGCGGGGAGTGACGTCACTCTCAAGGTTTCGACCGATCAGTCCAAAGAGCAACGGGACGTTACGTTGACACGCGGCGTCGTTCGGTTTGAGTCGCTGAAGAACCGGAATCATCAGTCGCTGAATCGAGACAGTCTTCGAATTGATCAACAAGAGCCAATCGGCTGGATTCACGTCGAAACCATTAATGGTAGCACGCTGCATGAACTTCGCGTCGCCGAACAGCGTGCAAAGGAGGACGGAATTCAAGTCCTTGTGCTCGATTTTCGGGGAAACGAAACGCCCGGAGATCTTCATCAGGCGTTGCTCGTTGCGGACAGCTTATTGGATGGTGGTGCGATCTGTGAACGAATTGAAGGCTCGGCGGAGCCGAAGATCGAATACGCAGATCGAGAATGTTTGTTTCGAGAAGTCCGTCTTGTGGTTCTGATCGATTTGACGACAGGTCCGTTCCATTCCGTAATCGCCGCCGCGCTACGGGATTCGGGAAGGGCCAAACTGGTGGGACGATCGGCCGAATTCAAGGGATTCATTTCCAGTACGGTCAGACTGAGCGGGGTTCCATATTCCCTGACGATGAACACGATCAGGCTGAATCGTCTATCTGACAACTACCAGTGGCCCTTGATACCGGATTATTCCATCGCACAAAACGACGGAGTCGCAGCGAATCAGCCCCCGATTCCCCAAGGTTTTCGGATGGGAAATCGAATGATTCTCGACAGTGATCTCAATACACGACCATCAGACGTCGGAAAGATGACATCTTCGATTGAAGCAAAGAGATCCGCTGATTCCGCGAAATCGGATCAAGATCCTCAGCGACGTTCAAATGCGTCCGAAGTCGTCGCACAAGATACTCCCAAAATTCCACAAGTGCCAAAGTCACAACAAAACGACCAGCTCCCGGTCCGACGGACTTCGCTCAAGAGGCAGCTACCGATCGAGGACCTTGCCATTCTTGTTGCAATGGAAATACAACGTGGTCTCCCTCCTCGGTCAGTTCAACCCGTTGCACATGCTCAAGACGAGCAAAGCAAAGAATCGATAAAATGATATTGAAAAGATTGACCAGTCTCCTGCTTTTGATTGCGGTGGCCGGCTTTACCTCAGCCACCGGAATCGCTGCCGAAGAGAGCCTTGCGGTTCAATTTCGTCGCCCGGTGGCGATTGCCGTCTCACACGGAGGAACCCGGCTGGCGATCGCGAATCAGCGCAGCGGAACGATTTCGCTGGTCGACCCGCAAAAAAAGAGAGTCGTTCTGGAAGCCGCAACTGGAAAACGACTTTCCGATCTGATCGTGACTGGCGACACGCGACGGTTTCTTGTGACCGATGAAGAGGCTCATCAACTGATCGCCGTCTCGTTTTCTTCCACAGGTTACACTGTCGAAAAGCGGCTTACCGTCTGCCGTTATCCGGTGACTGTTCGTATCGACAATGAGGGAACATACGCATTTGTTGCATCACTCTGGTCCAGAACAGTCACGATTGTCGACCTGAAGTCTTGGTTCGACGAGGGAGACAAATCGGTTGCTGCGAGGACTCATCAGATCCGTTTGCCATTCGCACCACGTGAAATGCTCGTCCTGAATGTCGCTGACCAAAAAGCCAAAATTCCTTCGCTAGAAAACCCTCGATTAAAGGTCGTGGTTGCCGACGGATTCGGTTCTCGATTAGCCGTGATCGACCCAGAATCAGGACAGATCGATTCCGTCCGCGAGATTCCGGCACACGCGATTCGGGGCCTGCGACTGCATCCGACGAAATCTCAAATGGTGATCTCACATCAGGTGCTGAGCCGACTGGCTCAATCGACGTTTGATGACGTTCATTGGGGAAGCCTGATGACCAACGTGCTGAGATCCGTGGAATTATCAGACCTGCTTGATCCCCAAGCCGATCTCTTGAAGCATAGCATCCTGGAATACCTGGGAGGTCCTGATCGTGGAGCCGGCGACCCTGCAGAGTTCGTCATGAGGTCCGATGGTCTGACAGGAATTGCACTGAGCGGGACCGATGAATTGATTCTGCATGACGAGAATCACGTTTACAGTGGCCGGGTGAAAACCGAGAGTTACCCGACCGCCGTCGCCCTTGGGACGGACGGAGTCTATTCGTACGTCCTGAATACACTCAGCGATTCGGTGTCGGTCGTTCAACTCGCCGGACCGCTTCTTGCTGGAACAATCTCGCTTGGTCCTCAGCCTGATTTGACGGCCGCGGATCGAGGGGAACGGCTGTTTCACAACGCGAAACTGTCACACGATGGTTGGTTCAGTTGCTCCAGTTGCCATGTTCAGGGTCATACCAACGGGTTACTGAACGACAACATGACTGATGGAACATTTGGTACGGCGAAGCGTGTATTAACACTTCGTGGCGTTGCCGACACCGCTCCCTATTCCTGGACAGGTCGTTTCAAAACATTAAGCGATCAGATCGCACACTCGGTCAAATCGACGATGCAGGGTAATCCGCTGAGCGTAGACGAAACGAACGACCTGGAAGCTTACATGAAAACCCTGCCGCCACCGCCGGCATTGGAGACTGAGGAGAATCTTGCGGTCGAGCGCGGGGCCGCAATCTTTGAAGCACAGAATTGTCGCAGCTGTCACTCGAAGCCCACGTTCACCTCGGCCAGGATTGCGGATGTTGGACTGAAAGATGAACGGGGAACCTCGAAATTCAATCCGCCATCACTGCGAGGAGTCAGCCAGAATGCCCCTTACTTTCATGATGGCCGGGCGAGAAGCCTGGAAGCCGTCTTCACTGAGTTCAAACACCAGCTTAACGGCGAACTTTCCACTGAGCAGCTTGGCGATCTGATTTCCTATCTGAATGATCTTTAAATCGTACTTCGCGTTCATTCGACGAGGCGATGATCAGTATCAGTAGAAAACGAGCGTCGTTCGTGGGCGTCAGTTGTTATAGTAACGGCGATGACGAGACAGAGTCGTTTGGTCGGCGATCGATCACAACCGGAAGCTCATTTGAAAGCGTGAAGTCACGATGAATCTCCAGCCGCTTGACCTGATTCCAATGTGGTTCTTTTTTCCGCTGATCGCGGTGGTCAGCATGCTCGCAGTCGAAGGAGGGTATCGATTCGGGAGATGGAGAGTGCAAGGGAATGTTGCGGAAAAGGATGCATCGCTGGATGCGATGGTTGCCTCGGTACTTGGTTTATTGGGATTCATGCTGGCATTCACATTCAGTATGGCGGCAGCTCGCTACGACGCTCGCCGGCAGGCGGTCTTCGAAGAAGCAAATTCAATCGGCACGACTTATCTCAGGGCACGGCTGTTGCCGGAACCACAGCGTTCGAAGATTGCCGATCTGCTTCGTCAATACACGGAAAATCGTGTTCAACTCGGGGCGCAGGCCAGAATCGATGAGCTCGTGACACAGTCCGGAGTGTTTCACGATCAACTCTGGTCACAGTCTGTGGCGGCGGTCGAGCAGGACCCTCGTTCGATCATGACGAACCTGTTTCTTCAGTCTCTTAATGAGACGATTGACCTTCATAACAAACGCGTGTTTGTCGGCCTGCAAAGTCGGATCCCAATCACGATCTGGTTTGCCTTATTCAGCTTGACTTTGTTCGGAATGTCATCCGTCGGGTATCAGGCCGGAATGAACTCGCCGAGGCGATCTCCGGAAATGCCGGTTCTGGCCTTGGCGTTTGCAGGGGTCTTATTCCTGAACGTTGACTTGGATCGCCCGCAAGAGGGATTGCTTCGCGTCAGCCAGCAGCCCATGATCGATTTGCTCAAGACGATGAACAACGTCCCTTAGGCATTCCATCGCAGTGACAACGCTCTGTGAGGAGACTTGATGAACACAACACACAATCCCTTGCTGTACCAGATCAATACTCGCGTCTGGCTGACGGAGCTGTCCAGAATGCTGGAACGGACTGTGACGCTTGACGATATCCCCGACAGCGAACTTGACCGGCTCGCGAGCCTTGGCTTTGATTGGTTGTGGTTTCTGAGCGTGTGGCAGACCGGTCCCACATCCCAGCATGTTTCCCGCACGAATCCTGTATGGCGAGCTGAATTTGAAGAGACACTGCCCGATTTGACCGAAGACGACATTCAAGGTTCGGGGTTTGCCATTACAGGATACAGGGTCCACGAGAATCTTGGGGGAGCCGCCGCATTGGCGCGACTTCGGGAACGGCTTCATGAGCGCGGTCTGAAACTGATGCTCGACTTTGTTCCCAATCACGTGGGACTGGATCACCCGTGGGTTGACAGCCACCCCGACTATTTTATTCAAGGGACGGGAAACGATCTGGCTCATGCCCCACATAACTTTGTCTGGGTGAAGAGTCGCCAACGCGATCTTTTGTTAGCGCATGGCCGCGATCCCTATTTCGCTGGTTGGGTTGATACTTTGCAACTCAACTATGCCAATCCCGCGCTCCAGAAGGCGATGATGGACGAACTTGTCCAAATTGCCAGTCAATGCGATGGGGTTCGTTGCGATATGGCGATGCTGGTACTTCCCGAAATTTTCGAAAGAACTTGGGGCAAACCTGCTCCGTTATTCTGGCCGACTGCCATCCAGGAAGTCCGCGAACGGTATCCCAAGTTCCTTCTCCTGGCAGAAGTTTACTGGGATATGGAATGGACACTTCAGCAACAGGGATTCAACTACGCTTACGATAAACGGTTATATGACCGCCTGAGAGAAGGTCATGCACGACCCGTACGTGAGCATTTCTATGCAGGGCTCGATTACCAGAACAGGCTCGCTCGTTTTCTGGAAAATCATGACGAGCCACGTGCTGCGGCGACATTTTCGCCCGGCGTTCACCATGCTGCTGCGGTCATCTCGTTTCTCTCTCCGGGGCTTCGCTTCTTTCACGACGGCCAGTTCGAAGGTCGAAAGAAACGAATTTCGCCGCATCTTGTTCGCGCTCCACAGGAACCGGCCGATGCGGATTTGAAACGGTTTTATGATCGCTTGTTGAACATATTAAATCTGCCCGCGGTCCGCGAAGGCGAGTGGCAGTTAATGGAGTGTAAACCGGCCTGGGATGGGAACGGGACGAACGACGATTTTTTCGTTTCCGTATGGCGCAGCTGGGACAAACAAACTCTCGTGGTTGCTGTAAACTACTCATCTCATCAAAGTCAGTGCTATGTTCGCTTGCCGTTTGAAGATCTTGACGGCTCAATATGGCGATTAAGCGATCAGCTTAGTCCCGCCTGTTACGTACGGGACGGAGAGGATCTCTGTGGACGCGGGCTGTACCTGGATATGGCCGCCTGGGAATCTGCGGTTTTCTCTTTTAGCTTGTACAATAGCATTTGATCGTCGGCAACAATCTCGCTCGAAGTATTCACAATGATCATGCGTTGGTGTCAGTTGTGAGAATAGTTTTCGACGAGTTCTTCTCGCAGTCTGGAGCCGATCGAACTGGTATCAGAAACCTTCCGACCCAGACTCCCGCACCAAACCCCATGAGGGTTCCACAGACGAGCAATTGAGACTCTCGATTGAGAGATGAAAGACTGAGGGCGGTGACGTAGTTCACACCAGTCAGCAAACCCATTGCCAATGTGAGACCGCAGATCAACCACGGTAAATCTCGCCAACGGTATCCCGTCAGCCGAAACGATTTCGCTTGAGGATCGAGCCGAAATTCATTTCTGTCGTGGTCTTCGTTCATCGTAATCCGCTCGTGTTGCCGCTTGTTTGTTCGTGTTACCGCTTGTCAGAAAGACAACGTCAATCATTCGCCTGCGGATCAAATCGATTGCCGATTTTTGGCCAAAAAGTCGAAATCGCCGGGAACTCATTGTTATTCAGCGACAAGGCCCAATTGTAAAGAACTCGTGAAGTTGAGGCTGTGTGAGATTAGCCTGAAGCCTTGTTTTCCAATTTTTCTTAAAAATCGGAGTTAATCGTAGTTTCGAACTGCGGTTCTTCTCGTACTAGAGAAATCGAACGATTTTTGTGATCGTTCGTTGTTCGCTTGTACTGGACATTCAATGTGTGGAGATCGTAATGATTCGTCGATTGATTAGTGGAATGGCCGCAGCGGCTCTCGTCATGACTTCTTCGGTTGGTGCTTTCGCTCAAGGCGCACCAGGAAAAGACATTGTCACGACAGCTGTCGAGGCTGGTTCATTCAAGACTCTGGTGGCCGCAGTCAAGGCTGCTGGACTGGTAGAAACTCTGCAAGGGAAGGGGCCATTTACTGTCTTCGCACCAACAGATGAAGCGTTCGCCAAGTTGCCTGCTGGGACTGTCGAGACACTGTTGAAGCCTGAAAACAAGCAGAAGTTGATTTCAATCCTGACCTACCATGTGGTTCCCGGAAAAGTTTTAGCAGCCGATGTGGTCAAGTTGAACGCGGCCCCGACTGTGAACGGCCAACGGGTCGACATCAAGGTTGACGGCGGCAAGGTGAAAGTCGATCAAGCCAACGTCGTCGCAACTGACATTGCGACTTCAAATGGCGTGATTCACGTCATCGATCAGGTGATTCTGCCATCATTCGATGATCTCGCAACCACCGCCGACAAGGCCGGAACATTCAAGACTTTGATTGCGGCAGCGAAAGCTGCGGGTATTGTCCCCGTTTTGACAGGGGATCAGCCACTGACCGTCTTCGCCCCCACCGATGCCGCGTTCGCAAAATTGCCTGCCGGAACCGTCGAAGCGCTTGTGAAACCGGAGAACAAAGACAAGCTTGCTGCGATCCTGAAGTTCCACGTCGTGCCGGGTCGAGTCTACTCCAATGACGTTCTCGCGAATAAAGGATTAAAAACTGTTCAAGGCGGAACTTTAAACGCTGCGGTGAAAGATGGAGCGGCGACGATCAATGGTGCCGGAATTGTTGCAGCCGACATCGATGCGTCGAACGGAGTCATTCACGTCATTGATGCTGTTCTGTTACCTCCCGCCGCCACGGCGAAAGGTGCGCAGGTCATTCACGCTGTTCCTCAGTATGTTCACGTTCAACCGGCTACCCAGTATGGAAGCTACGTTTGTCCGCAGACTGGTCGAGTGATTTCCTATCAGATGCAAACTGCTCATCGTCGGTAGAAGTTGTCGGGGGTGTTCAATACGCTCGCGAAAAGTCCTGAGGTCCGATCAACGCTTGGAACATTGTTGTTTCAAGCGTTGATTCATTAGATGGCTCTGCATACATCGCACTCACCGCCCGACTTACCTGGACTTTATTTCGAGTGATGCGGTCTGATTGGAAAACTTCTCTGGAAATGACATCTGCGACCACAAAACGACTAAAACGGTGGTCGTGAATCGTCTTACCACATTAATGAAATCACCCATGAATCCAATCGGTCATTTTCCACTGAAAACCAATACACAAGTTGTGGTTGGGTCTTTAGGTCATTCAAGCCCAACGATTAGCACACGGATTTCTGCGGACGTCCCATTTCTCAATCACCGGCTTCTCGGAACCTTTCGCCTCTCGCTCGTGATTGGCGGATTATTGATGGCAAGTGGAGTTTACCATCTTGTTTTGTTGTGGGTTACGGATTCAGACTGGTCTGGACCGGTGTCACTTCGCAAGCCAGGTCTCTTTGGCGTTTCTGCCGGATTGACCGTCTGGTCGATCGCCTGGGTTTTGACCCAACTCGTTCCGCGCCAAAAAGACTCCCTTTTTTCTAGTCTGATGTCGATCGGTCTTTTGGTCGAAGTTGGATTGATTACGGTTCAACAGTGGCGAGGTGTTCCCTCACACTTCAATCGTTCGACAGCACTCGACGCATCGATCGAGTCGGCGATGCTTGGACTGATCCTTCTTGTCACAGCAGGAATTGCCTGGCTTTGCCTTCGATCACGCCATCTTTTGCCGATGCCTGAGTCTCGTTCGATCTCCATCCGTGCGGGCCTGTGGTTACTTTTGGTTTCCTGTGGTTTGGGATTTTTGATCACGATTGCAGCTCAAATCAATCTTGCCGCTGGGCACTCACCCGAGATTTGGCGTCAAGCAGGTGTTCTGAAATACCCGCATGGTGCCGTACTGCATGCGATTCAGGCTCTGCCGCTATTATCGCTGTTGCTTCAAAGTTTGCGTGTATCCCGCGCCGCGTTTCTGCTTCGATTAGCGGCGGCCTCCCAAATCCTGTTCCTGATACACGCTCTATGGCAAACGCTGAGTGGTCGTGCGAGATTGGACATTGATCTGACTGGCATCGCAGTGCTGGCTTTAGCCGGGTTGTTGATTGTTCTTATCGGTAAAATCCGACCTTTTGCGGCGTGATCTTCAATTTCTTGTAATCAAATCCGCTTTCAGGCGGTGTGTATTCGCTAACGATTTGCATGTTGGATTTCGGGTCGATCGCAGTCTCCATTTGCAGGCACCAGTAGACGGCATTCAGGACTAAGCGACGAAGTCCTTCACTCTGAAAATCCTGGGCGCTTCCCATCGTGACATGGAAAACGCGTGACGTGAGTCCTGTGTTTCCAGTCCAGTTTTTGACCCATGCGACAGGTAGCGGAGCAAGTTCTGGATTCACGGGGTCGTCGTGTTGACGTCCGATTAACGGTTGTCCGTCGACTAATGGTGTGCAGTCCTCGGGCAGTTGGCCTCCTTCTTTGAAAGTTCGATAAACATCGGAAGTCCCCCAGATGTCATTAACGCCAGTCAGGACTGGATGACTTTTGTTCTGTTCGACAATGATTCCACGAGTGGAATCCTGCTGCCAGCGTCCGTGATGGTTTCGGAATGATCCACCGAGAACGTGTTCACCAAAGTCGATTCTTTTGTTGTCTTTACGATAATCGAAATCGATGAACCCATGATTCGCAGTACGGATACCAATGATCGGTTTCCCGGAATCCAGATAACGATAAATATGCTGAAATTGTCCTGGCGGTAGAGTAATGAGTCGGCTGAACAGGATCATCAGGTCGCATTTTTCGAGATACTCGAGACCGGGGATGTTGTGTGTGACCGACTTGTCCTCCCACCGGATTTTTTGAGTCGGATCAACCTCGTTGTTCAGATTCAAACTGAAGAGGACGGTGCAGTGAAATCCGTGATGCTTTGAAAGCAATTTGGCCAGCATGGGCATCGAATATTCACTGCGGTATTCCTGATCGGCAGCAATCAGAATGATGTGCTTCCCTTTACCGGGGCCATCCTCACCAGGGTACGTCAGCCAGAGTGCACTTTCGGGGACTGGATGGTCCGACGCGTGCAACACCGTCGTGATTTGTGAAGATGCAGCCAGGATCACCAGAAACAAATCAAATCGGAAGATCAGGGGACAATTCAAGTTAATCTGCAATTTGACACCTACGTTTTAGAACGAGCGGACTTCCATGATTTCTCGTCGATTCCCTTCGGTAATGGATTGGAATGCAATGTCGCGAACGAATTTGATAAACTCAACCGATGATGCCCGTAGTTTTGGAAAAAAAGATCTCCTTTTATGAAAAGAGTCGGTACGAGTTAACCAAGTCGATCGTATCTGAACCTCCAGAAGAATGGACTATTGCTCAGATCGAAAAGCGGCAAAACATTCTCGCCCAACGCGCTGTCCATCTTTGGCGATCGGATTTTGCCTAGGAAAATCGGCTCCAATTTCTCGGGAACGGACGTTTTCTGCGACAATAAAAGAATTGTCGAATTTGATCGTGCGAGCGATGTCATTCAACAACCAAATCAGTCGAATTCAATTGAGCGCTTTATTGCACGTTTGAAAGCGTACCTACCTCCTTGGAATCTCATTTACGGTGTAATACGCATTTCGATGAAGGAGTTCATCCCCGTCGCAAGAACGCAGAATTCCTAAATCGAATTCATAGACAAATCCCTGTTTGAGGTTTTCCAGAACAATGTTCGCCGAGAGTCCGTCGTCCGCCAGTGAGACACTTTTCACGGCAGACTTGAACCGATCGACTTCCGGACCACCGTATCCACCGTGGTAAGGATGCGTAAACGCCGATATCGCATACGAGTCTGACAAACTCCCCGTTGCGCGATCGACAGGCTTGGTAAACGTAACCTTGAATCCGTCTGGTTCGATCGTGATCCGGTTGATCTCGAATGGCAACTTGCCACTCCAATCGACGCGTTCAAGGGCGAACGGTTTGATCCCTCGAACTGGCCATCCGCGATTTGTCCCTCCGCAAAGTAATTTTCCTTCTGGTGAAAATTCGACGTTCAGAATGCCCGTCGAAAGTCCTTCGCGAAATGGATAACAGGCCCCCTGCCAGACTCCGTTGATTTGCTCTGTCGTCGCACGCATCAGGATTGAAAGCGTGTAATCTCCGAGAAACATCTGGTTTTCAAATGGACCAAATTTGCCCTGAGTTTTGTTGACCGTGAACGCCGTAATTGACCTTCCCATTCGTATGTAAGGAAAGATCACTGCGTAGGGGACAAGTTGTTTCACGTGCTTACGCTCGGTGGCAATTCGAGTCCCTGATTTCGGAGATTCTGGAACCGGCCCGAGTTCCGGTGCGAACTTGTACCATTCAAAACTGGCGGGGTGACCGTGAAAACTGTTTGGCGACACCGCTTTCAAACTGCATGAACAATTCCAAGGTCCCTGGCTTTCGACATAAAACAGCGACCCGTGTTCATCGAAGCCGATCCCACCCGGACTACGCAGGCCGCTCGCAAACGCGGTCGTTTTTCCGTCTCGCGCAATCTTCATGATGAAGCCTCGGTTCAAGGCATGCGAATAGTAAGATTCTGACAGCCCGAGCGCCACGAACTGGTTTCCATCGGCGTCAAGTTTCGAGCCAAACGCGTACTCGTGGTAATTGGCATAACCCCAGCCATCCGAGATCGTCTCAAACCGATCGGCGACCCCGTCATTGTCAGTATCAACGACGCGAGTCAACTCGCAGCTTTGAGTCACGCGGAACGCGTTCTCTTTCCAGGTGAGACCAAAAATCTCATCCAGGCCCGACGCGAATAAATGAAAGGATGGAGTTGGTTTTGCTCCATCGATGCCGTCGATCAAAAAGATCTCTCCGTGTCGAGTTCCGACAGCGATGCGCCGATCCGGTAATACCGCAAAGGCACCAGCTTCAATGACCGTGTCGGGCGGAAGCGGAATGTTGACGATGGGATAAAATTCCCGTTCTCGTTCCTCTGTTCCCCAACGATCACCAACTTCCTCGGCGCGCGCGACACCAAACACCGAAATGGCAAACAGAATGAAAATCAAAGGTCGTCGAATATGGCTACTTCTCGAGCGGCTCATAAAGTAATTCCAGGTTTGATTTGCCTTGAGGAAGCTCCAACCGCAATAACAATTCTGATCGATTCGGTTCTTTCGACAGCACCCTCAGCTTCGTTTTCACATCAGGAACCGTCAGCCGAAGTTTTCCGTTCTGAAAAACGTGCTCCGAATGCATTCGGATGTCGCCAACAAGTGCGCGAAACCAGAACGACTGCGGCGTCGGTGAACCAAATTGAAGCAGGCGTTTCAGTCCCTGTTGTTCGTTGATTGCGGACGCCACCGAACGATCTTTAATCTCGATTTCCCCGAACTGGTACATGAACGTCGGAATTGAAGTTTCGCCAAGCGTGTAACCACGGAATTGATAACCAAGATTTTTGGGATAGAGCGGATTCGGGTTGACCCTTGCGTCTTTGGTCATCACGGGCATCAGTGGCCACGGAGCATCGTCGTCCGCGAGTACGGTGAACGAGACATCTTGAGCCAGCGTGATTGGCTCCCTTGCCGGGTTGAAATCCCCGGAGCCCTGGCCATTCCAGTTCACGGAAACAAAGTCACCTTGCCAGATGGCGGTCAGAGTTCCCGTTTCGGCGTTGAAGGCGTAATTGATTTTCTCGGGCAGGCCGACGGCGATCCCTCGAAATCCCGCCACCCGGCTTCGACCACGAAAAGTCCGGGCTGTATTTCCCACCGACAGTCTTGTGGAGATGTCTCGGATGCCTGGCGGATCGGCGGCAGATGTCCCAAGCGATAAATAGTACCAGATCGCTTGAATCTGCAGATCTGTGTCCCCGTCCAGAATTGTCTTATGTGCCGCAATTCCATTGGGCCAGGCGGTTGGCATGACGATCCGTGGACGAAAGGAACCTGGATTTCGCACGAAACTGTTGAACCATCCCGGTTGCAGCCTCTGGAACGTCGTCATCAAGTCAATCCCTTTATTGACTGGTGCGGGTTTTCCATTGAAGTTGTGACACGCAATGCAGTTCAGGCCTTTGTCGCCCATTAACTCTCGCCCAGCAGGGCGAAGGCGTTTTTCTCGTGCTCGTTCACTTTCGGAATCGCTTTCAGGGCTTGGAATTTTCCAGTCGGGACTTTCAAGAATATCAAGTTTTGAGAACAAGCTTGGCAAATGCGATAGGTTCGCCGTTCCGAACTGTGGCATCCGTGTTGTCATGTAATGGCGAACAGTCTCGCCATCGAAAAGAACCTTCTTCATCCATGCAGATTGCAATTTCGCCCCGACCATCGTGAGTGGCGGAGGAATTCGACCATCGTCGCCAAGCTTTTGCTCAGTCGTCGCGAAGTATGGATTGTACTGCTCGGGAACGCCACCAAAATCATCTCGTATATGGCAGGCGATACAGTTGAACGCGGTCAATGTCTTCGCCAGCAGAACTTTTTCGGTCTCTTCCTCTGGTTCTGCTGTCAGCGATGCTTTGATTGCTTGAACCTGATCATGATGCAGCTGGAACCTCGGATTCTTACCTGACGTTTGTGACAGACATCCGCGAGAAATGTCTGCATTCTTTAACGAACCAAACAGTGGCGCTGCGGGGATGTTGTTGAGTGAATGACATGCGGCACAATTCAATTCCCGAAAATAAGTTTTGCCGAGTAACACCAATGGTTCTTGTGGTTGAAACGCCGCAGTCTGTTTCGGATGATCACCGATCAGGTAACTGGCGACGGCCAGTGACTCAGACGGAGTCAGCTTCATGTCCGGCATTCGACCCGATGGCCTGACTCGTAATGGCTGAAACAGGAATTCACTCAGTGATTTCAGGCTGTACTTCGCGGGAACATGTCCGAGGCTGATGGCAATCGGCTGAATTGTCACATTCTCATTTTGCTTTTTTTCTTCATCATCTGCTTCAGAGTCCGAGCGATTCGCTAATGGTGTCTCGCCAGTCGTTTCCCGGGGACCATGGCACGCCACGCAGCCGACGGAGTGATAAAGAATCTGACCTTGTTGAGCGTTCTCTTTGGACGGTGTTTCCTCCTGAAACTTCTGAGTCGGTTGAGCGACAAGAAAGTGAGTCAGTGCTTCCGCGATCTGTTGTCGCTCGTCCGCAGGTTTCGATGCCAGAACATCCGGCATTGTCGTCCTGGATTGGGCTGATGACGGAGCGGCAAGGAATTTTTTCAGGTATTCAGGTGAGACCCTTGCCCCTGCCTGAGCCAGATCCGGTGCCGACTTTTCCGACAAGACTCCTCGTTCGATTCCTTTGTGGCATGCGGCGCACCTGAGCTCGAGAATCAAAAGATCCCCTGCCTGAGACAAAGTCAGCGGATGGTTACCCGGCCATGCGGGATTTCTATCTGCCGCGCGGGATGTACCGACGAGTAGAACGCAGGCCAATAAGCAACAAACGATGTGGCCGGTTCTGCGGGGCGAGTAAAACGTCTTCTTCAGCGTTTGAGCCACAGAAATAGTCTCCTCGTCCCATTGCGGTACATCACGTTTTCTTCATTAAGGATTGAGACGTCGCTGGCGTGCGCAGCCACCAGCGAGTTCTCTTTGAAACCAGATTGATTTCGATCACTTACTTGCGATACGACTTTCCAGTCCAGTTGTTCCACCACTGTTGAAAGAGGCTCAATTGTGATTCGGCAAAGTGTTTTTGGCTCGATGAAAGCTGATCGGTTTCATTGAAGTTCAACTCATAGTCTGCGTCGCCCAGCAGGACCAGCAGGTACTTGTAGTACAAGACCAGGTCTGGGCCTTCGTCGAAGCGAGACAATTCCGCCAGAGCGTCTTCCAGTTCCCGCGCCAGTCTCCGTGCATCGACGTCACCGGCTGCAGCCAGTTTGCAAAGATGAATCAGGTGCAGTACTTCACGGGGAAGACAGTTTCCGATTCCGGTGATGGCACCGACCGCACCGCAGCGGATGAAGCCATGACAGACTTGCGTATCAACCCCGACCATCAGCAGAACATTCATGTCCGCATAAGTGATATGCTCAGCGGCATAGCTCAGCGAATCGGATCCGCCGAATTCTTTGAAACCGACAAGGTTTGGAAACTCGCGTCGCAGGTCGAAGAACAGGTCTGCTTTTGTCTCAAAGCCGTAGTAAGGGCTGTTATAGATCACGGCGGGGAGTTTGGGTGCCGCTGCAAGAACCCCGGCGAAGTGGGCACGCTGAGCCGCTGGAGACGTTCCGCGTGACATGAGCCGAGGAATGACCATCAACCCCTTCGCGCCGACGCTCTGGGCGTGAGCCGCATGGGCCGCCGCCCGAACGGGATTCTGTGCCCCCGTTCCGACAATCACAGGAACGCCGGCTTCTGTCAGCCGACGAACCCCCTCTTGTCGTTGTCCATCTGTCAGCAAAGGCCAGTCACCCATTGAACCGCAGTAGACCACACCATTCATCCCGGCAGCCATCATTGCCTGCCCTTTTTTAACGAGGGCAGGATAATTCGGTGTCCGATCGGCCAGGCAAGGTGTCATCAGTGCGGGTACACACCCCTGGAAAATGTCTGAGTTCAATGGACTTCCTCTCTCAAGGTTGTTGGTTCTGCGAGATCTGAATTGCCTCAGAGATACTGTGTGACGGGATACTCCGTCAATGAATCGCACCCCAACCCAGGATCAGCGTAAAGCTGATGAACAATATCGAAAGGAGATGGTATCCGGCATTGAGCCACCACGTTGTGAGGAATTCTTTCGCCGACAGGATTGGTTGTAGCGAGAGACGAATCCCCCAGAAAACGGCTCCGTAACCACAGTAGGATCGGGCGAGCATACTGCCACTGGCAAGTTCATTCGAATTGAGGACACAGATCGTCCCCAGGCTGATGATCGACAGGACGACGTATCCACCGTACACCCAGAACAATTGGCGAACCAATGTTGGCAATGGCGTCAATAACGTCTTCCATTGAAGCCGAATCGGAACCAACGCCGATGCAACAAGCACGCAGAACTGTCCGATCCCTGCAAGAAAGATGGCCGTAGCGAGTTCGATCTTCATCTTAAACCTCCTCGGAAGTCCAGAAACGGGAGAATCACTCGGTTCACGAACGGTCCATGGAACAGCAAAGGGGATGGAATGACGAGCATCAGCACACAGAACAATCGGCCGGGAAGACCTCGTCCCAACCCGATGTACCGGCCCCAGCGACTTCGCTCGACCACAATCCCCGCACCTTGAAGCGAGAAAAACAACGTCGGCATTCCCCAGCCCCCACCGGCGGGCCATGAGATGGCAAGTTCGTGCACAAGACCGCTAACCAGAAATCCCATTAGCAACGCAGACATCGCTCCGATGTGCCTTGAGAGAGGCTTGAAAATGAACCGGTGTGTCAGGTCCCGGAAAGCCATATTCCACCGACGACCCCAGAACTCAGTCAGACTCGACGACGCGATGGGCCAATCCATAATCGGTTTTGCGTCAATCCCCTGTGAACGCCAGAAGCACGAGAGCAAGTGAAACAGCCCAAAGTGAAGCGTAAAGACGATGCCAATCATTCCGATCCAACTCGCGATCGCATCACCAAATCCGTTACGTACTGAGGACGTGATACTGACGAGGATGATTCCAAACGTCAGCTTGATACCGGCGAACAGCCACTCCCATTTTAACGGAACGTTGACGTATCGAACGGTGGAAAGAAAAACATCGACATCCATCCCCGGCCAGGCGACTAAATATGCAAGATGCTTCCAGGCCGGTGCGGAGCTGGTCCGGGCGGACCAGCTGAGCAATTTCAGCAGCCCGTAGATCCCGAATGAAATCATCCACATGTTTGCCCAGAGAGGAACATTCGGCGGGAGAGTGAAAAGTTTCACGAAATTCGTTCTTTTCCGACAGATGCCTTTCTCGAAGATGATCGATTGCCACGACAATAACCGCAGGCGAAAGTTTTGCTTAACTTCGTCGCTCGTTGCAGTCGAAACGAAGAACAACAAGAGTTTCGATACATTTGGAATTGAACTTGTAAACCAAATCGTGACGGTGGTTTGAACAGCGTCCGACACGTACTGAACATGGTTGAGCAGAATCTATTTTCCGAGTGATTTCTTTAACGCTGTTAAAATCTCTGGAGCAACCGTCTCATTTGCCGAGCGGTACCCGAATGCTGCCGTTACTTTTCCTTCGTTAACGATAATCGCAGTCAATTGAGCGTCCGTATTGACTGACCAACCTTCGGGACTCATCGTGACACTCGGAAAAATCACCAGCGGATTTGCGGAGAATTGAAGCGACATCTGAATCCGAGGCAGATGTTCTTTGGTTTTGGATTCATCTGCGGTCAAAAAAACGGTCACGAGGCTAGAGTCATTCCCCACCTCGATTGCACCCTTTTCCAATACTTTAATCAGCCGAGCCAGCGGGCGATCGAAGCGTTCATGTGGAACGAAAATATAGATTGTCGGCTTCTTGGATCGATCAGCAGCAAAGTCCAGCTCCTTTCCGGCATGATCACCGGTTGCGGCAAAAACTTTGAGTGGCGATACCACCGTTCCGACATTCGGCCCGGAACTAATGTCGGCATGCACTTCTGTCGTCACAAACACGATCAGCAAAAGCGAAAATATTGGATGGAATCGCATGGAACACCTTTCGTTAAGTCAGTGTCAAACTAATCGACTCGGAAAAAGCAGGCCGCGAAAAGTCGCTTGAAGAATACACCTTTTGAAGGTTTGGCGTCTAATGATTGGAATGCTTTTTTCTCGTTTTCATGTACAACATTTATTTGGTTATCGACTTTCGTATCGACAATCAGTGGTGATCGAGTATGACGGTGAATAGAAACGAATTCCGTGTTACCCAATGTCGCTCGTCAAACTTCGAGGTCTATCGCATGTCCTACGTTCACTCGCCGATTCCTTATGAGGACAATGTCGAAACGATTCCTCACGATGAGGCTGATGACATACAGACCGTAATCCGTTATTTGCAGGCGATTCTCAAGACCACGCAATTGAAGACACACGAGTTTCGTGCCGATGTGCATGTGAAAACACATGGCTATGCGCACGCGGAATTGAAGGTCTTGCCAAACCTGCCACAACAATTGGCTCAGGGTCTATTTGAAACTGAGGGGACATACCAGGCCGTCGTGCGGTTTTCGAATGCATCCAGCCAGATACAACCCGATGCCGTTCCCGACGGACGCGGAATTGCGATCAAAGTGTATGACGTGACAGGCGAGACGATTCTCGTCGACGGGATACGGGGGCCAACTCAGGATTTGGTGATGATCAATCACCCGGTCTTTTTTGCCCGAAACGTGAAGGACTATCTTCGGTTAGAGAAGATCATCGCGGAATCGGAAGAGAATGTGCTTGGTGCCGCACAGCAAACAATCACGGCGGGGAATTGGAACCCGCTCTATTGGCATTGGCATGAAATGCTGACAGCTGCCGCAATCGTAGGGAAGCTACCCTCGCATCCCGCAAGTCAGACGTATTACACGATGTCCCCGATCCGATTCGGAAACTACATTGCCAAATGTCGGGTCAAACCGATCGAAGACTTGCAGACAACGTATCTCGATCTGATCACCAAACTCGCGACCGAATCGGATGCGATGCGACTGGTTCTCGAAGAAACTTTGCGGAATCAGGAACTCTTATTTGAATTTCAAGTGCAACTAAGAACGTCAGAGAACACGATGCCGATCGAAGATCCGACGATCGCATGGCCGGAAAGCGAATCCCCCTATCGAACGGTCGGCCATTTGTTCCTGCCACGCCAGGACATCGGACCGTTGCGTCATCAGGACGCCTTCAAGAACCTTGCATTCAATGTCTGGCATGCGCTGACCACTCATCGGCCTCTCGGAGGGATCAACCGTGTTCGCCGCTGGGCATACCAGGCGTCGGCGAACTGGCGGCGCCAGGAAACGACCGCGACGTGATAAATCCATTATCTAAGAGTACTGCATGACCGAGTACGGTCATGCAGTGGCACAAGTCATTGACGCTCGTATCGGTATCCCCGGAAAGAAATCCATCGGGGTGTTAACTAACCCGCTTTGGATTGGATTGTCGGTATTGTTGCCTGTTCCGCCATCAAACTCATTCGCACCATCTCTGCTCGATCAAGAAGATCTTGAGAACGTTCTGATCCAAGATGTTCCGTCACCCAGGCGTATCCGGCGGAGAGCCCCGAACATCGTTTGGTGTTGTGGGCGTCGCTGGCCAGGATTGCGTCGCGGTGGGTTCTGAGAAACCGTTCCGCAAATACCTTGGCTTCAGGTCCGAAATTCCCCAGCAGCGAATCGACGGTAATTTGTATCCATGCCCCTGCATCGACGAGTGGTTGTAAAAGCTCGGGCCGCTGCCGAAAATAGTGATGACGTTCCGGATGAGCCACAATTGGTCTCATGTTTCGCTCGCGAATCCATTTGATTAACTCAACCGAGTCTGCCGGGAAAAGCTCTTCTGACCAACTGAATTCCAATAGCGTGAAGGTTCGGCTGTCTCCCAGGTGGCAGAAGACGTCGGCTTCAAATTCACGGCGATAAGCTGCGGAATTGAAGGCTTGAATTTCCGATCCGGGCAAAACGATAAGCGGAATTCCGGCTGCCTTCAATTCACGATTAAAGGCCGAAACATGTGGCAGAATGTCAGACCGCAGCAGATGGATCGAACTATGGCAATGCGGTGTCGCGGTGACGACGGTAATACCGTCGGCAACAAAAAATCGAGCCAGCTTCAGGCTTTCGTTCAGCGAAGTCGGGCCGTCATCAACACCCGGCAAAATATGACAGTGCAGATCAATCATTCTCGAGGTCTGTCCGGCTGCTAAAGGTGCGTTCATCAAACGAGCATCCAAATCAAACTCGATACTGGAGGTACTTACCAGATTTTAGGGGCACACACTGTCGCATGCGAGTCGAAGTTCGAATTCAAGTCCGGGGCTTTCGGAAAGTGCGTTTGCCCCGAGCAAATTCGCCCACCACAACGCCGAAAGCCACCGGCAAACTACGTAATGCGGCGTTCAGGTCTTGCAGTTCTTCATGCCTCGATTTGCCGAAATCGCACTGTTGATCTCAAAGAAACGCTTCCAAGGTAAATTTAGGGCCACTATACTGACCCTAAATTTGATTTTTAGGGATTCTTTTCCGATGATCGTGTCAAAAACCGAATTACTTGCAGTTCTACGACAATATAATCCATGGTGGGGCGGTGGACGACCGGCGGATCTACCTACGTGGCGTCGGGCCGCATTCCGTGAGGTTTCGGAATGGATGCTCGCCCCCCCCGCCCCTCGTGCCTTACTCGTCAGTGGAGCACGGCAAATTGGCAAAAGCACGCTGCTACTTCAGGTCATTGATGAATTATTGAGTCGTGGCGTTAAGCCAGAAAAGATTTTGTACGTAACGTTTGACCACCCGTTGCTGAAGCTTCTTGGGTTGGATGGGCTTCTGGATCTTTGGCATGAGCGCGAACCCGAAGGGGAAGGGACCGAGTACCTTTTTCTGGACGAGATCCAATATACGAAGGACTGGCAGACGTGGCTCAAGCATCAGGTTGACTTTCACAAGCAACGGCGGATCGCGGTGACCGGTTCCGCGACGCCATTAGTCGTCGAGGGACAAGAATCGGGAGTTGGTCGCTGGCATACGATCAAGCTCGCGACACTTTCGTTCTTTGAGTATCTGCAAATTAAAAAGATCACCCTGCCCCAGATTCCGGCGGCGACATCATTGGTGCAGTTATTTGATTGGTCGACCACAGAGATGGCTCTAGTTACTACTGAGGCTCAACCGTTAGTCGGTCACTTCCATGAATATCTTTTGCGCGGTGGGTTTCCTCAATGCGCCCAAATGGAAAGTATCTTTCAAGCTCAGAAACTGCTGCGTGAGGACATCGTCGAGAAGGTTCTTAAACGCGATATGACAGCGCTTTTTGGCGTGCGTCGCGTCTTGGAGTTGGAGCAGACCTTTCTTTATCTTTGCCTTCACGATGGCGGATTACTGGACGTGGCCGATCTCTGCAAAAATCTTGGAATTAAGAAAGCGACTGCGACCAGTTTTCTTGATCTTCTCGAGCGGACACATCTGGTTCATCGTTTGCCACCGTTCGGGTACGGCAAAGAAATCTTACGGGCGAAATACAAGTTCTATCTCGCCGATGCGGCAATCGCTCCCAGCGTGATGCTCAAGGGGAAGTCGCTGCTGGAAGATCCCGCAGCGTTAGGTGCCGCTGTGGAAACCGCCTTCTTCAAACATGTCTTTACGCGGTACTATCAGAAGAGCATCGGCTTCAGCTACTGGCGTGGGGGCAAAAAAGACGTTGAAGTCGATTTGATCGCCGACATCGAAGGACGTCTTGTCCCTTTCGAGGTCAAGTATCGTTCACAAGCGACCGGAATCGGTGAGTTAAAAGGAATGCAACAGTTTTGTCTCGAAAAAAGCGTTACGCGTGGCTACGTCATCACGAAAGAGCTTTCCGACTTCAGCGTACTGCCGCTCGGATCGAACAGTGAGACCAAACTGCTGAAAATCCCCGCCACGCTCGCCTGTTTCTGGCTCGGCCAATCCGAAGTCGAAGGAATTTCGTAATTCGATTTGCATGTCTTGACATTGTGCAAAAGGTTGAGTCGATGGAGCGAGCGGCTGAATGGGTGATGTGATCCGGTATTACGCCGATGAGTACTATCCAATTCAAGTGATCAATAGCGTTGACCTGGATCGATAATTGCAACAAGATCAAAACACAAGCGGTGATCGACTGTCGTGCGGTGCAAAAAATATTCACTTATTCATTGGAAGTTTGATCATGACTCGATTGTCGAACACGTCACTACCGCGTCTTTTATACGGGGTAACTGTCTTTTCTTTCTTCGTCGGAGCAGTCGTTCTTTCGAGCGGATTCCGACCCGCCGGAGCTGCTTACGACGTGATCGGGCGGCGGATCGTGGATTTCGTGCTTCCGGATACGTCGGGTACTGAGGTCGCGTTCTCGGATTTCCGCGATGCACGCGTCCGGGTTGTCATCTTCACGGGGACCGAATGTCCCGTGGGGAATGCTTATGTTCCTGATCTGGTCGAATTCCAGAAGCGATATCGTGACCAGTCAGTGCAGGTGATTGGCGTCAACGCGATGCTCTCGGACACTGCCGAATCGATTCAGAAACATGTGGCCGAATACAAGATCGATTTTCCTGTTCTCGTCGACAAGCAACAGACCGTGGCCGATCTGTTCGGTGTGGTCCGAATTCCGACCGCATTCGTTCTGGATCGTCGGGGCAGAATTCGTTATGTCGGTCGATTCGATGACCGGATCGGTATCGGGTTCCAACGCGAGACGGCAAATCGCTCGGATCTCGAAGAAGCGGTCAAAGAAGTTTTGGGGGGCAAAGAAGTCTCTGTTACGCAGACTAAAGTTGAAGGGTGCAAGATCACTCGACAGTCACGATTGCCAAAGGATCATTCAGTGACCTATGCGAAGGATGCGGCCGAGATCCTTCACAAACGTTGCGCGGGGTGCCATCACGAAGACACGGCGGCTCCATTCGCTCTTTTAACCTATAAAGATTCCAAGGAACGAGCCGAGATGATCCGCGAAGTGGTGGCTGATCGGCGGATGCCGCCGTGGGACGCCGATGCTCGATTCGGCAAATTCAAAAACGATTTGCGAATGCCGCAGCACGAGATCGACACGCTACTCGCGTGGATTGACGAAGGGACGCATCTGGGGGACGAGAAAGAAGTTCCCGAACCTCCAAAATTTGCCAGCGGCTGGAACATCGGTCAGCCTGACATGGTTTTCCAGATGCAGGAAGAATTCACTGTTCCTGCCACCGGAACCGTTCAATACAAGTACTTCGTCGTCCCCACGAATGTCGATCACGATCTCTGGGTGCAGGCGGTCGAACCACGACCAGGAAACCGTGCTGTCGTCCACCACATTATCGTCTACATGCGCAAGATCGGTTCGAAGCAAGAAAAGGGACTCCCTGCGATCGGCGGTATGGCCGTCGGCGAAGAACCGGTCATTATGCCTGAGGGAACCGGTATCCGAATCCCGAAGGGCTACGAACTGATCTTTCAGATGCATTACACACCCACCGGCAAGGAGACGACCGATCGATCCGAAGCAGGCGTCATCCTGTGTAAACAGCCGCCAGAGCGGGAAGTTCATGGTGGAATGGCGATCAATCCTCTATTTGCCATCGCGCCCGGTGATCCACGTTGCGAAGTCTTGTCCACAACGACGATTCAGAAGGACGTTGAACTACTCAGCCTGATGCCGCATATGCACGTTCGTGGTCGGGACTTCAAGTTCACGGCCGTTTATCCGGACGGTCAAAGCGAAGTGCTGCTGAATGTGCCCAACTACGATTTCCAGTGGCAGCATCGGTATCGACTGGCCAGTCCAAAGATGATCCCGGCAGGAACCAGGATCGACTGCGTCGCTCACTTCGACAATTCCAGCGAAAATCCGGGCAATCCTGATCCCACAAAAGTGGTCACATGGGGAGACCAGACATGGGAAGAGATGATGATCGGATTTTTTACGTATGTTGATCCGCTGCCGACGTCGATTATTCCCCTCCGCCCATGATCATGCTTCCGAGTCCGCCTAAAATGCTTCCCTCGTCTTTTCGTGTTGCACCGACTCCGGCAGACAAGACGCGGCCAGCCAGGCGTGAGAATGGCAACGATTGTATCCAGACTTCCCCGGGGCCTGTCACCGTCGCCAGAAACAGTCCTTCGCCGCCGAAAAGCGTATTCTTGAATCCGCCAACGAACTGAATGTCGTACGTCACTGACGGTTGCAGTGCGACGAGACATCCGGTGTCGAGCTTCAGTTGCTCGCCCGGTTTCAGTGTGCGGCGCATCAATGTTCCCCCTGCGTGAATCATGACGACGCCATCGCCGGTCAGGCGTTGCATGATAAATCCTTCTCCGCCGAACAAACCGACTCCGATCTTCTTTTGGAAGGCGATGCCGATTTTGATTCCCCGTGCAGCACAGACGAAGGAATCTTTCTGGCAGATCAGTTCGCCTCCCAGTTCGTGCAGATCGATTGCCAGGATTTTACCGGGATAGGGAGAGGCAAACGCGACCTGGCCTTTTCCTTTTCCCATTTGGGTAAATGTCGTGACAAACAGGGATTCGCCCGTCATCACGCGTTTTCCCGCTGTCATTAGTTTCCCAAACAAACCCGTTTCTTGAGTTGAGGGATCACCAAACTGGGTCTCCATTTTGATACCACTGGTCATGAACATCATTGCACCCGCCTCGGCGATCACCATTTCCTGCGGGTCGAGTTCCACGATCACATACTGCATCTCTTCGCCAAAAATTTCATAATCAATTTCGTCAGCCCGACGATTGGCTCTCAAGGTTGGTGGCTTTCGGGGAGGAGCTGCACTTTCCATGATCTCATCGACGTGTTTCGCTTCGGTCCATTGCACGAGTCCCGGGCCAAACACCATTGTCTCTTTTCCGTCGATGTTCGGCAAAGCTGCCCGCAGTTCAGCCAATGTCATCGGCCCGACCGATTCCTGCTCTTTTGCGTAATACCAGACGGCGCCTTGGCTCATAACGGACTGCTCCTGTAGAAAAAATGATGCATCGCGACGAACTGACCCGCGATGATATTTGCGAGTGACCTTCCAGTAATGGAACGATAACGCATGAGGCCGTTGGTTGGATCAACGCAAAACATATCGTTTCGGAAATTTCTGAATGCCTGTCGCGCTAGACACCGCGTCCGACACTAGTTATCAACACAGAATGGTTCTGGAATCCTGGGACCGACACGTTCGTTGCTGATTAGCTTCTCTTTAACACACCAAATACATCGACCGCTCGACAGTGTCTGCCCAATGGTCGATTGGAGCACATTCGATTCATGAAATATCGTCGTCTGGGAAAAACAAACTGGCAAGTGAGCGAAGTCGGTTATGGCATGTGGGGTATGGCCGGATGGACGGGTTCGGATCTGGACGAGGTGAATCGCGCATTGCGTCGATCCGTGTCCTTGGGCTGCAACTTTTTTGATACCGCCTGGGGTTACGGTGCGGGGAAAAGTGAAGGGATTCTGGGTGATCTCGTCCGCGACTTCCCCGGCAAAAAGCTGTACACGGCGACGAAGATGCCGCCCAAGAACTGGAAGTGGCCCAGTCGTCGAGAATTTAGTCTCGATGACTGTTTTCCGCCTGACCATATCGAAGAATACGTCGCCGCCAGTCTAAAAAACTCGGGCTTGCCCTCTTTAGATCTTATTCAATTTCACACGTGGGAAGACAGCTGGGTGAAGGACGATCGCTGGTATCACAAGCTATCCGACCTGAAGACACAGGGATTGTTTCATGCGATTGGAATCAGCCAGAATCGCTGGGAACCGTGGAACGGCATCGAAGCCGTGAAAAGCGGTTTGATCGATTGCGTGCAGTTGATCTACAACATCTTCGACCAGAACCCGGAAGATGAGCTATTCCCAGCATGCCGAAAACATGATGTCGGAGTGATCGCCCGTGTTCCTTTTGATGAAGGGACGCTGACGGGCACGCTGATAAAGTCATCGATATGGCCCAAGGAGGATTGGCGAAGCAGCTACTTCGTTCCGGAAAACCTGAACGCGAGCGTAGACCGGGCCGAGGCTTTGCGACCCTTGATTCCAACGGGAATGGCGATGGCAGAAATGGCGCTGCGCTTCACCTTGTCCGAACCAACCGTAGGAACGGTGATCCCTGGGATGCGTTCGATTCGGAATGTCGAAGCGAACATGGCTGCCAGTGACGCCGGGCCATTACCACTGGAATTGAGACAACAGCTGGCAATGCACCGCTGGGTCCGGCAACCCACCGAATGGTCTCAATAAAAGAAATCCCGGATTTTCCTTTCACTTCGGACTTGAGAAAGTTCTAATGACGTGTGGCAAAGGTGAGTCTGCCCCACAACTCTGATGGGACATCATCTTTCAAAGGAATCTCGCGTAGAAGGAACTCATCATGGCTGCACATGCCAATACTGCTGTTATCACGAAAAATGAACTTCTGTTTCATTTTCTCAGGAGCGAATTGCAAACTGCGGAGATGATTGCCATGCGAGTGCATGGGAAGGACGGACTTAACGCGTTGACGGCCAGTGATCGATACACGTCGGCCGTGGCCTTGATCGATTCCATTCGTGCCGATGACGAAATTGCAGACCAGGAAGAACCCGAAAGCCAATGTTGAAATTTTCACTCTCGCGAGTCCAACTGTACGCGTTCTGCTTAATCGTTTTCGGCTTACAACAGTCGGATCTGTTCGGCCATTTCTTGTTCATTCGGATTGGTGAGCACGCTGAGGCAGGCCGAGCGGTTGAAGTCTTTTTCAGTGAGAAAGCGGAAGCCGGTGACCCTCGATTTATCGGTAAAGTTTCAAATACTCAATTGTGGGTACAACAGGAACCAGGAAAGTTCGTTGCACTGAAATCGCATCTTGGGGCGGACAGACTTCGCGCGTACCTTCCAACAGGTCGTGCCATTTCCGTGACCGGCTATTGCGAATATGGAATCCTCGAGCGGGAAGTCCCATTCCTCTTGCGATACTATCCGAAGGCAATTTCGGGTTCGATCGCCGACATCAACGCATTGAAGGCGAACGATAAGTTGACACTCGAAATTGTGCCGACCGTGAGTTCGGATTCGGTTTCACTTGTTCTGCTTGATCACGGCAAGTCTGTTCCAGAAGTCGTTTTCACGACAGTCGATGACTCGCTAAATAATGAAGAACTGAAGGCCAACAGCGAAGGCCGAGTGACGTGGAAGCCAACCGGGCCCGGCCATTACTGTGTTTATGCGAAGGTCGTGCGACAGGAATCGGGTGAGCTGGCTGGTAAGAGATATCGCGAGATCCGCGAGTTTCCGACGCTGGCCTTCCGATGGCCACTCGAACGAACTGATGGAGATGTCCAGGCAATCGAGCTCTTCGAAAAAGCGATAGCCTCGCGAGCCAGTTGGCTAAACTTCCCTGGATTTTCGGCGAAAATTGATGGCGAGTATGACGGAAGGTCCTTCTCGGGTACGGTCCAGGTCGGAAAGGACGGGGCCGTCGAACTGAAGATCGATCAGACCGTTGCCGAAGATTGGGTAACGGAACAACTTAAGTCACTGGTCATGCATCGCATGGAATCATCCAAGCGAACCACTCCTGTTCTGCGTTTTGCAGACCAGGATGTCCACAACCCGCTCGGACGATTGCTGACGTTTGTTGGCGGACGTTTTGCTTCGAGTTATCGAGTGAAAGACGACCAACTGAAAGTTGTGAACCGAAACCTCGGCTCAGAAAACATGACGATAACGGTTCTGGAAAATGAAAAGACTCCCGAAGGGAAATATTTGCCGCATCTTTATAACGTCCAATACTGGGATGCTGCCGAAGGCAATCTGCTGAGAACGGAAACGTTCGAGAATCGCTGGGCGCGAACTGGTAAGTTCGATCTCCCCGCGTTGAATACACTTTTGACCTCGTCAGCCTCCGGCCTGAGTGTCCGCAGTTTCCGGGTTACGAATCACCAATTACCACCAGCGGAATAAATCGACGTCGTGATTTTTACCGGCAGTTTCAGTTCTACCGATGAGAGGCGAAATTGACGCCGTGAAAAAGGTCGTCCTGGAGTCCAAAGCCACAATACAGCCTCACAGATAATAGAAGCAACGTGAATCAACAAGCTTCATCTCCGCGTCTCAGCATTCCGCTGATTCGTTGCTCCGCTGTGGTACTGACAATTTGGGCTGTCGCTGGATGGTGGCTGAATGCGACTCCAGGTTGGTTGGCGGTCGTGACAGGTTGCTGCGTCGGAATCAATACTTGGTGCGAGCGATCTCATGGGAACGGCAGTCGACGTAAACTTCTTGATATCGCTGCGATCGTACTCTTTTGCTGGGCGCTCATTATTGCGGGACGTTTTGTCTGTACTGTCGCCGCCGTCAATCACAGCGTTGCATGGTTGGCCTACCGTGCGACAACTGATGAAGACGGTATCGCAATTTTAGCAGGTGATATTTCCGAAAAACGAAAAGAGGAGGCTATGCCAGGGAACGTCGAAATTCACTCTGCATCAGCGATCAAGTCCCACGCAGAGGAGGATCGGCGTCAGGCGCGAATGCGATGGAAATCTCTGAACGCCGAGGAAAAAACCTGGTTACTCAAACGATGGCGAGTCACGGTCGAAGGTGTGAATCAAATGGCGTGGAGTATGATTCACCGGAATTCTTTCACCGTTGCTTACGAGGGTACAAACTTGTTATGGCACCTGGCAGGTATTGCTCTAGCCGCTGGCCTCAGTGCAATTCCTTCACGAAGACACCTCGACCGTGACATGAATTCGTGAGGAATTGTTGTCGCTAAAAGGACGTCATTCGATGGCCACCAACGTCCCTCATTCTGGCTTTGCGACAACATCTGACGCAGCCGCGGGAGCAAGCCGAGCGAGTAGATCTTTCAGTCGTTTCTGGTTCACCTCCTGAGTGAATGGGTTTTCATTCGGGTTGTTCCCGCCTCCCATCCCCATCATACCAAGTGGGGGCGGTGCAGCACCAGCTGGTGGTGGTGGTGCGGCTCCTCCAGCCGAAGCACCTCCAGCACCAGGGCGGGCTCCGTTGCCACCTCCAACGCCCCCGCCTCCGCCTCGACCAAATGGTAATCCAATTGTGGATAGGACTTCTTTCTGATCTAACGTGAGCAATGCCTCAAGGGAATCCAGTTGCTCTTGGGCCTGATCACCAGTCATGTCTTCTGTTTTGTCGAGTTCAACCAGCTTCGCGGCAATCGCGCTGGCTTGATCGGCGTCCAATTCAACACGCAACTTCAAGTCAGGCCGCGACAGAAGTTCCAGTTTTCCCACGAAAGAAGTAAGAGCTCGCTTACCTCCGCCACCACCACCACCTCCTCCGCCACCCATCATGCCTCCACCGCCCATGCCTGGTGCGCCACCACCACCACCACCCATTCCGGCTGGAGCGGAGGACGGGGACGCGACATGCGGATTTGGCAAAGGACCATAGGCTTGCATCCCCAACAATGCCGCGCCTGCTCCCAATACCATGCCGACAACTCCAGATGAAATCCATCCGGGCACTGAATTACAGCACGCGCCGTTCGATACAGACGGACTTGATTCTTGGGACATGACGCATTCCTGAGAGTTGAGACAAGCTTTGAAGTGAAGGCACGCCAAAAATGATATCGCGCGATCGGGCCTGTTGCGACCATTCAGTGGAAATCCACATTGCGGGACGGACTAACATCCAACATAATTGATGGGATGATTGCGTACGTAAACTCCTGCCCAATGCCTCCCTGCAAGCCTGCCATGAATATTCCTGTGTTTCGACTATTTGGGATTTGCCTGTTGGTGATCAGTTCGGTCGCTGGAGCCGGTGATTTAGTCACTGATCCAGTTTTCGAGACACACATACGGCCCATATTGAAGGCGAATTGTTTTCATTGTCACGGCGAAGACGACAAGTACGAAGGGAAGCTTGACCTGCGTCTGGCTCGACTGATGATCCTGGGTGGCGATAATGGACCGTCGTTGATCAGCGGCCAACCAGATCAAAGTCTGATCGTGAAGCGGATCGTCGCTGGTGATATGCCTCCCGGTGAAAAGAAGCTCGCGGCCCAGCAAATCGAACTGATCCGCCGCTGGGTCGCCAACGGTGCGAAAACGGATCGGCCTGAGCCTCAGTCCCCACCGGTTGGGGATTTTACCGATGAAGAACGACTCTTCTGGTCATTCCAACCAATCTCAAGTCCTAAAGTCCCGACTGTCGCCAACACCGGCCAGGTTCATTCACCCGTCGATCCATTCGTGCTGGCAAAACTCGAACGACATCGATCGAATTTCTCGAACGAAGCCGACCGCCGGACATTAATTCGGCGACTGACGTTTGATCTGTGTGGATTGCCTCCTACCGCTGAAGATGTTGAGCAGTATGTCAACGACCCGGCACCTGATGCGTATGAACGCTTACTCGATCAATTGCTCGCATCACCTCGTTATGGTGAACGATGGGGACGTCATTGGCTGGACATCGCGGGGTATGCGGACAGCGACGGTTACACGGAAAGCGACCCGGTAAGAACGTATGCGTACAAGTATCGAGACTACGTCATCCGGCAATTCAATGCTGACAAACCGTTCGATCAATTCATTGTCGAACAACTGGCCGGTGATGAACTCGTCCCGCTGCCGTATGAAAACCTGACTGGTGACGCGGCGGAAAAACTCGCAGCCACTGGCTTCTTACGTATGGCATCCGACGGAACCAGTGGCGGTGCTGCCGACCCGAATCTCGCAAAAAACGATGTAATTGCCGAGACAATCAAGGTTGTCTCGACCTCCCTGCTTGGGCTGACTGTTGGGTGTGCTCAATGTCACAATCATCGATATGACCCCATCGCCCAGACTGACTATTATCGCTTTCGGGCGCTCTTCGAACCTGCGTACGACTGGAAGAACTGGCGGGTCCCCCAGGCTCGGTTGATCTCGCTCTGGTCGGCGGAACAGCTAAAGACGGCTCAGCAGGTCGATGCGGAAATCACAAATCAGACCGACGTCCGAATGAAAGAACTCGACGCCATCGTCCAGGAAGTCTTTGATCGGGAAGTTGGCAAACTTCCCGAAGAACAACGAGAGTCAGCGCGAACGGCAAGGACGACCGCAGCTGACAAACGGACTCCCGAACAAGCCCAGATTCTGAAGGACCATCCCAGTTTGAATGTCGATCGAGGCAGCGTTTATCTATATGAAGCGGCCCGTATCAACACGTTCAACACGGAATGGGACAAACGAATTGCCGACATCAAGACGAAACGACCGAAAGAAGACTATGTTCCTTGTTTGACCGAAGTGCCAGGCCAGATTCCTACAACGCACCTGTTCTATCGAGGTGAATTCGCTCAGCCAAAACAAGCTGTGAATCCGGGCGAGTTACCAATCCTGACACTGGCACACGCGACGGAAATTCCTGTCGATGATCCGCAGTTACCGACGAGTGGCAGACGGTTGGCATACGCTCGCCACTTGACCGACGGAAAGCATCCGCTGCTGACGCGAGTGCTCGTTAACCGCTTCTGGATGCATCATTTTGGCAAAGGGATCGTGTCGACTCCCAGTGACTTTGGATTCCTCGGTGAGAAGCCCTCGCATCCTGAGTTGCTGGACTGGCTGGCAACTCGATTCCTTGCTGACGGTTGGCAATTGAAGCGATTCCATCGAATGTTGTTGACGAGTGCCGCTTACCGTCAACAGTCAGTCCGTCGACCAGAAATGGATACTGTAGATCCTGATAACCGATTGCTGGGACGAATGTCGGTCCGTCGGTTGGAAGCAGAAGCCATTCGCGACACGATCCTTTCATGTTCTGGTTCGCTTAGCGACAAGTTATTTGGCACGCCTGCCCCAGTCACCGTCGATGACGTCGGCCAGGTCATCGTGGGGATCGATACTCGTGATTCCGCCGGGCGACCGACCGATAAGAAGGTGACGATCGGCGAAGAGGAATTCCGGCGCAGTGTCTATGTCCAAGTCCGTAGATCACTCCCCCTCGGTATGCTGGAGCCTTTCGATATGCCCACACTTTCACCGAATTGTGAGCTTCGACCGGTCTCAACGGTCGCACCTCAGGCTCTGCTGATGATGAATAATGATCTCGTGATTCACGAGGCATTGGGTTTTGCTCGTCGTATTCAAGGCATCGCCGGGGACCATCCTGCGATTCAAGTGACGAAAGCCTGGTTGACCGCATTTGGACGACCACCAACATCAGATCAAGTCGCAGCCGGAGTCGTGTTTTTAACGGATCAGACTCAACAAATCGCGGCAAGAATCCCCGCCGATCAAGTTGCGAAAGAACCACCCGCCGCACAGCAGGCTTTGGCGAACTTCTGCCAGGCCCTTTTCAGCTCAAATGCGTTTTTATACGTGGATTAGTGCAGGCCCGAAAACATGTTCCTTAATCATCACTCACGTCGGCATTTCCTGGCTCAATCTGGGGTCGGGCTTTCATCGCTCGCCTTAACCTGGCTTCTACAGGACCAGGCCAAGGCCGCGCCGGTCAAACCGACTCTCGAACGTCCGACGTTTGATCTGCTTCCAAAACCGCATCCTGGCAAACCTCAAGCGACAGCGATGATTTCGCTGTTCATGCAAGGGGGGCCAAGCCACATCGATTTGTTTGAGCCGAAGCCGGAACTTGATAAGCGGCACATGCAGAACTTCTCGGGCCAGATCCAGTACGACAACGCTGCGGAAGCAAGTGCCAAGCTGTTCGCATCCCCCTGGAAGTTCTCGAAACGGGGTGAATGCGGCACTGAACTCAGCGAACTGTTGCCGCACCTTGGCCACGTTGTCGATGACATCTGCCTCATTCGTGCGATGCATACGGGAGTCAATAATCACGGCCAATCCATCAATGCACTCAACAACGGACGTGTCTTGGGCGGACGTCCTTCGCTCGGGGCCTGGCTGTCGTATGGGCTGGGTACTGAAAACCGAAACCTTCCTGCATTTGTGATCCTGTCCGACCCTCAAGGACTGCCGGTGCTGGGAGTCGAAAACTGGAACAATGGCTGGCTGCCGTCCCTTTACCAGGGGACTGTCATCCGACCGAAAGAACCTCGTATCCTGAACCTTGACCCTCCACCAAAGCTTCAAGGAGCCGTCCAGAAACGCTTCCTCGGTTATCTGGATCAGTTAAATCAAGAACATCTGACGCAGCATCCCGGCGAGCATGATCTGGCCGCCCGGATATCCAGTTTTGAGCTGGCGGCCCGTATGCAGACGGCTGCGAAAGAAGCACTCGATCTCTCGCAGGAAACAGAAGAAACGCAAAAGTTGTACGGGTTAGACAACCCCAAGTGTGCTGAGTATGGCACGCGGTGCCTGTTCGCTCGCCGTCTGATTGAACGAGGAGTTCGCTTCGTCCAGATCCACACGGGCAACCAGCACTGGGATCATCACGGCGGCATTTTGACAGCTCTGCCAAACATGTGTCAGGTGACCGATCAACCCTCGGCGGCTCTCGTAACGGACCTGAAGCGGCGAGGCTTGCTCGATACGACTTTAGTCCATTGGGGCGGTGAGATGGGTCGGTTACCAGTCATCCAGAACGAAAAGAACATTGGGCGAGATCATAACACGCATGGTTTCAGCACATGGCTGGCCGGAGGTGGAATCAAAGGTGGATTAGCGTATGGTGCCACCGATGAGTTCGGCCATAAGGCGATCGACAAAGTCGTTCACCACTTCGACTATCACGCCACTCTGCTCCATCTGTTCGGGCTCGATCCACTGAAACTAACGTTCCAGCGCCCGGGAGGGACAGGCTCACTTCTCGACGGTCAGGACGGAAAGATCGTCTGGGATATTTTGAAGAATGGCCCTCACAATGCTGCGATCTGATGGATTACGAAGGTGCGTCAAAGGCGGCCGTTTTGCTGCCGCCCGTGACTTCAATCGATTTAGTGATGATGGTGAGCATCGTAAATCATGTGTTTCTTATCACCTTTGGAATACACGTAGCCAACCAGATCCAGGATTTCTTCGCGTGTCAGTTTATTCAATAGTCCCAATGGCATGATCGACGTTGGTGACTTGCGGCGTTCTTCAATCTCGGTCTTCAACAATACGGCAGGTTCGCCCTTCGACAGCGGATCGACAAGGACTTTAACCTCCGTCGGTGTTTCCGCTACGACCATCCCTGTCACGACCTTGCCGGAGTGAAGCACAAAGATGTTCGACTGAAATTTCTCGGCGATCTCCTTCGAAGGTTCTAGCATCGACTGAAGCAATCCTTCTGTGGTGTGCTTCTTAGGCTCGATTTTGGTCAGATCGGGACCGAATTCTCGCCCTTCATTGTTCAGCTTATGACAGCCAACGCAATTAGCCACTTTGAACAGATTCTTTCCAACTTCGAATGAACGGCCTGAGGGCAACGTCTTCACGTCGCCGACCAGATCATCGTATTTCCACTCGGTATTGCGGCCGATCGACTTCAGCATTTCATCGCGAACCGAAAATGGATTCGCTGCGAGGTATGCATCGGGATTTGCCTGGTACTGTTCCAGGTTCGCGACGACATACAGCGCACCGTACATGCGTCGCCAATGCCCTGGGTAAGTACAAACGTAGGGGTAAACGCCCGGCTGTTGAGGAACGTCGTAACTGAGTGCCTGCTTTTCGCCTGGGCCTAATAAGCGACTGGCAACCAGAATCTTATTAGACTTGGGAACATAGTTGCGATCTTTCGCATCCGCATCCCGTGCGGTCGATTCAGCCAATAGTCCGATCTCTTCCATCGATCCCGGTTGTACGATCGTAAAATTATGCGGCATGTTGTCGGTGTTCGACAGGCGGAACTCAACCGGCTTGCCAGCCTGAACGACGATAATTTCCTTGTCGTAGATCATTCGCTCGACGACGGTCCCCAATGCGATCACGCGTACGTCAAGGTTCTCTAACCGATCACTAATCGCCTTCATTTGATCAGCCGGCAGCTTGTTCGACAGCGACTTCGCCAACGCAACCGCTTCCATTGCCGGCCCCGCTGTTCGAAAGCGTGCCGGAATGCTGCTCAGATAGCCGACGAGGTTGTCGACCAGTCCAGGAATTTCCTTCGGGGCCCAGAATTGTTCCGGAATCGTTTTCAACGCACTGATCGCGGACGAACGGCTTCGATCGGCTTTTACCAGCGTTGTGAGATCCAGGAATTTCTCCTCTTCGTGACCAGGAATCGCCACCAACGATCGGATCGCAACGTCGTGAAGAGTTTCTCCACTACCACTGACGGTCAGTCGATCGGCGGCGATTTTTTGCTTCGGCAGGTCTGGACCTGACCAGTTCACTTCCAATCCATCACCACCACCGTTGTCAAAGTACGTGACGACGATGGGATGAGCACCCGCCACGAGATCAACGCTGGCCTTCATCTCGTTCATTCCCTGCAAACGATCGTTATTGATCAGCAGTTGATCATCAATGTAGAATCGCGATCCGTCGTCCGAGGCGATGTAGAACGTGTACTTGCCTGTTTTCGGAACCTGAATCATTCCGGTGAAGCGCAACGCGAACGCGTCTGGCTCTTTCCTCTGTGGCACATTCATTACAATCTCAGGGACGATGCCACTGGCTTGCGGCTTCAATTTAGCCAGTGTTTCGATGGCCACGTTAGAAGGATTCGGATGGAAATAGTCGACTTGAATTCCGCTCTGCAGAAGCGCCGAACCGCCAGACTCGGCTTTCAGATTGGGCGGTAATTCAAACATCAGTGACCGTACTTCCGAGTATAAGCTGCCGCGCAGTTTGCTGTCGCCGATCGCAGGGATCGCGGCGAGAAGATCGCGCAGGCTTTCTTTGCTCTTCGATGCCGCAAAAAATGCTGCATCGCCCGACCCGTCACCAGTGACCCACGCAGAATAACCAAGCTGACGAATCGCGGGGGCTTGCCCCTTCGTCGCCAGATTCTCGATCCGCCCTCTCACTTTCTTCAATTCTTCAGCGGGCTGTTCGGCGAGTAACTGACCCAGTCCACCCAGTGCATCCGCCTGGCCGCTGGCGTCGCGTTCCTCAATCAACGCCAACAGCATCGACAGCGAACTCGCTTTCTTCAGATCCGCTAACCCCTTGAGTGATTCGCGGAGCGCCCCCGCCGACGCGTTTGGACGTTTCAGAATCGCCTCGTAAACCGCTTCAGTCCGAGGGAGTTTTAACAAATCCTCGACGCTGGCATTCCGGAGGGCATATGCTTGAGCCGCCTTCGACAGCGGTTTACCCGAAGCCACCGCTTCCTGAACGAGCTTATCCACGTTAATTGTACCGCGAGCGTAATTCAGGACGGTCTCTAGTTCCGGGTCGGTTGGTCGAGTGGCCGCTTCAAAGATCACTTCGGCAGCAGCAATTCCTTCAAACGAGACGGCCGATTTCACTGCTTCGGCTCGGACGAGAGCCGAGCTATCTCGTGCCGCAGCCAAAAGTGTCGCGTCCCATTTGGCGACCTTTGTCCCCCAATGCCCCAGCGTTCGAATGGCCGCGGCGCGGACACGAGGTTCCGCTGCCGTAAACACTTTTGTGAGCAATTCCGAATTCGGAACCCGGTGTTCTTCGCTCACCCACAAGCATTCGAGCAGTGCTTGCGCCTCATCTGGCTTGGCAGGGTTAAGAGTTGGAATCCATTTTCCCAGGGCGGCGGTGACTTCGCCCGTCTCGCGGCCGCTGAGTTCCTGACGAGCTCGATAGCGAGTCCCATTCTCTTTCGTTAAGAACGCCTGTAAGACTTCGCCAATGGGCTTTCCTTTTAACTTCATCGGCTTCAAGAGAGGCCGATCCTTAGCCGTAACGCGGTAGATACGACCATGTTCATGGTCGCGATTCGGGTCACGCATGTTGTGCTGCATATGGCCAATGATCGCGTTGCTCCAGTCGGACACATACATGGCACCGTCGCCGCCGATCTCAACATCCGACGGACGAAAGTTCGGATCGCTTGATACCAGAATTGGCTCAATTTCCGTCGCTGTGATCTCGGCACCGTTATAGGTCACTTCGTGTTGCAGCACTCCCAGAAAGCCAATGCAGTTACAGATCAAAAAATTTCCCTGATTTTTATCGGGGAAGTGGCTGCTGGAGAGGATGCCCGTCGCCGCAACCGGCCGGACTCGCATCTTGAACCACGGCTTGGAACCAATCCCCTTGCCAATATTTACGTAAGAACCGCTTCCTCCTGTCCCATCGTTGGCGAACTGGTAACCCCATTGATCAAAGACATCGCCGTGGGGGTTGGGGCCGATCGGAAAGTGGAATTCCATCTCGAATGTTCGAGGGTTAAACCGATGCACACCACTGTCGCCAGACCGGAACGTACGAGTCGGTGTTTCCATCGCCGCCACATTGAAAATCCCTCGTGACCAATAAACCCACCCATCTGGGCCGAGAAGCATTGCGTTGGCCGAGTGATGCGAATCGGCGCTCGATAACCCTTGAAGCATCCGAATCTTCACATCCGCCTTGTCGTCGCCATCGGTATCCTTAAGGAACCACAGCTCCGGCAACGCGGCCACTAGCATTCCTCCACCCCAAAATTCAAAGCCGGTCACGCTGTTAAGCTCATCGGCGAACGTGACACAGCGATCCGCGACACCGTCGCCATCATCATCGGGCAGGCAGACGATTCGATCTCGCCGCGGTTCGGTCGGGTTCCAGTGCGGGTATGACGGCCAGACTGAGGCAAACAGACGGCCGTTCGTATCGACCGCCATCTGCACGGGCTTAATCATCTCGGGAAACATTTCTTCGGAAGCGAACAAATTGACCTGCATCCCCTCAGCGATTTTCATTTTGCTAATCGCTTCTTTGCCTCCTAGATACAGATGTTTCCCACCCGGCAAAGGGCCGGGAATGTTCGTTTTGACTTCCAGTTGTGCAGGCAGATTGTCATCGGCAACGGTGAGATCACCACCACGAGCGACCGCCCAGACCCGCTGATCACGGTTGGCCGTCTTGACGTCGAAAATCTCCATCTCCCGCATCATGACGTCAGCATTCGACTGCCCGAACCAGGCCAATTTGGAACGGCCACCGAAGACGTTGTAGCCATCCACCACGCGGTATCGGCTGAACCATTCGTAGTTCTTCTCAAGAATCGCCTGCCGAAGTCGCTCAAGCTCCTTCTCGTCTTTGTTGATACTCGTAGCACCAAACAATTCCTTGACAATCACGTTGGCGATGGCTCGATCCCCATGGTCGTGCAAATGGATGCCGTTGATCGTCAGTGGTTTGCCTGCAGTGGCGTAAAGCTTTTGAGTCGGGGTAATAAGATCGACAAACAACACCCCTTTTGCCTTGCAAACTTCCTGCATGGCTTTGGAATAACTCGCGAGCTTTTCGTTGTTTGCCGAGCCATCGGGCAGATTGGGACTTTTCAGGTTTTCATGGGCGATCGGCGAGAAGAACACGAGCTGGGGTTTCGTTTCACCGTCATATTTCTGACTGAGCATGCCATCGATCGTCTCTGCCAGGTCCTTGCGAAAGCCCTCAAGTGCCGGTGTACCACGAAGAGCCTCGTTGTAACCGAAGAAGCAGAAAATCACGTTGGCCCTGGTCTTGGCCAACCATTGATCCGGGCTACCAAAATTCTCTTCCCGCTGCCGAAGCTTCAATTCGTCCCCTGAAAAACCAAGGTTTCGGAACGTGAGATCCAGTTCGGGATAAAGAGCGTAAATATACGTTTCCAGCCACGCCGCGTGCTGCATGCGATCAGCTAGCGTGTTGCCGATGTAGGTGATCCGGTCACCTTTCTTGAGCTGCAGAGCAGGTTCAGCAGCCGTTACCGGACTCAGCCAGCCCATCATCAGCGTCATCAGCAAGACGGTCATCCAGGCAGATTGTCTACGCATCTTTGGAGATCTCTCAGTTGTTTGTCTTTAGATTAAATGGGATTGCCATCCGTAACACATCCAGGCAGGAGTGTAATAAGTACGGCGCGGATTCAAACCATCCGCTCACAAAAAACATTATGCGAGTACGTCGTGTATCACCTTGCCATGGACGTCAGTCAATCGAAAATCTCGTCCTGAATAACGATATGTTAACTGTTCGTGATCCAGCCCCATCAGGTGCAGAATCGTGGCGTGCAGGTCGTGTACGTGGACTCGGTCCTTGACCGCGCTGCAGCCGAATTCGTCGGTTTCGCCATAACTGAAGCCTGGTTTGACTCCTCCACCAGCCATCCACACAGTGAAACCATAATGGTCATGGTCACGGCCTGTTTGTCCTTCGGATGTCGGGGCACGACCAAATTCTCCACCCCAGATGACCAGGGTTTCGTCGAAGAGGCCGCGTTGCTTTAAGTCGACGATCAATGCCGCGATCCCTTGATCACACTGGCGAGCCAGTTCGCGGTGATGCAGGATATCGCCGTGACCTGTGTCCCAGGTAATGTCGTAACCATCCACGGAATGCGACAACTGAACCATTCGCACGCCCCGTTCAACGAGCCGCCTGGCGAGTAGACAGCCTTTCGCATATTGACTGTCTCCATACAATTCGAGAGTGGTTTTGGATTCACTGGTTGTGTCGAACGCCTCAGGAACCGCAAACTGCATTTTGAACGCCATCTCCATCGCCTGAATACTGGATTCAAGCTTCTGATCTTGCTCCTGTCGCTCAAGATCGAATCGATTCAATTGAGCCAGTAAATCCGCCTGCTCGCGTTGTGCAGCCCGCTGGAGAACGGGATTCTTCAGGTCGCGCAGAATGCTGTCGGCTTTCATGCTGGCAATGTTCGCGTAGACTCCTGAATAAGCACCCGGCAAAAACGCGCTGCCCCAATTGGCCGTCTTGCCGCGAGGTTGAGCATGTGGACTCAATGCGACGAATCCCGGCAATTCCTGGTTTTCTGAACCGAGACCGTAACATAACCATGAACCCAGACTTGGACGCGTCGGCTGAAGATGGCCAAGATTGAACATCAAAATCGCCCCGGCGTGTTCGGGAATATCCGTGTGCATCGAATGGATGAAACAAATGTCGTCCACGCATTTCGCCGTGTGAGGAAAAATGTCGCTGACCCATTTGCCACACTGGCCATATTGCTGAAACCCGAATGGGGACGGAAACAATCCGTTCGTGGTGTTCCTCAGCGACTTTCGATCGACCGTCTTAGGCCGTTCACCCGCATGCTTGGCAATCATCGGTTTGTAATCAAACGTGTCGACCTGAGAAGGGCCTCCAGGCATAAACAGTTGAATGACACGCTTCGCCTTGGGAGCAAAGTGCGGCAGCTTGGGGAGTAATGTTGAACCTGAAACCGTTGCGGCACTTGCTATCTGGTTCGAACCGGCAAACATGCCGGCAAGTCCAAGCGTTCCAAAACCCGATCCAATCCGATGAAGGACTTCTCGACGGGAAATTGGTGGAAACGGATTTCGATGAGGCATTCTAAGCTTCCATTTCGACATGGTGCGAATTGACCGAAGCGAGCCGACATTCTCAGGAAAATGACTACCGAACGTACATGAATTCGTTGGAACTTAACAGGACCTGACAGTATTGGTGCCAACGATCTGGCGCGCCTTCGGATGTTGGTTTACTTTCCAGAAACCGGGTCGCGGCCTGAAGTTCATTGTCCGTTGGTGTACGACCAAACAACAAGGCATAAGCATGTTCGATTTGTGCTTTTGGCAGATCGAATTCATTCTTTAAACGAATCGCAAGGGCATTCGCCCGATCCCGCATGAACTGGCTGTTCATCATAAACAGGAACTGCTGGGGGATCACGTTTTCCGTCCGTTTCGCGCTGCTGGCCCGCATCATCGGAAAGTCGAAAAGTCGCAGAAATTCATCCGAATTGAGCGGATCGTTTCGACTGACTTTTGCATACAATGTACGCCGACGACTCCCAATGATGTCGTCGATCGATGGGCCTCCCATCGTTGCGTCTAATTCGTTTGTGACAGCCAGCAGTGAATCACGCCACGTTTCGACTTCCATTCGACGCGGATTCATCCGCCAGAGAAATCGGTTGTCTCCATCCCTTGCAAAAGGAGTTTCTTGAAACCGACTGCTGCTGCGATAAGTTGCCGAGTTCATGATGATGCGGTGCAAAGACTTAAGCGACCAACCCGACTCGATCAAGTTTGATGACAGCCAATCAAGTAGTTCCGGATGAGTCGGTTTTTCACCGAGCATTCCAAAATTGTCAGGTGTTCGTACCAGCCCCTGGCCAAAATGATTCTGCCAGATTCGATTGACGATGACTCGGGACGTCAGTGGATTCGCCGGATGGACAACCGCCTCTGCCAACGGACTACGACCACTTCCCTCGGTGAATTCCTGACGATTTTCACCAGCGATGATCCGAAGGAATCGTCGCGGGGCCAATTCACCTTGCTTCAATAAATTGCCACGTAAGGCCACGTGCATGTTGTTACTCGACGCGTCGTGAATCGTGTGGGCGAATTCGTATTTGGGAACGGCCTTCGCTTTGAGTGCCTCGAGCTCTTTCTCCAATTGTTCGACGTGTTTCTTCTCTTCATCCGAGAGAGGACGTTTTTCTCCCTCGGCCTTTTGTCGGGTCTTGTTGATCGTCTCCCGCAACTCGTTAATCGGACGCTGCTGTGCTTCATAATCCCGGACAACGCCGTCGTCGACCAGTGGCGTCTCAACCTCGCGCGTATTGTTGAAGACCCCCGCAATTGAGTAATAGTCCTGAGTCGGAATGGGGTCGAACTTATGATCGTGACAGCGGGCACAGGCCACCGTCAGTCCAAGGAACGCCCGGGAAAAGGTGTCGACGCGATCATCGAGCGTTTCACCTCTGGCTTGAGCAATGCTATCGGGATCACCACCGTCGGAAGAGTAACTAGGCCCCAGCGCAAAGATTCCCGTTCCCACCGCAGACTGCCGGTCGAACTTGTCGCCAACGATTTGGCTGCGGACGAATTCGTTAAACGGCACATCCGAATTGAAGGAATTGACGACCCAGTCTCGATAATGCCATGCCTTCGGTCGCTGTGGGTCGTCCTGCGTCCATCCACCGACTTCGCTGTAACGAGCAACATCCAGCCAATGCCGCCCCCAGCGCTCTCCGTATTGAGGTCGATCGAGTAGTGTGTCAATCAGTCTTGAAACTTGAACGTCGTCTAGCTCGTCCGTTGTATCGCCATCTAATCTTGGAACCCATTCCTCAAGCTCACTCGGCGTCGGTAGCAGTCCGATAAGATCAATAAATGCTCGTCGCAAAAAAATTCGTGCTGTTGTTGATGCTGGTTGCGGCAAGCCATTGTCCCTGAGTGACTTTATCACAAACTGATCAATCGGATTTCGAATTCGGTCACCGATCTTTGTCGCCGGAGGTTCGTACTTTTTAATCGGTTGAAATGCCCAGTGTTCACCGGCGCGGTCCCAGTCGTATCCTTTGACAGATCGGGTTGGTTCGAGAGTTTCTTTCGGCCAAACGGCTCCCGATGCAACCCATTTTTCAAGGACGGAAATTTCCGCACTGCTCAGCTTTTGGTCTGGCGGCATTTCGTTCTTTTCGTATCGAACCGCCTGAATCAGAAGGCTTTTGTCCGGTGATCCTGGAATCATCGCTGGTCCCGAGTCTCCCCCCTTTATTATTGCAGCTCGGCTGTCCAGTCGCAGCCCAGCGCTTATTTTTGGCGAAGTGCCGCTATGACATTCGAAACATCGATTCACCAGCAACGGACGAACCTTCGTCTCGAAAAACTCGATCTGTTTTGAATCGTCAGCGCCAGGATCGTCTTGTGCATTGACCGACGACCCCGTCAAAGTAATTGCCATAAGAATGAAAAAGGACGTTAGCAACCGCGTTATTTCAAGCTTCATGCGTCGTACTCTCCGGAGAACTTTTTATACGACTCGTCACGAGCCGATCATGCATGACCATATTCCAATTGAGCCGATACTCCGCAACCTCGAAGCGGACCTCATCTGGAGTCTCTTTTAAGTTGTACTGCAAATGCCACACTCGTTACTGCTTGGATTCCAAGATCACACAATCAAGTCCAAAGAAATAACGTGCACCAGCCGATTTTGCGTTTGCCCCAGTCACTTCGGCTCGCAATTTGAACCTTCCGTGTTCCGGCGCGTAAACACCGAGCTTGAGCGGTTCAGCAGGTTGTACGTGCTCTGCATAACCATCAAATGTTGTCTCGCCTGGCGAGCTGTTCACCGAAAAACGGAGATTGCCGAAGTCCGGGGCACTTGTCACGTACAGCAGAATGCTTCGCGGCTTGTCGTCAGGCACGGGGATTTCTAATTCGACAAAGTCACCCGCTTTGCCAGCCTTCACGGTGAGTTGGTGTCCGCTACTCCAGCGGTCGCTGTCCCAGGGACTCATATCTTGTGAAAAAGTGGGGATATCGCCCGATTTGACCAGGATCTTCATACCCTCGCATTCGATGGCACCCGGTTTACGCGGGATCAGTGCTGTCGTTTGAGCCTTTGCGTCGTCCAGCGTGGGGACCGCGAGAGCCGCTTCTTTCGGCTGCGGACTGAGATTGCTCGTGGCGCCGGGGAAGGCATACCAATAAGTTGTAGCGGCGCACGTCAGTATTGTCCGTTTCCAGGAAATGAGCTCCATGTCAAACTGCAACGAACGGCGAAAGGGAATCCCATCCAGATGACGAGTGCGACTCATCACGTTCCAGCCCTGAGTCATCGGTTCGTCAATCCGTACATGATTATTAAAGGGGGTCTGAATAATCCCTTTCGGCGCGTACGAATAGCCGTAGTAGTCTTCGGTACCGGTCCCCATGTGCGAGGGAAACGATTCGCCGTCAACCCAGATCTTTTCATCCCCCTCGCCGTACCATGTCGCGACGGGATTGAAAATCGCCAACGAGTCTCCGGCATATACGCCGCGTCCAACGATTCGGATAAAGTTCCAATCGCCGACCGGGGGCGTTTTCAAATTCGATTCATGATGCCACGCGGAATGGAAATGCATGGATCGATCGTCCCAGGTCCATGGCGAAGTTGTGGCATGGAGCGTCGCCATCACGGGCTGCGATCCCACGTTGAGTAATGTCACCCGTCCGCTTTTTTCGTAAGGCATGACCCAGTGACAGCGCATCGTCCCATCCGTGCTGACGTGACGATACGAGCTGCGAAGCTCGTTGATGCCAATCGCCGAGCCAAAAAAATCCGTGGCCGGACACCATGCGGTCGTTTCGCCATCGAATTCAAGTTTCAAAATGATGCTTCGCAGCGTTCGCTCCCGTTCGTTGAGATCATCTGTTTCAAGCCGCAATTCCAGAACTCGGACAGCATTCGCACCAGTCGGCAAAACAAGCGAACTTTCACTATCTGGTTGAAGTATGTCATTCAATGACAAAATCTTGCCTGCCGCGAATTGAGCTGGTGATCCCAACGTCCGATTCACCTTTTCAATCAATTCGCGTGCCGCTTCAATCTGCTTTACCGCAAATGTGATGACAGGTGTTCCCGGAGCATAAGTTCGGTAGTTGATCTGGTAATAGCGTTGTCCTTCGCTCTTCTCTTCCCACGTCACCTTGCAATGTTTTTCGTATGGAATCGGCAGGTAAAGATTGTTTCCGCCCCCTTTATCGGTGTAACCAGGGTGAGGCTGCGCGAGTGGCGAACCAATCTTCAGATCACCACTCAACAAATCAAATGCTGGAAACGTCAACGCGGGTGCGGCATTACCATCGAGATAGATTCGCAACACGCCACGCTTTTCACCCCCGGCGGTGAGCCAGAAGCGAACAAGTGCACCAGGGCCCTCCGCTTCCATCATGACTTGTTCGGTCCGGCCCGAATTGACTTCGGAACGGATGTACTGAGTGTTGTCGTTGTTCGCGAACCAGCCCGGTTTGTCCGGCGCCACCTTGGCTCGGTCGTAACTGCTCGCTTGCTTGCAGGTGAATTCCTGCAGTGGCCAACGGGCAATTGATTCGACGTTCACCATTTCGGTAAGCAACGAATCAAACGTAACCGGTTCCGTAGCAACTACTACTAAAGGCGTCAGCAACAAACAGAGAATGATTCTCATAAAGGTCGAGTTCATCGAGTATCGGCATCCTTCCAAAGTAGACTTCTCGCTCCGCGAGAAGATAGCCGAATTGCCATTTACCGAGTGATTCATCAGAGCTTTCAAGTGCCTGTCAAGGTTTGCTGCTATTCGGCTATCCTCTCGCGGAGCGAGAGGGCAACTTTGGTCTGAGGCGAAGCCTCGTTGGAGTCTTCTCCGACACAGTGTTCTTTTTTTTGTAAAGCAAGAATACTGCATGACCGCGTACGGTCATGCGGTGGCACTAAGATTTCGAGCCGCGTCAAAGCACGCTCGGATTACTCTCATAGCCCAAGCGCCTGTTCCAATGCCTTTCGCATGACCTTCGCGTCCGGTTCAATGCCTGTCCAATACTGCACGCCAACGATCCCTTGATTGACCAGCATTCCCAATCCGTCAAGAGCCGTACAGCCATGTTCGACCGCATCACGGATCAGTCGCGTCCTGGGTGGATTACCGATCACGTCCGCCACCACCATTCCAGGCTTGAGCGAATTCACGTCCAGATCCAGTCGAGCCTCGGCGTCATAAAGGCCGATCGATGTCGCGTTGATGACCACATCCGTTCCGGCTGGGACGACAAAGTCGCCATTCCAAACTACCAGGTTCGCATTCAGCTTCAGCTTACTTCGCAGCAGTTCGACCAGTTCACGCCCTCGCGCTTCAGATCGGTTCACGACCGTGATCTGGCTGATTCCGGCAAGTCCCAGTTCGACAGCAATCGCCCGTGCTGCACCACCGGCTCCGAACATCACGACCGATTTGCCTCGCGGATCAGTGACGGATATCAATGACTTCAAAAAACCTTTGCCGTCCGTGTTTTCGCCAATCAATTGGTCACCCCGACGTACGACACAGTTAACGGCTCCCATCACGGCCGCAGATTCTCCGAGTCCGTCAAGGTGCGAGATCACAGTCACCTTGTGAGGCAGGCTGCAATTGAATCCGCGAAATCCCATCGCCTTCGCCCCTTGTACCGCCGTTCCCAAGTCTTCGGGCGTGACCTCCATATTAATATATCGCCAGTGCAATCCATGATGAGCAAACGCGGCCTCGATCATGGCCACCGTCGGATTCCCCGCCGCCCCCTGAGACATCGACCCAACCAATTCATGCAGAAAATTCGGTTGATCTGACATCGTTACTGCCCTCCGTATTCATCATGGTTTATGAAAACGCTAACAACGATTTTTTGAGTAATCTAACGCGCGCGAAACCCCACCTCCCCTGTGGAGGTGGTTAACGGGCCTTTGCCCTAGGAATTCGTCGGCGAATGAAGGCCCGAGCTGGTGCAAAGGCCCGTTAACCACCGGGGCAGGCCCGGTGGGGTTTCGTTGTATTGACTTACTCGTTGC
>CAILLA010000126.1 GCA_903834925.1 uncultured Schlesneria sp.
ACTCGGGCCCGAATTGACTCCAGATTTCACGAAGTCGATTGTATTCCGGAGTCTCTTTCTCCATGCCAATTTCCTTCATCGCTAATTCGTTCCCAAATACAATCAGCATTCCGTGAGCCCAAACCGGCTTTGGTTTCTCAGGCTTCGCCACGGGTTGATCGGCTTTCGAATCGGATAACTTCTTCGCGTCGTCGTCTTTCTTTTCAATCGTCTGGTCATAGGTAGGCGCGGCGACATCCGCTTGTTCCACCGCCTCGGCAGCGATTGCTTGCTTCTGCTCGACGAGTCCCCAGGTGGGCATCAATGCCAACGCGAATGGAAGAATGGCAACGATCGATAATCGCGATAAACGCCCCGAGATGTTGCTTTCAAAGATCATTTTCAATCTCCGTTCCATTGAACGATGTGAGCTGACACTTAACGCGCACGCCGGTTTTGAGGATCTGCTTTGGTTGATGCCCGTGACCAATTCCAATAGTCGGTTGGCATATTGCTGAGGAGCGCTACCTGTCATCTGGAGAGCCAAAGCATCGCATGCCGCTTCGCGCGATTCGTGAAGCTGATGGCAGATCATCCAGTAGACGGGATTCCACTAATAAATCGTGGCGGAAAAATACTCGAACCATTTGACCCAATGATCTCGACGCATCGCATGAGCGAACTCGTGCGCTAATAGTGGCTCCAAATCGTGCGAGAAATTCTCATGGTCCAGCTTTTGTGGCCAGACGATTCTTGCGGATCCGATGACAACGATGGAGGGTGAATCGACATTGTTTGACGTCACCACGGCGATCCGAAGGCCGGTCCGATGATTGAATCGATCGACAGCGGCTTGAAGACCAAGCGAAGGTGCAGCGGTATTCGTGAGCAAATCTCGTGTGGCATGAACGCGTCGCCCGAGCAACAACAACACAACCGCGGTTCCAGTTAGCCACACGAGTTCAAGGATCGATTGTCCGGTTGATAGATAATCAATGCGTCCGGCAGAAGCCTGCGATAAGCCTTCATCCTGCCGATATGGAGATGGAGAAGCGATCGACTTGTCGACGCTATGATCTTCGATCGGACCTTCCAAGGGTGGTATTTCGGCGCGTGGGACGTTGGCTGGATTGTTTGTGACTTTCGGCGGAGGACTCCCAATCAACGATGGCGCGACAATTGACCAGGTGAACACCGCTGGCAGGATCAACTTCACCAGCAGAACGAGCCACAGGCCATTTTGTACGGCTGGTTTCCGCCAGAGGGGCAGGCAGACCACGTAAACCGCAGGAAAGACTGCCGAGACGATGATCACGTTTTGAATCAGCCAGAATGGTAAGAACATGTGGTCCCTTCGATTCGGGAAACTCTCAAATGCAGTCAATTCTTTCGATCGCGAGGTTTCTATTTTTGATCTTTGTCAGGCCGCGCGCTTAATTCTTTGACAAGATTCTTCAATTGCGTGATTTCGTCGGGAGTAAACTTCTGGCGCTTGGCGAAAGCCAGAAGCAAGGGAGTCGACGCACCCGCACAATACTCTTGGGCGACGTCCGACAGTCGCTGACAGACCATGTCATCTCGACTGACAATTGCTTTGAAAACAAACGCGTGCGAATCCTTGTCGCTCGACACGTAGCCCTTCTTTTCCAGTCGCTGTAAAAGCGTGATGACCGTCGAACGCTGCCAGCTTTGACCTCGATCGACGAGCGATTCCTGTACTTCGCGAACGGTCCTCGGCCCCAGATCCCACAGAACGTGCAGAATCTGGCGCTCTGATTCGCTGACGGGTGTTCGTGATGGCTCCATTGAGGGCCTCATTGAAAAGTTCTCTTCGTCTACAACGTTTAGACAAAGATCAAGATATCTACAGAGTGTAAATAAAACAAGATCGAGAAGATCTGGCTTCGGGGATTTCAGTTGTTCGTTATGTTCGAACGCAATCAGTTGGCCCAACCGCTGAGTTTGTTTTCCTCCCTCTCGGGGACAAGAAAAGGGGACAGGTCCGTTATTGATGAAATAGACGGGCCAAATTGAAAACAACTGGACCTGTCCCCGTTGTTTCGTGTTCGCTGGCAACCAGATGCTCTTTGGCTACTTGAATGGTATCACGGTTCGCGACGTTATCGATAAGTATTATTATTACATTCAAAAGCCTGTTGCACGTGAAGTTGACTCTCGAGACTTGGCGAGCAATAGAAACGAGGAAAGCAAAGTGACCGGTAGCACAATTGCCCAATATGGGAACCTCCAATACCTCTCTTTAAAGATCTCTGCTGGCAACCCGTGGGCGCGAGAGATGACAATTCCGTATTCTCCGCTGCCGAATCCAAGAAATCGCCATCTCGGTAGATTATCAGGATCGTCAGCAGGAAACAGGATTTCGCCGTTGCCTTGGCGCCGCATCAAGTAAGAGTCGTAGCAGAATCCAGAAGCTGGTGGTCGGAAGGCAGGATCTGTCGAGACTGTCCGCTCCAAAAAAAGGCCCCCATTCCCTGACCTGAAAGAAAAAAGTCGAACGACGGCATAATCTATTCGGACCAGACTTCTGAGCCACGCTCCAGTTAACATGCAGGCGACGATGAGCGTGATGATTCCCACTTTTTTTCGCCAACCGAGAAAGAAGGTGTGCATGACTGAATTTCCGACGCGAGAAGACACGTGTCTTGAGGTCGACCGGTCAAAGATTTTCCAAAGTTGGCTGCGAATTGGTATTTAACGCAAAGACGCAAAGGAAAGAAGCGAGTGAGGTTCTACCTCTGCCCAAAGTAGCCATCATCGCTCCGCGTGATGAGCATTGTTCGAGAACCAGGCGAATATGAATCAGCACTTTTTCAACTCCGGAATTGAAACAAAATATCTGTACCGATGCTAAGGCAACGCTCGAATCGTTTCCGACGCATGCTCATCACGC
>CAILLA010000127.1 GCA_903834925.1 uncultured Schlesneria sp.
GAGGCCGGTGAAAATCTGAAGACAGAACAGAAAGCAGTGGCAACAGCATGAGCGTCGTAATGGACCAACAAGAGGCGGCGGAACATCTGGCGAAGTGCGTTCGCATGGGAACTGTCCAAAGTGAGGCCAGATCGTTGCTCGACTTCGGTTGCATGTCGAAACCAGTACGGGATTGGATCGCGAGCCACGAGGTTTTGCGAAAGCGATTGTTGGAAGCAAACGCGGAGCGAATCGCGTTGCGTGATCAAGTGAAAGAGTTGAATAACAGGCTTTTAAAGGGGGAATCATGAGCGAACAAACTGCGGAAATCGATAATGTCAAGACAGCGATGGTGCCAATGGAAACATCCTCGGCAATGTCACCGATGGAAATCATCCAATTGGCTGTCATGCGACCGGATTTCGACGTCGAAAAACTGAAGGAACTGGTCGCACTTCAGAAGGAATTCCAGGCAGAGCAGGCAAAGCGTGAGTTCGCTGTCGCCATGAATAAAGCTCAATCGGAAATGAAGGCGGTTATTCGCGACAAGCAAAACGATCATACGAAAAAGATGTATCCTACGCTTGATGCTGTCAGCACGACGATCAAGCCGACATATACCGCGAACGGGTTTTCGCTGACGTTTGGCGAGGCCGAATCTCCTCTGGATAAACATTGCCGAATGTGCGTGACGATTCAGCACGTTGGAGGGCATTCCGAGGAACGTCACGTTGATTTGCCGATCAGCGAGTCAGGTACTGGCGGAAAGCAAATGTTGACTCCTATTCACGCCAAGGGTGCATGGTCTACATACGCTCAACGATATCTGACGTGTATGGTATTTTCCGTGACTATCGCTGATCAAGATACGGACGGAAACACGAAGGATGTGATTTCTGAAAGTGCCGTCGAAACGCTGAATGACATGCTCGCACAATGCCGAGCGGTTGGAAATCCAGTGGAAGGAAAGCGACTCGTCGCGTTTCTGAAGACTGTTGGAGTCGATGACGGCGGAACAATTGGCGACATCACGCAATCGAAGTTTCTGACGGCAGTTGGATTGCTCACGAAGTGCATTTCATCGGCAGCTAAGAAAGCCGAGGTCGCGTCGTGAAACTCGTCGAGTGCATTCAGAAAAGCACGGAATGGTGGCATGCGAGGAGAGGTGTTCCGACCGCTTCGGACTTCGACAAGATTCTGACGCCGAAGACGCTGAAGCCGTCAGCAAGTCAAGAGCCTTTTATCAATCAACTGATTGCGGAACGCTTCGCGACGATCTGGCCGGATGAGAGCGGATACGTGTCGACTGCGATGGCGAACGGGACAGAGACCGAACCGATTGCGAGATCATGGTACGAGTTCGAGCATGATCGCGAAGTGATCGAGGTTGGGTTCTGCCTGTCGGATTGCGGTCGTTTTGGTTGCTCGCCTGATGGTCTCGTCGGTGACGAAGGCGGAATCGAATTGAAGTGCCCGAGTCTCGAAACGCATGTGAAATACCTGCGTGAAGGTGTGTTGCCTGCCGAATACCGGTGTCAGGTCCACGGAGAAATTCTGGTCACAGGTCGTGAATGGTTTGACTTCGTGAGCTACGCGGACGGTTTGCCACCGTTCTGCATTCGGGTTGTGCCTGACGAGTTCACGAAACAGCTTGGCGATGAACTATCGAGGTTCTGCGATCGATACGCGACTGAGTTGGCGAAGATTGAGGCAATGCGTTCGTAACAATCAGGATTCTTTCGGGAGGGAACCCAATGTCGCCAGCGGTAATCATGCTCGGATATCCATGTCGTCAGATCACGCTGAAGATCGATCTGGACAATGGAAACGCTGGTCGAA